>CAWFZD010000121.1:0-30039 GCA_963820145.1 uncultured Alphaproteobacteria bacterium
CAGGGGCGGTTCACGCAAAGAGGCTTGGGACGAGTTTTGATGCGCCATCACTCGTCGCGCTTTGGCGACGCCCTTGCTAAGGGCGTCACTGATCCTGCCGGTTTTTCTAGATCGACCTCAGGTCGGCGCGGGAGATTTCGCGCCTTTAGTAGTTTCCACAGTTGCGACTTGCAGGCGAAAGCGTTGTTATTTCCTCACTGTTTAGGGGAGATGGACTGAACGCCATGGAAACGAGAGTCAAAACCAAACGCGGGTTCGCCTCGATGAACCCGGAGAGGCGACGCGAGATCGCCCGCATGGGCGGGAAGAGCGTCCCGCCCGAGAAGCGCAGCTTCTCCCAAAGTTCCGACCTTGCCGCGCGGGCGGGTCGTAAGGGCGGTCAATCCGTGGATTCGGCCGATCGTTCATTTTCCAGGGACCCTTCGCTTGCCGCAAAGGCGGGAACCAAGGGTGGCCGAGCGTCGCATCAGGCGCGCACCTTCAAGCCGGCCGAGTAAGGCTGCCGGCGGCGGCCTCTCGAGCGCCGCACGCTGGATTCTGACTTCGGATTTAACCGCAGCGGAGCCCCGAGTTCAGGGAAGGAAAGGCGGATGCGCTCGGCGCGTCCGCCTGTTCTTAGACCCTCTAGCGGGTCTCACCTTGCCGACGTCAGGAATGAACGCAGGATGACAGAGGGTTTTTCCTCTGAACCATGGGCGCCATTTTGGTCACGTTGATTTTGCGCTGATCGACATGATTCGCTGTTCAATATCTCGGCGGCGATCTGGCTCTATTCGGCTCGAATCTGGACGATTCGTCTTAGCGCATCGGCGTCGCCGATCGCGACGAATCCCCCGCGCGCTCCCGACATTGCCCATTGCCGGGCAAGCGGCGTCGCGACATGGGCGGCGGCGTGGTTGACTTGATCCTGTGAACGCGCGCTGGCCTGTAGGCGGGAAAAAGCCCACGCGTCTATCGCGGCGTTAGCACAGTATGAATTTGCGCCACCACGGCGGCGCCTTCTCCTACCGCCGCCGCGACACGTTTGGTTGAACCGGCCCGCACATCGCCAATAGCGAAAATTCCGGGGCGGCTCGTTTCAAGCGGCAGAACAGGACGGGAACTCTCTCCGGCGCCGCGACCGCTGTCGCGCCCCGTAATTACGAACCCTTTGGCGTCCAGAGCAACGCAGCCATTGAGCCACGCGGCGTTTGGGTCAGCGCCGATGAACAGGAAAAGGTGACGCAAGGGGAAAGTGCAGGCGGCTCCAGTCGCGCGGCTGCGAAACACGGCGCCGGTGAGGCCGGCGACCTCGTCTCCTTCCAAGGCGACCACCTCGGTTTCGGTGTGCAACTCTACATTGGGCAGCTCGGCGATACGGTCGATGAGATAGCGCGACATCGATGCTTCCAAGCCCGATCCGCGCACCACGAGATGCAAGCGTCTCACCCTCGACGCGAGGAACACCACGGCCTGACCCGCCGAATTGCCGCCGCCCACCAGAGCCACTTCCTCGCCTTCGCAGAGCTTCGCCTCTACCGGCGAGGCCCAATAGGAAACGCCCCTTCCCTCAAAGGCAGAAAGGTTCGGGATCGGCGGCCGCCGGTAATCGGCGCCGGAGGCGATGACGACAGTTCGGGCGCGCGCGGCCCCGCCATTGGTAAATTCCAAGCGCGCGGCGTCGCTGGGTTTTTTCCCAGGCTCGCCGCAATCGAGCCGCGCAACCTCGATGGGAATGGCGATTTCGGCGCCGAACTTGAGCGCTTGATTGAAGGCCCGCCCGGCTAGAGCCATCCCCGAGACGCCGGTCGGGAAGCCGAGATAATTCTCGATCCGCGCCGACGCGCCTGCCTGCCCGCCAAAGGCGCGCTGGTCGAGCACAAGCACCGACAGACCTTCCGACGCCCCATAGACAGCGGTGGCGAGCCCGGCAGGACCCGCGCCCACCACCGCCACGTCATAGACCTTTTCCGGATCGAGCTCGGGCGTGATGCCCAGGCAGGCGCCGGCTTCGGCGTCGGTCGGCCGCTTGAGCAGCGTCCCGTTCGGACAGATCATCAACGGCGTCTCCTCGGGGAGCACGCCAAAGCGCTCAACTACGGCGCGGCCATCTGCGTCGTTAGTCGCGTCGAGCACTGTATAGGGATAGCCATTGCGCCCGAGGAAGCCTTGCAACCGTACGAGATCGGGCGAAGCCGGATTGCCGACGAGAACAGACCCGACCCCTCCGTCCTCAATGAGACCGACTCGGCGCAAGATGAATGCGCGCATGATGATCTCGCCCACCTCGGCGGAGCCGATCATGAGGGCGCGAACATGCGCCGCGTCGAACGGCAGCGCGACGCAGCCTTCAGCGCCCGCGCGGCCGGAGGCGAGCGTTTGCCGCCCGGCGAGCTGGCTTACCTCGCCCGAGAATTGTCCAACGCGATGGGTTGTGATCGCGGCCTTGCGATCGAGACCGTCACGACGCGCGACATCGATCGAACCTTTGAGCACGACCCAAACCGGGGCGTCGCGCTGGCCCGCTTCGAAGAGGACCTCTCCGGGTGCGAATTCCCTCGCAGGGCCGCTTGCGAAGCGCTTGGCCGTGTCGATCTGGGCGGCGTCGAGCACGGGAAACAGCTGATGACGACGGGTCTCGAGCACGCTCATCGGGCGCCCTCCGGAAATTATCCCCAGGCCCTTTCCGTGTCGTGGTAACAGGCATGTGGGGTGGCGGCGCCGAGTATCGGATAGTCCGTGTAGCCCTGCACCGAGCCTCCGTACAGCGTTTCCCGATTGACGGGCGCCAGCGGCGCGTCGAGGAATAGCCGTATCACCAGATCCGGATTGGCGATGAAGGACTTGCCGAAGGCTATGAGATCCGCGCGCCCATCGGCGATGGCCTCCTCTGCGCGCCTTTTGTCAAAGCCATTGTTGGCTATGACGAGCCCGCCGAACAGACGTTTGAGGGTTTTGTAATCGAAAGGCGGAACCGCGAGGCCGGACGTATCGCCTTCGATGGTGTGGAGATAGGCGAGCCCCTTTCCAGAAAGCTGTTCTGCAACATAGTTGAACAGGGTCTGCGGATCGCTGTCGCTGATGTCGCTCTGCGTATTCTGCGGCGAAATACGCACGCCGGTGCGTTGGGCGCCCACCGCGGCGATGACGGCGTCGACGACCTCCATCAAGAACCGACTGCGATTCTCGATGCCGCCGCCGTAGCGGTCGGTGCGTTTGTTGGTCTGATCGCGCAGGAACTGATCGATCAGATAGCCGTTGGCGGCGTGGACTTCCACCCCGTCAAACCCGGCCGCCATGGCGTTTCGCGCCCCTTGAGCATATTGCTCGACGATGCCGGGTATTTCGGCTGTTTCGAGCGCTCGCGGCGTCGGGATCGGCTCGAAGCCTTTCGCCGTGAAGGCCTGTCCCTTGGGCCTTATGGCGGATGGCGCGATCGGCGCAGCGCCGCCCGGCTGGAAGGACGGATGAGAGATGCGCCCAACGTGCCAGAGTTGAAGCACGATCCGCCCCCCGGCGACATGGACCGCCCTCGTCACGCATTTCCAGCCTTCGATTTGCTCGGCGCTGTGGATCCCGGGGGTTGAGATGTAGCCCTGGCCCTGGGGCGAGATCTGAGTCGCTTCCGAAATGATGAGGCCGGCGCTGGCTCGCTGGGCGTAGTAAAGCGCATTTAATTCGTTTGGCGTGTTCCCGGGCCCGGCGCGACTGCGCGTCAAAGGCGCCATGACGACGCGATTGCTGAGCCTTAGAGGCCCGATTTCGACCGGACTGAACAGATCGGGGGCGTGACCGCGTTCTTGCATCGCTCGTTCTCCCGCGATGATTACCGCGCCGAATAAAGGTATAAGAGCGGATCGCATTTTCCATAAGGCGGAAGGCGCCCTCGCAAGGCGGCGCGATTTCTTCGCTTAGGGGCCAGGCGCAGCGCTGCGAAATCGCGCGCTGCCATTTCCCCGAATTTCCGATTTCTGCTTATCGAGCGATCGCCAGACCCGCTCCGCGCCGGCTCTATCCGGCCAACTCCTTCGATAAAGAATTGATTTTAATGGCGCACTGTGACAGGCGATGATGAGAACTACGTTTACGCTATAGCTCTCTCTTGAGCGGAGTTCGAATCCCCCGTGGTCCGGCAAGGTTCTAATCCACACGACGGATCCACACGACGGGCGACGAGCGACGATGATGAGAACTATGTTTACGCTGCGGCCCTATGATTGCGCCCCGATAACCACTTTTGCTAAAATTCGATCACCGCTCCAGTCTGAAGGCGTAGATGGGGTTCCCTTATCTGGCGAAACTCGAGCGGACGTTCGCATTGCTTCTTCGCCAGGTCCGCAGATTAGCGACCCCGCTTGCCGGCATAGCCGCCAAGCGTTTTTTCTCCGGACCGGAGAAACCCAAAGAAATCTATTTCTCTGTATGCACAAGTCTGCTGAATACTTAATAAAATTAGATAATCCTTGATGCCGCGCTCAGTAGTTGGTCCATCGATATTGTTGCGCAAAGCGGCAAACGACTTAATAGCGTGCTCTGCATTGTTATTGTTCCAAGGCACGTTATTATAATCTAAAAATGTAAATAGCCGATCTCTATTTTTCCTGAATCTTTCCTGAGCTTTTTGGGCAAGCTCGGTGTCATATCTACGACAAAGCAGTGTGTTATAGAATCGAGTGACAGCTAGTTTATGTTTTCTAAGAAAGCGAGCTTTTAGACCGAATCGGTCTATCGTCTCAATTATGGACTTTAAAAGCGTTGCAAATTCCTGTGCAACCTCCTTGATTTCATGGTTGAATGGCTCTTTATGAATATCCTCATTCAAGTCACGCATTAGGTGAATTAAGCATCTTTGTTGCGGACAATTCACCGAATCGTAAGCTGAATAAAAATCTGATACCAATACCCCTTTAAATCCTTTAAGAAACTCAGTGGCATTGCAACCTTCTCGTGTCTCAGACCAAATATAAATTACCTCCTCCATGCTAGCAAACACCCACACGTATGAATCTTTTCCCTTCACGCTAACATGCGTTTCATCTGCGTGGATCAGATATCCAAGCAAAAGTTTTTTCTTGACTTCATCGTATGCATCGCGATAATTTTCAGCGCCTCTTTGCGCCATTCTATTTATGGTTGACTGAACCAAAGAAATACCGAATAGCTTCTGCATAATGTCTGGCAATTTAAATTGAGGAATCTGCACCTCTATAATGCTATATATTACATACGCAAGAATATTTTCACTATACTTTGACTTGTGTAAATAGCGGTCATCAGAGGAGAATGATGTGCCGCAGTCTTTGCATTTATATTGATGGGTGATATACTTTATTACCCGTCTACGTGAGCAGAAATTAGCAAACTTGATGTCTAAAAGTATCCTGCTCCACCTTCCATTCATGGATATACGTGTCGAATTGCAGGCTGGGCAGTTGCGTGGTCGAGAGGCTCCAACCGTCGTGTTCACGCGCAGAGAACGGCAGCTGAGTCTGCGCTTTCTTTTCGCAGCTCCCCGAAGGTGCGGATTTGATCGAATATATATTTTGTCCCGTTGATAGTCCCAGTACGCGGCGCTGTTGATTTTTTCAAACTCTGGCAGGGCACAGTCGATTCTTCCCCAATTGTGTTGGAAACCGACATCCAGCGAACTGACATCGACCGCCTCCACGCTAGACGGGCCGCCCCCGCAAATGCGCACCAGCGCGTCCGCGACGGTCGTGGCGGCTCGACAGTCGTCAATGTTGTAGCGGATCAATTCGCGTTTGGGGCCCTCGTCCGCGCCCAGCTCCCAAGCCCGCCGCAGAAATGGTGCCGCTGCCCCCGAAGCCTGCGGCCAAGCCCATTCGAACCCAAGGTATCGCCCGACCTCCTTGAGACCGTTCGAATACGTCGGAAAATAGATTTTTCCGTACATGCACCCGAGAAGGTTGACTGACGTTTTGATGAGCTGATCGACGAATTCCACGTCGTTGAGCGCCGAAGTGTGACGCTCCTTCATCTGTTTGAGAAATCGGGCTTCGTATGCGCCATAGCTAACTATCTGCGGGTTTCCAATCTCCTTTAACACCCTCAGACAGTCCTCCCACATTACGCGCTCCTCAGAGGGGCCGTCGGCCCAGAACGAGCGCTCGACCTGATCTCCGTCACGTTCGAAGCGAAGCCCGATGAGATAGTAGAAGCTTCTGTCTGGCATCCCTTCGACATCGAAAAAAGTCGGGACGCCGTCAAATTTTAGCAACGGTTTTCCGACAACATGAATCTGGCCCTTCTTGATAGCCAAAGCTTTGAGTTTATGATCGTTTCTCATATCTGCGGCGCTGCGCTTGGCCGATTTTGTAGAGTCCTCGGCGTCAGGCGTGACGCGCTTACGCCGCCTGGGGCGGTAGCCGTAGGACAGCTGCGTTATCGTTGATATTCCCTTGGCATTGCATTTCGCCCGCTCCTTGCTGGTCATAGCGCTGAGCAGGCTCAAACTGTCATCCGCGACGGCGAGGCCGCGACACCTAAGCTGGAAGTCGCAGACGGCGCAGTGCCCGTTCAGGATGAGCGGGGGCTCCTTCCGACCGCAGCAAGTTACCCTGATCGCTTCGATGATCTGGCGAGTCCGGGCCAAGTGATCACCGATCTTCACAGTTTTTCGGCGCTGCGTCTCGCCGTAGATCAGTGTTCCGCAATCTGCCAGTATTCCAGTGACCTGCGACAGCGCGAGAGCCCCGAAACACATGAGCAGGTTGTCGGAGACGTCCACCTTACTCCAGGGTTTAAACAAGATAGGGGAAAAGATGTGTGATGGCTTTAGTTTCTGCGATTGGCGGCGGCGCGGTCTGTGCGGCGACGGCGTAAAATCATAGAGGGCTGTTTCACAGTCGACACTTTGCGTGATGGTCGCATAGTCGAAATTGCAACGCACATGCCCGAAATCGAGAAGGTCCGCCACCTCGGCCGAGACACGAAGGTGTCGCTTCGCCATCTCTTTATACATAGACGATATGCGCGCCTCAATGTCGGCGAAGAAAGTGCCCGCCGGGCGCTCGCCGATCGTTAAAAGATGCGCTTTCGTCGGGCATTTGACGAACGCAGAAAACACCGCGGCAGTGATAGAGTCGCTCGCGTCCATAGCTTTCAATTATGCCAGAGTTTCGGCGGATTGCCATCACGTTGGCTCATCGCGATTAGCGTCGCAGGCCGTTTCGACGCTCGCGCAGACAGAAGGCGCGCATTGGCGACACAGGCCGATGACGAGATCAACTGCAGGAGTAGACGAACAGCACCTGTCGTGGCCGCTCCCTTCGGAGCCACTAACGAAATGGCTCGACGAGCATCGTACTTCCCAAGGGCGCGCCACTCTTCAAACGTGTGGCGGTATCGCCGGGGTAGAAAATCTGCCGCGACGGTCTCGACGTCAGCGTAGACGGCATCGTCAGGGACCCGCGCGCGAACGGGATCACTTGGGCCGTCCGCTGCCCGTTTGGCGCGGAGGCTTCCTTCTCCTTCCCGGCGAAGTTTTCCTGCTCAACTGGTACGAGCCTGCCTCCCTACAGGGCGCTACTTTGGCGCCTTTCCGATCGAAACGCGCATCGGCCGCTCGGTCCTGATATGGAGGCGGGAGGACGATTGATGCGCGCTCGTTTCATCCGTTCGTGCGCCCTGATTGGCGCGATCAACTGCGCAGTTGTGGCATCGCCGACGTTCGCTCGGGCCGAATTCCGGACAAACGGACCTCCAGCCGAGCGACCACAAATGTCGTCGCCAATGCGATGCAGGAAGCGTCGCGGCGTTTCCATATCCCTGTCGCCTGGCTACGCGCGGTCACGCGCGCCGAGAGCGATGTCGACGCGAAATCCGTGTCGGACAAGGGCGCGATCGGGCTCATGCAGGTCATGCCGGCGACCTACGAGGAGCTGCGTGTCAAGCACGGCCTCGGACCCGATCCCTCCGACCCGCATGACAAGATCTTGACCGGCGCCGCCTATCTCACCGAGACGTTTGGACGCTATGGACCGAGCGGGTCTCTTGCCGCATACAATGCCGGTCCGCGTCGCTACGAGCAGCATCTGCGCGGTCGTCGTCCGCTGCCATCCGAGACCGTCGATACGTCGCCGGCTTGCCGCCGCGGCTCGGTTTCGATGGGCCGAAGGGGCCAACAACCGCGCCAATCCACACGCTGGTCTCGCCGATATTTTTCGCCGCGCTGGTGCCAGAAGCGTCCTCCGGCATGGTGTCCGGCGATGGTTCGAGCAGCAGAATGGCTGCGTTCCATCCTCTCTTCCCGGCACATTCCGGCGACAAGATTTTCGCGAACGAAGCGCCTCCGGCTCGCACGTGGAGCGCACCAAAAGCAGTCGCCGCGACGCGGACCTCCAGCTTTTTCGTCGCGCGTTCCGAGCTCGGAGCAGGCCCATGAGGGTTTTCGCACTCTGGCCCATGTTGGCGCAGTCTCTCGCACCTTTGGCGCGAGCCAAGCGGAGAGAGCGCAAGCGACCGATGAAAGGCAAGATAAAGCGAGAGTCCTCGCTCCCGGAACTTCGTTCCTAAATGTTTGTCTGCACATTGTTTTTTCGCTTGGAGCCGGCGAGGCCGCACGGTGCGAAGATCGCTAGCAATCAAAGTGTGTTCGTCTTTTCAAAGGTTTCTGTAGGGCGCTCGCAATGTGCGCCGAGCGGCGCTTTGCTGCTTCTACGCTGGAGCAAGTTTTTCTACGCCACAGCGCTACGCCGCCATTTTCGACCTTTTATCGACCGTTTGATCTTCCAATCGTCGCCGCATGGCGAGCGGCGACGACCATTTCCGCGTCCGTCCCGGCCGGGTCCGCGACCGCGCCGGTGGGCGCGCCGTGCGCGCCGTCCGGCCGCGCCCCAAGACATTCCTCGCCGAGGTGCATCAGGCCATCCGGCGCGCCGGGGGCGACCCCAATCGGCTGGGTTCGGCCGGGAAGGGGAGCGGTCGCTTCAATGCGCGCGGTCGGGGCGCCGCGGCCGCTGCTGGGCTGAAGGGGAGGAACGCCTGGAGCCGCGACGCCAACGGCGTGCGGACGCGCGCGCGGCGCGTGACGGTGAAGGCGCGGATCGTGAAGCTCAACCCGCAGCGCGGCGCGGCGCGCGGTCGTCGCTTCGCGAGCGCGAAGGCGGTGGACGCTCACCTGCGCTATCTGGAGCGCGATGGCGTCCGGCGCGACGGGGAGAAGGGCCAAGTCTATTCCGCAGAGCGCGATGCCGAGGACGGCCGCGCCTTCCTCGACCGGGGCCGCGACGACCGCCACCAGTTTCGCTTCATCGTGTCCGCCGAGGAAGGCGTCGAGCTGGCCGACCTCAGGACGACGACCCGCGACTTGATGCGGGCGATGGAGGCCGACCTCGGCACGAAGCTCGACTGGATCGCGGTCGATCACCACAACACCGGCCACCCGCACACCCACATCCTGGTGCGCGGCGTGACCGAGGACGGAAAGATTCTCAACATCGCCGGCGACTACATCGCCCACGGCGTCCGCGAGCGGGCCAGCGAGATCGTGACGCTGGAGCTGGGCCGGCAGACCGAGCAGGAGGTCAGCCGCCAGCTCGAGCGCGAGGTGGACGCCGAGCGCTTCACTCGCCTGGACCGCATGCTGATCGCCGAGCAGGAGGCGAGCCACGCGTTCGCCGACCTGCGGCCCGACCGGGACATGCTGGAGACGGCGCGGCGGAACCGTGCGCTGCTGATCGCGCGCGCCCGCAGGCTGGAGAGCATGGGGCTGGCGACCGAGGTCGAGGTCGGCCGTTGGTCGATCTCACCGCGCGCCGAGCCGACGCTGCGCGAGATGGGCGAGCGCGGCGACATCATCAAGACGATGCACCGGGCGCTCGCCGACCACGGCCTCGCCCACGAACGCGCCCCCGCGCAATATGCGGCGCATGGCGAGCAGATCACCGAGCCGATCGTGGGCCGCGTGCTCGCCAAGGGCCTGGCCGGCGACGAGCTGGGCGACCGGCTGCATCTCGTCATCGATGGCGTGGACGGGCGCACCCACTACGTCGAGACGGCGGACGCCGCGCGCCTGGAGGACATCCGGCGCGGCCATATCGTCGTCGCTCGATCCGGCGCCGACCAAGGCCGAGCCCCGGGCCGGCGACCTCAACATCCGGGACATGGCGGAAGCCAATGGCGGCGTCTACCGGCCGAGCCTGCATCTGGAAGCGACGACGGGACATCATCGAGCAGCGCCACGGCGACCCGGACGCCTTCATTCGCTCCCATGTGCGCCGGCTGGAGGCCTTGCGCCGCGCCGGGCACGTCGAGCGCGATCGACGCCGACCATTGGAAAATCCCCGAGCGACATCGCCGAGCGCGGCAGTGGCCTATGACGCCCCGAGCGCGGCCGAAGGATTTTTCGATCCGCACGCTGTCGACGCTCGACCTCGAGCGTCAGGTCAGTAGCGACGGGGCGACCTGGCTCGACCGGGAGCTGGTTGCAAAAGACCCTCTTTCGCTTGCCAAGACCGGCTTCGGCCAAGAGGTGAACACCGCGCTCGACCGGCGCGCCGAGCGGCTCGTCGAAATGGGCCATGCCACCGTGAAGGACGGCGTCATCTCCATCCCCCGGCGCACCGTCGCGGTACTGGAGCGGCAGGAGGTGGAGCGCGTCGGCAAGGAGATGGCCGCCGAGCGTGGCCTGACCTACGCCCCGTCGGGGCCCGGCGAGTATGTCACCGGCCGGCTGGCCGGCGTCGCCAATCTCGCCAGCGGGCGCTTCGCCATGATCGAGGACGGGCTCGGCTTCCAGCTCGTGCCCTGGCAGCCGGTCCTGGAGAAGCGTCTCGACCAACACATCAGCGGCGTCCGTCGCGACGACGGCGGCATCGAGTGGAGCTTCAGCCGCAAGCGGCAGATCGGGTTGGGGCTTTAGGTTCAGCTTCTCGTCTAGTCCAATGCACCAGATAATTCGATTGCGAACCCTGATCCAATGGAGTAGTATGCGCTATGGCTCGACAAGGCGCCCGTGTCGGTGATCGAGACGCCGGAGTTTCTGGCGGCGACGCAGCAAGCTGATGGACGAGGCGGAGCGGATGCTGCTGGTCGATTATCTCGCCTACAACCCTTCGGCGGGCGATCTCATCCCCGGCGCCGGCGGCGTTCGCAAGCTGCGATGGGCGTTGGAGGGACGCGGCAAGCGTGGCGGCGCGCGGGTGATCTACTTCTACCACGACGCCGACATGCCGCTGTTCGCTTTGACCGCCTACGCCAAGAACGACCGCGCCGACCTGAGCCAGCAGGATCGCAACGACTTCAAGCGCCTGACCGCCATGCTGGTCGAGGCGTTCAAGAGGAGAAAGACATGAGCAAGGTAGCGGACAGCATCCGGCGGGGCATGGAGGAGGCGGTGGCCTATGCCAAGGGCGAGGCCGACGCCAAGGCGTATCGCGTCCATGTCCCCGAGGCCATCGACGTGAAGGCGATCAGGACGAAGCTCGCCATGACGCAGGAGGAGTTCGCGGGCCGGTTCGGCTTCAGCGTCAACACGCTGCGCCATTGGGAGCAGGGCTTGCGCCAGCCGGAAGGCCCGACGCGCGCCTATCTCCTGGTCATCGACCGTGCGCCCAAGGCGGTGCAGAAGGCTTTGCAGGCGGCGTGACGACCGCCGCTGCCCCTACGCCGTTTCCGCCCCGCGCCGCCGCGCGCAAGTATTTTTACGCTCTGGTGCGCGGAGGCTTCCGGCGTAGAAAAAGGCTATTCTTCGAACGGCCCCGTTCGGCGATTCTGGCGCAATGGCCAGACTTCGCAAGGAACGCCCGCCGACCGCATCCGAGCAGCTTGAAGCGTTGCTCGGCCACCCTTGGCCATTTACGGGCCGGCCGCCGAAGCACGACCTCTCGACCTGGACTGTCACCGACGACTGGCCGGAGCATATTTCGGTTACGCAAGCCGAGGTGGACGTATTCGAGGCGTGGTTTGGCGACCTCTTCGATGAGCTGTTCGGGCCGTGCCGATGAGTTGAGAAGGAGACATACGCCATGACCGTGCCGCTACGCGCCGCCCTCTATCTGCGCGTCTCGACGGCGCGGCAGGCCGAGCATGATGTCTCCATCCCCGATCAGAAGAGGCAGGGCGAAGCTTATTGCTCCTCGCGCGGTTACGAGCTGGTCGAGACCTTCATCGAAGCGGGCGCTTCCGCCACCAACGACCGCCGGCCCGAGTTCCAGCGGATGATCGAGGCGGGAACGTCCAAGCCCGCACCCTTCGATATAGTCGTGGTTCACAGCTTCTCGCGCTTCTTCCGCGACCACTTCGAGCTGGAGTTCTATGTCAGGAAGCTCGCCAAGAACGGGGTGAAGCTCGTCTCCATCACCCAGGAGATGGGCGACGATCCAATGCACGTCATGATGCGGCAGATCATGGCGTTGTTCGACGAATACCAGTCCAAGGAGAACGCCAAGCACGTCCTGCGGGCGATGAACGAGAACGCCCGTCAGGGCTTCTGGAACGGCGCCTTACCGCCGATCGGCTATCGCATCGTCGCCGCCGAGCAGCGGGGATCGAAGACCAAGAAAAAGCTGGAGATCGACCCGCTGCACGCCGACGCCGTGCGGCTTATCTACCGCCTGTTCCTGGAAGGCGATGGCACATCCGGCCCGATGGGCGTCAAGGCCATCGCCTGCTACCTCAACGAACGGCGCATCTTCACCCGCGACGGCGGGCGTTGGGGCCTTGCGCAAATCCACGCCATCCTGACCCGCACGACCTATATCGGCGAGCACAGGTTCAACACGCGCTCGCACAAGGACCGGGAGAGGAAGCCCGAGAGCGAAGTCGCGATCATGGCCTGTCCGCCGCTGATTGACTGCGAAACCTTCCACGCCGTGCAGGCTCGCCTCAAGTCGCGCCACCCCATGATGACGCCGGCGCGCGTCACCAGCGGCCCCACCCTCCTTACCGGCATCTGCTTCTGCGCCAAATGCGGGGGCGCGATGACGCTCAGGACCGGCAAGGGCAGCGCGGGCGGCGTGTATCGCTATTACACCTGCTCGACCCAGGCCCGGCAGGGCAAGACCGGCTGCAAGGGCCGCTCGATCCCGATGGACCGGCTCGATCAATTGGTCGCGAGTCACCTGGAGGAGCGCCTGCTTCAGCCCGAGCGGCTGGAAACCATCCTCGCCGGCGTCCTCGACCGCCGTCAGGAGCGCACCGAGCGCCGCCGCGAGCACCTTGCCGAACTCAACAAGCGGATCACCGAGACCGATCAGCGGCTCAACCGGCTCTTTGACGCCATCGAGTCCGGCGTCGCCGATCTCGACGCACCCGGCCTGAAAGAGCGCATCGCCGGCCTCAAAGCGATTCGGGAACAGGCCCGCGCAGACGCGGCGCGCGCCCAGGCCGCGCTCGACAACGCCGGCAATCAGGCTGTCAGCCCCGATATGGTCAAGACCTTCGCCCGGGTGGCCCGCCAGCGCATACGGCTGGAAGGCGGCGGCTACCGCCGCGACCACCTGCGCGCCCTGGCCCAGCGCGTCGAGGTCGCCGACAAGGAAGTCCGCATCATGGGATCGAAATCAGAACTGCTGCGCACCCTGGTCGCCGCCTCCTCAGGCGGGAAATCGGTCGCAGTCGGCGTTCAGAGTTCTGTTCTGAAATGGCGCGCCCGAAAGGATTCGAACCTCTGACCCCCAGATTCGTAGTCTGCGGAAGGGTCCGCGCAACAAGTCGCCATTTTCCGCCAAACGCCGTCTTTTCACTTGCTTGTAAATGCGCCCTCTGATTAAATGCCCGCCATAGGCCGCCATGCGGACCCGTAGCGGACCTTAGATCGGGTCCGCAGGAGGTCCGCAGAAAGCCCAAAGAGGCGACAATGCCAAAGCTGACAGACAAGTTTCTTGCCACGCTGACCGTCGACGCGGGCAAAAAAGATCGATTGGTGTTTGATGTCCTTTGCCCCGGCCTTGGCGTGCGAGTGACTGCAAAGGGAACGCGAACCTTCATCGTTCAATGGACGTGTCCGGCCACTAAGCGGAAGGTTCGTGAGCCATTAGGCGTCTGGGGCAATCTGACGATCGATCAAGCACGCGACGCGGCCCGCTCGCGACTAGGCGACGTGGCAAAAGGCATCAACCCGAAAGCCGAACGCTCCAAGGCGAGAGCTGAAGCCGAGCGCGAGCGCGCCGACGCCGCCCTGACCTTTGCCGCTCTGGTTGATGAATGGGCCTCGATCCATCTTTCGTCGCGCCGTCCTCGATATGCCGCGGAAGCCCTTCGAGCGATACGAACCACATGCGCCGGCATGATGCCCCGCCCTGCCTCCAAGATTACACGCGCCGACGCTGTGAACGCTTTGGACCGGCTCGTAAAGGCTGGCAAAGTGACGACCGCCGCTCGCGTCATGGCCTACGCCAGGGCGGCTTACTCGTGGGCCTACAAAAGAGGGAAAGTCGCCTCGAACCCATTTCAAGGCTTGCCAATTGCCGCCGCTACGTCGTCGCGGGAGCGCGTGTTGAACGATTTTGAGGTAGCGGCTGTGTGGGAGGCTACGGAGGGTCTTTCCTGCCTATGGAGGGGCTTTTACCGCATAGCCATACTGACCTTGCAGCGTCGCGAAGAAGTAGCGGGTATGCGTTGGTCGGAACTTTCGGCTGATTTAAGCCTTTGGACTATCCCCGGCTCGCGAATGAAGAATGGAAAACCTCATGATGTCCATTTATCGCACGCTGCCCAAAATGTTCTCCGTGAAATGCCACGCCGCGAGGGGACCGACTTTGTATTTTCTTCCACCGGCAGGACGAGCATTTCGGGCTTCTCGAAGGCTAAGACCGATTTAGATCGTGAACTGGCGAAGCTTGGCAAGCCTCTTAGCGCCTGGGTTTTGCACGACTTCCGGCGCACTGGCGTCACAGCGCTCGTTCGGCAAGGGTTTGACAGTATCATCTGCGACAAATTGCTGGCGCATCAGCCGGCCAAATTAGTTGGCGTGGCGGGTGTTTACCAGCGTCACGACTTTGCCGCCGAGAGAGCGAGGGCGTTAGACTTTTGGGCGGCCCGCGTCACTGGCGCGGGAGCAGGCGACAATGTGATTACGCTGGCGCGGACGGCTTAAATGCCCACGCTACTGTCGCGCATCCCGCCAGACTGCGACGCCGGGGGCTGGAATGTAATCGACCGCGCGACATGGGACCGGCTCGCCCCGTCATTGGGGCTGTCTGACGAAGCGCGACTGGACCTTGTGAGTATCGTCGTTCAGGCGCGTTCCAAGGCCCGCTCGCGGAAGCGAGGATTGCCAAAGCCGGGCGTAAGCCGAAAGGAATTGCGGCGGTTACACAGGCTCGCCAGCAAGTTGGTCGACGGGCTCCGGGCGCTGGACGACTGCTCGCTGTCCGCAGTGACGATGGCCCTGTGTGATGAGCAGCAATATAAGCAGCAATTCAAAGACATACCTTTGTTATCCTATGTGCGGACGCCGCGTCTTGGTGAGAGCGGACCTTTGGAGCGAGAGATTGAGAATGTCGAGACTTGGCGAGAACGGCTATCACGCGCGGGTGAGATTGCTGAACCGTGGCAAGCTGATGCGGGCGGCGACCGGAGCTTGCGTCGGCTCGTGAATGAACTGGACGAGTTTTTGATCCGCCACACGGATAAGGGATTGGTCCGCGCCAGTGAGGCCACAAAACGGGGTGGGAGCGGACGAGCGACCGCGTGCTGTGAATTTGTTTCAGAGATTTGTCGCCTGATCTTTAGACCTGCGCCACCTGAGGCGACTATTGACGACGCCATAAAGGACGCGATCAACAGCAGGCGGTCTGTGGGGAAGTCATGAAATATTTTTGCTGCATCCTCCCCACAAGTCATTGATTTAAAATCACTTAATTGCGCGGTATGCATCCTTGTGGCGCTCGATTGCGCCATCGAAGGAGTGCAACATGCCTGATTACCTGACGCCTGCCGAATTTTGCGAACGCTACCACGTGGCGCAGCGCACAGCCGACCGTTGGCGCGTCACAGGGGACGGCCCTCAGTGGGTTCGATTTGGCCCGCGGAAGATTCTGTATCGGGTGGCGGATTGCGAGGCTTGGGCGACGATGCGCACCTTTGCCCACCGCGCCGATGAACTGTCGCGCGCCTCGATCTCGGACGCGGGGGCGGCTTGACCGATGGGCGCCCATGAAAAGCCGAGGGCCGCCGCCGCAAGAGCGGACGGCGACCCCCGAAAAGAACGGCTTCCCGGCGCGTTCGAGGCGAAAAATACGACGCCCCGGAGCCAAGCGCAAGGCGCAGGTGACTGCGCAGATTGGCCGATCGGTTATCTCGATGCGCACGCGCAGCGCTTTTCGCCAATCGTCTACCGGGAAGACTTGGTTCCCGCCGACGCGCTGGAGGGCTCAGCGGAAGCTCCGCGGCAGCTTGGCGAGAACGCGCGGCTTTCGCTTAAGATCGCGACGATCCAGAGGGCGCA
The DNA here is from genome assembly GCA_963820145.1 of uncultured Alphaproteobacteria bacterium. Classification (GTDB taxonomy): domain Bacteria; phylum Pseudomonadota; class Alphaproteobacteria; order Rhizobiales; family Beijerinckiaceae; genus Methylocystis. The sequence continues at coordinate 16,391 of CAWFZD010000121.1, forward strand.
CGCGCAAAAGGCGATTGCTCAGCGCTGGCAGCACCTGACGCCCGGCGACCTTCGCGCCGCTCTCGTCGAAATGAAGCGCGCCGGTCTGCAATTCGACAAGTCCTATTACGCGGGCGAGAGCGATACGCGCCCCGCGCGCTGGGGCGACCCGACAGCGAGCAATATGCTCTGTCGCGGCAAGAATGCGCCATTCCGGGCGCTGAATCACGTTCCTGCCGCATTCCGAGAAGCTGCGCTTGAAGCGGCCGACACCCCCGTAAAGCCGGCGCCGCTCGCCCGCGCTCGCCTCGGCCGCATCATCGGGCTCACGCAGGCCGAGCGGGTTGAGATCGGCGCGTATCAGATCCCGCCAATCGACATGAGCATGGCGGAAGCCCGGCGCGACACCCGTAGGCGCTCGGAGCGGAAGCGCCGAGCCAACATGACCGAGGATCAGCGCCAAGCTGAAAGAGAGAAGCAGTGCCTCCGTATGGCCGCCAAGCGGCAAGCCCAGCGGGAGACTCTCGCCGCAGCGACGTTCGCAATCTGGGGCTTGTGGCTCCACCGGCTTGAGAGGCTGTGCGTGGACAGTCGCTTATTAGAAGAAGGATTAGGTGTGTCCACGCACAGCCCACCCAAGAAGCCTCGAAAGGCCACTCGCAAGCCGAGGCGGCCGGCCGCGCGAACCCGGCCATCGGCGCGTGCGCGTCATAGTGAAAGCGCTTCGATCTGCTGTGCTGCTCGGCTCGCCGACCTCGCCCTCGTCAAAGCGGAGGGGCGGTATGGTCGCCCTCGTCAGCTTCTCGACGAGCCTGCTGCCCGGCCCAAACCCCGCGCGATAGCCCTGGCGGAAGGGAGGCATGATCGCCCTCGTCAGCTTCTCGAAAAGCCAGCTGCTCGGCTCAGCCCTTTGACCGCGAGGAGCATCGGAAAGCGCGCGCATCCGTCGAAAAGCTGCTCGACGAAATGCAGGCCGAGAACGAGCGCCCTCGCAACTGGTGGAACCGCCCGCCGGACGGATGGCCGGAAAGGATCACGGCGCGGAACATCGTGGCGGGTCACAGCGAATCTATCGAATTGAGGAGGGGGACCGTCGATGGCCGATAGCAAAACCACGCCAAGGTTCATTCACCACCCCGACGCGAGCTTCAAATTCTGGATGGACGAGGCCGGGAAGTTTTGGATCGAGGCGCTCGCGGGCGGACCGGTCGCTCGCGGCTATGCGAACTGCGCCAGCCGCTTGCTCAATCTTGAGCGCGAGCTCCAGGCCCGCGGCTTAATGGACCCTGTTACTCGGGAGCTTGTGCGTGAGAGAGATTGAAAAAACAGCCCCGAAACAGGCCGGCGGGCGGTTCCAGCGGGGTCGCAGCGGCAATCCCGCCGGCCGCCCGCCCGGCGCCAGGAACAAGACCACTCGCGCGGCCGAAGCGCTACTCGACGGCGAAGCGGCGGCGCTCACCCGCAAAGCGATCCATTTGGCGTTGGATGGCGACACAACGGCGTTGCGGTTGTGCATGGAGCGCATCCTTTCGCCGAGGCGGGATCGTCCCCTCACGTTTGCCTTGCCGAAGATCGAGAGTGCCGCCGACGCCGCGCAGGCGATGAGCGCGATTATCGGCGCCACCGCTGCCGGCGAGATTACCCCCGGCGAAGCGGCCGATGTGGCCCGTCTCCTGGAAGGCTTCGTCAAGCTCGTCGAGACGACGGAACTCGAAAAGCGGATCACTGCGCTCGAAAGCGAGCGGAATGCATGAGCAAAGCGCTTGAGCGCCGCGTGGAGCGGCTGGAAATCGAGAGCGGCGGGTCCTTCAGTTTGTTTGAGATAGTCAAGCTGTCCTACATTCCTAGGGAAGGCCGCACGCCCCAAGAAGAAGTCGAATATGCCAAAATCAAAAGCAGTTGGGACCGCGCCCATCCGGGGCAAAAAGCGAAATGGACGAAACTATTCGGCCAATTCGGAGAAGGAAAAGCACGATGGAAGACATAGAGGCACTAACTCTCGCGGCTAAGGAAGCCTACGACCAATATGAGCGGTTTTTTGGCTCCACCGACGAGTTCCGGCTCAAGATGGCGTGGGGCGCGGCGCAGGGGCAGCTGGACGGCGCTAAAGCCCGGATTCTCGCAGCCCAGGAAGCCGAGGCCGAAGCCGCCAGGCAGGAGGCTGAAAGAGAAGCCGAGGCCGCGCGCCTGAAGTCGAAATCTACCGCCCGAGCTACGGCCGGCGTGAGGTTCACGAAAAGCGACAGTGCATTTTCATCGGAACGACAAACCGCTCGACCTATTTGCGCGACGAGACGGGCGGTCGCCGCTTCTGGCCCGTCGCAGTCGGCAAGATCGACCTCGACAAACTCGCAGCCGATCGCGAGCAGATATTCGCCGAAGCCGTCGTCGCATATCGCAGCGGCGTCAAATGGTGGCCTGATCGCGACTTCGAGGCGACCGTCATAAAGCCCGAGCAAGAGGCGCGCTTTGAAGACGACGCTTGGGTGGAGCCGATCGAGCAATGGCTTTCCGATAGGGAGCAGGCGACGATTGCCGAGATCGCCGAAGGCGCGCTGCATTTCCACAAATCGAAGATCGGGACCGCCGACCCAAGGCGCATTGCTCAGATACTCGATCGGCTCGGATGGGAACGCGGAAAGCGGACCGAGATGGGGCGTCCGTGGGTCAGAAAGGCGCTGACGCATGACGCACATGACGCACTTTCCCCTACTGACGAATTGGCGGCAGATGCCGGGAAAGGTACTCATAGGAAAAATGCGTCATGTGCGTCATGTGCGTCATCGGATTTCACCCCACCGGGGGAGCCTGAGCTCGCAGAGCCCGCTACGGATGGGACCTGCCTCGATGAGCAAGAAGCCATCATCGCCGCAGCGACGTTCGCCATCTGGGGCTTGTGGCTGCACCGGCTTGAGAGCCTGTGCGTCAACACTCACTATATAGAAGAAACATTAGGTGTGTTGACGCACAACCCGCCTCAGAAACCTCGTCAGCTTCTCGACGAGCCTGCTGCCCGGCCCAAACCCCGCGCGATAGCCCTGGCGGAAGGGAGGCATGATCGCCCTCGTCAGCTTCTCGAAAAGCCAGCTGCTCGGCTCGCCGACCTCGCCCTCGTCAAAGCGGAGGGCAACGCATGAGCGCCGCCTGCCCGCCCCTACTCGCCCTGGCGGAAGGCCGTCGTCCCCGAGCCCGCCGAGCCCCGCTGGAAGGGCGGCATGATCGCCTTCGTCAGCTTCTCGACGAGCCTGCTGCTCGGCCCGCCGACCTCGCCGACCTCGCCCTCGTCAAAGCGGAGGGCAACGCATGAGCGCCGCCTGCCCGCCCCTGCTCGCCCTGGCGGAAGGCCGTCGTCCCCGAGCCCGCCGAGCCCCGCGGGTGCGCCCGAAGGAAATCACGCTACATCTCGCTGTCGCCAAGCTTCTTCGCGACTACGCGCGCCCGGAATGGCGTTGGAGCCACTTTCCCGCCGGGGAGGCCCGAGACGCGAGGACGGGCGCTCGGCTCAAAGCGATGGGCCTTCAAAGAGGCTGGCCTGATTTTATTCTCGTCGCGCCGAGCGGCCTGGTGCACGCCTTGGAGCTGAAACGGCTCGGCGAGGATCTAACCGAGGAGCAGGAGCAGCTACAGCGTTGGTTTATTGTCAACGGCCTGCCGCACAGTGTCGCCTACAGCGTCGACAAAGCCGTTGCCGTCCTCGACCATTGGGGCGCGCTGCGGATCAAGATCGCGGGAGGCGTCGCGCATGGCTGATGGCTCGACCGGACGCGAACGGAAGCTCGCCGCAGACAGGGAGCGCGCTCAACGCAAGCGCCTCGAGCAGGGACGAAAGCCGCGCATCGAAAGTGTCGCAGCGCAGGCCCGCGCGGAGGGAGTCAACCCCATCACTCTGCGCTCGCGGCTAAGACGAGCCAGGGACGCGACAAAAACGATGCAGGCTGCGCCAGCGCCGGAGCCGCAGCGGATGAGCCATGCGGACAGGGTGAAAGCCTTTGTTGACCGACGCCGATCAGGGCGCGGAAGCTTGGCCTTGCCGCCGTCAAGCATCAGCAGCAACAGGCCGAGCGCCCGGCGGCGGGCAGGGCTGCGGGTGACGGGCATCAGCCGTCGTAAGTAATTATTTGATTTTAAAATTGTTTGTTGGCAGAATCCGCCGCATGACCGCATCGTCCAAAAGCCCACTGCGGATTTTGGGCTCTGGTTCAAGTTTGCCAAAAATCCTTAGCTGTGGCATAACCCACTTTAACTTGGCGTTCACTTGGCGAATATTGGTTACAAAGGATGGCGCATTTGTCTCAGCTGATTAAAAATATAATCAAAGAAATCGCCGCCAGATTTGGGTATGTTGTCCGCGATGCGCGGCACGCGTATGGGGTTGACAGTCTAGATGACATTAGAAAGCTTAGTGCCGCATTCAATAAACCTATTCAAGTAGCCTTTGACGTTGGCGCAAATGTTGGCGCTACTTCTAAAGGCATCCTTCGTATGTTTCCCGTGTGCAATGTATTCGCTTTTGAGCCACATCAAGAGACATTTGAGCAGCTTGAACGAAATATAATCAACAACCGCTTTCAGCCTGTTCATTTGGCTCTGAGCGATACAGGCGGGATGCAAGCTTTTTATGCATATGACGGTGCTGGTCTGATAAACAGCCTGACGAATAATGCTAGGTTTGCTGTGCGCGGCGAGCTTAAGGCGAAACAATTAACTGTCGAAGTGAAAACCGTCGATCAGTTCTGTGTAGATAACAACATAAAAAAAATTGATATTCTAAAAGTTGACACTGAGGGTTGTGATTTTAGAGTTTTGAAAGGTAGCGAAAAAATGCTCTCAAATAATTCCGTAAGTTTCATATATTTTGAGTTTAACGATTTTATGCCGAAGGCTGGAACTGATGGCGGTTCCTTAAATGAGGTAACAGAGTATTTGTCTAGGTTCGGATTTCACTTTGTCGCTATTTACACTGATTATGTAAAAACAGAAGGTGGGTTGTTTGTGGTAGCTAATGCCCTGTTATTTAACCCTGGTAGTCAGCCCTAAAGACTCTAGACACTCGAAGAATTGTTTTTAAGAACTGTTTTTGGAACCGGGCATTGACGGCGGCGTGAGGCTGGCGTGTCGTTTTCGGCGATTGATCCGGGTTTAATTATTTTTTAGCAAGGCGTAATGTTTTTGATGCACGACTTCAATACAATTGCTTCCTGGAATTTGTTGCATCACCACTTTAGTTGTTGCTCATTGCTTTGATTTTGTAATACTGGTATTTTGTCTTAGTGGAAACGCTAGGCTGGTTAATTCGATATGGACTGTCGCCGAGATGACAGGTGTTGCTGTGTTTTCAATTTTACACCTTAGAAATGTCTTACGTTCACCGATTTCCTACCTCTTTTTGACGGCCTTGGCTGTCGCAGGGATCGAGCTTCCTGTGTTTCCAATTATTGGTGTCGCTGGCGGATATGCATCCTATCGGTTGCTGGAAGGCCCACGTATTCGCCACAGCGGCAAAGGAAATGAGCTTAGATGCACAAATCAACAATTTCGCAACAACGAAACTCACTGAAAAGCAAGGCGAATTTTTATGCAAAAGTTTGTTTCAAAAGTTGGGGCCTGACCCTGGCTCGACCAGAGCGTTGGGAGCGCCCATTTTGGGTCACTTTGTCGCCTTCCCGCGCGGGCTAAAGTGCGTCGCGCCCTTCTCGTCCCTTTGCGCCAGAATCTGCGGGGCGGAAGACAGTCGGTGCACCCTAACGCCCAGCGGCACCGCGGTTTCCCAGGGCGCTAACCCATCGCCGAGCGGAGCGCCGCGCCAAGGCCGGGCTTCGACGAGACAACGCGTAGGCGCTGAGCTCACGCCATGGCCCGCTGATCCCGGCGGTCCCGCCATCAACCTCGCCAACATGCGCAGCCTCGGCGCGTGCGCACGATTTTCGCTTCTTGCAACGGCCGTCGGCATCACCGTGGACGTTGCCCTCGCCCTTGGCCTATGCGAATTCTTTCGGCGAGAACCGCTTCTCTACTTTAGCCAGGGATGGCCGATGGCGGGATCAAAGCCCGGAGAGCGGCGCGGCGGACGCAAGGCCGGAACGAAGAATAAGGCCACGCTGGCGCGCCAGCAGGCGCAGGCTGAGGCATCGGCGCAGATTGCGCAGGCGCTCGGCCCCGAAGCGTTCGATGGCGACGCCCACGCGCTTCTCGTGATGCTCTACAAGGACGCATCGCAACCCATCAGCGTGCGCATTGACGCTGCGAAGGCCGCGCTTCCTTATGAAAAGCCGCGCCTCGCCTCAGTCAGCGTCGCCCTCGATGATCGGCAGCAGCTTTACGCGGCGATCAAGCAGATTGCCGAGGAGGCGCACCGACAGCGCCTTGCTGAGCGAGGGGGACCGAAGGATTGAGCGCCAGCACGCGCGCGGGCTTACCTCTCCGGCGGGAGCGTTATCAGGTCCGGCAGCACCATCTCCTCCGCTTCGTGCTGCTGCAACCCGCTCAACATCAGGTTGCCCACTTGGCTCGCCGCCTCTCGGCTCGCCTGCTGCGCTCGCTTATTCAGCGTTCCCGCCTCTTTCAGCTCCTTGTATCTCTGCGGACACCACTTCTTCCAATGGCTCAACGCTAGGCTCGTGTATTGATCTCCCAGCATCTTCCTCCTCCTTCAGGGGCCGCGCGCTTCAGGCGCCGCGCGAGTTGAACCGGGCAAGGCACGTAGCCGGTCGTGGGGATTTCTATGTGCGCCCCGAGTTGGGGCGCAGGTGTCGCGCCCGACAACCCTAAATTAAACTTAGCCTTCTCGTCTCCCCGTCGAAATCGGGGACACTGCCATGCGCCGGCGACGCCTTGGGATTGGAGATCGGCGATTGTGGGCGGACGATGGTCATGGGCGTGACGCGCGGCCAGCCCTTGGCGCTGGGGTCCGCATGGGGTCCGCAAGATTCGCCGCAAAATATTGCGGCTCAGATAACCATTTGATTTAACTGGCGCGCCCGAAAGGATTTCGAACCTCTGACCCCCAGATTCGTAGTTAGTCATAGACACCACCCGACAGTTTCCTCTTTTGCGCCTTTCCCCTACGACTGCGACGCAGGCTAATGATTTTAATTGCATTTATGCGGCCGTGGCGTATTGTGGCGGGACCAAACCCTGAAACCCTCGCATGTGCATTTACCGTTCTAATGCCGTTTTAAATCCATGACCGAGCATCGCATCTCCCTCTCCGATCGAAACATAGCCGTCCTCCCCTTCGTCGCGGCCCGACAGAAGATCGTGCGCGACGCAGATCTCGCGGGGTTCTTTCTCGTAGTCGGGGCTCGCTCGAAAACCTTTATGATCCAAGGGGACCTTCGAGTGGCCGGCAAGCGTCAGACGGTCCGGATCAAGGTCGGAGAGGTGGGCAAAGTCACGGCACGCGAGGCGAGAGCAAAGGCTAAGGCGCTGCTCGGCTCAATCGCGAATGGGATTGACCCTCGACCCAAAGCGAAACCTGAGGCGGGGGCTTTATCGAGCTCCAGCTATCCCACGTTGCGCGCGGCGTGGGAGCGGTATCGCGACGGCCATATGAAGCGGAAGAATAGAAGCGACGGAACGATCGAGAACTACCGAGATCATGTCGAGCGTTTGATGTCGGATTGGCTCGATGAGCCGCTTTCGCGCTTTGGCGAAGATCCCGCGTTGGTGGTCGCCAGGCACGAAAAGATCACGAAGGAGCACGGGTCCTATATCGCCAACGGGTGCATGAGGACACTTCGCGCGATCTACAACCATGCGCGCAAGGCGGCACGTGCGCTCCCGGCGGATAATCCTGTCTTCGCGATCGATTGGAACGCCGAAAGCAGGCGAGATACGGCTCTAGGATTGAGTGACCTTCCCCGGTGGTTCTGCGAGCTGGCCGCGCTCGACAATGCGATACGTCGGGAATTCCACCTGTTCTTGCTGCTCTCGGGGCATCGCCCCGACGCTATTAAGAAGGCTCGCATCGAACACCTGGATCTGAGGAGTCGGGTGCTTCACATACCGAAACCCAAAGGCGGAGAGACGAAGGCGTTTAACATTCCGCTCTCTCAACTCATGGTTCGCTGCTTGGTTCGTGTGATTCGGATCGGGCGGACCTTTTACCCTGAGCAGGCGAGCGAATGGTTGTTTCCTGCTGACAGTAAGAGCGGGCATCTAGCGGAACATAAGGAAAGTCGCCACGATCTGTCCAAGTGGGGCAACGAGCTTCGGCAGACTTTCCGAACCATTGCACAGGCGGCCGGAGTGCCGGAGCTCGACGTTCACCTGCTGATGAATCATTCGATACCGGGCGTGAACGCGGGCTACATCACGCGCAACAAGTTGCTGCGCGACCATCTGAGGGGTCAGCAAGAGAGCATCTCGCGGAAAATCCTCGACGCCGCTAGCGCGGATCGCAAAGGCAGGGACGTTCCGCGCAGGGCTTGGCCACTGCTGCGGAGCCGAGAGATCGTTTCCAGAATGTTGGGCCCGATGAGTCCGCATACATGAATATGGGTGAGAGTTCGATGGTAGCGGCGGGAGCGCTACCGCCTTTATTCGGCTGAAGTCGAAGTCGGTTTCGGCGCACGAGATATCCCGGCGTCTTGGCATGCCGTGCTCGACGATGCGGGAGGCTCTCAAGCGCGCGGAGAGCGCCGGGCTGTTCTGGCCGCTGCCGGAAGGCATGAACGACGAAGCGTTGGAGGCAGCGCTTTACGCCAACCGCCGCAGCAGTCGCGCGGGCGCCGGAGCCTGCGTGACGCCGCTCTCGCACGCTCGGCAGGCGTATTTGGGACGGATCGTGCGCAGCACGCGCAGCGTCGCCGGAAGAGTTTCGACGGGCGGCGTGCGCTGGGGTCGCGCAACTCGAGGTTCCACCGGCGGTCGCGTTACGATAGATTCGCGCATCGAGGAGCAGGTGGATTTCGATCAAATTCAGCTCGGACGAGATGACCTCAACACCGAAAATTCTGAAAAGCGGTGAGAATGGATAACACAACGGCCAAGCGCTTCCTCCCATGGGTGGTCGCCACGGCGCTGTTCATGGAACAGCTCGACTCGACCATCGTGAATACCGCCGTTCCATCCATTGCGACGAGCCTGCACGTGACGCCGCTCAGCCTTAAAGCTGTCGTGACCAGCTACATCCTCAGTCTCGCCGTGTGCATTCCTGTGAGCGGCTGGATCGCCGATCGATATGGGACGCGGCGCGTTTTTGCTCTCGCAGTTTTAATTTTTACGATTTCCTCAGTGTTTTGCGGGCTCGCGATCAGTGTACCTCAAATGGTGGCCGCTCGCACGTTGCAAGGCGTCGGAGCAGCGATGATGATGCCGGTGGGGCGCCTCACCGTCATCCGCACATTCCCAAAGGCGGAGCTGTTGCAAGCGATGAACTTCGTCATCATACCCGCCTTGATCGGACCGTTGCTTGGACCAACCGTCGGCGGCCTGATTGTCCACTGGTTGTCGTGGCGAGAGATATTCTTTGTGAATGTTCCCATGGGCGTGATTGCGCTGTGGCTCATCTATCTGCATATGCCAGATTATCATGGCGACGCCTCGCACCCACTCGATTTGATTGGCCTCGCTTTGTTTGGGTCCGGAACTGCGCTTCTTTCGTGGCTCCTGGAGATTTTTGGCGAACATCAAATCGACATCCGCATCGAAGCAGCCTTGTTTTTGCTTAGCGTGCTCTTGCTTGCCGCTTACTGGCGTCACGCGCTGAAGACGCCGTATCCATTGCTGCAACTTGCGCTGTTCAGGGTACGAACCTTTCGCGTTTCGGTAATCGGCGGCTTCATCACGCGGCTTGGCGTCGGCGGCCTTCCCTTCCTCACCCCGTTACTTTATCAGATCGGCCTTGGTCTCCCGGCATGGCAATCAGGTCTCCTGATGATGCCGACCGCCGCAGCCGCCATGGGCATGAAGCTCATTTCCACGCGCGTCTTGAGACGCTTTGGGTATCGCAAGGTGCTGGTCGTCAACACTCTGATGATCGGCGTCAACATCGGTCTCTATTCGCAGGTGGACGCACAAACGTCCCTCGTGATGATCGTTATCATCGGACTGGCCTTGGGATTTTTCAATTCGCTGCAATTTTCGAGCATGAATAGTATGGCGTATGCGGACATCGAAGCCAGCGAGGCGAGCATGGCCAGCACAATTGCGAGTTCGTTTCAGCAGATTTCCATGAGCTTTGGACTGGCCTGCGGATCGCTGCTGACCGCTTGGTATCTCGGAGCCGCAGCGCAGTCCGATCAACTCGCTGTAACAGCGGCGCTGCATAACGCCTTCTTGACCTTGGGCGGACTAACGATCGTCTCGTCGCTTTCATTCTGGACATTGCGCAAGAACGACGGCGAGAGCGTCAGCCGGGCCGGAATTCATTTGGAGTGACGCATCGCCGATCCGCGTCGCGACGTGCGAACGATGCCCAATCGCGAGGAAGTCTCCTCTTTGTCAATGGCGGAGACAAATTGTGCCGGATGGCGGCGTGAGCGTGTACCAGTCTGGTTGAGAGAAAAGGGCCGCGAAGCCCTGGTGTGTTGTGTTGCCGCGCGCATTGAGGCGCGCGGAGCCTAGCGAAGCGCGGCTTAATGCGCGCGGTGGCGATTTAGAGTTTTTCGCCTGGGTCTCCTTCGTTGGTTGCGTTTGCCTTGAGCGCATGGTCGGTTCGACGCTGAGCCTTTTTGGCTGTCGCGAGCCGATAGCTTTCCCCATTCATCTCGAGGATATGGACATGGTGGGTGAGGCGGTCGAGAAGCGCGCCGGTGAGCCGTTCCGAACCGAAGACCGAGGTCCATTCATCGAATGGCAGGTTGCTGGTCACCAGCGTTGCGCCGCGTTCATAGCGCTGGCTGAACACCTCAAAGAGCAGCTCGGAGCCGACAGCGGTGAACGGCACGTAGCCGAGTTCATCGACGATCAGCAGCTTGACCGTGCTGAGATGTTTTTGCAGCGCCCGCAGGCGACGTTCGTCGCGCGCTTCCATGAGTTCGTGCACGAGAGCGGCGGCTGACGTGAAGGCGACGCTGTAGCCTTTTTGGCAAGCGGCGAGCCCCAGGGCGAGGGCGACGTGGGTTTTACCGGTTCCTGGCAAGACAGCGACATGGCGCCGGGTGTCCGGCGGGCGAGGAGACGATCCACTATTCGTTTCATCCCTTGGCAGGAAAGACGGTCGCATCGACCGGCCGGCGCGTCGCCTACGGAGGTGTCGAGCTCATCACGATTCGTCTAATCGACGGCACGTTGACCCTGACGCCGGCATGGATGCTGCGACCGGAGGCGGCCATGTGCGCTTTGCGCCCTTCCCCGCGCCTTTGCGTCGCGCGCCTGCGGGATCTGCACGCTCACCTTGATGCGATCTTAGGCTCCGGACAGGGGGATTCGTCCCCGACTGGAGGAGCCGCAAATGCGCCTGAGCCGCCGCCGACAAACGGATTTGTTCGAAGAACGGCAACTTCATTCGCCTATCTCAAACGATCGCCGCCAGGCGATCGTCGAGATTCTCAAAGCGCTTCTGTCGGAAGCGGCGTCGAGGGAGCTTTCAACGCAGAACCAAAAGGAGGCGCGAGATGAGCAACATTGCCGCTGACCATCTCGCGCGTGAGGCAATCGTCTATGTCCGGCAATCGACCCTCGATCAGGTGAACAACAACCTCGAGAGCCGCCGGCGCCAGTACGCGCTCGTGGAGCGCGCAAGACAGCTCGGTTGGACCAATGTCACCGTAATAGACGATGATCTCGGCCGTTCCGGCTCGGGCGTCTCTCGTCCCGGATTTGAGAAGCTGCTGGCCGCGATTTGCGAGGGACGCGTTGGCGCCGTGGTGTCGATCGAAGCTTCACGCCTAGCGCGCAATGGTCGCGACTGGCATACGCTGTTGGAGTTTTGCGCTCTCGTGGGCTCTCTCATCATCGATGAGGAAGGCGTCTACGATCCGCGTCTGGCCAATGACCGCCTTCTCTTGGGCATGAAGGGGACCATGAGCGAGATGGAGCTGTCGATTTTGCGCCAGCGGGCTCATGAAGCGTTGAAACAGAAGGCCAGGCGCGGCGAACTCTTCATGACGGTCGCTGTGGGCTACGTTCGCCGTGGCTCCGATGGGGTCGAGAAGGATCCCGATTTGCGCGTGCGCGAGGCGCTCTACCTGGTCTTTGGCAAATTTGCCGAGCTGCAAAGCGCGCGGCAGGTCCATGTCTGGTTTCGCCAGGAAGGTCTGACGCTGCCGGCCGTCCTCCATGGACCGGGAGAGCGGCGCATCGAATGGAAAGCGCCCGTTTACAACACGATCTATCATATTCTCACCAACCCCATCTACGCGGGCGCCTACGCTTTCGGCCGCTCGGCTAGCAAGGTCACGATCGAGAACGGCCGCAAACGCATCGTGCGCGGCTTTCGCGTGGAGCGTGAAGATTGGCAGGTTTTGATCCGCGACCATCACGAGGGCTATATCAGCTGGGATGAGTTCGAAAGGAATCAGCGCCTGATCAGCGACAACGCCAATGGGAAGAGCTGGGCGAGCCGTGGCTCCGTGCGGCGTGGCGAAGCGTTGCTAGCCGGATTGTTTCGTTGCGGCCACTGCGGCCGCAAGCTTCATGTCGCCTATGGCGGGACCAAGGGCGACGTGCCCCGCTATCACTGCCGAGGGGCCGCACTCAACCATGGGACGGAGCGCTGCATCTCCTTCGGCAGTCTTCGTGTCGACGCCGCGGTTGCAGCCGAGGTGATCGAGCGCGTTCAGCCGCTCGGAGTCGAGGCGGCGCTCGAAGCTCTGGAGGCGCGCGAGCGTGAAGGCGCCGCCAAACGCCGTCAGATCGAGCTGGCGCTCGAGCAGGCGCAATTCGAGCAGGCGCACGCCCGACGGCAATATGACGCTGTTGATCCCGATAACCGATTGGTCGCGAGCGAGCTCGAGCGTCGCTGGAACGACCGGCTGAAAGAGAAGCAACGGCTGCAACAGGAGCTCGACGCGCTGGGCGCCGCGCAATCGCCCGGTGTGGACCCGTCCGAACGCGAGGCTCTGCTGCGGCTTGGCGCTGATGTCGAGCGCGCATGGCATGCCGAAGGAGCCACGATCGCCATGCGCAAACGGATCGTTCGCTTGCTGATCGAAGAAATCGTCGTGCGCGTGGAAAGCGATAGCCTCGATCTCGTCATCCGGTGGGCTGGCGACGATCACACGGCGCTGCGTGTGCGAAAGAATCGCACGGGGCAGCATCGATGGAGCGTCGACGCCGATATTGTCGAGCTGGTGCGGGCGCTGGCGCGACAGATGCCAGATCAGGCCATCGCCGCGGTCCTCAACCGCTCAGGAAAATCGACTGGCAAGGGCAATGCCTGGACGCGCTCGCGTGTCGCATCTCTGCGCAATCAGAACGAGATACTGGTCTACCGCGAAGGCGAACGCGCCGAACGTGGCGAAGCGACGCTAGATGAGGCGGCTGCAACGCTCAACGTCAGCGCTGCGACCGTCCGCCGTCTGATCGCCGACGGCGCGCTTCCTGCAAAACAACAGTGCAAGGGCTCCCCCTATGTCATTCTCGCGGCGGACCTTCAACGTCCAGACATCGTAAAAACCGCCGATGCGCGCAGGAAGCGTTTGCCGCGGCTTCCGCCGTCTGCGCATCAGGCAGACTTACCCTTTGATCTTCAATGAGATGGCGAGGTGAGCATTATGACGCGGGCT
>CAWFZD010000122.1:0-14999 GCA_963820145.1 uncultured Alphaproteobacteria bacterium
GGGGATAACAAGCACTTTGGCGAATGCCGGCGAGCATGGCCGCCCTTAGAAGTACCTGTAGAATCGCTGTTTTTCGTCCTTGACCGTTCGCCGAGGTTCGCCTACATCTTTTCCGTATGATTTCCGTATGAGCGATTTATGCGGACGAAGATCGGAGGCCCGCCGATGGCTCGCACGGTCAGAAACGCCAAGATCGACACGCGCTCCGCCCGCGTGAAACTGACGGAGCGCCGCGAGCCCTATTGGACGCCCATTTCCGCCGGCTGCGCGATCGGCTATCGGCGCGGCGCGAAGGGCGGGACTTGGATTGCCCGCTTCCGAGATGATGACGGCAAGCAGCATTACGAGGCGCTCGGCGCAGCGGATGACGCGCGAGACGCGGACGGCCTAACGGTCTTCGATTTTGCCCAGGCGCAAGCGCGCGCCCGTAATTTCTTCACGAAGCGAGCGCGGGATATTGCGGGAGATTTCGAGCCGAGCGCTGGCCCCTACTCCGTCGCCAAGGCGCTTGACGCCTATTTCGCGGATCGTGAGCGCCGAGGCTCCAAAGGACTCGCCAAAGATTGCGCGGCTGCAAAGGTCCGCATCCTGCCGACGCTCGGCGAGATCGAGTTGTCCAAGCTGACAACGAAGCGCATCCGCGACTGGCACACCGGCCTTGCAACGGCGGCTAAGCTCACCCGAACAGCGCGGACCACGAAAGAGCGCAAGAGCCAAGCCGTCGATATGGAGGACGCCGACGCCGTGCGCGCGCGTCGCGCGACGGCAAACCGGACGCTGACGGTCCTAAAGGCCGCGCTCAACCATGCCTACCATGAGGGGCGCGTCTCGACTGACGAGGCTTGGCGCAAGGTGAAACCGTTCCGCGAGGCGAACGCGCCGGTTGTTCACTTCCTATCCGATGACGAATGCCGGCAAATCGTGAACGCCTGCGACGGCGCATTCCGCAACATCGTCAAGGGCGCCTTGGTGACAGGTTGCCGTTACGGCGAGCTGACACGGATGCGGGCCAGCGACTTCAACGCCGAGGCCGGGACGATTACCGTCCGCGAGTTGAAGGCCGGGAAGCCCCGCCACGTCGCGCTGACGGACGAAGGGCAGGCGCTCTTTGCCGAGTTGACGACAGGCAAGACGAGCCGCGACTTGGTTTTCCTCCGCGACGACGGCGAGGCATGGGGGCCATCGCATCAGCAGCGCCCTTTGGAAGCCGCCAGCGCGCGCGCCAGGATCGAACCCGCTGCAACCTTCCACATTTTGCGCCACACCTATGCGAGCGCGCTGGCGATGCGCGGCGTCCCGATGGGCGTGATTGCTGCGCAATTGGGCCACAGCGACACGCGGATGACGGAGCACCACTATGCGCACCTGTCGCCCAATTACGTCGCCGAGACCGTGCGCGCGGCGCTTCCGGCGCTGGGGATTGTGGATAAGCCGAATGTCGCGCCGCTGAAACTGACGGCTTGAGGCACAATGGACGCGTGGGGATAGGCCGACGGGCCGACAAGCCGATTAGCCCATCGGTTTCCCCGCGCTAACAGGGCATTCGCGAGGGCTCGCGATGGAAGACGAGAATTGTTTCACTGGGAAGCTTCGGATCATTACCGCAGACGAGCCGAAATGGACGGGGCCGGAGCCGCTTCCAGGAACGCCGCCGGAGCCGCAACCCCCGAAGGTCACCGCCGAGGAGGCGGAGCGGCAAAGCACTGAAATCAATCGTCGGATCACCGAAAGCTATTTCCATGACCACGAATGGCCTTTGATCCGCGTGCTGAATTGGATCGCCTTTCGAGACCCGACGAGGATTAGGGACAGCAGTTGGCGTGGTCTCGCCTATGACCATGCGACGCGTTTTGAAGGAAGCATTCGCCCGAAAGGCCCCGTTGAGAACAATCCTCCCAAGGCGCTTTTGCGGGCGCTCAGTAAGGGCAAGCTTACGGCCGCGCGACATGGTGTGGAGCTAGGCCGAAGAATTTGGGGTGGCGTTCAAGTTTCCGATCTCCTCAAAAATTATGGAGACACTCTATTTCTGCGCGACGAAGTTCTTAAGGAATGGAAACCACTGAGAAGCCCGCCGGCGAACGCTCCGGCAAAAACCAAATGTCTGGCATGGCTCACTGACCAGAGAAAGGACGGCGCTCCAAAGAAGACCAAATCCGAATACAGAGATGAAGCCGGAACGCGTTTTAGAATCGGAGACAGCCAATTTAGGGACCTTTGGGAACAAGCGGCACGAGATGTTCCCAGAGAAGACTGGGGTAGGGCCGGACGGCCAAAGAAATCATCCGGCTTGAAATCGTCCGGTCAATAAATAGCCCAAATTCGTGATCTGTTCGCCTGCGTTCGTTGGCTCGCGCCATCGCCCACTGGACGGCGACCTAAATCATGCGGTTTGAAATCATCCGGTCAATAAATCGTCCGCGACTATTTCGTCGAGGCCAATTGCTCAATGTTCCCCGCGTTCGCTGAACTTCAGCCAAACCTGGGGAACGAGAATGCCTCCAATTCCTGCCGAGCAGCAGTCGCCTTATGGCGACAAAACGGCGGCCAGAGCGGTCTATGCGCGAGTGAGCGATGCGGGGCCCCGAGAAGCCGCCCAGCCGCGTGGCCTCCCTCCTCAAATCGCTTATTCAATTGGTGAGGTTTCTGATCTCACCGGCGTTGGCCGGACTACGGTCTTTGCCGAAATTAAAGCGGGGCGTCTTCTTGTCCGAAAGCTCGGCCGCCGGACGTTGATTCTCGACGAAGACTTGCGCGCGTGGCTCGCGGCGCTTCCCTCGAGGGCGGCCTGAGCGATGGCGGCCTCGAAAAAGGAGCAAGGTGGCTCGCGTCGCCCTTGGTTCTCGCGGCTGCTCCTCGACGACCACAAGCGCCCGTATGCAAACCTCGCGAACGCCGCAGCGGCGCTCGAAAACGACGACGCATTGGCGGGCGCTTTTACGCGCGACCTCATGACGCGCTGCACGCTGTTGGCCCGCCGCCTTCCTGGAGACGATGGCGCCGAGCCCTTGCCGCGTCCGGTGCGGGATTGCGACGTTGCCCGCGTGCAGCGGTATATCCAGGCGATAGGTTTGCCGCGCATTGGGCGCGAGACCATCTCCGATGCGATCGATCTCGCAGCGGAGAATCACGCCCGCCACCCGTTGCGCGACTGGCTGAATGGCCTTCAGTGGGACCGTCGCCCGCGTCTCGACACATGGCTTTCCAGCTACCTCGGCACCGAGCCGACGTCATATGCCGACGCGGTCGGCCGCATGTTCCTCGTCGCCATGGTCGCGCGCATCTTCGAGTCAGGATGCAAGCTCGACTATTTGTTGGTCTTGGAGGGCCCCCAGGGTTGCGGCAAATCCTCGGCCTGCCGCATTCTCGGCGGCGCCTATTTCAGCGACGCCCTTCCCGACATTCGCGGCGGCAAAGACGTGTGCCAGCACGTCAAGGACAAGTGGCTGGTCGAAATCTCCGAGCTTTCCGCGATCGGCCGCGCCGAAGTCGAGACGCTGAAATCGTTCATCAGCCGTGAAGTCGAAATCTACCGCCCGAGCTACGGCCGGCGTGAGGTTCACGAAAAGCGGCAGTGCGTCTTCATCGGAACGACGAACCGCTCGACCTATTTGCGCGACGAGACCGGCGGTCGCCGTTTCTGGCCCGTCGCAGTCGATAAGATCGATCTCGACAAACTCGCAGCCGATCGCGAACAGATCTTCGCCGAAGCCGTCGTCGCATATCGCAGCGGCGTCAAATGGTGGCCTGATCGCGCTTTCGAGGCCGAGTTCATCAGGCCCGAGCAAGAAGCCAGGTTCGATGACGACGTTTGGCTGGAGCCGATCCAGGAATGGCTTTCCGATCGGGAGGAGGCGACGATTGTTGAGATCGCCGAAGGCGCGCTGCGGTTCGACAAATCGAAGATCGGGACCGCCGACCAAAGGCGCATTGCTCAGATACTCGATCGGCTCGGATGGGAACGGGGAAGGCGGACCGAGACGGGGCGTCCATGGGTCAGAAGGGCGCTGACGCATGACGCACCTGACGCACTTTCCCCTACTGACGAATTGGCGGCAAATGCCGGGAAGGGTACTCATAAGAAAAATGCGTCAGGTGCGTCAGGTGCGTCAGCGGATTTCACCTCACCGGGGGAGCCTGAGCCCGCAGAGCCCGCTACGGATGGGACCTGCCTCGATGAGCAAGAAGCCATCATCGCAGCGGCGACGTTTGCCATCTGGAGCTTGTGGCTCCGCCGGCTTGAGAGCCCGGTCGACCCGCTCGCCGCGAGGGCCGCATGAGCGCCGCCTGCCCGCCCCTGCTCGCGCTGGCGGAAGGGCGTCGTCCCCGAGCCCGCCGAGCCCCGCGGGTGCGCCCGAAGGAAATTACGCTGCATCTCGCCGTCGCGACGCTTTTGCGCGACTACGCGCACCCGGAATGGCGCTGGAGCCACTTTCCCGCCGGCGAGGCCCGCGATGTGCGGACTGGCGCTCGGCTCAAAGCGATGGGCCTTCAAAGAGGCTGGCCTGATTTTATTCTCGTCGCGCCGAGCGGCCTGGTGCACGCCTTGGAGCTGAAACGGCTCGGCGAGGATCTAACCGAGGAGCAGGAGCAGCTACAGCGTTGGTTTATTGTCAACGGCCTGCCGCATAGCGTCGCTCGCTCGATGGACGAGGCGCTCGCCGTCCTGAACCATTGGGGCGCGCTGCGGATTAAGATCGCGGGAGGCGCCGCGCATGGCTGATGCTCAGAACGGCGTGCTGCCGCTCGATCCGCGCCAGAAGGATCGCGCACGCAAAGAAGCCGCCCGGCGCGCCGCGGGGATGGTGAAGCGGAAAGGATCACGCTGTGGAACATCGTGGCGGGTCACAGCGAAACTATCGAATTGAGGAGGGGGACCGTCGATGGCCGATAGCAAAACCACGCCAAGGTTTATTCACCACCCCGACGCGAGCTTCAAATTCTGGATGGACGAGGCCGGAAAGATTTGGATCGAGGCGCTCGCTGGCGGACCGGTCGCTCGTGGCTATGCTAACTGCGCCAGCCGCTTGCTCAACCTCGAAAGCGAGCTCCAGGCCCGCGGCTTAATGGACCCTGTTACCCGGGAGCTTGTGCGTGAGAGAGATTGAAAAAACAGCCCCGAAACAGGCCGGCGGGCGGTTCCAGCGGGGTCGCAGCGGCAATCCCGCCGGCCGCCCGCCCGGCGCCAGGAACAAGACCACTCGCGCGGCCGAAGCGCTACTCGACGGCGAAGCGGCGGCGCTCACCCGCAAAGCGATTCAATTGGCGTTGGATGGCGACACAACGGCGTTGCGGTTGTGCATGGAGCGCATCCTTTCGCCGAGGCGGGATCGTCCCCTCACGTTTGCCTTGCCGAAGATCGAGAGTGCCGCCGACGCCGCGCAGGCGATGAGCGCGATTATTGTCGCCGTCGCTGCCGGCGAGGTGAGCCCCAGCGAAGCAACCGAGATCGCTCGTCTCCTGGAAGGCTTCGTCAAGCTCGTCGAGACGACGGAACTCGAAAAGCGGCTTGCCGCCCTCGAAGCTGAGAGGTGAAGAAGCAATGACAAGAACGACCTTGCGCCGCCGCGTGGAGCGGCTGGAAATTGAGAGCGGCGGGTCCTTCAGTTTGTTTGAGATAGTCAAGCTGTCCTACATTCCTAGGGAAGGCCGCACGCCCGAAGAAGAAGTCGAGTATGCCAAAATCAAGCGCCGTTGGGAACGCACCCAGCCGGGGCAAAAAGCGAAATGGACGAAACTATTCGGCATTCCGACGTCAATCCAAGAGAAAGGATAGTCCATGACAACAAGGCCCCAAAGGGACACCCGTCGAGGCGCTCGAAGCGAAGGTGAAGGCGGCGCGCGCGGCAGCCGGAGGAGTCGGCTCGGCTCAAAGCCCGGCACGACCGCGAGATCGCCGCGCTCCCTGGCCCGTTCGGCCGCTGAAAAGCCTTTCCAAGGGAAGGTTCACATCGGCCCTTCTCCCGCGGAAAGGCCAATGAAGCCCCGCGGAGGAATGAACTGGAGGACAAAGTGACAGGCCCCATCGAGTACGACGAATGCGGCTTTGTGACACACTGGCCGTTTTTCCCGCCAGAAGCGCGCATCTTCGTAACCTCACAGCACAAGGCGGTGGACGCTATTCAGAAGTTGGACGGCATCGACCTCGTCGCTGAAACGGCGAGCCCCGAAGTTCTCGCGCGCGTTAGCAAGCAGGAAATTGCTTTGCGCAAAATGAAACGGATTTGCGAACTTGTTCTCGAGGCGGGAGATTTCTCTACTCCGACTCTAATGGCGGCTCATTGGCAAATTATATCTGCATTGGACGACGGACTTAGTTGATTTGTGTGAAAACTCCATGCTATCGCCGCGCGGCGGGGCATATGGAGCGACTGGCGACGCGTCGGAGCGAATTGCGACGGAGAATTTAGCCGGCATTAGAAGGCATTATCGATCCGCACCCGATACAGCGGCAAATTTGCCGCTCTTGGCTTTTTAGGCCCCGAGACTGCCATTATGCAACAGGGTGCGCGCGCGAGGAATTATCTGGAAATCCAAGAAAAACAAAAGCGCGCTTTATCAGTCGCCGCAGGCTGGGCCAAAACATAAACCGCCATTGGCTCCGCCATGAGGGTGAACCTGAGGGCCAACGCTGTTATCGGAATTCCCAGTATTGTGATCGTCGCCGCAGGCTGGGCCAAAACACAAACCGCCATTGGCTCCGCCATGAGGGTGAACCTGAGGGCCCCACCCACCGGCCTGATAATCGTCACCGGATTGAGCCAAGCAAGGCGTCGATATGATTATCGCAGCGGCGAAGATATATGCTCTCATGATTCGCTATCCTTATTTTTAGCCTCAAACGGCAGGTATATCACGCCGCGCGGGCTTGTCCAGGATTCACCTTTTCTTGCCCCTCGCCTTTTGCACCCTCACCTTGGTCTTGAGCCTGTCCAGTCTAAGTTCTAGCAGACTTGGAGGCGCGCGCGCGAGAGAGGTTTTTGTCGCTCCGAAACCCGTATCGCCAGATGGGCCTCGATCCGAGCGGAAGTTTCCTCCAATCGGGCGTTTCCGACAAGGCCCCGCCGCCTTATGCCCGCGCCACTCCGGCGACACGTCGTCGCGCCTTGACCCGCACGCCGAGCAGACGAAGCGTTTCAACTTCGAGATGTTTGGGAAGGGCGTTTCAGGCGCGAGGCCAATGACTTTCGCGTCCTCTAATCCCTTTGCCCGCTGTTCGGCGACGAAGAGCTTGGTCATTTTGGGAAGCGCGGCGGCGTCAGGAGGAGACCTCAAATTTCAGGGCTCCTACTTAACCGAACAAAATAAGAGAGTTAGGTGCGTCGTGCTGCCGAAGCGCGAGTGCTTGATCCTCGTCTCCGGCTACTCGGTGGAATCACCAAGGCCAAGGCCCCGGATCGAAACCGTCCGCCCCGATGCGCCCCAGTCTCGGCTGTTGGGTGGGGAAGGCGGTGGGGATGAGCCGACATGACGCATAAAATTGCCAGACAAAACAACGTGTCGGAACGAATAGCTGGCGGAAGGGGTGGCGGGCAGCTCTGTGTTCGTATAATATTGGTGAAAGAATCTATTCTTACTAAGTTTTCAGCTCAATTTATGGCTTCTTTCTTAATTCTGATATTATACCAGCAAGCGCAAGATCAGATGCTTCTTCTAGTTCACACCCTGTTTGCTCTCTCAGTTTCTTAAATATCGACTCCATCATAATTTGCTCTGAGGGGGACATTTGATCTGTGTACTTGGCCGAAGGGTTATTCCAAATTGTCTTTTCTTCGCTAGTAAGTTTGCTGCACTTGGCGTCAATCCAGTCTTTCAATTCGGGAATAAATCCTAAAAAGTCTTCCTCGTACTCTTGCTTGGTGATCCATCTTATTTCATCTTTCGACACGGAAAACATTAAGTCAGAGTACTTCGCCGGAACGCCCATCTCCTTAAGATAGTTTTCGACCATCGCTCTCGTGCTACTCGCAGTTGACATGGCTTTATCGCTTGAAAGCTCCTTTAAGCGAGCTTCCGTTAAGTAAGGCCTGTGAATTCCGAGTATCGGTGTGCCGAGTTTGTCAACATCTGATTGGCGGTTAACGCCGGCAACAAATACTAGGAAGCAGGAACTAGTGCATTTATAGTTG
This sequence comes from uncultured Alphaproteobacteria bacterium, assembly GCA_963820145.1. Taxonomy (GTDB): domain Bacteria; phylum Pseudomonadota; class Alphaproteobacteria; order Rhizobiales; family Beijerinckiaceae; genus Methylocystis. The sequence continues at coordinate 8,127 of CAWFZD010000122.1, forward strand.
TCATCGACATCTTTGAGTCCATGAAATCCAGGCGCAGTTTTGCTGATCTGATTTTTATCAGCAAATTCCTTAGTTGTGAAACTTGGGATTCGTACGGTCATCTTAGAATCGCGTATAAACCTGCCGATTTTCATCGCCTCGATCAAGTCGCCGCCTGGAGAGGCGAGAAAAATACGCCAAGAAATATGGCCCTCGCGCATACACTTTACAAACTTGTCGAGGTCTCCCACTTCAATGTTGCCCTCCAAGACAGTCACGTCCCGCGTCCCATCGCAATGGAATTCAGCGGTGTGTCCTCTTTCGGCACCTGTCGCTAACCCTGCAATGACGGCTGCGACACGCAGGAGCTTCGACCATATTTCGCACTGGCTGTGGTCCCTCATCGCCTGCCCTCGGTGGCTAAAGTCGCTTTGGATCGCAGGCGCTGTCGTTCGCCACCGTCCTGACGCGCGCAATATGAGCCGCTTGCCGGTTCGCGCTGACGTCAGGCGTCATGATCCCCCAGCTTTTGAAGCGCGGCCAACTCCACGCCAACAAGAAAACCATATCACCATAACAAGCCTCGACAAGGGCGTTGAGCTTAGCTCACTCGCATTCCTTGCCGACCTCGCGCCAATCGGCCCATATTCGACGCCGGGCTTCGTCCAGGTCTATGGCGCCAGACGCCGGCAGTGCGTGCAAGGCAAGCCTCTATAGCGTCCTTTTCCAGGGCTTCTGGCCACGGCTCGAGTTGCAGGTTCCGCGCGTTATGAGGCGCGCCCGGAGCCGCACGCCGAGCGATTCGCCGCACGCTGGCGATAGCGGGAAAGGGCGTTTCGGGGGCGAGGCCAAATGCCTCGAAGCCTAGGGGCTTCCGCCCGCTAGCCGGGCGACCGGGCTTGCGTTGCCTCGTGGTGCTGCTGGAGCAGTTGAACTCGCCCAACCTTCAGTGCGTGAGGTGAGGCAAGCGGGACTCGACTGACTGGTTGCGTTAGGCTTGGGGATCCGAATCGGCTCAAGGAGTGCAGTCATGGCGAATACCCCTCGCGGCGAAGCTTTCGAGAAGTATGAGCCTTCCATATCTCAAGGTGAAATTGATGAAGCGCATGATTCTGGAAAGATAGTTGTAAGCTTTAAGTCGATGCCCCGGCTGGGGGTCGGCGACGATATTGCTTATATTGCCTTAAAACTCGCGCTGTATGATGGCAGCGTAATTACCCAGGGGTGACGGGACCTTGGCCGCGGGGACTGCAAGCCGATGGCGTAGGGCGGCGATCGGCGCGGCGTCAGGGCGTGATTGTCTGGAGGATGGTCCCGAAGGGCTCGGCGCCGTTGAGGCAGGCGGTGTCGAGCGTGGTGCGCAGGGCGGCGTCGTGATCCGCGGCCCATTTGGCGCGGAAGCCGTTCGTCACCTTGCGCTGGATCACGGCAGGCCGCAGCGCGCGTTCGCAACCATTGTTCGTCGGCTCGACCTCGTCGGGGAAATCGCAAAAGGTCAGCAGCTGATCGCGCGCTCGCGCGATCTTGGCCAAAAGCTCTCGCGCAATCGGACAGTCAGTGTGCGTCTGCAAGATGTCGGCGATCTGGCGCTCCAGCGCGCGTCGCTTTGACCGTGCGGTGGACCCTGCGAACTCCGCCATGCGCTTTGCGAAGGCGAACACCGCATCGAACCACAGCTTCAGTCGCAGCACCACATAGTCGTCGGAAGCCTCCATGCCGTAAGCGACGTCGCGCGCGAGATGGGCGAGACAGGTCTGCTGGGCTTGCGCGTGGTTCTGCTGGGCGCTGTAGCGATCGGAGGTCCAGACCTTCGGGCGCGCCCCGTCCATGGTCTCGCGCACGACTTCGGCCGAGCGGGAGAACGCCGCCTTGTGCACCACCGCCGACTTGCAGCGGAACACCCAGTGATAGGCGTTGACGCCTTCGATGCGCACGCCGGTCTCGTCGCTGGCGACGCAGGCCGCCTGGCGCAGAACGACGAGCGCTTGGCCACGCTTCTCATCGAAAGCCTTTGCTGTGCGCGCGAACATGTTCATCAGCGCGCCCTGGCTCACCGTCAGGCCGAAAAGATCCTCAAACAGCCGCTGCAAGCGCTCATAGGAGAGCGCTTGGAGGCTCTTGAGATAGATCGCGAGCGCGTGAATGCGCGGACCGAACGGCGTCTCCTGCGCGACTGGCGGTGCGTCCGCCTTCGTCGCGCCGCCGCAGCACGCGCAGCGGATCGCAAAGCGCCGATGCCGACGCACAAACGGCCGCACCGGTGGAATCTCGATCTCGTCATATTCGCCGATCAGCTCTGCCGCCGCGCCGTCCTCGAACGAGCAGCCGCAATGTTCGCAACATGTCGGAACGTGATCGCGGATCTCGTCGGGATCTGCGCAAAGATCCCGCTTGTGGCCCTCATGGCCGGGCTTCGCTCCGCCAGGCTTGGCGTTCTCGCGCCGCTCCTTGCGATCCGTCGACGGCGGCTTGGAGGACGTGCGCGACGTCTTGTCGGGGCGCTGCAAACGCAGCACCAGCTCGATCAGTTCCTCCTTCGAAAGGCGCTCCAGCTCGTCTCGAATCATCTGATTCTTAAATCATCGAGCTGGAGGCCGCGCAAGAGCCTCGCAATATCCCACCAAAAAAGATCAAATCGCCAAGCTCACGTCGCCCGTGGGTAATTACATGGCAGCGAAACAACAATACTTCTAGACAGGTTTTCGGCGCTTACCATCAACCACGCAATTCAAACGATAGATCGTCTTGGCTGGAGCGCCTCGTCTTTGAAGCCGAGTGACGTTGAAACTTAGCTCTCAATAATGAGACCAAATCTGATTCAGTTTTTTCGTTTACTTGGCGTATATCTTCATCGTGGTCTCGCCGAAAACCGGCTATAAGCTGGTTAAAGGGCTCGCGGACTGATTTATTTCCGTGGTTCATTTTGGTGCCCATGAGGTATCATGGCGTCACATTAAAACGGTATCTGGATACCGTCAACCAGCAAGGTGACAGCCGCAAGCTGGCGCTGCCAGTAGCCTGGGATATCGGGTCTGGCCTTCTTAAGCATGGCGGGGCCGGTCGGCCATGCCCTGTTTGCGTCCTTTTCGATACCGCCAAGGTACCCGCCGCGCCGGCGCGATTGAAGCCCGGCCGCACTGCAGCCGATTGCCCAGCCTTCCTGCCCTTCGGCGCTGAGCCGATGGGGCGTTCACGGGCACGCTCTCGGGCCAATCGACCTTGAAGATCCATCTCGCCGAATCGCTGCGCCGGGGCCGGCCGGGGACGCGTCGCGGTGGCCTGGCATAATGATAGAGGTCGTCGGGCACGACGTCAGTGTTTGCGGGGCGTCGACGGCGAGAAGTCTGTGAACAAGTCATGCCCTGAGTGTGGCATGTCTCCTCTCAAAGCCGCATTGTCGATCTGCGCGCGGGAGCATCCTCCTCGGCGATCCCAATTCGGCGCGATCCTCGACGCGCACCCCACGATTCGACGAGGCGTCACGACCCAAACTCGGCGCCCGGAATGGGCGATGCCGACGCATCCGCTACGCGCGTCCTGCGTGCCGAGACACGACCAAACACAGCGGCCATTTTGATCGCCGAGAAGATGCCGATAGTGGCGCGCTCCGTCCTTCCCGGCTTGCTGTCTCGGAAGCGTTGGCGAGTGAGCGTCGTATGCGCGGTAAAAGGCACGCGAGGTGAGGCCGGCACGGAAAAAGTGTGTCACATGAGCCTCTTGGCGCGCGCAGAGGCACGAGCGCACCTCGCGCAGTGCCGTCGCAGCCTATGCAATCCAATCATGAAATCAGATACTAATGTGCAGAACCGACCGTAAGCGTGCCGCGCCTTTTATCTTGCCTCTAACCGGTCGCTTGTGCTCCCTCGGCTGTGCTCGCGCACAAAGGCGCGAGTGGACCTTCGTTCGAAGGTCCTCTATTTTAATGACAGTGTTTGCCCCCCGTTCTCAGGACGGAGCAATGCCTATGCCGTAACGGTCAGCGAGCCGCCAGAACCAATCCTGACTGTCCAGCTCCGTATCTCGTGACACTTCCGACACCGATAAGGGCATGTCGTCGAAAAGCGCGTAGCAAATGGCATCATCATCATGGCGGGCGCGGTAGGTGACCCCATCTGGCTGCGACGGATGCTCCTTGAGCGCTTTCGACCAAGCCTGCGGCACGTTGTAAGGCAGACCCCCATGTACGACTTCAGCGGTCGCCCCCAGCCGCGCAAGGCCGCTCCCCGTAAGCCTAATGAGCCGGAGCTCTCGGGTTATCCTAATTCTCGCCCGCGCCTTCAGGCGGACAAGGTCTGGCGGCAACAGCGTTCGTCCCGGGGTGCGCAAAAAGGTTTCTGCGAACGCGCCACTGAGTTGTTCGGCGGCGTAGAGCACGCCGTAGCTGCCGTCAGGGGCATTGAACCGGCCTCGGGTGCTGCGGTCAAAATAGATTAAATCATTGGCGGCCGTGTAGAACCGCTCGACAATCGCGCCTTGGATTAGCGTCACAAATTCCGGGGTTCGTGACGCGAGATCTGTCGGCGGTAAAGGTGCGCTCAAGCACCCAGCTCGGCATAGCGCCGTGCTGCTTCGACCGCTAAGCCGACCTCGCCCGCTCTCAGAAGATCGATCGGTTTGCGGCCGTCCAAACGTTCATCCGGATGGATCAAGAAATTGAGAACCGCAAATCCGTTTTTTGTCGGGAGGGCTTCCTGTACGGCCGACAATCCCTCTATGACCTCGCCATTCCCCTTAAACTGGACCACCGGATAATACCGCTCGTTGCGCGGACCTGGGACGGCAAGAAGGCTGCCTCCGCGCACGCGCGCATCAACGCTCTCCCTCGACTCGCCGTGCAATAGACTTCGCACCTGCTCCAGATCGTAAGTCCCGCCCGAACTACGCAAGTCTTCCCGCGCGATCTCAACGCCCCTAAGCACGGCCTTCGCCCTGGAACTGGGCGCAAATGCCGCTTCGCTTATCGGGGGTTCCCCTCTCGCTTGGGCTTTTGGTTTAGGGGCCAGCCTTTTCTTTACAATGAACGATTGTTTAGCCAGCCGCTTCCCCTCGAGGCGGGATGCGCGTCGAGTAATCTTCGAACCTTCTTCCAACAATCCGAGCCGCTTGGCGTCAGCAAGCGGTAACTTTATCCACCTCCTCGTAATTGACGCGCCGACCTTATTTTCCACAACGAACACGCATTGCTTTGAAGTGTAGAACGTATTCAGTCCACGCTTCAATGGTCGCGCCGAATCGGTCTTGGTAAAATTTCCCGAGGGGTATTGGTTCGTTGATGCCATGTCGGCCAACATATGCAAGCTTCACAACTTTGGCAACGTGACAACCCTAACACAACGGCACGGCCCTTGCCCGCGCAGAGATGGGTCATCTTCGCCCGTCCGGCCTCCCGCAGAGCGGGTCCGCTCATGCTCGAAAACCCGCCCCGCCGGCCGTCGATGTTAGAAGGCGAGGCGCAACCATGAGAGTGCCCCCGGCCCCTCTGCGCAATGGCTTCGTCCACCTTGTATGCCGTCGCTGCGGCGGCGCTCCTGAAGCTGGCGCGGCTCGCGCTGGCGACCGGCGCCGTCGACGCATCCGAGGCGCTGCTCGGGATCGCGCACGGCGCTCGCGCCCGCGCTCACTTGTGCGCCTAGCTCACGTCACCCACGCGCCCGCAACTCCGGGATTATAGATCGGAGATTGTGGGCGGGGCGATGGTCACAGGTGAAGGCGCAACCCCTCAAAATCGGTCGCTGGCCATTTCCTCGAATTTCCGATTTCTGCTCACCTACAATTCGCCATCGTCCGCGCCGGTTCGGGTGCAGCTTTTCCGTAAAATTTCCGTATGGGCGGCTTTTCTGGGGCCGCGCTGCGACCAATTCATTGATTTTCTTGGCGCTCCCTAGGGGACTCGAACCCCTGTTTTCGCCGTGAGAGGGCGACGTCCTAGACCGCTAGACGAAGGGAGCGTGAGGGGTCTCTATAGCGCCCGGGCTCCGGCGGAGCAAGCGCCTGGGCGGTTCCCGTTGGTCGCCGGGAGACGTCAAATCTGTATCCCTCGGCTATGCGGCAAATTTTCCTTCGAACCGTTGTTTCCGACAACTCCTGAGCAATATAACGCCCACGACGGACGCGTTGAAAGCGTCCTGAACTCGGCAATGGGAGGAAGACTCATGCGACGACGTCAGTTTTTGATGGGCGCTATGGCTCTTGCATTCGGCCAGGCGACGGCCGTTCCGGTCGCGCTCGCCGCCGACGACCACATCGCTCAGGCTATTGACCAAATCAACAAGGCGATTCCCTTCGGAGAGCAGCCTCATCAAAGCTCCTCTTTCGTCCAGCACATCGACAATGCGATCGATCATGCGATGATGGCGGAAAGGACGCATCCGACTAGGAACGTCAAGAGGGCGGTCGCTTTGCTTCGCCGTGCGCGCAGAACCGCCTATGGGACGCATCTGTTGAGCTATTCCCGAAGGGCGACCTCTATGGCGCAGAGGGCGCTCTCCGATTTGCAAAAGGGTTAATGAGCTTGGCGAGCGCCGAGCGAATTTCCGCCCGACCTCTCCACGAGGCGGGCGGAGGTCTCGGACGGGAGGAAGCAGAACGCAGCCCCGCGTGCGCAACAAATCGCGCAAGGGGGCGATAGAACTGCGACGCTATCAGGCGACTGCCCGGGCCGCGTGGCGCAGTGCGGTGAGCTGAAGAAACACAGAAGCGGAATCGACGTCGGGATGATTGTCCGGCAACAAGTCGAGCGCCATCGCCGAGATTTTTGCGAAGCGCTCGTCGAGCGTCGCAGCGTCGGCTGCCGCTGGAATCGCGTCGCAATGTCGGGTCCAGACCGAAGCCTCCGCGTCCCACTTGGCGGAGATCGCGAAAATCACCGGTCTTGCCGCCATCTCCTCAGACCGT
>CAWFZD010000123.1:0-15445 GCA_963820145.1 uncultured Alphaproteobacteria bacterium
TAGCCGATGGTGACGCCGCGGTCGGCGTAGACCGGCCTTCCGTCCGGCGACTGCTGGCCGGCTGATCATCCGGGGCAGCCCGCGTCTTGCCGTCCTTGCCGTTTGGCCCGACGAAGGCCGACTTCTCCGCCCTTCTGGAGCGCGCGGCGGAGGCCTCGATCGAGGGATTGGGGCGGCTGTGGCTTTGCTGATGTTGTCGATGCTGGATCGATGCGCCCAGGGCGTGGCCTTTTCCCGCGGTGCGACGCCCTATAGCCATTTCCGCGCAGGAGATCGCATCGATCCGCTAACGCCGCATCGACGCCGTCGCTGCGAAGCCCGCGGCCGAAGCTCTCGGGCCGACAAGCGCCCGGAGGCCGCAAAGATCGAACGCCGCCGCCGCGCCGACATAGACCGCGCCGCCAAGAACGATCTGCGCCGCCATCAAGGCCGCGCCCGGCGTAAAGTCCCGCAGCGGATAGGCCGCCGCGAACATGACGCAGGGCTCGTCATGATCCCCGCGACGTCGCGCCCGCGCGGCCAGACCGGCTGCAGCCAGAACAGCATCGCGAGCAGCGCGGCCAATCCCGCGAGACTGGAGGCCGATTGCGCCAAGGCGAAGACGCTGGCGTCGGCGCGCTCCGGCGCCAGCGTGACGATCAGCAGATTGACGACCACGGCGACGAGCGCCGCGATGATCAGCGGGCTTAAGCGATGCGCGATCTGATAGGCGGGGTTGACCGCGTAATGGATCAGCGCGAAGGCGAGCAGCGCCGGCGACATCAGCGAAAAAATGCGTGAAGGGGCCGCGGAAATTTTCCGGCACGAACAGCGCTTCGAAGCTCGGCAGAACGATCTGGCAGCCGAGCACCGCGGGCGCGACAAGCGCAAAGACGACGCTCATGTTGCGTGCGACTTGCGGGTGCGCGCCGCCTCGGGGCCGTGTCGTCGTCTCGGCGCGCACCGCGATCTGGAACAAGATCACGTCGAGCGCCGAGAAGCCGAGCGCGCGCCGACGATGCGCACGCCGATCTCATAGGCCAGGACAAGATCGCGCCGGCCTCGGCGAAGCCGAGCCATTCGGAGACGAGCCCGCGATCGAGCAAGGGCACGGAATGATAGAGGAGGTTGGCGGCGATGATCGGACGCCATAGCCAAGGAATTTTTCCGGCGAGCGCGACTCCGGCCGGCCGCGCGCCGCCTTTCCTTGAGGCCCTTGGCGCGCGGCGAGCACGCGCCGACCGAACTGATCATGAAGCCGATGAGCGCCAGGGACGCCGAACGGAAATAGATATGCGCCGCCGACGGTGAGGCTGAAACGCGAATGTCTGGCGACGACGAGCGCGCGCATAAGCTCGGTCTTGAAAGCGCGCGCGCAACAGCGCGCCGGCGACGTCGAAGACCCCGTTGACGATGGCGCAGAGCATCGCCAGCGCCGCGAGCTGCGCGACAATGGCAGATCGAAAGGCGCGACATAGGCGACGACCGCGAGCGTCGTGGCGACAAGCGCGAGCCATAGGAAGGCGGCTTCAAGCGTTGCGCGAATGTTGGAAGATACGCTCGGGTCCTGCTGCGCGTAATAACGTGTCGCGGCGAGGCGCAGCCAGTCGAACAGGGCATCAGTTCGACAAACACCGCAGTCGACAGCGCCAACACGAAACGCCCGTATTCGGCCGGCCCGAGAAACTTCGCGACCAGGAGATTGACGACGAAATTGAGCACGCTGTTCAGCGCGAAAGCGAGCATCATCCACATCGCGCGCGCGTCCCCATTCTGCCGAGCGTGATCATTGCTGGAATCGCAATCCGACCATCACGACATTGGCGGTATAGTCGGCGTCCTGCCCGCTGCTGTTCAGACGTTCGTGACTGAAGCTGCCCCTGATCGTCACCGAGCGCGTGACCTTGTATTCGAGCTTAACGCCCGCGGTATAACCGTGTTCGGTAAGTAACGCGCCCTGATATTCGTTGGTGTAATAGCTGCCGAGCGCCGAGATCGTCAGATTGCGCAGGAGATCATGCCGAGAGCGTCGCGTTGAGCGTGCGGTTGAGGGCGCGCCGCGGCGCCCGTCACGGTCGTTTCGTTGAGCGCCGTCGAGGCGCGCAGCGTCAACGTCGTCAGCGGCGTCGGCGTGTAGATCAGAGCGGCGTCGATCGTCGGTCCGCGCAATTTCGGCAGGCGCGGGTCCTTGTAGTCGCGCTCTGCGTAGCCGCCCGAGGCCTCGCCGCGCAGGATTTCGCTGAGCTTGATCTGTGCGCCGCCCTTGGCGAAATAGCCGTCGCTGTCGCGCGCGTAACCGTAGGGATCGAGATAGGCGTCGTGCACGCGCACGTCGTAGCCGCCCTCGGCGAAGGGCTTGAGATAGGGCGAGACCTCATCAGCGACGCGGCCGGCAGCGCCGTAGTCATTGTAGTCGGTGCCGCTCAAGATCAGCGAACTGCCGTCGCTGTAATACGCATCGCCATAGATCGTGCGATCGAACGAGCCGCGCATCGAAACCTCGAGCCGGTTGAATTTTTGCGTGACGCCGGCGGTGGCGCCGGTCGAGAAGACGATGGGTCGATTGGTGACGGTGACGTTCGCTTCGCTCGATGCGATCGCCGGCGCGCCGGGCCGCTGCGAATCGAGCGTGAAACGCCCGGCGAGGTCGATCGCCGTATCGCGCGTGACGTCGTAGCGCCCGACGATCGTGCCCGCGCCGTCGGCTCGGCTCGCCTGCTCGTAATCGAAGTAATCCACATAGCCGAGGCGAAGGTCGCCGACGAGACTGTTGCGGTCCCAGTCCGACTTCAGCGCGAGAGCTCCGTCGGCGCGCAGGAACGAGGAGCCTTTCGGGTTGTTGGTTCCGCCCGGAACGCTCGCGAGGCGATCCGGATTGTCCTCATAGCCCCCCGACGTCTCGATGGAGGGCGAGAGCCGCAGCGAGCCGACGCCGATGCCTACGGGCTCGTAGGGCGCAGGGTCCGGGCGCGGTTTAGGCTTGGCCTTGATGGTCGGCGCGGCGGCGACGGTCGGCGGAACCTCTTCCGGATCGGCGGTGGTCCGCAATCCATGCGAGGTTTTGCGCGCGATCGACGAGCCCCGATAGGCTTCGAGCGGCGGCAGCGGATTGCGCCGGCGCGGCGGCGAGCCCGCATGACGGCGCAGCGGCGGATTGGGTTTCGGCAATTTCACGCGCGGACGCGGCGCGCCGTAATTGGCGGCGCCGTCCTCGATGATTGGCGGCGCGAGGCTGTCGCCTGGCGCCGGCAAGGCGGAATCGCGCAAGGGAGGCGGCCCATCGGCGGCGATCGGCGGCGCCAGCGGCGCTGAAAGCGTTTGCGCGCGCAAAGTCGGCGCCAGGGCGAGCGCCGACGCTAAAGCTAGACCGGCGAGACCATAGGCGCTTCTGCCCGACACGAGACCCTCGCGGAAACGCTAAGCCATGCGCTTACCGCGCAGCTTTCACCGCTTAGCGTTAGGGTCTTATGGTTAACGCAGGCTTACTCCATGCCGAGCGCTTCGAGGTAGAGGCCGAGAATCTCCTCTTCCTCCTGCCGCTTGCCTTTGTCCTGGCGGCGTAACGAGACGATCTTGCGCATGACCTTGGGGTCGAAGCCCGTCCCCTTGGCCTCGCCGTAGACATCCTTGATATCGTCGGCGATCGCGCGTTTCTCCTCTTCGAGCTTCTCGATCCGCTCGATAAAAGCCTTGAGGTGGCCGCCGTCGACCATATTGCTGCTCATAGATCGATGCTCACGGGCGAGTTTTCCGAGGTTTTATGTATTTTACGCCAAGGCGCTGGCTTCGCGCCGCGCAGGAATGCAACGCCATGCAACGAGCGCGGCGGCGGCGTCAAGCCGGGGCGGGCCTCGATCCCCGATTTCCCATGCCGGAAAGCGCGCATCTTCACGCGATTTAAGCGATCGTCTTGCGCGCGGGTTGTGCTCGGCGAGCTTATCCGCGCGCAAAAAATTATTCGTGGAAGATCAGCTTCAGCTTAGGTCAATTCTTCGATGATCTGGCGTTCTTCCAGCATTTCTGAAGCGGCTTGATGAAGGCGGCTCCATTTTCCGGCGTGGAAGGCGTCTCCACACAGGAATTATCGCCCTGCGCGACCTCGACCGGTTGCAGTCCGCTGGCTTTCAAACATTTTTCGACAGCGCCGCCGATCGCAAAATGCTTCTTTTCATCCGGCAAAGTCGAAGTCTCCATATCGCCATGCACGTTCAACTGGCAGTCCGTGATGATCTGTCCCAGCGCATCGTCTTTCGTTTCTTTGCCGCAGCCCGACAACAACGCCGCGCTCATGATCAAAATGAACGCGGATTTCCGCGCCGCTTGAAGATGCATGACGTCCTCCCCTAAGTTTTGGCTCCCATTTTAGGAGCTCGTTGGCCGCTAGCTTAGGGTTTTTGAACTTTAGATCAAGTTGAAGTCGCGGAATTACGCGCCAAGCCCGGCTTCGGGCGGCGAGAGTCCGGCGCCGAGGCGAGGTCGAGAAAGACATTGGCTTGAATGGTACCGCCACCCCGGCTTGAACGGGGGACCTCTGACATCCACAATCTAGCGCTCTAACCAACTGAGCTATGGCGGCCCAAGAGCGCTTCCGCTCGTCCTGGTTCCGGCGTCTAGTTTCGCCGGAAAATGGTGGGCGCACAAGGGCTCGAACCTTGGACCCGCTGATTAAGAGTCAGCTGCTCTACCAACTGAGCTATGCGCCCGCGCAAAAGAGCGAGGCGCGTCGAACGCGCCCCAACTCCGCAGTGCGAGCGAGATAACAAATGAGCAGCGCGATGTCCAGCGGCGCGGGAGGGAATATCGCGCCAAAATGACAGTGCGGCGACGGGGTGCGGCTCGGGCGCAGAGGTAAAAACGCCGCGAGTATGTTAACGAAGCCCCTCGGCCAAATGCACGCGACGAAAGCGCGAGCGAACTTGATGAGGTCTTCATGCCGCAACTCGCCATCGATCCGGAAACGCTTTTCGTCTCGACAGAATGGCTCGCCGACAGGCTCGACCAGCCCGATCTCGTCGTTTTCGACGCCTCCTGGCATATGCCGGCGACGGGGCGCGACGCCCACGCGGAATATATCGAGGGCCACATCCCGGGCGCGGTGTTTTTCGACATCGACGGCGTCGCCGACAAATCCACCGATCTGCCGCATATGCTGCCGGCGCCGCTCGCCTTCGCCAACGCCTTGGGCGAACTTGGCTTTGGCGACGGCATGCGCGCGGTGGTCTACGACAGTCTCGGCCTCTTCTCCGCGCCGCGCCTGTGGTGGACGCTGAAGGTGTTCGGCGTCGCCGACGTCGCGATCCTCAAAGGCGGCCTGCCGCAATGGATCAGGGAGGGCCGCCGGCTGCAGCAGCGCCTGCCGCAGCGCGCAAAAGCCCATCTCACCGCCCGACTCGATCATTGCCTGGTCGCCGACGCCATGGACGTCAAAAAGGCGCTGGAGACCAAATCCGCGCAAATCGTCGACATGCGCTCCGCCGAGCGCTTCACGGGCGCCGCGCCCGAACCGCGGGTCGGGCTGCGCTCCGGCCACATGCCCGGCGCGCGCAATCTGCCTTTCGCGCGTCTCGTGGAGAACGGCGAATTGAAAGCGCCCGCGGGTCTCGAGGCTGCATTCCGCGAGGCCGGCTTCGACCCGACTCGTCCCGTCATCGCAAGTTGCGGCTCCGGCCTCACCGCGGCGATCCTGAGCCTCGCGCTCGCCGCCACGGGGCATGGCGCGGCGCCGGTCTACGACGGCTCCTGGGCGGAATGGGGCGGTCGCGAGGATTCTGCCGGTCGCTCAAGGCGCCGCCTGAAGTTTCGGCGCTCTGCCGCGCAATACGGCGGATTGGCTCGGGCCAGCGCGCTTCTCGCTCGAAAATCTCATGCTTTGCCGCATGATTTCGCCGTCGCCGCCTGTGGCACAGTTGATGCTGACTGCCCCGCGGATGCGCTTTCGCGCGCCGGCGTCGTCGCCGCGCGTGCGGGGCCGCAACGACTGAACCTCCAAAGGGCGGAGCGATCCTTTCAATGGCGAAGTATAAACTTGAGTATCTCTGGCTCGACGGCTATACGCCCGTGCCCAACCTGCGCGGCAAGACCCAGATCAAGGAGTTCGGCGAGTTTCCGAGTTTGGAGGAGCTCCCGCTCTGGGGGTTTGACGGCAGTTCGACCCGGCAGGCCGAAGGCAGAAGCTCCGATTGCGTGCTGAAGCCGGTCGCGGTCTATCCCGACAGCACGCGCAAGAACGGCGCGCTCGTGATGTGCGAAGTGATGATGCCGGACGGCGTCACGCCGCACGCCTCCAATGCGCGCGCGACCATTCTCGACGATCCCGGGGCCTGGTTCGGTTTCGAGCAGGAGTATTTCTTCTACCAGGACGGCCGGCCGCTCGGTTTTCCTGAAAACGGCTATCCCGCGCCGCAAGGCCCCTACTACACCGGCGTCGGCTACAGGAATGTCGGCGACATGGCGCGCGAGATCGTCGAAGAACATCTCGACATCTGTCTCGAGGCCGGAATCAACCATGAAGGCATCAACGCGGAAGTCGCCAAGGGCCAGTGGGAGTTCCAGATTTTCGGCAAGGGCTCGAAAAAGGCCGCCGACGAGATGTGGGTCGCGCGCTATATTTTGATGCGGCTCGCCGAAAAATACGGCGTCGACATCGAGTTTCACTGCAAGCCGCTCGGCGACACCGATTGGAACGGCTCCGGCATGCACGCCAATTTCTCCACCGACTATCTGCGCGAGAAAGGCGGCAAGGACTATTTCGAAAAATTGATGGCCGCCTTCGACGAAAACAAGATGGAGCACATCGCCGTCTACGGGCCCGACAACCACATGCGGCTCACCGGGCTGCACGAAACGCAGGCCATCGACAAATTCAGTTACGGCGTCGCCGATCGCGGCGCGTCGATCCGCATCCCGCATAGTTTCGTCAATAACGGTTATCGCGGCTATCTCGAAGACCGCCGCCCGAATTCGCAAGGCGACCCCTACCAGATCGCTTCGCGCATCCTGAAGACCATCGCGACGGTGCCTGTCGTTTAGGCATCGGGGCCAATGAGAGATCGGCCTCGCTCGCACGCGGGAGAGGCCTCGCAGGCCAATTTTTAGAAGACCAGGCGCTTTTCGGAAAGCACGCGCGCAGCCCGCTGCGGCGCGCCGCTTTTCCATGCATTCGCTGCAAGATTTTACCGATGGCGCAAGTTGACGCCAGATGCTATGAGCGCCAGGGCTCCTTTGAGCCGAGGGGGTAACACAGCGCCCCCGCGCTTGAAGACCGTGACGTATGCGCGGGAAAGATGAATGAAGAAAATTGAGGCGATCATCAAGCCGTTCAAGCTCGATGAGGTGAAAGAGGCGCTGCAGACGGCGGGACTGCAGGGCATCACAGTCACCGAGGCGAAGGGCTTTGGCCGCCAAAAAGGTCACACCGAACTCTATCGCGGCGCCGAATATGTCGTCGATTTTCTGCCCAAGGTGAAAATTGAAATCGTTCTTGCGGACGACGCCGTAGAGCGCGCCGTCGAGGCCATCCGCAAGGCGGCGCAAACGGGCCGAATTGGCGACGGCAAAATATTCGTCTCCAACATCGAGGGCGCGATCCGCATCCGGACCGGCGAAACCGGCGCCGACGCGATCTAGCCCGACCGTTCGCGATGACCTTCCATCGATCCCGCGACAAACAAAAAAACCTTAAAGTGAGGCTTAGACCCATGACGACGACGGCCAAGGACGTAATTAAGCAGATCAAAGACAACGACGTTAAATACGTCGATTTCCGCTTCACCGATCCGCGCGGCAAGTGGCAGCACGTCACCTTCGACGTCTCCATCGTCGACGAAGACGCGCTGACGTCGGGCATCGCTTTCGACGGTTCGTCGATCGCCGGCTGGAAGGCGATCAACGAGTCCGACATGACGCTGATCCCCGACCTCGCCACCGCGACGATGGACCCGTTCTTCGCCGCCTCCACGCTCGTTCTGGTCTGCGACGTCGTCGAGCCGACGACCGGCGCGCGCTACAATCGCGACCCGCGCGGCATCGCCCGCAAGGCCGAGGAATATTTGAAGTCGACCGGCGTCGGCGACATGGCCTTCTTTGGCCCCGAGGCCGAATTCTTCGTCTTCGACGACGTGCGCTTCTCCGTCGATCCCTACAACACCGGCTTCTCGCTCGACTGCTCGGAGCTGCCGAGCAACTCCTCGACCGCCTATGAGGGCGGCAATCTCGGCCACCGCGTGCGCACCAAGGGCGGATATTTCCCGGTCCCGCCGGTCGACTCGGCGCAGGACATGCGCGGCGAAATGCTCGCGGCGATGGCCGCGATGGGCGTCGCCGTCGAGAAGCACCACCACGAAGTCGCCTCGGCCCAGCATGAACTCGGTCTGAAATTCGCGACGCTCGTCACCGTCGCCGACCATCTGCAGATCTACAAATATGCGATCCATCAGGTCGCCAATTCCTACGGCAAGACCGCGACCTTCATGCCGAAGCCGGTCTACGGCGACAATGGCTCCGGCATGCACGTCCATCAGTCGATCTGGAAGGGCGGCCAGCCGGTGTTCGCCGGCGATAAATACGCCGGGCTGAGCCAGGAGTGCCTGTGGTATATCGGCGGCATCATCAAGCACGCCAAGGCGCTCAACGCCTTCACCAACCCGTCGACCAACTCTTACAAGCGTCTCGTCCCGGGCTTTGAGGCGCCGGTGCTGCTCGCCTATTCGTCGCGCAACCGCTCGGCGTCCTGCCGCATTCCTTACGTGACGAGCCCCAAGGCGAAGCGCGTCGAAGTGCGCTTCCCCGATCCGACCGCGAACCCCTATCTCGCCTTCTCGGCGATGCTGATGGCGGGCCTCGACGGCATCGCCAACAAGCTCAACCCGGGCGAAGCCGCCGACAAGGATCTCTACGATCTGCCGCCGGAAGAGCTGAAGGCGATCCCGACGGTTTGCGGCAGCCTGCGCGAAGCGCTCGACAGCCTGAAGGCCGACCACGAGTTCCTCACCAAGGGCGACGTGTTCAACAAGGACTTCATCGAAGTCCTATATCGACCTGAAATATCAGGACGTCTATCGCTTCGAAATGACGCCGCATCCGGTCGAGTTCGACATGTACCTACTCATATTGATCATATCGACCCTCGCGATATGGAAGGCGGCCTATTGGTCGCCTTCTTTTTTTGAGCGAGGTGACGGATGACAGGCCCTACCCGCCGGCGCCGTGCGCAGCAGCGCTTCCAGCGCATCGAGGTCGAGCGGCTTCACGAAATGATGATCGATGCCCGCCTTGGCGGAGCGGTCGCGATCGTTCCGCTGGCCGAATCCCGTCGCGGCGATCAGCAGCGCCTTCGATGTCGCCTCTAAATCCCGCAGCCGCCGCGCCAGCTCATAGCCGTCCATGTCGGGCAGGCCGATGTCCATTATGACGACCTCGGGCGCATCTTTGGCGGCGGCCTCGAGCGCGCTTCGGCCGTCATAGGCGACGCCGATTTTGTGCCCCTCCATCTCCAGCAGCATCTTCAGGCTTTTGACCACATCGACATTGTCGTCGACGAGGAGAATGCTGCGCGGCGCTGCGGCCGGGGCGGGCGGTTCGACCTTCGCCTTCTCTTCGACTTTCGCGGGCGCGAGCGGCAGCCGCACGATGAACTCGGCGCCCTTCCCTATGCCTTCGCTGCGCCCTTCGGCGGAGCCGCCGTGCAGTTCGGCGAGGCGGCGCACCAATGTGAGACCGAGCCCCAAGCCTCCGCGTTGCGTCTGCGACGCCGGCTCGACGCGAAAGAACACGCTGAACACGCTGCTTAGCTGTTCTGGCGCGAGCCCCACGCCATTGTCCTTGACGCTGAGCTTCGCGAAACGCCCCTGGCGCGCCGCGGCGACGCTTATCCTGCCGCCGTCGGGCGTATATTTTACGGCGTTGTCGAGGAGATTGGCGACGATCTGAGCGAGGCGCACCTCGTCGCCGTCGACCTCCAAAGGCTCGGGCCCAATTTCGACGGACAACGCATGGCCGTGCTCCTTGGCGGCGGGTTCGATGTTCGCGACCGCCGCCTCGACAATGCTGCGAAGATTGACGCGCGCAAGTTTCAGCTCCATCCGCCCCGAGCTGATCCTCGCGACGTCGAGCAATTCATCGACGAGGCGGATCAAATGCCGCACCTGCCGCTCGGCCATGTCGCGAATGCGCCGCAACTCCGGATCGTTGGGGAGCAGGCGGTCGAACAGCGCCATCGCATTGCGCAGCGGCGCAAGCGGGTTGCGCAATTCATGGCCGAGCATCGCCAGAAATTCGTCCTTGCGCCGGTTGGCCTCGCTTTGCTCCAGTTCGGCCAGCTTGCGCTCCGTGAAATCGGCGTTCATGCCCACCCAGCCGCGCACTCTGCCGGCGGCGTCCAGCAAGGGCGCGGCGCGCGCGCGGGTCCAGCGCCACTCGCCGCTCACATGGCGCAATCGATATTCGGCGTCGAACGGGGTCCGCGTCGCGACGCAGCGTCGCCACTCATTGACGGCGGCGTCGCGATCCTCGGGGTGCACCGCTCCGGTCCAGCCTTCGCCGAGCCATTGCTCCTGCGACTGGCCGGTGAAAGCGCGCCAGCTTGGGCAAATCCTCGACGACTTGCCCCTGCGCGTTCGTCGTCCACACCGTCTGCGCGGAAACGGTGACGAGAGCGCGAAAGTTTTCTTCGCTGTTGCGCGTCGCAAGCTCCGCGCCCTTCAACTGGGTGATGTCGACGAGCGTGATCACGACGCCCTGAATTTGATCCGAGGAGGAGCGATAGGGGTTCACCCGCGTCAGATACCACGCGCCGTCTTCGGCCTGGATTTCGCGCTGCACCGGCGTGAGCCGTTCGAGCACGCGCATCGCATCCTGTTCGAGCTTGTCGTAACCGAGCCGATGCCGCAATTCGTTGAACGGCCGACCGCGGTCGCTGGCGCGGATGTTGAACAGTTCGCGCGTGCGCGGCGTCACCCGCATGATGCGCAGCTCGCGATCGAGAAACAGCGTCGCGATGTCGGTCGCCGCCATCAGATTTTGCAGATCGCCGGTGAGTTGGCTCAGCTCCTCGACCTTGTGGCGATTCTCCTGATTGACGGTCTGCAGCTCCTCGTTCATCGACTGCAGTTCTTCCTTGCTGGTCTCCAGCTCCTCCATGGTCGACCGCAGCTCTTCATTGACGGACTGCAGCTCTTCGTTCGCGGCGCGCATTTCCTCCTGCGAGGTTTCATATTGTTCGATGACGGCGCGCAGGCGCTCCTTGATCGCCTCGAGTTCGACGCGCGCTTCGGTCGCCTCGGGACCCGCGGGCGCCGCGGCGACGGTTTCGGACGCCTCATACTCGTCGAAGATGATGAGATGTAGGCTGCCGAGATCGGCGTCCTTGGAGGGGCGGACGTAAAGCACGACCTGCTTTTGCCGTCCGTCGAGCTCCATCTGGATCGGTCGCGAGCGGGTGCTCTCCGCCCGCTCGGCCGCAGCGTGCAGCGCGGTCCGCAGTTCGAAGCGCAATTCCTCCCGCGCGAGACGAAAGACGCTGGACGAAAAGTTCGCCGCCCGGCACCAGCAAATATCTCCCGGCATGTTCCGAGGCGTGAACGACGCGAAAATCCTGATCGACGAGCAGGCTTGGCGGCGCATAGCGCTCGACCATTTTTTGGTGCAGGGCGCCGTAGCTCGCCGTGGGCTCCAGGCGCAGGCCCGCCACGTCGAAGACGTTGGCGCGGCGCACCGTTTGCGGAAACACCGGCAGCCGCGGCTCGGGCGCCGGCACGTTGCGGCGCCGATACAGGCAGCGCTGCTTGTCCTTCGGCTGGAACAACGCGCCGCGGTCAATCAACTCGGATGGGCCGAGCAGCAACAATCCTTCCGGATGAAGCGCATAGTGGAAGAGATCGATGACGTCGCTTTGCAATTCGCGCTGCAGATAGATCAGGAGATTGCGGCAGACGATCAGGTCGAGACGCGAGAAGGGCGGATCGCGCAGAACATTATGCTGGGCGAACACCACGATTTCCCGCACCTCCTTGCGGATGCGATAGCTGTTGTCCTCTTTGGCGAAGAACCGTCGCAGCCGCTCCGCCCGAACTTCGCCTTCGATGGAGTCGGGATAGAGACCCTCGCGGGCGCGGCGCAGCGACGGCTCATGCAAATCGCTTGCGAAAATCTCGACGCGCGGCGCGTCCGCCATGCGCCCCGCCTGTTCCAAAAACAGCATCGCGATGCTGTAGGCCTCTTCACCGGTGGCGCAGCCGACCGACCAGGCGCGGACGGTGTCGGCGGAAGTTTTTTTTGCGAAGAGCCCCGGGACGACTTCCTTTTCGAGATAGTCGTAGGTGTCTGCGTCTCGAAAGAATTGAGTGACCGTGATCAAAAACTCTTCCGCCAGAAAATGTGCTTCGTTCGGGCTGCCGCGCAAATACTCCAGATAGTCCGAGAGCAGTTCCTTCTGATGCAATTGCATGCGGCGGCGAATGCGGCGCAGCACGGTCGAATGTTTGTATTTGGAAAAATCCATATTCGTGCGCGCACGCACTTGCGACAATATGCCTTGCAAAAGCTGCCGATCCTGGATCGGCGACTGATCCGAGGGTTCCGCGATTTCGATGCGCGGCCGCGTGCTCGCAAAACGCACGATGCGCGAAGGGATGTCTTTGATCGGCAGGATGCAGTCGACAAAGCCGGTCGCGATGGCGTTCTGCGGCATGGACTCGAACTGCAACTCATTCGGGTCCTGCGCGATCGTCAGCCCGCCTTGCTCCTTGATCTTGCGGATCCCGAAAGTTCCGTCGGAGCCGTGCCGGATAAAATGACGCCGACGCAGCGTTCATGGTGGGTCACCGCGAGCGTTTCGAGAAAATGATCGATGGGCGCCCGATTCTCGCGGCGCTCCTCGATTTTCGTCAATCGCAGATGCCCGTCGTTGGTCGAGAGATTACAACCCGGCGGAATCACGTAGACGTGATTGGGCTGCACCTCGACGTCTTCGGCCACTTGTGTGACCGGCATCGGAGAAAAAGGCTGCAGCACTTCGGCGAGAACGCTCGGATGGCCGGTCGCCAAATGCACGACGACCACAAAGACGAAGCCGGTATCGTTTGGGAGCGCCGGAAGCAGCGTCTTGAGCGCCTCTAGCCCTCCCGCCGAAGCGCCAATTCCGACGAGCATGTGGGGAAGCTGGTCGGATTTTGACATGGCGCATCATTCAACGGGGAATCGACGATTATCACCACTAGGATATAAGCCTGAAGTCGCTGGGACGCCACAAGGATCGAGCCAGCTTAAACGCGCCAATACGTCACATTTCTACATCAGCAATTATACTGAGCGCGCGACTTGACCGATATTTTAGGCAAAGGATCTCCAAAACCCCGCCGGACTTACAAAGACTCTTTCGCCATAGCTCGCAGCGCAGCCTTGCGATCGATGATCGCGCGCCGTGCATGTTCTATTGCGAGCGAAAGCGAACCTTGATCCGCGCCGCTCGTTCCCTGCGCAAGAGCGCTGACGCAGTGCACGACGTTTTCGTTGAACTCTCGTTGCAGTGTTTCGAGTTCTTGCAGTTCAGCCCTCGTGGCTTCGTCGGCGATAA
The DNA here is from genome assembly GCA_963820145.1 of uncultured Alphaproteobacteria bacterium. GTDB lineage: Bacteria > Pseudomonadota > Alphaproteobacteria > Rhizobiales > Beijerinckiaceae > Methylocystis. The sequence continues at coordinate 13,550 of CAWFZD010000123.1, forward strand.
CGAGCAGCCGGAACACGCGTTGCTGATCATCCTGCAACTTCTTGCCGCGCATCATGCTGGTGACGACGGCGACGCCCGAACCAAGGAGGCTCAAGGGAATGCCCACGGCATAAAGATATTTTTGTATCTCGTCCAAGAAGCTCTGGTCGCCGCTCGTAAGATAGGCTGAGACGCCAGGATGGATGGGCAGCACAGGGTTCTTTTCTTCCGGATCGGGCGCCTCGATCTCATTGGCGAGCGGCGTCACCACCATCAGTTTCGCCTTGACCTTCAAGACGGCTCTGGCGATTACGCCGGCGACGGCGTCAAGCATCGTCATCGGCACGGCGAGTCGGTAGGTGACGGCGACGCTCTTCGCCGCATCGTCCGGCGTCGGCGGCCGCGCCTTGAACGCGCCCGCCGGAATGTCGATGGATTCGAAGCCGGGAAAGCGCTTGCCGATGGCGTCCCCTTCCTCAAGCGCCAGGATTTGCGGCGCAGCCTTGGTCGCCCGCGAAATCTCGGAGACGACCTGCACGACGTCGCCCGGCCCCACGGGCCCGACCGCGAGCACGGCGGCGATGCGCTTTTCTCGGATGGCCGCGCCGATTTGACCGAGCGGCAGAAACTCGCGTTTCACCGCCTCCGCCGGAACCGCGTAGTAGCTCAATATGAGATCGAGGGCGTGCGAATTGTCGTCTTGCGCCCAATTCGTGACGATGGCGATCTTTTTGCCGGAAAGCTGCGCCACGCTCTTGATGGGCGATCCCGCAGGCAGCACGATCGCGACGACGTCGCGGCGAATTATGACGAGCGACTCGCCGTTGAGCGGCGGCGCGACGTCGCTGCGCACCAGCGCGATGTCCACCTTGTTTTCTTCGAGCAGCTTGGCGGAGGCGCGCAGGTCCGAAGCCTCCACGGTTTCGAAGCGGATGCGCGGGTGTTGCGCCGTCGTCGTCGCGATCAGCGCCGAGATGAAGCGATCGGCCAGGCCGCCCCCAGGTCCGGTGGTGATGCGCAGCGTGGCGTGCGGCGACCAGAGATAAAGGCCGCCAAGCGCCAGCGCGATAGCGAGGAAGCCGGCGGCGACGACCACCAGCGCCGTCCGGGGCAGGCCAAAGCTTAAAAGACCGAACATTTCGTCCCCCCAGCCTATTCCGGCGGGAGATTAACGGAAAACGCAGCGGATGTCTGGCCGCAAAAAAGCCCGATAGTGAAAGATGCTTAAGTCCTTAAACGCCCTTCACCCCGAAAGCGCGGCCTTGACCAGCGCGCTCGCCTTGCCGAAATCCATCTGTCCGGCATATTTCGCCTTGAGCGCCGCGACGACCTTCCCCATATCCTTGATCGACGCCGCGCCGGTCTCGGCGATCGTCGCCGTGATCGCCGCGGCGACCTCGTCTTCGCCAAGCTGCGCCGGCAGATAGCTGGAGATCACGGCGATCTCGCCGCGCTCCTTTTCCGCCAGATCGGGGCGGTCGTTCTTCTCGTAGATGTCGAGCGACTCCTGCCGGCTCTTGATCATCTTCTGCAGCAGCGCGAGCACGTCGTCTTCGGAGAGGCTCTTGCCGACGCCGCGCGCCTCGATGTCCTTGTCCTTCAACGCGGCGTTGATGAGGCGCAGCGCATCGACCTTGACGCGGTCGCCCGCCTTCATCGCCGTCTTGAGGTCCGCCGTGATCTTTTCGCGCATGCCGTTCCCCTTCGCGGGCGTTTATATTACATCTGGCCCGCGGGCCGTGAGATCGAAAGGTTGGGCATAGAGTGAAGACGAGCGGCGATCAAGGCAAGACCGGTTGGGCGGCGCCCCTCTACACCGGCGTGCTGGTTCTGGCTTCGGGCGAAGTCATCAAGGGATTTGGCGTCGGCGCGGTGGGCGCGGCGGTGGGCGAAGTCTGTTTCAACACCGCCATGACC
>CAWFZD010000124.1:0-16591 GCA_963820145.1 uncultured Alphaproteobacteria bacterium
GAGCCTTCGCCAACGCTTTGCCCCAGCCGACACCAGCCTTTGAGGATCATTTTCTCCCCCTTGCCCAGCCGCCGCGCAATGTCGGCGATCGTCCACGTATCGTAACCTTCGCGCACGACATGCTGGTTCTCGCGAAGCCGCAGGATAAAGGGGATTTTCCGCTGTCGCAGGTAAGCCATCCAGGCGTCGCCGATGAACTCGCGGTCGCCCGTCAGGCGGCGATTTTCAGATCGGGAATCCGCCTTTCAATCTCCACAAGCGCCTCGCGCGCCATGCCGATGGGAGCCGAACGCGGCCCGTGAGACCTTTCGCTTCTTTTTCGCGCCAAGCTCAGCCGTTCCGTCTCAGGACTTCTGCGGCGTCGAACGCGCCTTTCGCTCTTGGCTCATTCTCGTGGAACATGGCTGATCATGCGGCAGGGGACGATTTGCCTGTGGCGCCTGGCGGCGCATGGCAACGACCGATTCAGTTCGACGGCGGTTCTATCGGTTCTTCCAGCACGTTGAGCTGGACGGCGCCATGACGGCGCAGGTGGTCGCCGATCTGTTGGGCATACGCGGCAAAGCGTGGACGCTGGCGATGGATCGAACGAACTGGGAGTTCGGCAAGACCACCATCAACGTGTGATGATCACGCCGTGATCTGGAACGACGTTGGCGTTCCGTTGATCTGGACGCTGCTGCCCTCGGCCGGAAACTCCAACATCAAATTACGAACCGATCTGCTCGATCGTTTGCATGAAGCGTTTGCCGCGGCGCAGAGAAGTCGGTGACCGCCCCCATATGGCCGGCGCGGGGGGTTGTAGTTGCCTGCGGCGTAGAAGCGACATGCGCCAGCGCATGGGACGCCGCGCAAAACGCGCGGCGTCCGAAAGAAAAGAGAATTACCGCCAGGGACGGTTAGGAACGCAACGCCCCCAACCGTTCATGTGCCAGCCTGGTCCGGAGCGCCAGCCGGCCTGTTGGAGCGGCTTCGCGACACCAACGGAGTCGGAAGAGGCGAGCGGCATGGCCTGAGAAGCCGTCGCGCCGGCGACGGTGATCGCCGCCGCAAAAAGCAATTTGGTAGTCAGTCTCATCGGAGTTGTCCCTTCTTGCCGAATTGATTCGACAAGAGGAGGCTAGCAAGCCATATCTGAACGCAAGATGACTGCTTGAAGCTATTCCATCAACCGGCGGAGCCCATGGGACGCTGCAAGCCGGTATTCCTCGGTAAGCCGACCTGCCTGCCGGAAGCGCCCACGGCAGCGTGGTGCAATTAGTGGACATTTGTCGCTTTGATCATCGGGTAGACAGGAATTGCAGAGGCTCAGCGTCGACGCTGGGCGAAGTTGCGCGGATGGAAAGCAAGCGATTGAAGCACCCATGCTTGCGCGCCAGATCGGCGGTCTTCGCACCGGCCTCGTGCTCCTTCAGCACGCCAATGACCTGCTCTTCCGTGAACGGTGATCGCTTCATAGGTCCGCCCTTCTCAGCCTCAGGGCCGGACTCTAGCTCCGTGTGGAGGAAAATCTCAGGGGCAGGTCAGCGAGCCTAGCGCCGTGCTCGCATAGTCGAGGGCTTCGCCCTGCTCCGCTTCGCTGCACCCCTTCCGGTAACTCAGGTGTCACAGTTATGCCATCATGTATGGTGCATTAATTGCATAGAATTGCGCCTGAACAACTGGAAAGGAGCGCCTGCATCATGGGTTATTCGTTACGCATACCGCTTTGGCGCGGAACGTTGAAAATCAAAAGCAAAAGCAGGCTCAGGAGCCGTGAGCGTTACGGGGAGATCCCCACATTCCGGCTCCTTTCAACGCACTTCATTTGGCAGCCGACAGCGTCTGAGTCACGCCAAACAGAGCAGTTGAAGAATGGCGAGCAGGCTAAGCAGGCTAACTTTTGACCGGGATTCGCCGGATACGCCCCGGCTCGGATGCAACTTTCCCCGAATTTGCCGCCTTCGACAAGACCGCACGGCCACGGAGAGCGCCCCGCAGCACAGGAAGTCGGACAGCGGGAAGAAGCCGCCGTGATGACAAGGGAAATAGTCAATTTGCCTGTCATCTGGACGCGCCTACCCCGTCATTTGGCTCGAACTCATGACGCGCCAACGCTTTACGCCGTGGACGCCAAGGGCGGATCGCGCAGCTCGGCGAGGGTCCGCGTCATGTCGGCGACTTCTGCATTGGGCCATCTTCGCCTGTCCAGCCCTGCCAGGAACGCGTCTGCTCCCTCCCCACATTGCCGCCGCGTCACGCGCGTTCCTGCGCATCGGGTTCGCGCCATAAGCCGTCGTCACAGCGCGGTGCTGTTCGACCTTACTTTTACCCGATGTGCACACCGATCCGCGCGCTCCACCCCGCCCCGGCCTACTGCGAGGTGAGCGCCCCGATTGTCACGTTCGCGCCGTTCAGCTGACAGATGAAAGTGTTCCCGGTCGAGACCTGTCGACATGCTGTCATCCATGCGGCCAGAGGAAATCTTGAAAGTCCTGGAATGGTGTCAGTTATCGTTTGCAGCTTCTGACGGCCAACAGCTAGTTCACAGAACTTGAAAACTGCTTGAGCTAATTTTTGCAGCTGATCTGCCGAAAAGCCCATGCTCGTGAGTCGTGAAGCCAGCTCTAAGACATCACCTTGATGGCCGCCTAACATTTTACCGACACCGCCGAGCGCCCTCCCAACGAGCCCTTGTCTGGATGCGAAGATAGCCTCGTTGACGGCTTCGCGCGCACCAGACACCTTTAAAATCAGCTCTTGGCCCACTTCAGGGTCCCGCCGTTCAAGAAACGCGAAGACATGGCCAATCGCCAGTCGAGAGCTCTCGGAGGAAATCCCAACATACTTTGCGATAAGAGCAGCTAGCTCGTCCATCTACCGCCCCTCAAGATCGGGCCGCCCTTCAGTTGCACGACCAATCTGCGCCCCGCCCCCTTGGCAGATCAAAGCGCCTCGTCCCCATTAGCAGATCGGCATTATGGCATGAACTTGTTCATTCGTTAGGGCGGGATTGGCTGCTTGAGCCCGGTTCGGATGCAAGGCTCCTGGAATTTGCCCGCCCCTTCGCCACTCCAGGCGGGGTGTTGACGCAGCCGGAATTGGGGTCAAAACGCACTGCCGAGCGTGGATGATCGGCCTCCAGGAGTCGCGGCACGATGAAAATCGGCCGCGAGAACTCGCCCAAAAGCTCAGCCAGATAAGCCAGCCCGCTTGGTCACCGATGTCCGGACCTTTCGGACTTCCGCAACGGGTCATCTTCGCCCGTCCAGCGCTACTCACAGCGAGTCCGCTTTCCCTCGAACAGCGTCCGCGACAGTGAACATCGCACGCCGGTTTTTTTCGTGTCACCGCCCCATCCCCGCCGCTCTATGTCCGCGCCAGTCCGGCGACACGTCAATACGCTTTGAGCCGCAGGCGGCGCAGACGAAGCGTTTCACCCTCGCGATGTTTGGGAAGGGCGTTTCCGGCGCAAGGCCGATAGCCTTGAAGCTCACGGGCGTCGAGCGCAGGCAGATCGGACTGCAGCAACTCACCCATGCGCCGGCGGTGCCCTCCGCGACGGCTCGGTCTTGTCGAAGGCGGCAAATTCGGGGAGGTTGCATCCGAACCGGGGCCTATCCGGCGAATCTCGGACGAAATGGCCTCCGGCATACCCGGCGCGGTTCATTGTTGGGAAAATCAGATGACTGATATTCAACGCTTGAAAGCCGCGCTTGGCCATCTCGACGTCGAAGATAACCCGTCTGTAGTAAAGAAGAAAAGCCGCGATTTTTATTGGTTTTCCCGATATTGAAGCGAGATCTTGACCACGTGGTTGGTGACTTGGTGGTCAGCCCGAAGACCGAGACCGAGGTTGTCGAGGCGATATCCGCCGCATTTCGCGAGGACGTGCCGATCACGCCGCGTGGCGCCGGCACGGGCAATTATGGTCAAGCTATGCCGCTATCGGGGGGCATGGTCTTGAGCCTTTCCGGTCTTGATCAGATCATCCGCATCAGCCCCGGCAGCGTGGTCGCGGGCGCCGGAGCCGTGCTCGCCGATATAGACAACGCCACCAGGGCTCATTCGGGCCAAGAGTTGCGCATGTTTCCCTCCACTGATCGGATCGCCTCGATTGGCGGTTTTGTCGCGGGTGGGTCCGGCGGGATTGGATCCATCCATTGGGGCGGTTTACGCGATCTCGGGAATATTATTCGAATACGGATTGTTACTGCAGAGGCGTCGCCGCGCATCCTCACACTGGAGGGCGATCAGGTCGCCAAAGTCGCCCACGCTTATGGGACTAACGGTGTCATCACCGAAGTGGAGGCCCCCCTCGCTCCAGCCTATAACTGGGTCGATATGGTTGTCGGATTCGATACTTTCGATGCGGCGGTCGCGTTCGCCGATGAACTGGGCCGTCATGATGGCCTTCTACTAAAGGAACTATCAGTGATGACTGCTCCCATCGCCCATAGCTATTTCCCGCATCATGGAAAATATGTACGGAGCGATCAATCTACAGTGCTAATCATGGTCGCACCTCATACTTTAAATGCCCTGGACTCGCTCATTCGACGCCGACATGGCGAAACGATGTTTCGGTCTGACAAAATAAATCATGATGAATTGCACGACACACCCCCGCTTTTTGAGTGCACGTGGAACCATACCACTTTATACGCACATCGTATAAATCCAATCATTACGTATCTGCAGGTTCTGTATCCTTACCCGCACTACATCGAACGCGTGACGCGGATGAGAAATATTCTCGGAGACGAAATGATGGAGCATTTGGAATTCCTTCGCTTCGACGGTCGTGTCGCGTGCTTAGCGATTCCACTTATCAAGTTCACTACGGAGGAAAGGCTGGGAGCGATTATTACCATGTATGAGGACAATGGCTGCATCGTATTCAATCCTCATCGCTGCACGCTTGAAGAAGGTGGTATGAAAAGATCAGATCTCGGTCAACTCTCTTTCAAACGCGAAGTTGATCCGAAGGGTCTTCTAAACCCAGGCAAAATGATTGCATGGGATAATCCTAACTTTGATTTTAGTTCCAATCGAAATTATCTTTTTCCTGGAACAAACGACTGACGCCAAACGCTGCAAACCTTGATCCGTCATACCCGCGCTTGTCGCGGGCATCCACCAGGGCTGTTCAGTTCTCAATACAACCCTGGGATTTCGAGGATGCGGTTGAACAAGGGCGCATTCCGCATGGGTCAGCTGATAGAGGCGGGCCGCATGGACGAAGGGAAGGCCGTTCCAGAGTTGGTCGACGCCGCCCATAGTTGGTCGTGAATGCCCACGGTGCGGCCTGCCCCGGGTGCCGATTTCCGGCAAGGCGCGACACAAGCCTGATGTGGCTGGATAGCTTGGGATAATTCATACATTGAAACGAGCCAGTTCGCGTTGCAGCCGCAGGTGTCGCGCTCGGAGAGCGACGCGACCTGAGAGCTGAGCAACTCATACGCGCCATGACGAGACGAGAGTGATTGAAGGTGAAAGTAGAGCCGCGTCATGCGGGCGTCGAGATTGAATAGCTGCGGGGAGTCGTAGATCATTTTCTCCACGCAACCGGCCGCATAGGCGCAGTTGATGTGCTGAGGCTGAGCAACTCCCGGGATAGCAGCCACTGAGAGCAACGCGGCGAAGATCACCGAGCTTGCGACGGAAGTTGGTTTCGTCATTTCAGTCTCTATGTGTTGTAGCGGGATCGCTGAGCCCCGGGAAAAGACGCACTGCGCAAAGACCACGCGAGCGGGCTGGGCGCGCTTCGCAGGCTGCGCCTCCACGTTGCCCCAGACCCCCGGACCGGTCAAAACAATGCTGACAACGTCAAAAACACGCATTCGTTCCACGGCAGTGTCGGGCGGCACCATGGTTTGCGTTCTGGCGGCGCTCACCACGACGGCTCCGCCTTGTCAAAAGCGCCAAATGGGGGAATTCTTGCAGCTGAACTTGGGCCCATCCGGCGAATTCCGGCTAGAACTTGTCGGAGCATGGCCGTGACTGAGAACGCGGGGGCGCCGCGTAAACTCGAGGATTGCGAGGCGCTCGAAGCCTTCCTGCGCACGGAACCGCGCGAAGTCAGCGTCATCGTCGCCGCGCGAGCGGCGTTGCGGGCGCTCCCACTGTTCTCCCTGTACCGACCGGAGCCGACTCCTCCACGCGACGTAAAGCAATTCGCGAATACTGCTGTGAGCCTATTTCGAGCTCTCGCATTGGCGCATGCAGCCGGCAAATGGCCAAGGCGCGTCAAGGAGCTTCCCACGGCGCACGCCGCCGCAGCCGCTGGCGCAGCTTACGCCGCCGCCCACGCCTCCTACTCCGCCGCCGCCGCCGACGCCGCTGACGCCGCGGCGGCGTGCGCGGCTTACGCCGCAGTCCGTGCGGTCGAGGCCGCCGATGCGTTCGCCTCCTTTGCCGGCCCCCAGGGCTATACCGCCGCCGCCGGCGCCGCCGACGCCGCCACAGCTGCTGCGGTCGCCTACGTGTCTTTTGCCACCGCCGCCACGTCCAGTGCCGCCCTCACCGCCGCCCACCAAAAAACGCAGAGGTCGCCCCAGGCGTAGTGCCACGACGCCTCGAATTTCGCCGTAAACAGCATGAAATCAAAATATTACAAAAATGAGGTGTTCAAATAGGGTCAAAGTCCTCGCCGGGTCCTCCACGCGCGGACGAATTGGGAAACTATCGCCAAATCCGTCATCGTCGGGACATTTGTGCGCGGTCATAGTCACTTGTAGCGTGACGAGGGGCGTAAGGCGCGGCGTTTTTGCATCCGTGGAAGGCGAGCGCCGAGGCGAGTGCGGACCAAAGGATTCGGTGTAAACTTTCACTGCAGGGAGAAGCGCTATGGACCGCGAAACAAAGATTCTGCTGGGGGCTTCAGCGTCAGTGTGATCGGCGAGGAGCAATCCCAATAGTGCACATTAAAACCTTGTCATTTTCGACGGAGAAGCGTCCGCTAGCGTGTCCACCACCCCCTTTGAGGGAGGCATTGACATTGCCGTAGCTGTTAATGTCTCCTTTCCAAAAATTCGAAAGATATCCCACGGTATACGTTGGCATACGGACGATAGAAACGGTGTCGTCATCAGACTTTTCCACTTTCTTGCTTCCTTTCTTGCGGGCGCTTTTTGCTGATTCTGTCGGGGTGCTTTTTGCTGTTTCTGTCGGGGTGATTGCTGCTTCTTTTTGTCCGCCGAGGGAGGAGGGTGCGAGGGAGGAGGGTGCATAGTGCTTCCATTCGATCCGGCCCGCCTTCACAGACACCCGAACTTCCTGGCTATCGGCACCGCATCCTGCGCTAATCTCCGCCCCATAGTCTCCGTCGGGGAGCGCGGGCGGTTGTTGAACTTTCGGAGGAGGGTTCTCAGCCAGATGCGCGCAATTAAGCCGCGCCTGCTCAACCTCGGCCCGCACCTGCGTGGCGGAGGATGCGCTTGCATGGAGGCGCAAATAGTCGCCAAAACAGGCCTCCACAGCGCAAGACTTCGCTCCCGAAGCGCATTGGCGCGCATCCGCGAGCATGCGCGACTCCTTCTCCGCCGCATCGTTGTTCGGCCGTTCGGGGCATCCTATGGCCAGCACGGCACAGTGCAGATCGCGGAGGAAACCGAAGGCGACCATAGACGTCAAAACCAGCGCACCGACCGCCAGAAGCCAAAGCGGCGCCTTTTTTTTGGGTGGCGGGTCAGCGGTCAGAGCTTCGCCACTCCTTGACTTCGATGTCGTGACGAATTCGTGAGTAAGAGCGGGCTCGAACTCCGAAATGGGGACGCCAACTCTTCTTGACTTCGGCAATGGCGTGGACTCGCCGACGGCGACAGGTTCCGCTGATACGTCAGAAAATTCACTTGCCGGAGTTTAAATCTTTGGGAATTTTGCTTCGTCCTGCAACTCTGGAACGCGATCCGTCCAAGGAGGATCCCGCGCTCCAAACACCTCCAGAAAACTGACTTGCTTCTTAGAGAAGCGAATGAGATCTTCCCGATACCGCTGCTCCCGTGGGAGCAGTCGTGCGATATCGCGCTTCAGAAAAGCGATGGTATCCTGAAATTGATGATCCGTGATATCTCCGCGGACGACATAGGAAGCCAGCCTTGCGCGCACCACTGATACCATCTTATCTTGTTCCAGGCGGCGCTCTTGTTCGACCCGCTCACGTTCAAGTTGACGCGCTCGTTCGTGCTTCGCCCGAAAGTTACCAATCTCAAACGACGGGCCTTCTTTTTGTAACCCCCATTGAAGAGGAGTTTGCTTTGCGCCCATCTTGAGACGCTCATAAGCATAGCCATACCAATCTTCGACTGTAATGCTGTCCTTAGCTCCTTCCCGGAGGCAGTCGATCAATGCTTTGGTAAAAACGCCGTGTCCTTCCTCTTCACGCTCCTCGGCGAGCTGGATCGTCGTCGAAGCCGTCAAGATGTAGCTCCCGAAACCATCCGCCAGTCCCGCAAGAGCGCTGTCCGCGTCGCCTCCTTTGTAAACTTTCCCAATCGCGCCGGAGTGACAGCAATCGAGAATTAAAATGCGCCGCCTTGCACGGCTATCTTGTAAATAATCCAGAACCTCGCGTGCGGGAATCGAAGTCGCGCCAAGGCTCATTGTCCTCGTTTCTCGCGTAACAAGGCACAGTTCATTTCCCGCGAAGTCTGCCATGGCCAGAATAATAGAAAAGGATGGTGTCGCCTGTCCCCAGTTCTTGAGAAGTCACCTCAAGGTCTGACAAAATGTCTCGCGAGGTTTGATTGGAATAAATTTTGGTTTCGAACCCACAGGTTTCTGGGTCTTCCAGCACCTCTTTTAAAGCCTTTGCGTCATTTTGAGTGAATTGTAGAGGAGGGATGCTAAGATCCTCAGGAAAAATGTCATTGGCGACAAGAAATGCGACTTTGCGCATAGTTACCCCTCTGTCAGCGCAATCAATCGCCGAAGCATCTCCTCTAATTCCTCTTGTTTGAACATATCAGATGAAATGCGGACTTTCCGGCCATCGTGGGTTTCAATTTCGACTTCGGTGCGCCGGTCACGTGCAAGGTACGAACCCATGGTCCCGACCAGCGCCGTCAGCGCGCCGCCACCAGAAATAGAAGCGATAACGATGGCCCCCAAAGTGATCGGATCGCCTCTTTTTCCGGTCTCAGGCAGAGCGGACGGGAGCGGGTGCGACACAATCCCGTCGAGGCGGGCGATATCAAGTGCAAATTCCTGCGAAAGGAAAAACGATTTTTCCTCATCGTCGCCGGCCAAAACTCTAACCCTGATCTCTGCCATTTTTTGCCTTTAATTCGCCATTCGCCTAACGGCCTTTGGCCAAGCGGTAAACCTGATGCATCCGTAAGTCTTTTGCAATGGCGTTTGTCGAAGGAGACGCGCCCGGAACCATATATTGAGACGCGAACGACGGTCGAGCGCCTTGGCTGATAGGCATGCTTGCGACTCGAACTCCGAAGGGCAGCGATGCGCCACTTCGGGACCTTCGTGCAGGTACCCTACATAATCCGGCATTGTTCTCATCGAAGCCGACTTTCAAAAGCCCGGACCGAGAGTTCTGCAATCCGTTTCATCAAGGGTATCTGATCCAGCGCTAAGTCCGAGGCGATGTCCCTCCCAACCAAGGCCAATTGTTTCCAGGGCGAATGATCGGTTTTTTCGCCGCCATGCATAGCCAGGGCCGAAATGGCGCATTGACGCCCCCAAAAAGCCCGTCGTTCAGGCAGCCAAACCTTCATAAGTTTGGCGACGCGCTGCTTCGAGCCTTTGACGGGATAAAGCAAATCCTCCAGCGCCTCGCCAGCTTCAAACCATTGATACGCAAAATCGCTGTCCAGTATATCAACGTGGGCTTTTGCCACGGCTGTCGCGTTTATTTGTTCAGGCGGCAAATCAGCCAAAAGACCGGCTATGATTTCTGCCGGCGAAGATTTATCAGGATGAATCGGGCCAAGGCCGAGGCTCTCCACAACCTCGACCAATTTGAACGGTGGCGGATTACCGGAGGCGAAATTGTCGGAAATCGCCAGAGCCAACATCCGAGAAATCCCGGCTGAATCCGTTTCTCTTACCGGGAGAGAGGACTTCATTTCACGAACTATATCGTCCATGGCGGATTTTGATAGCTCCCGAACAACCATGGCGTCGGCAACACCGAAAGGCTTCATCATAACGGTCGCTATTTGGTAATGACGCCCGAGCCTTTGGCTAACGAACAGGCTTCTTGTCCCTGAGCCATCGCAGATCGAGGCGTAACATTTGTTAGTCTTTGGCGCGTCCGTTTTAAGCGGCGGCAAAGCGTTCAACCGCATCGCCCTTATCGTCGAATCGAGCTGGGCTTGACGGGTTTGGGGCAGCCAAGGCCGCATGCGGACAAGCCGTTCAACCAGCGAACTTTCAACGGCGCTTTTGCCGGCAGACGCGGCCAAGGCTTCGGCAACTAATTGCGCGAGAACACCATCAGGATGCAGCAGAAACCCGGCCACGGCCTGATTAATCACCGTCTTTTTTCCGGCGATGAGTTCGGACAGCAGCAAGCCGCAAGCCTCCGGCGGGAGGCTGGCCAAGAGGGAATTGAGGTATTCATAGAGCGCAAACGGATTTTGTCCGACCTCATCGGCCACTTCCAACACCGAGGATACGAGATCCTTTCCGCCGGCGCTGCCGATATCCGGCAGGGGAGTCTGTAGCGCCTCAGTCATCGCCTGCTTCAAACTGTCGGGAACAACCCATCCGGCATCGGAGAGAAGCTTGCCGATCATCATCAAATCGGGCCCCTGTAGCGAGTGGCCCTCAATTGCATCGTCTAACAGATCGTAGATGGCCTGCATTTTTCCTCGAGCTTCTGGGTCGCCACCATTGCAGTCCACCCTGAGCTCATCCAAAGTCTTGAAGAGGTCGGTCAGATTTTCGTTCATATCATCATCATCTACGTTGCCCTGTGCGCAGGCTTCCAGATATTCAGAAAACAGTTCGACGGGGTCTTCTGGAAAAAGTAATTCCAACATGCCCTCATCCATATTCTTCAGTAGGTCAATAAAAGGATTGACCTTGTGTTCGGTCTTTTTAGTAGACACTTGCCTTTTTGCTGGCTTCCTAGCCTTGCCGGCCTTTTTCATCGATCCGCTCCAAAATCACGCCCGTCTTCTCGCCGTCCTTATCGGAGATTCGCCGCGTGGGCCGCGTTCAGATCGAAAGTTTCCCAATTTGTCGTGTTTGACAAGGCTGCGCGGTCGCGGAGAGCGCCGTCGAAGCGCAGGAGGCCGGGCGAGCAGCCGCAACCGCCACGCCGCCAGGGATTTCAACGAATTGCTTGGCGTCCAGGACGCACTTCTGCCGTCGTTTAGCTCGAACTCATGACGCGCAAACGTGGCAGGCCGTCGAAGCGACGGGCGGCGGTCGCAGCTCACCGCCTATGTTTCCAATGGTGGCGCACTGGAGCACGCTCAGCAAACGGCGACGCATGAGAGCCCGCGCACGACCAAGCTCTATGATCGGACGAAGGCGCTGCGCTGCGAATTCGGTCGCTGGTCATTTCCTCGAATTTCCGATTTCTGCTTGACCGGCGTTCGCCTTCGTTCGCTCCCGTTCGGCGACGCTTATTGGGTAAATATTGGGCACGCGCCAACCTAGCTTCTGCGGCGTGTTGCGATCACGCGCCGGACGGCGCAGCCTCTCCCGATCCTCGGCGGGAACCTCAATGCGTTCGATCTTGTCCATCGGCGACAGCAGGGTAATACTTAACCCCACGACGGGACTCACACCGTCGAACTACCGGGGTTTTGACAGCCTCGCTAGAATTTACCACGCCTTCTTCAACTCCACCACGTTGGACAGCGCGTCGGCGCCGTTCAAGAGTACCTTCGATATGGCGGCCCCAGCGCTCCTCCGCCGCGCGCATTTCCTCAGCGTAACTGTGGCGTTGATAAACGCCGACGATGCCGCCGAAGCTGCCGGAGATGTGATTCAAACACCGCTCGATCACGGGGAGATCGATCCCCAACCGCGCCATACCTGAGGCCACAGAGCGGCGAATGTCATGCACAACCCATTCCGGAAGGGGCGCGGCTTCATTATCAGCGGGGCGAAGCAACTTCAGCAACGCCCCGTCCAGTCGCCGCCGGGCGCGGCTGAAGCCGCTGGGCGCGGTCGCGCCGGAAGAGAACACAAAGTCAGTTGCGCTTTCTGCGCGGTTGAAGCGGGGCTGAGCCTTGAGGATTGCGATTGCTTGCGGCGGAAGTGGCACAGCGTGGCGCAACCCGTTCTTGGCGCGCTCCGAGGGGATCACCCAAGTGGCGTTAGCGAGGTCCACTTCACCCCAAGTCATTCCCGCAACCTCGCCGCGCCGTTGCCCGGTCAATATCAGCAGTTGAAAAATGGGGCCGAACGGGAAGCCGAGAGCTTCTGCCGCCAGCCAGACCAGTCGCAGTTCCTCGTCAGACAGCACGCGCTCCCGCGCGCGGCCCTTCTCCGGCGTCAACGGCTTCACCTTCTCGACCGGCGACACAGGAATGATCTCTTCTTCCAGCGCCCAGTTGCAAAGCTTACGGAAGCGCCCATGGAGCCGGTTGACGGCGATTGGCGCGCGGGCCTTGACCTCGCGCAGTGCCTCCCTCACTTCGGCGGAGGAAATTTCCGACAGCCGCCGCCCCGCCCAGCGCCCGACGATTTCCTTTTTCAGCAGCCGCTCCGTCTCGCGCCAATCTTTTGTGTGCGGCTTGGCGTAGAGGGTCATGAAGTCCTCCACCACGCGCTCAACAAGGTCGCGTGCAGGGCGGGCGGCAGCTTGCTGCTTGTCCCGATTAGCCTTGGCCGCCTCGCGTGCGGCCTTGCGCGCGGCCACAGGGTCTTGCGCGTCGTCGCTCCCGCGCCGTGCTTCCATTAGTTGATTTTGCGCCTCGCGCGCTTTTTTTCGAACTTCCGCCAGTTCGTTTGCATCGGGATTGAACTTCCCGATCACTAGCTTTTTCGACTTGGTCCTGAAGCGGTAGCGCAAGAGATAGCTCACTGCGCCGGACGGCCAGTATTGAACGCGACCGCCCGTCACCGCCCCGTCCTGCTCCTCCTCAGCATTCGCGCGCCGTTGCTGAGCCTTGGCCTTTATGGCCGCGACGGTTAGCGGTTTCGCCATTTGCGGGTCTCCAAAAAGGGAAGCGTAAAGGGAAGCGGCCTTGCTCGGCTCGGCGCGACGCTCAACGGCTTAGCCTTTTCGAGACTATAGCGCTAACTATCAGAAAAAGAAAGGGGATTTCTCAACTTCGGCGACCGGTCGCGACCGGTCTGGTCCGGTCGCGCCTCCGGTCTCCAAAACCGGGGGCTGGGGGTTCGAGTTCCCTCCACTCCTGCCAGCTGAGAGACTGCCCAAAGAGGGCGAGCCATCCGGCTGGCGCGGGCTTCAGTAAACCCGCTCAATGCAGAAATCGAGCACCTCGAGCAGAGCGGTTTTCCAAGGCGAGGGGGAGAAAATCTCCATCGCGTCGCGCGCGATCGCCGCGTAATGGGTCGCGCGCTCGATCGTGTCGTCGAGCGCCTTGTGTTTCTTCATGAGGCCGCAGGCGACGTCGACGTCGCCGTCCTTGATCTCGCCCTTCTCCAGCGTCCGCCGCCAGAATTCCCGCTCGCTCTCATTGCCGCGGCGGAAGGCCAAAACGACCGGCAGCGTGATCTTGCCCTCGCGGAAATCGTCGCCCACGTTCTTGCCGAGCTTCGCCGAGGAGCCGCCATAGTCCAGCGCGTCGTCGATGAGCTGGAAGGCGATGCCGAGATTCATCCCATAGCTGCGCGCCGCGGCGATGTCGGCCTTGGAGCGGCCCGACAGAATGACGCCGACCTCGGCGGCGGCGGCGAAAAGCTCCGCCGTCTTGCGCCGAATGACCTCCATATAGGCGTCTTCCGTCGTCTGCGTGTCCTTGGCCGCGTTGAGCTGCATGATCTCGCCTTCGGCGATGACCGCCGCGGCGCTCGAAACGACGGTGAGACAGGGGAGATTGCCGGGCTCCACCATCATCTTGAAGGCGTGGCCGAGAAGGAAGTCGCCGACGAGCACGCAGGTCTCGTTGCCCCAGAGCATGCGCGCGGCGATCTTGCCGCGGCGCATGTCGCTCTCGTCGACGACGTCGTCGTGGAGCAGCGTCGCCGTGTGCATGAACTCAATGCCGGCGGCGAACTTCAGATGACCATCGCCCTTATAGCCGCACATGCCGGCGGTCGCGAGCACGAGCATCGGCCGCAGCCTTTTTCCCCCGGCCGAGATCAGATGATTGGCGACTTCCGGGATCGTCGTGACGTCCGAGCCCATCCGCGCAATGATGAGCTGATTCGTGCGTTCGAGATCGGGGCGGATCAGAGCCAATAGATTATCCAGCCCTGCACCCGTTTTCTTTTCGTCGAGCGAGATGACGATGCCCACAGCTCCCCCACTATGCCTATAACCATCCACTCGACGGCAACGGCAACTTAATTGTTTGCGATACGGGCGGCAAGCTGAACCGAAACCCGTGGTTTATCGGCTTGCCCCAGACGCCCCGACGTGACAGTGCTGCAAGCCATGGCGGTGCGGATCTCCGGCTTTCTGGGCGGGCGGCTGCAGTTGGCGCAGGACGAGCGCGGCCATCGCGTCGGCCTGGACGCCGCGCTGCTCGCCGCCGCGACGCCTGCGGCCACAGCCGGCCTCATTCTCGACCTCGGCGCGGGCGTCGGGGCCGTCGGCCTCTCCGCCGCCCGGCTCGCCCCCAAGGCGCGGATCGGCCTCGTCGAGATCGCGCCGGAAACCGCCGCCCTGGCCCGCGAAAACATCCGCCTCAACGGTCTCGAGGAACGCGTCCGCCTTTACGAGGCGGATTTTGTCGGTGCGGCCAACCGTCGCGCCTCGGGGCTCGTCGACGAGGCGGCGGAGGTCGTTCTGACCAACCCGCCCCATCACGCGCGCGGGAGCGTCCGGGTCTCGCCCGATCCGGCCAAGGCCTTGGCGCATGTCGCCGACGCGCCGCTCGCCGAGTGGACGCGCGCGGCGCTGGCGCTGCTCGCTCCGGGCGGGATCTTCGCGATGATCCATCGCGCCGAGGCGCTCAGCGACTGTCTGGCCGCGCTCGGGGGGCGGCTCGGCGGCCTCGCGATCCTCCCGATTCAGCCGCGCGACGGCGCCGCGGCGACCCGCGTTCTGCTCCGCGGCGTGAAGGGTTCGAAGGCGCCCCTCTCGCTGCTGCCGCCCCTGGTTCTCCATCGTTCGGACGGCGCCTATGCGCCGCTCGCCGATGCGATTCTGCGCGGCCTGCGGCCCGCGCCGTTGTAACGCGCCCCGCTCGAACGATCGAGCGGCGTCAGCCCCTTTTCGTCACGTCGTCTTCGATCCTGCCGGAGCGCAGCCGCACGACGCGGTCGCAGCGGGCGGCAAGCGCCGCATCATGCGTGGCCAGAATGAGCGTCGCGCCGCGCCGGGCCTTCTGCGCGAAGACCAGCTCGATGATCTGCGCGCCGGTCTCCGAGTCGAGATTACCGGTGGGCTCGTCCGCAGCGAGGATCAGCGGGTCTGGGGCGAGCGCGCGCGCCAGCGCGACGCGCTGCTGCTCGCCGCCCGAAAGCTGGCGCGGATAGTGGCGCAGACGTCCCTCGAGTCCGACCGCGGCGAGCTCGGCGGCGGCGACCTCGAAGGCGTCGGGCCGGTTGGCGAGCTCCAGCGGCGCCGCGACGTTTTCCAGCGCCGTCATGGTCGGAATGAGCTGGAAGGACTGGAAGACGACGCCTATGTTCTCGCCGCGAAAACGCGCCAGCTGGTCCTCGTCCATTTTGACGAGGTCCTGAGCGCCAATCCGCACGACCCCGGAATCCGGACGCTCCAGACCGGCGAGAGTCATTAAAAGTGTGGATTTCCCCGATCCAGAAGGTCCGACGAGACCGATCGTCTCTCCTTGAGCTATTGTAAGGCTCAGCGCTTTGAGCACATGCACCCGCGCCGGCCCGGCGCCGAGAGTGAGGTCGACATCGATGAGTTCAATCGTGGAGAGCGACACCAGCGGGGCCTCGAGCAACACGCTCAAAGGGAGCGCGCGCTCTTATGCCGCTTTGCGCGCGGCCTCAACTCTCTCCTCCCTCATCTCGTTCGCCGCGCTGCTGCTCCCGGCCGTCGCCGCGGCCGAATGCGCCAGCGCCCCTCCGATTATCGGAGCCGACCAGAAATGCGTCGAGACCTTAACGGTCGTCGCCTTCGGCGACAGCCTGATGGCGGGCTTCTCGCTGCCGGCCAGTCAGGCGTTCCCGGCGCAGTTAGAGAGACGTCTCGCCGCGGACGGCTTCCCCGTTCGCGTCGTCAACGCCGGCGTTTCCGGAGACACGACCACGGACGGCCTCGCCCAACTCGACTACGCGCTCGCTGAAAAGCCCGACCTCGTCATTTTGGAGCTTGGCGCCAACGACATGCTGCGCGGCGTCGATCCGAAGGTCACCCGCGAAAATCTCAAAAAAATGCTCGCTGCGATCAAGGAAAAAGGCGCCGCGATCCTGCTTGCGGGCATGAAGGCCAGCGGCAATTACGGCGACGCCTACCGGGCGCAGTTCGACGCGATCTATCCAGGGCTCGCGAGCGCCCTGTCCTTGCCGCTCTATCCTTTTTTTCTCGACGGGC
>CAWFZD010000125.1:0-19085 GCA_963820145.1 uncultured Alphaproteobacteria bacterium
TCGGTGGGACTGAATTCACTCGATCTGAAAACTCTGTTCAAGGCGAGTTCGCTGCAATATCAGTTCGGACCGAGCGTTTCGCTGCCGGTTTTCGATGGCGGCCGACTGCGCTCGACGCTGCAGTTGCGCGAGGCGCAGCAGCAAGAAGCCGCCATCGCCTATCACAAGACCGTCCTTTCGGCGTGGCATGAGGTCGTCGACGCGCTCGTCGCCTATCGCACCGAGCAGCAGCGTCGCGAGCGATTGCGGGCGCAGGGACGACATGCGCGCGAAGCGTTGACCCTGTCGCGGGCGCGATACCTCAACGGCGTCGCCGATTTCATAGTCGTGCTCGACGCCGAGCGCACGCTGCTGCAGGCGCCGGTGCAACTTGCCCAGAGCGCGACGATCGTCGGAACCAATTTCGTGCGGCTCTACAAGGCGCTGGGCGGCGGTTGCGGGAAGAGGCGTTCCCGCTGCGCCCCGAAGGAACCTTTTTGTCGCCGCCGCCGCCGGCCCCGCCACCGCCGCCGCCTGACGGCGCCGTCATCGTCGAACAGGGCGAGGGGCTGTCTAGGCCCTGAGGTAGGGCGCCATTCCAGCGCGTGCGAGCGCATCGGCGCGCTCGTTCATCGGGTCGCCGGCGTGGCCTCGCACCCAATGCCAAACGATGTCGTGACGCTCCGTCGCTGTCTCCAGCCTTTGCCAAAGTTCGACGTTCTTGACTGGCTTCTTGTCGGCGGTCTTCCAGCCGCGCGTCTTCCAGGCGTGAAGATCCATTGCGTCACGCCGTTGCGCACATATTGCGAGTCGGTGAAAAGGTCGATGGCGCAGGGGCACGTCAAGGCTTCGAGCGCCGCGATGGCGCCCATGAGCTCCATGCGATTATTGGTCGTCCTCGGCTCGCCGCCGACGATCTCTTTTTCCTGGCCGTTGAAACTCAAGATCGCGCCGAAGCCGCCGGACCCGGATTGCCGGAACACGCGCCGTCGGTCCAGATTTGGACGCGCTTCGTCGTCGCAGTCAGTAAGTGTCGAAACCATAGACGCTCGACTTCTCAGCCGCTTGATGAAACTTCAGTTTGGCCAGATACTCGCGAGGGTCCTTGGGACGCACCAAAGCGCCTTGCGGCACATTGAGCGCATCGACGAAACGCGTGAGCAGGAAGCGCAACGCGGGAGCGGTGCGAGCGTTTGGAAGGCCGCATATTCGGCCGCGCTCAACGCCCTTATGCGGGCGTAGCCCTCGATCAGCGCCCGGCCCTTTTCGCGATCGTAAGAAAAGTTCGCGTCGAAACACCACGCGTTGAAGGTGATGGCGAGATCATAAGCGAAGAGGTCGTTGCAGGCGAAATAAAAGTCGATGAGGCCGGACAGTTCGTCGTCGAGAAACAAGACATTGTCGGGAAAGAGATCGGCGTGCACCACGCCGGCAGCCAGGCCTTGCGGCCAATGGGTCGGGAGAAACTGCAGTTCCTCGGCGATCATATCTCGCAGTCCCGGCGCGACTTCGTCGGCGCGGGCGCTCCAGGGCTCGAACAGGGCGCTCCAGCCGTCGACCGATAACGTATTGGCGCGGAAAAGCGGGAAATCGGCGCCTGCGAGATGCAACCGCGCGAGCGCTTCGCCCACTGCGGCGCAGTGTTTGGGCTCGGGCGTGTGCAGGCAGTAGCCGTCGAGAAAGGTCACGATCGCCGCGGGCCTTCCGGCGAGCCTGCCGAGCGCAGAGCCGGCGCGATTGCGGACCGGCAGCGGACAGGTACTCCGGCGCGCGAGAGATGGCCCATCAGGCCAAGAAAGAAGGGCAGGTCCGCTTCGGCGACGCGCTTCTCGTAAAGCGTCAAAATGAAATTGCCGGCGAGGACATGCAGATAGAAGTTCGAGTTCTCGACGCCCTCGGCAATTCCCTTGCAGGAAAGGAGCCTGCCGAGGTCGTAATCCGCGAGGAAGGCGATCAGCTCCTCGTCGCTAATTTGCGTGTAGACGGCCATCAAAACATGTTCCGCTCAAGTTGAGAGACTTAAGCGACGAGAACATGCTCCAGCATTCGATCTGGAGTGATTTCTCATCGCTCGAACGATTGCATCTGAACGGAAAGCTCCAGTGGTTAAAACCAGACGGACGGTTCCCCTTCGTCTGGATATTTTTATCCACCACTTCAATGCGTTGGTGGGCCGACTTGTCCAAACGCTCGGGAATCGAACGCTCGGGAATCGAACATTTGGGTCGGACCATTAGGCGATGGCGCGCAATTCGCGCGGCAGCGGAAACGAAACGCTCTCCGCCGCGGCCGAGACGGTCTCGACCGTGATCTCGAAACGCTCGGCGAAGGCGTCCATGATCTCTTCGACGAGCACTTCGGGGGCCGAGGCTCCGGCGGTTATGCCGAGCGTCGACACCAAATCGAACATGGTCCAGTCGATTTCGCTGCGGCCCTGCACCAGCTGCGCCGGCGCCCCCGCGCGCTCCGCGACTTCGCGCAACCGTTGCGAATTCGACGAATTCGGCGATCCCACGACGAGCACCGCGTCCACCTTGGGCGCGACTTCCTTGACGGCGGCCTGTCGGTTCGTCGTCGCATAGCAGATGTCCTCGCGATGCGGGCCGACGATGCCGGGAAAGCGCCGCGTCAGCGCGCCGATCACTTCCTGGAAATCGTCGATCGACAGCGTCGTCTGCGTGACATAGGCGAGATTGTTCGGATCCTCGATGGTCAGATTGGCGACATCTGAAACCAACTCGACGAGCAGGACGGCGCCCGCCGGCAATTGTCCCATGGTGCCGACGACCTCGGGATGGCCGGAATGGCCCACCAGCAGCACGCGCCGGCCGCGGCGGAAATGGATTTCCGCCTCGCGATGCACCTTCGTGACCAGCGGACAGGTCGCGTCGATCGCCAGGAGATTGCGTTCGGCCGCCGATGTCGCGACGGATTTCGGCACGCCATGCGCGGAAAAGATCACCGGCGCCTTGGTGTCGGGGATTTCCTCGAGCTCTTCGACGAAGATCGCGCCCTTGGCCTTAAGCGCCTCGACGACATAGCGGTTGTGGACGATCTCATGGCGCACATAGACCGGCGCGCCGAACACCGAAAGCGCGCGCTCGACCGCATCTATCGCGCGCACGACGCCCGCGCAAAAGCCGCGCGGCGAACACAGGAGGATTTTGAGCGGCGGCTTCGTCGGCGTTGCGTGCATGTTCATCCTTGCGTCCGGACTCTGTCGCGCGTCGATCACCCGCGCTCGAGGAAGGCTCCACCACGTCGTAGACCTGATGTCGCGCCGGCGGGTTCCGGTGTCAAGCCAACCGTGCGGAGCGCCTGCCCGTCGCATCTTCGTTTCGGCTCGAAGATTCGCGTTCTCCCTCCTCTGGAGCTGATCCTCGCGAGGTGATAACGACTTGGATCGGCGCGGTGGCTGCGCCAAAAGGGGGAGAAACCATGAACGAAGCGAAACGCCCGGGCGGGGCGGCCGTTTTTTCGGCCTTGCCGCTGCTGCTTGGTCTTTCCGGTCCTGCGCTGGCCGGACACGGCCAAGCGACCGTACAGGTTTATAACGCCGTCGGGATACTGAACGCCGGCGGCGCATTCAGCGTGTCGGGCGGCCTCAACGCGACCTATGTCGCGGACGCCGGGCTCGAGAAGGGGTCCGACCTCACCCTGGGGCTGCCGCAAGGCTTCACCTTTGCGTCCGCCCCTGCCTTGGTCCTGAAAGAGACGGTGCATGGGATTCAAGGATCTGTGTCTGGCATAGTGGTCTCGGGCGGCGTCGGCGCCAATTACGTCACCTACCGGTTGACCGGCGCGGTCCGACCGGATGACCAGCTCCTTTTGCTCGGAGCCGGCGCGGCGTTCGTCGTGGAGAACGGACTAACGCTGGCCCAGCCGTCCGGCCAGCCTCTCGCGATCACCTTTCAGGCGAGCGGCAACTCGGCGGCGACGCGGAACGACCCGGTCCCGGTGACTGTTCCTGCCTTTCGCAGCACGCCGGGCGTCGAGCTGACCGCGCAGACGCAGGACAATGCGATCGCCCTTACCAATTCACCTAACCCCACTCTGACCTTCCTGGCTAGCCAGTTCGTCGTATCCGGACGCACGACGACCAGCGCCGCCTATCTCGGGAGCATCGGCTTTCACGCCGACGGCGTCGTGCTCAACGCCGACGCCTCGCCTTTCACGCTGGGCCCGGCCGACGCTTCCACCCTGACGGTGCGCGGAACGTTCCGCCATATCTCCGCGGCCTATCTCGATCCAGCCAATGGCGTCTGCGGGTCGAGCCCGCCGTCAGGCGCTATCGTCGGCGCGGTAGGCCTGACCGCTTTGACCTTCGCCTCCGTTCAGGCGCAGCAGGTTTACGGGCTGTGCATGGTCGCCGACGGCGTGCATGTGCTCAGCGAAAGCCCGGCCGGAAGCATCCGCTTCACGCTCGCCGGCAACGCGCAATTCGGCGCGACACAGTTCGTCGATCCTTCCGAGATTCGCTACAGCGGCGGAGTCGTCACGCCGCGGCTGACTTTCATCACCGGTTCCGACGCCGGCTATTCTTCGCTGGTTTCCGTCACCAACCAGAGTTCCGCGAGCGCAAGCATCTTCGTCGAGGCCGAGCCCTTCACGGGGGGGCCGCCCCTGCCGGGCCTTCTGGGCACTCTGGCGCCGGGCGCCGGCACGGTCTACACGGAAGCTCAGATCGGCGCGGCGACCGGTCTGAGCTTCCGTGTAGACCGTGCCGGCGCCCGGCGCCAGAGTGCCCAGAAGGCCCGGCAGGGGCGGCCCCCCCGTGAAGGGCTCGGCCTCGACGAAGATGCTTGCGCTCGCGGAACTCTGGTTGGTGACGGAAACCAGCGAAGAATAGCCGGCGTCGGAACCGGTGATGAAAGTCAGCCGCGGCGTGACAACTCCGCCGCTGTAGCAAATCTCGGAAGGATCGACGAACTGTGTCGCGCCGAATCGCGCGTTGCCGGCGAGCGTGAAGGGGATACTTCCGGCCGGGCTTTCGCTGAGCACATGCACGCCGTCGGCGACCATGCACAGCCCATAAACCTGCTGCGCCTGAACGGAGGCGAAGGTCAAAGCGGTCAGGCCTACCGCGCCGACGATAGCGCCTGACGGCGGGCTCGAACCGCAGACGCCATTGGCTGGAATCGAGATAGGCCGCGGAGATATGGCGGAACGTTCCGCGCACCGTCAGGGTGGAAGCGTCGGCCGGGCCCAGCGTGAAAGGCGAGGCGTCGGCGTTGAGCACGACGCCGTCGGCGTGAAAGCCGATGCTCCCGAGATAGGCGGCGCTGGTCGTCGTGCGTCCGGATACGACGAACTGGCTAGCCAGGAAGGTCAGAGTGGGGTTAGGTGAATTGGTAAGGGCGATCGCATTGTCCTGCGTCTGCGCGGTCAGCTCGACGCCCGGCGTGCTGCGAAAGGCAGGAACAGTCACCGGGACCGGGTCGTTCCGCGTCGCCGCCGAGTTGCCGCTCGCCTGAAAGGTGATCGCGAGAGGCTGGCCGGACGGCTGGGCCAGCGTTAGTCCGTTCTCCACGACGAACGCCGCGCCGGCTCCGAGCAAAAGGAGCTGGTCATCCGGTCGGACCGCGCCGGTCAACCGGTAGGTGACGTAATTGGCGCCGACGCCGCCCGAGACCACTATGCCAGACACAAATCCTTGAATCCCATGCACCGTCTCTTTCAGGACCAAGGCAGGGGCGGACGCAAAGGTGAAGCCTTGCGGCAGCCCCAGGGTGAGGTCGGACCCCTTCTCGAGCCCGGCGTCCGCGACATAGGTCGCGTTGAGGCCGCCCGACACGCTGAATGCGCCGCCGGCATTCAGTATCCCGACGGCGTTATAAACCTGTACGGTCGCTTGGCCGTGTCCGGCCAGCGCAGGACCGGAAAGACCAAGCAGCAGCGGCAAGGCCGAAAAAACGGCCGCCCCGCCCGGGCGTTTCGCTTCGTTCATGGTTTCTCCCCCTTTTGGCGCAGCCACCGCGCCGATCCAAGTCGTTATCACCTCGCGAGGATCAGCTCCAGAGGAGGGAGAAACGCGAATCTTCGAGCCGAAACGAAGATGCGACGGGCAGGCGCTCCGCACGGTTGGCTTGACACCGGAACCCGCCGGCGCGACATCAGGTCTACGACGTGGTGGAGCCTTCCTCGAGCGCGGGTGATCGACGCGCGACAGAGTCCGGACGCAAGGATGAACATGCACGCAACGCCGACGAAGCCGCCGCTCAAAATCCTCCTGTGTTCGCCGCGCGGCTTTTGCGCGGGCGTCGTGCGCGCGATAGATGCGGTCGAGCGCGCGCTTTCGGTGTTCGGCGCGCCGGTCTATGTGCGCCATGAGATCGTCCACAACCGCTATGTCGTCGAGGCGCTTAAGGCCAAGGGCGCGATCTTCGTCGAAGAGCTCGAGGAAATCCCCGACACCAAGGCGCCGGTGATCTTTTCCGCGCATGGCGTGCCGAAATCCGTCGCGACATCGGCGGCCGAACGCAATCTCCTGGCGATCGACGCGACCTGTCCGCTGGTCACGAAGGTGCATCGCGAGGCGGAAATCCATTTCCGCCGCGGCCGGCGCGTGCTGCTGGTGGGCCATGCCGGCCATCCCGAGGTCGTCGGCACCATGGGACAATTGCCGGCGGGCGCCGTCCTGCTCGTCGAGTCGGTTTCAGACGTCGCCAATCTGACCATCGAGGATCCGAACAATCTCGCCTATGTCACGCAGACGACGCTGTCGATCGACGATTCCCAGGAAGTGATCGGCGCGCTGACGCGGCGCTTTCCCGGCATCGTCGGCCCGCATCGCGAGGACATCTGCTATGCGACGACGAACCGACAGGCCGCCGTCAAGGAAGTCGCGCCCAAGGTGGACGCGGTGCTCGTCGTGGGATCGCCGAATTCGTCGAATTCGCAACGGTTGCGCGAAGTCGCGGAGCGCGCGGGGCGCCGGCGCAGCTGGTGCAGGGCCGCAGCGAAATCGACTGGACCATGTTCAATTCGGTGTCGACGCTCGGCATAACCGCCGGAGCCTCGGCCCCCGAAGTGCTCGTCGAAGAGATCATGGACGCCTTCGCCGAGCGTTTCGAGATCACGGTCGAGACCGTCTCGGCCGCGGCGGAGAGCGTTTCGTTTCCGCTGCCGCGCGAATTGCGCGCCATCGCCTAATGGTCCGACCCAAATGTTCAATTCCCGAGCGTTCAATTCCCGAGCGTTTGGACAAGTCGGCCCACCAACGCATTGAAGTGGTGGATAAAAATATCCAGACGAAGGGGAACCGTCCGTCTGGTTTTAACCACTGGAGCTTTCCGTTCAGATGCAATCGTTCGAGCGATGAGAAATCACTCCAGATCGAATGCTGGAGCATGTTCTCGTCGCTTAAGTCTCTCAACTTGAGCGGAACATGTTTTGATGGCCGTCTACACGCAAATTAGCGACGAGGAGCTGATCGCCTTCCTCGCGGATTACGACCTCGGCAGGCTCCTTTCCTGCAAGGGAATCGCCGAGGGCGTCGAGAACTCGAACTTCTATCTGCATGTCCTCGCCGGCAATTTCATTTTGACGCTTTACGAGAAGCGCGTCGCCGAAGCGGACCTGCCCTTCTTTCTTGGCCTGATGGGCCATCTCTCGCGCGCCGGAGTTCACCTGTCCGCTGCCGGTCCGCAATCGCGCCGGCTCTGCGCTCGGCAGGCTCGCCGGAAGGCCCGCGGCGATCGTGACCTTTCTCGACGGCTACTGCCTGCACACGCCCGAGCCCAAACACTGCGCCGCAGTGGGCGAAGCGCTCGCGCGGTTGCATCTCGCAGGCGCCGATTTCCCGCTTTTCCGCGCCAATACGTTATCGGTCGACGGCTGGAGCGCCCTGTTCGAGCCCTGGAGCGCCCGCGCCGACGAAGTCGCGCCGGGACTGCGAGATCTGATCGCCGAGGAACTGCAGTTTCTCTCGACCCATTGGCCGCAAGGCCTGGCTGCCGGCGTGGTGCACGCCGATCTCTTTCCCGACAATGTCTTGTTTCTCGACGACGAACTGTCCGGCCTCATCGACTTTTATTTCGCCTGCAACGACCTCTTCGCTTATGATCTCGCCATCACCTTCAACGCGTGGTGTTTCGACGCGAACTTTTCTTACGATCGCGAAAAGGGCCGGGCGCTGATCGAGGGCTACGCCCGCATAAGGGCGTTGAGCGCGGCCGAATATGCGGCCTTCCAAACGCTCGCACGCGGCGCCGCGTTGCGCTTCCTGCTCACGCGTTTCGTCGATGCGCTCAATGTGCCGCAAGGCGCTTTGGTGCGTCCCAAGGACCCTCGCGAGTATCTGGCCAAACTGAAGTTTCATCAAGCGGCTGAGAAGTCGAGCGTCTATGGTTTCGACACTTGACGACCGCCACGACGAAGCGCGTCCAAATCTGGACCGACGGCGCGTGTTCCGGCAATCCGGGTCCGGGCGGCTTCGGCGCGATCTTGAGTTTCAACGGCCAGGAAAAAGAGATCGTCGGCGGCGAGCCGAGGACGACCAATAATCGCATGGAGCTCATGGGCGCCATCGCGGCGCTCGAAGCCTTGACGCGCCCCTGCGCCATCGACCTTTTCACCAACTCGCAATATGTGCGCAACGGCGTGACGCAATGGATCCACGCCTGGAAGACGCGCGGCTGGAAGACCGCCGACAAGAAGCCAGTCAAGAACGTCGAACTTTGGCAAAGGCTGGAGACAGCGACGGAGCGTCACGACATCGTTTGGCATTGGGTGCGAGGCCACGCCGGCGACCCGATGAACGAGCGCGCCGATGCGCTCGCACGCGCTGGAATGGCGCCCTACCTCAGGGCCTAGACAGCCCCTCGCCCTGTTCGACGATGACGGCGCCGTCAGGCGGCGGCGGTGGCGGGGCCGGCGGCGGCGGCGACAAAAAGGTTCCTTCGGGGCGCAGCGGGAACGCCTCTTCCCAACCGCCGCCCAGCGCCTTGTAGAGCCGCACGAAATTGGTTCCGACGATCGTCGCGCTCTGGGCAAGTTGCAACTGCGCCTGCAGCAGCGTGCGCTCGGCGTCGAGCACGACTATGAAATCGGCGACGCCGTTGAGGTATCGCGCCCGCGACAGGGTCAACGCTTCGCGCGCATGTCGTCCCTGCGCCCGCAATCGCTCGCGACGCTGCTGCTCGGTGCGATAGGCGACGAGCGCGTCGACGACCTCATGCCACGCCGAAAGGACGGTCTTGTGATAGGCGATGGCGGCTTCTTGCTGCTGCGCCTCGCGCAACTGCAGCGTCGAGCGCAGTCGGCCGCCATCGAAAACCGGCAGCGAAACGCTCGGTCCGAACTGATATTGCAGCGAACTCGCCTTGAACAGAGTTTTCAGATCGAGTGAATTCAGTCCCACCGAGCCGTTGAGCTTGACGCTCGGGTAAAAATCCGCGACCGCAACTCCGATATTCGCCGTCGCCGCATGTAGATCGGCCTCGGCGCGGCGAATGTCCGGACGGCGCCGCGCGAGATCGGAAGCGACGCCAAGCGGCGCCGCGGGCGGCGTCGGCGGCAGGGCGGCCGTGCGCGCAATTTCGGCGCGCATCTCGCCCGGGGGTTGGTCGAGCAAAACCCCGATCGCGCTAAGCAGCGCCGAGCGCTGGTTTTCCAGACTCGGCAACTGCGCGCGCACCGCCTCGACCTGCTGCGCCGCGTTCTCGACGTCGAGACCCGTCGTCACGCCCTTGGCGGCGCGCGTCCGGGTCAATTGCAGAATATCGTCGGCGCTTGCGGCGTTTTCTTTGGTGATGGCGATCTGCGCCTCGACGCCGCGCAGCTGGATGTAATCGTTCGCAATCTCGGCGACCGTCGAGACCAAAGTGTCGCGGCGTTGATATTCGAGCGAGGTCACCTGCGCTTCGGCGGCTTCTACCTGACGGCGCACCTTGCCCCAGATGTCGACCTCCCAGGAGGCGTCGAGCGGGAAATTCCAAACGCTGATCGGCGGCACGTGCGGCGGCGTTGTCGTCGTCGAGCCGCTCAACTCGCTCGCAAGCTTCACGATGCCGTTCTGGCTGTACTGCTCGCGCTGGTAGGAGGGATCGAGGTTGGCCGTCGGAAAGGCGGCGGAAAGCGCGGTGTCGCGTTGCGCCCGGCTCTCGAGCAGCCGCGTCGTGGCGGTGCGCACGTCGAGATTGTTCGACGCCGCGCGCGCGATGAGGCCGCTCAGCGTCGGATCATGCAATTGTCGCCACCACTCCGGATCGAGCGGCGCGACCGGCTGCGCAAAATCGGGGGCGATCGGCTGCGGCTTGCCGAAGAAGGAGACGCGCGGCAGCGCAGGATCGGGCGGCGCAAAATCGGGACCGACCGAGTTGCAGCCGCCGAGCGCGACGGCGGCGACGAGCGACAGCGGCGACAGGAGACGGCGGCGCGTCACGCGTCTTGCGCATGAAGTCTGCGTCTTGCCGTCCGCGGCGCTGATTTGTCGGCGTTTCGTCATTGTCGGCCCCTAATGCCCACCACCGCCGCCGCCGCCCTTGCGGGGAGAAAGCAGGAAGCAGAACGGCACGACGACGAAAGAGACCGCTCCCGCCAGCATGAAAACATCGCAATAGGCCAGGAGGTCGGCCTGACCGACATAGGCCTGATAGACTTGGCCCAACGCGAGGTCATGCGCGGCCTTGGCTCGGATGGCCCATCGCGATCAGCGAACGTTGATAGGTGTTGACGAGATCGTTGAACGCATTGTTCAGCGGCGTCGCCCATTGCGACAGATAGGCCTGATGCACTTGCGCGCGGCTGATGATCAACGCGCTCGATACGGAAATGCCAATGGAACCGAACACGTTGCGCAGCATGACGAACAAGGCGGTGGCGTCGCCGTTGAGTTCGCGCGGAATATTGGAATAGGCGATGGTGCTGATGGGGACGAACAGAAACGCGAGACCTGCGGTTTGGAAAACCCGCATCACCACAAGAGTGTAAAAGTCGATCTGCAGCGTGAGCCCGGAGGAATAGAAAAAGGCGGCGCCCATGACGAAGAAGCCGAGCGCGATGAGGAAACGCGTCTGCACGCGCGGCATGATCATGTTGACGAAGGGGATGAGGAAAATGATCAGCAGGCCGCCAGGCGACAGGATGAGTCCCGACCAAGTCGCGTCATAGGCGATCAAGGTCTGCGTGAACTGCGGAATGATGACCGCACCGGCGTAAAGCACGGCGGCCATCGCCGCGATGCAGACGCAGGACATCGCGAAATTGCGGTCCTTGAACACTTCGAGACTGACCACCGGCCGGCGCGCCGTCAGCAGCCAGATGATCGAGCCGATAATCCCGACCGCCGAGAGGGAGGCCATCAGGCGAATGAAGGGCGACGCGAGCCAATCCTCATCCTCGCCGCGGTCGAGCGCCACCTGCAGGCAGCCAAGACCAAGCGCGATCAGCCCAAGCCCAATCCAGTCGACCTGCTTCGTGGCTTTCGCGAGCCAGGGCGGGTCTTCGACCAGCACGGAGATGAAGAAGAACGCCACGATGCCGACCGGCAGGTTGATGAAGAAAACCCAGCGCCAATTGTAGGTGTCGGTCAGCCAGCCGCCCAGCGTCGGACCCAGCACCGGCGCGACGATCGTCGCGATCGCGGTGACGCCGAAGGCCGCGCCGCGCTTTTCCGGCGGGAAGGTGTCGAGAATGATGGACTGTTGCGAAGGCTGCATGCCGCCGCCGAAAAACCCCTGCAGCAGCCGAAAGGTGACGAGCTGCGGCAGCGACGTCGCAATGCCGCACAGGAAAGAGCAGACCGTGAACATCGCGATGCAGACGAGAAAATAGCGTTTGCGCCCGAACAAGGCGGAGAGCCATCCCGAAATGGTCAGCACGATGCCATTGGCGAGCAGATAGGAGGTCAGCGCCCAGGTCGCCTCGTCGTTGCTAGCCGAAAGACTTCCTGCGATATGCGGCAGCGAGACGTTGACGATCGTCGTGTCGAGAATCTCCATGAAAGCCGCGAGCGTCACGACGATGACGATCGCCCAGGGATTCGCCTTGGGCTTCCATGACGCCGCCGGGGCCGCCGCCGGCGCGCTCATTTCAAAAACACCGTCGGCTCGGCCGAAATGCCGAGCGGCAACGGAACTTTGGGATCCAGTCCGGAGTCGATGACGATCTTGACCGGCACGCGCTGCACGATCTTGACGAAATTGCCGGTCGCGTTCTCTGGGGGAAACGCGGTGAATTTCGAGCCGGAGCCGAGCTGGAAGCTGTCGACATGGCCTTTGAGTTTGAGGTTCGGATAGGCGTCGACCGTAACTTCCGCCTTTTGCCCGATACGCATGCGATCGAGCTGGTTCTCTTTGTAATTCGCCGTGATCCAGACTTCCGGCGCCACGATGTACATGATTTGCTGGCCGGCGACGACGTAATTGCCCTGCTCGACGTTGCGCTTCGTCACCCACCCGTCCTGCGGCGCGGTCACGACGGTCCAAAACAGGTTCAAATTCGCCTGATCCAGTCTCGCCTGCGCCAATTCGACCTGCCCCTCCAACTGGCCGACCTGGGCTACGATCTCGCCGACGCGTTGCGGCACCGGTTCGGCCTGCATCACCTGCGCTTCGGCGAGCGCGACCTGCGCCTTCGCCTGCCGCAGCGCCGCCGTCGCAGCGTCGACCTCCTGTTGCGTCGTCGCCTTGCTCGGCAGGCTGCGCTGACGCTGATAATCCTGCTCGGCTCTGGTCTGCGCGGCCTGCGCATTGAGCAGCTGCGCTTTGGCCTGCTGCAGCTGAGCGGGAAAATTCTTACGGGCGACTTCCGCGCCGTATTTATTGGCCTGGAGTTGCGCCTTGGCGGTGTCGAGCGCGCCCTGCGCCTGATCGCGGTCGTTGATGTATTGACGCGGAAAAATATGGATCAGCGGCTCACCCTTGCGGACGAACTGATTGTCGGTCACGTCCAGCGAGGCGACGAGGCCGGAGATTTGCGGCGCGATCATTACGGCGCGCCCGTCGGTATAGGCGTCGTCCGTCGAACTCGGTGTTTCGCGTCGTCAGCCAGAAATACAGCCCCACCGCCACGGCCAAAACCAGCGCAAGACCGCCCAGGACCGGCAGTAACAAACGTCGCCGCGGGGGAGCGGGGTTCGTTGAGCTGCTCGCGGCCCCATCTCCCGCCGGATCGCCGCTGGACTGCGGCAGGTCGCTCTGCGATTGAACCTCAGTCATGAACCGCCGCCGAATTCGATATTGATCATTGAACGCTTAAACGATCGAGCGTCACTATTGCTGGATCTTTCTGGCACGACGAATTGAAGCCGGCCATAGGCTCGAGCATAAAATGTGTGGTCTTTGCCGCGGCCGGCGACGCCGCCGCGGAGCGGCCTTGCCGCGATATGGCGCGCAGTTGTAGCTTCCCTCACAAACTCATCAAGTTCCGGGCGTCGCAAGAATTTCGTCCTCGTTGGAGTGCACTGACGGCAACGCTTGCTTTCTCGCAATTCGTGGTGAATGTGACAGAACTCAACCATATTGACACAGCGCTGTCAATGTCAGGGGAATGAAATTGGCTTCTTCGACTGCGCATACACCGGACGGCGCCGCCCTAACCGAGCTCTTTATCGCCACTTTCCAATTCCATGGCGCGCTCGTTGCCGCCGGCGATAGATTTTCGTCGGTCGTCGGGCTCACGACCGCGCGTTGGCAGGTTCTCGGAGCGCTCTGCCGCGCCGGGCGGCCCGAGACCGTGTCCAATGTCGCGCGATATATGGGTCTCGCTCGCCAGTCGGTGCAAAGAACCGCCGACGAACTCGAAAAATTGGGTATGGTGGCTTATGAGGCCAATCCTCATCACAAGCGCGCGCCATTGATGCAGCTGACCGAAAAAGGCCAATCCTCCTTCCGTCAAATCAGCGAGATGCGAGCGCCCTGGGTCAATGCCCTCGCAGCGGAGCTCGACGCCGAGGAAATCGCGATCGCGACGAGACTGCTCAAGACGCTGCGCCAGAAATTCGATGAAAAGGTCTAGTGAGCTCTCGCGCGGAATGGCAAAGCAGCGTCGACCGCGCGAACGATCCCTCGTATTTTCGCCCGAGGCGGATGAAACATTTGGCGTCCTCGTTCCTTGGAGCCTATCCGAGAGCCAAATCGGCTCGCCGCTCGCTTCCTCCCGATTTGCGAGAAATCGCGATCGGCCATATTTTCTGCTTCGAGACGAATTATGACAGCGGGTCTGATCCTCCATCCGCGGCCGCGACCGCAAGGAAATGAGTTTGCAAACGGTATCCCCAAAGGCTGAGCCAAAGCCGCTTGCCGAGGCCTCTCGCGCATGACGACTGTGCGCGCGGAGACTGCGCCCGTGACGGAGACCGCAAGCGCGGGCTCGCCCGGTCCGTTCGCGTCCTTCGAGTGGATGGTGGCGCTGCGCTATCTGCGCGCGCGCCGCGCCAACGGCTTCGTCTCAGTGATCACGCTGTTCTCTTTTTTAGGCATCGCGCTCGGCGTCGCGACGCTGATCGTCGTCATGTCGGTCATGAACGGCTTCCACCGCGAATTGATGGACAAGATTCTCGGCGTCAACGGACACGCTTTCGTGCAGACGACGCAGAGCCCGTTCACGGATTGGCGCGACGTCGCCGCCAAGCTGAACAAGATTCCCGACGTTCGCGCCGCGATACCGATGATCGAGGGCGCCGCCGGCATCTCCTCGCAGTATAACCAGTCGGGCGTGCTGGTGCGCGGCGTGCGCGAGCAGGACATAGAAAAACTTCCCGGCGTCTCGGGCAATCTGCGCGAGGGGACCTTCGTCGGCTTCGATGCGGCCGAAGGCGTCGCGATCGGGCAGCGGCTCGCCGAAACGCTCGGCGTGCGCGTCGGCGACAAGGTCAGCCTGCTCATCGCAAAGGGCGCGCAGACTCCCTTCGGCGTGGCGCCGCGCATAAAAGCCTATCCTGTCGTCGCGATCTTCCAGATCGGCATGTCGGAGTTCGACAATCTCTTCGTCTATATGCCGCTCCCGGAGTCGCAATTGTTCTTCAATCATGGCGACGACGTCACGGTGATCGAAGTCTTCGTCGACAATCCCGAAGCGATCGACGATTTTCGCCTCGCCGTCGATAAGGCGACCGACAAGCCGCTCATCATCACCGACTGGCGGCAGCGCAACAAGACCTTCTTCGACACGCTGCAGGTCGAAAAGCACATCCTCTTCATCATCCTGACGCTGATCATCGTGGTCGCGGCCTTCAACATCGTCTCCGGCTTGACCATGCTGGTGAAGGACAAGACGAGAGACATCGCGATTTTGCGCACCATGGGCGCGACGCGCGGCTCGGTGCTGCGCATTTTTCTCATCATCGGCGCGACGATCGGCTCGGCCGGCGCGCTTTCCGGATTCGTCATCGGCCTCATCTTCGCAAAGAATCTCGACGCGATCCGGCTCGTGCTCAACAAACTGTTCAACGCCAACCTGTTTCCTGCGGAGTTTTATTTTCTGTCGCGCCTGCCCTCGATCGTCGAGCCGCGCGAAGTCGCGCTCGTCGTCGGCATGACGCTCGCGCTCGCCATCCTCGCCTCGATCTACCCGGCCTGGAAGGCGGCGTCGCTCGATCCCATCCAAGCGCTGCGGAGCGAGTGACGATGGGCGATCTGACGCTCGAACTGAACGGCGTCGCGCGTCACTATCGCGAGGGCGCGGCGCGACTCGACATATTGGTCGACGCCGACTTCGCGATGACCGCCGGAGAGACCGTGGCTTTGATCGCGCCTTCCGGGGCCGGCAAGTCGACCTTGCTGCATATCGCCGGATTGCTGGAGCGCGCCGATACGGGCGAAGTGAAAATCGAAGGCCGGGCGACCTCCATGATGTCGGACGACGCCCGCGCCCGCCTGCGGCGGCTTTCGATCGGCTTCGTCTATCAATTTCATCACTTGCTGCCCGAGTTCACCGCGCTCGAGAACATCGTGCTGCCGCAGACCATCGCCGGTCTCGACCGCCGCGAGGCTGGGCGCCGCGCGCTGGAGCTTCTCGACTATCTCGGACTCGGCGCGCGCGCTTCGCACCATCCGAGCGAACTTTCGGGCGGCGAACAGCAGCGCGTCGCCATCGCCCGAGCGGTCGCCAACGCGCCGACCATTCTGCTCGCCGACGAACCGACCGGCAATCTCGATCCGCGCACGGCCGAGCATGTCTTCGCGACGCTGATGATGCTGGCGCAGGCGAGCGGCCTTTCGGCGCTCGTCGCGACGCATAATCTCGAACTCGCCCGGCAGTTCGACCGTCGCGTCACCTTGCGCGACGGCCGCCTCGTCGAGGTCGAGTAAGGGCCCCTCAAGCGCCGGTGGGCGGGGACTTCTTCTTGTCGACGAAGGCGTGCTTGTACCACACGCCGAAGGCGACCAGCAGCATGAAGCCGCCAAACGCCGTGAGCATCACGGCCCTGCCGGCCGTTTCGCCGACGGCGAAGGGAAAGCGCGAAACATATTCCTTCGTGCCGTCGTCGCTGCGCGCCTTCACGAGACCGATGTAATTGCCCTTCTCGGCGAAATTATATTCGAAGTTCAACGTGCCGGTGCGGTATTTCTTCGGCGGCACATAGACTTCGGTGTTGGCTTCGAGATTCTCGTTGTCGTCCTTCTGGCCGACGTTGCGGAGCACGCGAATTTCCAGCGACATGTCGCGAAGTTCGTCCTGCTGCGCGTCGAGAACGATGATGGTCGGGCCGACGTCCGGAATGTCGTCGCAGAATTGCTCGCGCGACTTGATCGGCTGATAGCCGGTGAAGGACATCGTGTCCGGACCGATCTTCATGATGCACTGGCCCTGGTCGATGCTGACGCCGCCATGAGCGTAGGCGTTGGTCGCCGCGCCAAGCGTGATGGCTGCCGCGATGGCGAGAATTCTGCAGTTCATCGGTCTACTCCCCTTTTTTATCTTTGCTTTTGTTTCCTAGCGGCGGGTGGAGCAAGTTCCATAAAAGGTTATTCTATGAGAACCTGCTAGCGCAGCCTCGACCGCGCCTTTCTTGGCGCTTCGGAAGGCTCCGACGAAGGCCCGGCCTGACCTCTTCTTATAGCAAGTTTTTTGTCCCTGTCCCGTGACGATGGGTCACATTGCGAACGAGCGTCCCCTTTGCCTGCAAGGCGGCGCATTGCGACGGCCCGGGTTTCAGCGGCGCATCTCGCGGCGCAACATGGCTTTCGGCTTGCGCTCTTGCAAAAGCGGTGGGACGATCCGCTAACGGGGCCAGCGTTAGAGGTATCCGACAGAAAGGCTCCGATGAAAGGAGCGCATCATGGGCGGAACAGGAAGCGACCACGGCGTCAGACAAGGGGGGCCGCGGCTCATCGCGCTCGTCGGCCCCTTTCAGAGCGGCAAGACCAAACTCTTCGAGGCCCTACTGATCCGCGCCGGCGCCGCGCGCGAAGGCGATAGTCTCGGCGATCTTTCTCCCGAGGCCAAAACTCACCAGATGAGCGTCGAGGCCAATATCGGCCACGCCGAATATCTCGGCGATCACTACACCTTCATCGACCTTCCCGGCTCGCTCGAATTCTCGCAAGACGCGCGCTGCGTGCTGCCTGTGGTCGACGCGGCGATCGTCGTTTGCGAGGCAGATCCGCGCAAGGTCTTCGCTTTGCAGCTGATCCTGCGCGAGCTCGAGGAACTACGCATCCCGCGCTTCATTTTCGTCAACAAGGTCGACACCGCGACGCTCGGTGTGCGCGAAACGCTGGCGATGCTGCAACCGGCGTCGCGCACGCCGCTGCTCGCGCGGCAAATGCCGATCTGGAAGAGCGGCGTCGCGATTGGTTTCATCGATCTCGCGATGGAACGCGCCTATGTCTATCGCGAACACGCGCTCTCCGAAATCGTCGCGATCCCTTCGGGCGAAGTCCGAACATGAAAAGGAAGAGCGCTACTCCATGTTGGAGCGCCTCGCCGATTACGACGACGCGCTGATGGAGGAGCTGATCTCGGACATCGAGCCGCCGCGCGACCAGATTTTCGACGACCTCGCCAAGGAGCTGCGCGCCGGCGTCATTGCCCCGGTGTTCTTTGGCTCCGCCGAGCGCGGCGGCGGCGTCACCCGCCTGCTGAAGGCCTTACGTCACGAAGCCCCCGGCGTCGCCGCGACGCGCGCGCGGCTCGGCGTTTCGCCGAAAGGTCCGCCGCTCGCCCGCATCCTGCGCACGAATTTACACCGCCCATGGCGGCAAGATGTCTCGCGCGCGTGCTGCGCGGCAGCTTCGCCGATGGTCAGTCGGTGCTCTCGCCCGGCGGCGAAGACAAGATTTCGGGCCTGTCGCGACTGCTCGCCGGCTCTGTGTCAAAACGCAGCGAGGCTGAAGAGGGCGACACGCTCGCCTTCGGACGGCTCGAACATGCGGCGACCGGCGACAGCGTCAGCGGCGAACCGCGCGGTGGCGCCAAGGACGCGATCAAGGCCATGAACGGCTGGGCGGCGCCCGTCCATGCGATCGCGCTCAAGGTGAAGGACCGCAAGGACGAAATGAAACTTGCGAGCGCGATGGCGAAACTGATCGAGGAAGATCCCTCGCTCGTCTTCGCGCATGATCAGACGCTGTCCGAGATCAAGCTCATGGGTCAGGGCGAGATGCATTTGCGCGTCACGCTGGAGCGGCTGGCCTCGCGCTTTGGAGTCGCCGTCGAAGCGCACAAGCCGGCGGTCGCCTACAAGGAGACGATCCGCAAGCCGGCCGCGGCGCGCGGGCGACACAAGAAACAGTCGGGCGGCCACGGGCAATTCGGCGACGTCGCGCTTCAGATCGCGCCGCGCGGACGCGGCGAGGGCTTCGTGTTCTCGGAGCAGGTGCATGGCGGCGCCGTGCCGAGGCAATAT
Source organism: uncultured Alphaproteobacteria bacterium (assembly GCA_963820145.1). Taxonomy (GTDB): domain Bacteria; phylum Pseudomonadota; class Alphaproteobacteria; order Rhizobiales; family Beijerinckiaceae; genus Methylocystis. Next base: position 18,773 of record CAWFZD010000125.1, read on the forward strand.
TTCTCCTCGGTCGAAGCCGGCTGCCAGGACGCGCTGGCGCAGGGGCCGCTCGGCTTTCCCGTCGTCGACGTCGAAGCGGTGCTCACCGACGGCTCATATCACGCGGTCGACTCGTCGGACATCGCCTTCCGCACCGCGGCGCGCCTCGGCATGAGCGAAGCGCTGACGAAGGCCGAGTCCGTGCTGCTGGAGCCGGTGCTGTCGGTGACGATCTTTTGTCCCAGCGAAGGCATGTCGCGGGCCACCGCGATCGTCTCCGGACGGCGCGGGCAAATCCTCGGCTTTGGCCAGCGCGAGGGCTGGGAAGGTTGGG
>CAWFZD010000126.1:0-19051 GCA_963820145.1 uncultured Alphaproteobacteria bacterium
TAGCTGAAAACCCTATACCCGCAGTTCCAATACTTAGGCCACTAGCCGACCGCGACAGTCAGAAAGAGTTCGCCGCGACGCGCCTTCTGCTTCATCGCTTCGATTGAACGCTGTCGGGTCGAGAGCTCCATCTCACTCATCGTGCCCGTCATACCGAGCAAAAGGCGATCATTGGGCGAGGTCGCGTCGTAAACGCCGTCCTCGTCGATGATCGAAGTTCCGACCAACCCGCAGAACTCCAGCAGAGTGCGCCAATCCCGTCCATTACGCGCCAGCCGTGAAGCCTCAAGCGAAAACACGGCTCCGCCGATTGTCGACAGTCAGAGCGTGAAGAGCGCGGAAAAACGGGGCGCGCATCAACCCTTGCCGCTGTGACGCGGGCAAAAAAGTCAAAGGCAAGAAGCGCCACGCCATCGTCGATACGTTGGGGCTGACGCTCGGCGTCTCCGTCACGCCGGCGAATGTGCAAGATCTCGCCGGCTTCGTGCCGCTGCTGAAAGATGTGCGGCGCGTCTTCGTGTTCTTGCAGCGCCTGTTCGCCGATGGCGGCTACAGCGGCGATGAAACATGGGCGGCGGCCAAACGCGCCGGCAAGCTTGGGCTCGAAATCGTCAGGCGCTGCAATGCGGCGAAGGGCTTTGTGGTCCTGCCCAAACGTTGGATCGTCGAACGGACCTTCGGCTGACTCGGCCGCTGTCGTCGTCTCGCCAAGGACTTCGAAAATCTCACGCGCAGCCAGCTCTCCTTCGTCAAACTCGCCATGATCCGCTGATAGCGCGCAGAGTCGCAAGGCTCTCAATTTCAACATGAAACCGCCGGACGGACTCTTAATCCGGATAGCGCCGTTGCAGAAAGCCAAACGCATGGCCAACGACAAGTCTTGCGACAGCAGGGTCACGGCTGACCTGCGCGGCGACATGAGCGACCCACGCGTCCAAATGACGACCGCTCTATTCCCACGTCACGAGATGCGCCAGGCGCTTGGGCATGAAAAACGTGTTGGCCACGGACTTCTTCTCCGAAAGGTGATAAGGAACGACGCGCGAATTGTCTGGTTCGCCTACGCAGGCATCGTAATCGAGATCGCGCAGAAACGGCCACAGGCGCGGCCAATCCCCGTTCTCGGCAAAAATGATCGGCTGATGCTCCTTAATAGTGCGGTGAAAGCCCTGCGCTACCTCGGATTCCGAGCTTTCGGAATCGATTTTGATCAGGTCGGGGACGAAATTGTAGTCGTCGCCGAGACGAACTTCGGCGTCGAAGCGCTCCAGCAGCACGGCTGCGCCGAGCCGCTTCGCCTCATCCTCCATGCGGCCCTTGACCCATGGCTTTTCCAGCGCGTCCGGCACCATGGAAGCCCACTGATGCCACTTCACGCCGCCAATGGTCGGGAAGTAAAACGGCATCACCCCAGGCGCCGCGCCAAGGGCAACACGGTGAATGGTGACGTTTTCATGTTGTCGGGCCAAGTCTTGAAGGGTCGCGAGGTGCGCCGGGTTAGGCTCGAAACTATGGATCGTCGTATAAGGCAGGACGAACTTGATCGAATTAATCGATTGCCCCTCATTGGCGCCAACGTCGACGACAAAAGCGTCGGCCCGAAGCAGGAGCGGAAGCAACGAAAAATCAGGGTCGTGAACGAATTCGACCATTGTATGCCTCTCTTTCGGTGCCGCCGAAGCCCGTTATCCGACCCAGAAGCGGCATAAGACCCGGTCCGGCTGAAGGTTAAGTCCTGAGAGTCTCTCATGATTCGATGCTGAGCGTCAATTCGCGGGAGGCTTCGATGTGGACGCAGGAGAACCGGGCGTATCATGATCGCCGGGGTCTTCGCTAGCCAGATCGTGAAGAGCGCGGAAAACGTATGGCCCGCCCCGTCTGCAACTTGATTCCTTCATCCGGTCTGAACAATCTGCACAAACGTATCCGGCCTTTCGGCCGCGCTGTTGGCCAAGATGGAGATTCGCGCGTCCTGATCCTCATAAAGGGGCCGGCGTCGAGCGCCATTTTCCGCCAAGGGTTTCAGGGCGTCGATCGATTGTCAGGCCATCTTTTTCTCATCCAATGCGCGGCGTTAGCGGTGAGCTTTCGCCATCGGGCAGCTCCTCAAGGCGCGCCGCCAACTTCGCCTTGCCTTGCGGCGTCGGAAGACCGCGCTCCAGCAGGAGGCTGCGGATCTGGTTCATCACTGAGGTTCGTTCGCAGATCAACCTGACCCGAACGCGATGGAGCGTCTGCATGTCGAGTTGTTCTTCCGACTTCAACTCGACGAAGCGCATGGTTGGACGGGTGGCCGCCTAGGCGATCGGCTCGGCGTCTCGATCATCATTCTTTTGAGCTTTGACGTAGGGCCGCACATATTCTGGCGACATCAGTCGAATGACGTGACCCTGCGCCGCCAATGCGCGGCCCATTTGATGGGCACCGCAGCATGCTTCCATCGCGATCGTGCAAGTCGGCAGCTTAAAGAAGAAGGCGATCACCGTCTCTCGCCGCATCCGCCGCCGGACGACAACCTTGCCAGTCGCATCAAGGCCGGCGAGACTGCAACTGTTCTTGCCAAGATCAATCCCCAGCATCGTAAGCCGATCTATACGCTTTTCTCCGCCCATCTCACGAAGCGGTTGTAGAGCGCCTTCATGGGGCCGTATTCAGAGGGAGCGTCCACCCAACGGCCGCCATTTGAGCACATGGACGATGCCGCTGATCGCGCGACGATCGTCGACGCGCGCCTTGCCGCGCGTGTCTGTCGGCAGATGCGGCTTGATCTTGGAGAACTGCGCGTCCGTCAGCCAGAAGAGATCGCGGCTCACGGGGGCTTCCTTTCGGAAGCCGAAAATCAGAACCCGCTGTTCATGCCAACCCTTTTATGGGCCCGGACCCTAATTTCCTCCCAGGTTGACTTATGCTAAGGCGTTGATATAGAGTTTTTGGAGAAAGTCCCCGTGAACAAAATTGAGGTAGAGCATGACTGATGCGATGTCGGCTTTAGAGGGAAAAAAACTTGTCCCGCCCCCGTATGCATCGGTACGTAAGGCACTGAGATTAGAGGAGTGTCAATTTTATCACACAATTGAACTTCCAGAAGTAGGATTGGTGGGAGGTTATGAGGGAGGTAATTGGGATCTTCGGCCTTCGATTGAGAATATGCTTGGTGGAATTGATTTTCGCGGGAAACGGGTTCTTGAGATTGGGCCTGCTAGCGGTTTCTTGACATTTGAAATGGAACGTCGGGGGGCTTCCGTGGTTTGTGTCGACATTCCTGAGCATCATAAATACGATGTGGTGCCGTATCCTGAAATCAAAGATCGTTGGGCCAGCGCTATCTCCGATAATTGGACCGCGATGACCAATGCATGGTGGTTTGCGCGGGAAAAATTCAAATCGAACGCCATGATGTTATATGCCGGCGCTTACGAGCTCGACAACTATGATATCGGGCAATTTGACATTTCTATTTTGTCTAATATGCTGTTGCATAACCGAGATCCTCTCAAGATCATGCAAAATTGCTGTCAAGTGACGACCGGCTCGATTGTAGTTATCGATATCGTAGAGCACGCGCTAAAGTCCAGCGGTTTGCCGTTGCTAAAATTTGTTCCCGACCCCGTACCCGCTGCGCCCGGCCAGGAAAACTATAATCAGTGGTGGCGGCTAAGCAGTCATTTTGTCGTGGCCGTCCTTGCTGTCATGGGCTTTCGGAAGCCGCCGCTCGTCACGCGGTTCCTGCCGACCTGGAACAAAATTCCAATCGAATCGTTCAGAGTCGTCGCGTCTCGATAGAAATCCTGTTCCCCTGTGGCCAGAATTTTCCTTCTCGCCGCAGCGACAGAATGTGACCGTGGAGGCTATTTGCAAGACAAAATCGGGCGGGCATGAGGGCAGATTGGGATCTTTTGCGACTATCCTGGCGAGGTCAAGTCCACCAACAAACGGCTCGGAGAGAAAGCTTCATGCTCTGTCCCGCGGCAAGGGGATGGTGGCGGACGCATCAAAACAGTATATATCGGCGACGACCTCGTCTCCGTGATAATCTGTGCGTAACATCAAGGGTTTTGGTGCGCCCGGCCTCCTCATGCCCTGTCGTTGCCGCCCCGCCCCGCTCGTCCTCCCCAGAGAACCAGCCAGGGACCTGTGCGCGTCAAGGCGGATTTGGATCGCCGCGAGCAGTCGCCGCGGCCAGGCGGCGCCGCCCCAGAACACGACGCCGGCGATCTCGAGCTTCTGCGCTTCGAACGGCGCCGGGCTCGGCGCGCCGTGGAAGGTGCTGTCCTCCTCGAGACTCATCAGCGCGTCCTCCTCGGCCGGCATCGATATTTCCAGATCCTCATTCGCGATCGGCTGGGCGCGCACATAATGCAGCAGCATGACCTTGGGCAGGATCTCGCGGATGTCCGACTGCGCGGTCTTGCGCAGGCGCCATCCGTTTGCGGCGAGGCGATAAACGCCCGCGCTCTCGGTCGTGCGCAGCATCAGCGCGACGAGGCGGCCGCGCCCCGGCCAGACGCTTGCGCCGCCGCGCGAGATTTCGAGAAATTCGTCGCTGTAGACTGGCGAGGCGAGCTCCACGCGACGGCAAGGGCCGCTCGTTAGCGCCGCGCGTGCGGGGACGAAGCGAAAGGACGGCCGCGTCGGTCTTCGCCCGCGCGCGGAACCGGGATGGTCGCGTCACGCAAAGTCGCCGCAAGATGCTCGGCGACCCGGATCGACGTCGCCGGGGTGAGGTGAAGCCGGTCGACGTAATCCTCGAAGCGCACGCCGCCGAGCGCCTCATGCAGGGTCACGCAGGGAGGAAGGCCATGGCGCTCGAGCAAGCCTGCGGTAGCAGCCCATGCGTGCGCCGCGTCGCCGCGGCGACGCGCGCAGGCGCGTCCGGTCGCGGTTCAAGGCAGAGCAAGAGGAGAGGAAGGCTTTTCTCGCGGCAAAGCTCCGCGACCTCGCGCAACGTGTCCTCGAGCAGGTCCACGCGCAGCCAACCGGCGTCGAGCAGCACCGCGTCATTGAGCGCATATTCGAAAATGACGAGTTGCGGCGGCGGCTCCTGGCCCTCCCCGAGCCGCAAGAGCCGCATCAGTCCATAGAGCGAGCCGACGGCCCCCAGAAAGCGGTTCGTGACCCGATGTTCCGGGACGATGGCCTCGAATTGCGCGGCCCAGCCGTAATGCAGGCCGGCGTTGGAGCCGCCGAGAAGCAGAATATCCATCTCACCCTTCACCGCGGCGCCGCGCCAGCCGCGCTCGATGCGACCTAAAGCAAGCGGCTCGAATTTTCCACCGCCCCCCCCCCGCTTCGGCCCCTCGGCTGATGACGGCTTTGAGGAAAACCGCAAAACCCGGCATTATGGCGCAGAGGCGAGCTGGCGCCGAGCGACGCCTGCGCGAAACCGGCCTCTCGGCTCTCGGGTCGCCCGTGCGGCTCGCTCAAAACGCAGGGGAGGGACAAGAGCAGCATGGCGATTTCCGTCGCACCTGAACTCCCTTCCCCCCGCAAGCGGGCGATCGTCTATGACGTCACCCATCTGACGACGCGGCTGCAGGGCGTCACGACGACCGGCATCGACTGGGTCGATCGCGCTTATGCGCGACATTGGGCCGGGAGCGAGCGCCTCGCTTGCGGTCTCCATTACGGCCTGCTCTCCCCGCATTTGCTGTCCCCGCGCCTCGTGGCCGAATTATCGATGCGCCACGAAAGGAAGTTCAATCAAGCGGACGCCTCGACTTCCGATATGGCTTGCATACAATTGAGGGAGTGGCTGACGGGACGCGGGGAGCCTCGTCTCCCCCCCGCGCCGGCGCAGCGTTTGCGCGAGCGCTTCGTCGAAGACGCGGCGTCGCTCGCGACAAAGACGCGCCTGCAACTCGTGCATGATCGCAGTCTCAAGATCCCCGAGGGCGCCATTTATCTCAACGTGGCGCAGCATGGGTTCGAATATCCGGCGCTGTTTCGATGGCTGGACGCCCGACCGGACGTGGTGCCGGTCTTTCTGGCGCACGACCTGTTGCCGCTGGATTTTCCCGAATATTTCCGTCCCGGCTATAAGGCGTTGTTCCGGCGCCGCTTCGAGCTCATCGCGCGGCGCGCGCGGGCGATCCTCACGACCTGCGGCTGCACCGCGGATCGGTTGAGGGACGAGTTCCGCGCTTCGGCTCGACCTTGTCCGCCGATCCATGCCGAGCCTCTCGCCTCGCCATTGGAAGCCAGGAGAGATGCGGCGCTTCTCGACGCCGAGCTTGCGAACGCGCCCTACTTCGTAACTGTCGGAACTTTGGAGCCGCGCAAGAATCATGTCCTGCTGCTCAACGTCTGGCGGGAGCTCGTTGCGAGAGGCGGCGAAATCCCGAAGCTCGTTTGCGTCGGCGGGAGTGGACGGGGCGCCGCGCAAATCATCGACGGCTTCGAGCGCTCGAAAATCCTCGCGCCGCATGTTCGCCGCGTGAGCGGACTTTCGTCCGAATCGTTGCGGCGAGTCATCGCAAATGCGCGAGCGCTTCTCGCGCCCAATTTCGCGGAAGGTTACGGGATACCGCTCGTCGAAGCGCTTGCGATCGGCGCGCCGGTCGCTTGTTCAGACATTCCGGTCTTCCATGAGGTCGCGCAGGACCGCGCCACCTTCCTTTGCCCGCTCGACGGCGCGGGCTGGCTGGCCGCAATTCGCCAGCTCGCCGAGAGCGGCTCGGCCGCGAGCGACAACGGGAGGCGACTTGCGCGAAGTTTCAAAGCGCCGAACTGGACCCAGTATTTTGCGGGAGTCGAGGCCTTCCTGGACGCCCTGTGAGCGACTGCCGTCCACGCCCGCCTATGCCCGGCTCAGAAACGACTTCCAATGTTATGGATCAAAGCCTGTGATCCTCTACGGAGGCGATCACCATGATGACGATCGCCCACACAATAGTGAGGGCCACAAAAGTCAGCAAGGAAAAGGCGAAGCGACGTGGGTAACGCGATTCCTCGGGCAAGGAGGGAGGAACGAACACGCTCAGGTAAATGTTTTGGCGATTGGCTCGCTGCTGCGCGCGGTCAAGGTCAGCCTGGGCCAGCGCGTAGAATCGTTCAGCCAATTGACGCTGAATTTCCAGCTCCTCGAATTTCGCAATCGACGCCGCGACCGTCTGGCCGGCCGCCCCGGGCTCGCTCGTGATCTTTGCCTTGAGCTCCTTGATGTGAGTCTCGACGGCCTCGAGCTTCTCACGCAGCACATGCACCGTCGGGGCGTCCTCGGACATCTCACGGACGGCGACGAAGAGCTCGCTCTCGAGCTTTTCCTTTTCACTCAGCAGAGGAAGGAGAAGCTTGCCGATCTCGCCCATGGTCTGACCGGGATCGATGATGCCGGCCTTGTCACGAAACTCGTGCAACTCGGCCAAAGCTTTCTGCACCGCTTCGAACGCGCGGCGCACTTCCTTCTCGGCCATCGCGGTGGCGTCGCGACGCGCGCGCTCCGAGATACGGTTGACCAGCGCTTCGCTCGTGTCGACGACGGCTTGCCCGAGCGCCAGCGCGTCGTCTCGCCGAAACGCTCGAAGCCTGACCGTGACAACTCCAGAGAGGGAGTCGACGTAGGTATCGACCATGGAAAGCCAATATTGCGTCAGCTCGTCGATCGACGCGTCCCGCTTGAGCCGCGCCCAAAAATCGGCTTCCGGGCGGCGATAGACTTCCCGCAGGTTCAGCTTCGGACTCATGTCGTCGAGGATCGCGCGACTGCGGACGTAGCTCGTGACGATGTAAGCGTTCTGCCCCGAGGCGGTGAAGGAGAATCCGGCCGACGAGGACGAAGATGACGGGTTCGCCGGGTCGGATTGCGGCGACTCGATTTCCACCGAGCGAACGGCGAACTTGCTTTCAACGGCGAATTGATCAGAGGCGAAGATAGCAAAATAGAGGACTACCGCCAGCGACGGAGCTAGGACGAAGCCGATGAAGCTCAGGAGAACCGGCGGCGCGCCCGCGAGCGTGGCGGGCAGCGTGCGCACAGGAGCCGCTGCGGCGACCCGTTCGATCTTTTCGAGGATGAGCTTCGCCGCGACGGGGCCGGCAGCGGCGACGGGGCGAAGCCAGCCGACATTAATGGGAATGCGCGGCGCATCCCGCAAGGGCCCGCTAGCGGGCGCGACTTCGTCTTCCTTCCGGTCTGGAGCTTTGAGCTCTCGCATGTTCTCAGAAGCCTATTCTCGAGCGCGAGCCCAAAAGTGCGGGGATTGAGAGATGTCGAACGCGAAGGTGCTTAAACCGCCGTCTCGATCGCCTCGCGCACTGTCTGATACACTTCAAGATCCTGCTCGAGCAGCAGCTCCGCCTCGGGCACGAGGCGCAACTCCCTAGCAAGTTCCTGAACTTTTGAGAAGCGGTGGAGACCGGGTATCGCCCCATTGGGAAGCTGCATGAGGGCTTCCAGCGCTTCCAGAAAGTGATCCTCGTCCTCCCGCAATCCGATCAGCGCAAAACTGGAGAGGGATCCGAGCGCTCTGGCCACCGCGCCTTTCGGCGGCGGTTCGTCGAGCGAATCCGCCGCGAACTGGCGAGTCAGAGGATTGGTGAGGACAGCGATGGCCTCCTTTGGGATTGTGTCGAAGGCGCGCAGCAGGCTCTTTTCATCCGGCTCGACGCCTTGCGCGAACTCGATCGCCGATCGATAGGCGATCACATCCCTCGGGCCCAGAACTTGTCTGGAGAGCTTGGGCACGTTCTTCAGCATCAAGAGCCGTTCCGCCAACTCCACATAGGGGTCCTGAATGAGCGCGACGGAGCGGAATTGATTATGAAGGTGGCTCTCATAGGGTTTGAACGCGACGCGGCCGCTTAGATAGATCGAGGAGGCATTGTTGAGCTGCAGCATCTGCGTCGCCGTCTCCCGACCGTGGCGGTCCACCCCTTTGTGAAAGAACTGGAACTTGCGCTCGGCGTGCTCGTCGAGCCGCCACAGAGGAAACAAGTGCGTCTCAAACCGAAAAACTTTCTCTTGCGTCACGTCGGACGTTTGCCTGCGCCGGTAGATGAGGATGTCCGTGTCGGCGTCATAGAGCTCGAGCCCATCGTTCTGGGCGAGGCTCGGCACCATCGTTTCGTCGACCGTAAATCCGCATCTGCCGGTGCCGTGCCTCCCCGCCGCAACGAGAGACGGACGCTCTTCATGACAAGGAAGGTCAATAAGCACTGTGCCGGAATCACGGATTCGCAGCGTCGGCGATTTGGTGAAGTCGTCAGGAACCAGATAACCGACAATCTGGTTTCCTCTATCTGCTTCGATGTTGAAGAGCATTATCGATGCGCTGCCTGGGACTGCTGGCGGACGAACTGAGCCGCGCGGCTCAGCCCAGCGCAGCTTGGCGGGAATATAGCGACAAACCTGGGTGAAAATATGGATCGTCGCGAATGACCGCGCGCCAGCGCGCTCGAAAATAGTCGCGCTCTTTGGCGTAAACACTGAGCGGACGCGCGCCGGCGCCGCCCCTCGTCGCGGATTCCTTGTGGATGAGGCGCACGTTCGGTGTGTAGCAGCTCGCCCATCCCCTTTCGGTCAGTCGCAAGCACAGGTCTACATCATTGAATTCAATGGGTAAATTCTCCTCGTCGAAGCCGCCGACGGCGAAAAATTTCTTCCGCTCGACGCAAAGGCAGGCGGCCGTCACGGCGCTCGCCTCTCTTACCGAGCGGGTCCGGTCCAGCCATGACGGGGCGGCTTCCGTCTGCAAGGCCTCGAAATGCCCCGCATCCTGGCCGAGCCCGATGACGACGCCCGCGTGCTGAATGAGGCCATTGGGGTAGAGCAGCAGGCAGCCGACGGCGCCGACCTTCTCTTCGAGCGCAAGTTGGCATAGCTGCTCGAGCCAATCCGGCGTGAGGACGACGGTGTCGTTATTGAGGAACGTCAGGACCTCGCCTGAACTTTGCCGAGCCGCTTCGTTGTTGAAGGCGGCGAAATTGAACGGTCCGGGGCGGCGGACGAGACGCACCCGGCGATCTCTCGCCGCGCGATCCAAAATCGACAGCGCCTTGGCCTGGCGCGTGCCATTGTCGATGATGATGAGCTCGAACCGCGGGTGGGTGGACAAGCCCAGCACGCTGTCGAGGCATGGACCCAGGAGATCCGCGCGATCGCGCGTGGGAAGAAGGATCGATACAGACGGCGGCTCGCGCATCGTGCGGACCTTCTCGATCGGCCGCGGCTCGCATGACGTCTCTCCTTCCTCGCGCTTGTGCATGAGCAGACACCGTCGCAAATGCACGATCTCGTCTCGGGCGAGCTTCGGCGCGATCGCCTGCGTGCAGCGCTGAAAGCTCGCGGCGTCGAGTGGGACGAGCCCCGAGCCAAGCTCGGTGGCGCGCAAAAAAACGCTTCGGCCGAGGTAAGGGTGCGCGGCGGCGAAAAGTGGACTCCAGTTGGGTTTGAAGGACGGCGCGGTCTCCTCGCCATCGACGATCAGCTCGTCGCTATAGAAAAGCTTCGCCTCGGGAACACGCGCCAGCTCTTCCGTGACCAGCGCTAGCGCATGCGGCGCCAGAGCGTCGCCCGCTCGAAGAAAGAGCAAGAAGCGTTCGCCTTCGAGCAGCTTTTCCTCGCGCTTCTCGCTTAGGAGACGGGTCAAGCGGGAATCGTGGCGCGGCTCCAGCCGGGTCGGGAAATGACGCCGGACCCGACGACGACGGCCCTGAATTTTTGATAGGCTTGCTCTTGCAAGGAGGCGATGGTGCGCGCCAGCGACTCGCCTGCGGCGTCGCGCGCGTCGATAAGGACGAGATAGGCTGGGCCTTGGCTCCAGTCAGAGCGCGCCTGGTCCAGCCCCCCAAGATCGAGGCAGCGTTCGCGTTCTGCGCGCCATTCTCGGAAGCGCCGCATGGGGTCGGCGCCAATGGCCCAGGCCACGGCGTTCTCGGCCTCGGCGAAATAGCCGAACGAGGCGGCCAGCACGATGTCGAGCATTTTGCGCGGCCTTCTCGCCCAAACCAGCGCGGCGATTTCCAAGGCGTTCAGTGGCTTCACGTTTTCGACGACGAAGTCGAAACGGCCAGTTCTCGCTGCAGGGCTGATTAGAACGCTTCGCAGGTCCTTCGGCGCCGCTCCACGCCATATGCCGGCGCCCGCGACTGGCCCCGGCAGGGCGCAGTCTTCCTCGCCTGATGCCGTCACAAATCGAAGGATGGGTCGCACAGGGTCGTCATAGAGACTCGACCGGTAAGTAATCTCGACAAAATGGCTCGCCTCGAAGCGCGCAAGAGACTTGAATCGCAGCCAGGGTTCGGCCGATGTCGCGACCATACGGCCATTCTCGACGGCGACGCCGGCTTCCAGCTCGAGCTCGCATTGCAGGGTCGGGTCAGGCGTCATCGTCGTTTCGACCGATCGCCGAATGCGCTGCGCCGCCGGGCTGCGGCGGAGCGCTCCAGAGCTCCTCAACATAGCCCCGACGGATCCAGCTGCGAAAGCGATAGCGTCTTGTGAAGCCGAACTCGGGCAGAAGCGCGCCGACGACGGATTGGCGATCGTTGGGACCTCGGATCTCTCGATTAGCCTCCTGATTGATGCTGAGCAGAAGCGGCGCCCAAAGGGCGATGCGCCTGAAATAATCGCGACAGACCGCGTCTCCCATCTCCGGAAAGGAGTCGCAGTTGAGCGCGATGTCGGCGGAAAGCGCGAGCTTCTCCGACGGGAGAGGCGCAAAGACGAGGCGAATGCCGTCGCCGTCGATTCTCTCTCGCGCCGCTTCCCAGCGTTATTCTGGCTTCCGGAAGCGTCCTGCGCAGATAGAAATACTGCATCGCGCTGACCGTTGGCAGATCGACGATCGTATAGCGCCGCACGCCGCGCAGCCACGCATATTGCGCGACCTTTCCAAATCCGCCGCCGATTTCGCAAATCCTCGGGGCTGTCTGGCCGCTCGCCTCGATCGCGCGGAGCGCGGCATAGAGCGCTTGAATATCGCGCCCATGCAAGACGTTTTCGCGGATTGACAGACCATAGAGGCCATCGAAGATGTCCGGAAATACGATTGCATGTCCGAGCGCCGCCTCGATCCTGTCGACGAGGACGCTCTGATCCATGACCAAGGTTTCGCCGATGTAGTCCTGCTCGGCGCATTCGGCGCGGGCGAGACCCATGTATTGGGCGAGCGAGGCGAGCATGTCGTGGAAAGAGACGACCGCCGCGCGCCGGCCTTCCGGAGATGCGGCGAGAAAATCCTTGTAGGCGTGATCTCCTTGCGTAAGGCCCGTAGATTCGGAGGATTTCTGCACGCCGACGAAATGTTCCGCCAGGCGCCGAGGATCGGAATCCTCGAGGCAAGTGAGGAGGGATTGGTGGCGCGTCGCGACGATCTCGCCCCACATGGTCTTGCGATCGAGGAGAGCGTTTGCGGCCCTGTTTCCCATCGCGTTGCGCCAAGCGCGTTGAAGCTCTTCGGCGATCTCGACGTCGAGAGCGTCGGCGGCGCGCATTGAAAGGGCCGGCCGCAGCAGCGGCAGACCACGCGCAGCCGAATTCATCAATCGGGGCAGCTGTCGGCCCCCGCTGTCGATGAGCCAGAACTGGCTGCCCTCTACCTTGACCGCGATCGTCTCCTCGGGAAAATCTCCGGGCGGCAATTGAAATTTGAAACCGTGACGGCCGTCCCCAATCCCCTGCGATGCGAGGTCCGCTCTGAAGAGGTCAGCCTTCGACAGAGCCGACCAACTCGCCGGCGGAGTAGATTTCCACGCAAAGAGCCCGCTTCGGCCGCAGCCTGTCCCAAACCCAGCCGGCACACCTCGCCGCCGCGGCAGGAATCGACGTAGCCTCTGAATTCGGATGGTTTCTTACGAAAGATGAACATCGCAGAACTCTGGCGTCGCTTTCCTTCCGCCCTTCGCGAAGCGGACGGTCCAGCTATTTTCGGGCAAAGATGGAGACGGCGGGACCAAAAAGATGGCCGGGTTCTTCATGTGTGGTTTGGATGTCACAAAAGCCCACCGCCTTCAAGGCTTCAAAAAGATCGTCGCGGTTGAGCCAGCGATGCTCGTCGCGCATTCCTCCGCAAAACGCCGGATTTGCCTCGGCCTGCAGATAGGTTCGCCTGTAGGCCCGCACCGTGACGCCGTGAAAGAGATGCTCCTCGACCTCAGGTGAAAATACAACGCGGCGCGGATCATCGGGCGGCATATGCTCCTCCCAGACGAGATGCGTCCAGATAAATACCGCCGAGGACCTTTTCGCGATGAGCTCGAGGAGATGCAAAGGGTCGGAAAGATGATAGAGCACGCCGGAAGCGACGATCAGATCATAGGTTTTCTCCGTGTTCTCGAGCCATTGGACGAAGTCCCCGAGCCAGAAGCGGGATCGGGTCAGACCCATGATCTCCTTGGCGACGAGGCAGCGCATGAAGGCAAGCTGATTGGCCTCGATGGCGTCGACGCGCGCGCCCGCCCGATCCAGCATGAAGGTGTGACCGGCTTCGAGCGGCCCGAGCTCCAGCACTTCGCGGCCCTCGAGCGAGCCGTAGCATTCGATCGCCCAAGCGATGCGGGGGTCAGCATAGGTGGCCAAGGCCCCCGCCTTGACTCCATATTCCGGCGGCAGACTCGTGCTCCATCCGGGGATCGCGTCAACGGCGTTCTGATGAGATGGCGCCAAAGGAACGTAATGCTCGAAAATTGATTGAGAGCTCTTCTTTCCGCCAAACAGGGCGCGCCACTTTTTGGTCATTGCCGACATGAACTTTTGCGCCCTCCTGCTGGCCTATCCGCCGTCTCCCCGTCATTCTCGCCATTCTGAAGGGAAGCAATAATCGACTCGTATCGGACGCCTCCGAAATCCGGCCTCGAGACAGGATCCGAGAAATGCTGGTGGTCGAGCCTCCGATCTGATTGTCAGATTTCATAGCTTGAATGGGACGGACGGTCCAGGAGGCGACGTTGAGCTCCGCATACGCGGTCATTTTCTCACCGGGCGCGTCGATCCCTACCGGAACTTGTATCGGCGCACGGCGTGCCTCCGATTTCAAACCTTGGAGGTTCGAAGCTGTTAGCAGACTTTTTTGGGCATGGGTATTGTCGGAGGCACGCCTTGAACGCTATTAGTCACCGTGTTACGAATCCCCGGAACGAATGGCGAAGTCGATATGCGCGTATTGATCACTGGAGGCGCGGGCTTTATCGGATCGGCGGTGGCGCGCAGGTTCATAGGAGCCTATGAGGATCACATCTGTGTCCTCGATAAGCTGACCTATGCGGGAAACCTCAACTCGCTCGAACCTATCGCAAGCAGCCCCCGATACTCCTTCGTGCGCGCCGACATTTGCGATCGCAAAGCCATCGACCGCGTCTTCTCCGAATTTGCGCCGGACGCCGTCATGCATCTTGCGGCGGAGAGCCATGTGGACCGTTCGATCGACGGTCCCGCGGCCTTCATCGAGACGAACGTCGTCGGCACCTTCACGATGCTCGAGGCGGCGCTCGCCTACTGGCGCGGCTTGGACGCCGAAAAGGCAAAAGGCTTCAGATTCCATCACATCTCGACCGATGAAGTGTTCGGCGCTTTGGGGCCGGAGGGGCTCTTTCGCGAAGACACCCCCTACGCGCCGAACTCGCCCTATTCAGCGTCGAAAGCCGGGTCCGACCATCTCGTGCGCGCCTGGCGCGAGACCTATGGCCTGCCGACCATCACCACCAACTGCTCGAACAATTACGGCCCCTATCATTTCCCCGAGAAGCTCATTCCGCTCACGATCCTCAATGCGCTGGAGGGCAAACCCCTGCCCGTTTATGGGCGAGGCGAGAACGTGCGCGATTGGCTCTTCGTCGACGACCATGCGGAGGCGCTGATCCTTGTCCTCCGCCGCGGCGCCGTCGGCGAGACGTACAATGTCGGGGGCAGCAGCGAGCGGCGCAACATCGACGTCGTCACGACCATTTGCGACATCTTGGACGAAATCGCGCCGCGCGCCGCAGGATCGCACCGCGAGCTGATCACCTTCGTCACCGATCGTCCGGGCCATGATCTCCGCTATGCGATCGACTGCTCTAAGATCGAGCGCGAATTGGGATGGCGCGCGCAGGAGACCTTCGAGTCGGGCCTGCGCAAGACAGTGCAGTGGTACATCGACAATCCCGCCTGGTGGGGCGCGATACGTTCCGGCAAATACCGCGGCGAACGCCTCGGCCAAATCACCTAAAGCACGATCCTTTCGCAATCGAAATCGGTAGAAGCCATGATCGTCGAGGATACAGCACTAGACGGGGTCAAAATCATCACGCCGAAAAAATTCGGCGATGAGCGCGGATTTTTTTCCGAGACCTACACGCAGTCGAAATGGGACGCAGCCGGACTGCCCTTTCGCTTCGTGCAGGACAATCACTCTCTCTCCGCCGCGAAAGGCGTGATCCGAGGCCTGCACTTCCAAACCGCCCCTTTCGCGCAGGACAAGCTCGTACGCGTTCTGCGCGGACGAATATTGGACGTCGCCGTCGATCTGCGTCGTTCGTCGAAAACCTTCGGCAAGCATGTGGCGGTGGAGCTCTCCTTCGACAACTGGCGGCAGCTGCTCGTGCCGATCGGATTCGCCCACGGATTTTGCACGCTCGAGCCGAACACGGAGGTCTTCTACAAGGTCACCAACTTCTATTCGCCGCAGAACGACAGAGGCCTCGCCTTCGACGATCCGGACCTCGGCATAGACTGGCCTGTTCCCGCCTCTGAAATTCAGGCGAATGCGCGCGATCGCAGCTGGCCTCGCCTGCGCGATCTCGTCAACGCTTTCGAGTGAGCAAGATGCGCATCGTCGTCACAGGTTGCAAAGGCCAGGTCGTCACTTCGCTGCTTGAGCGCGCCGCAGGGCGTGCGGAGGTCATCGCACTTGGCCGGCCCGATCTTGATCTCAAGGACCAGTCGAGCGTCTCACGCGCGCTCGAAGGAGCTAAGGGCGATGTCATCGTCAACGCTGCCGCCTATACGGCCGTTGATAAAGCTGAGCAGGAGCCCGACGAGGCGATGCGCGTCAACGCAGACGGCGCCGGCTTTGTCGCGGCTGCGGCGGCGGCGCTGAATATGCCGCTCATTCACCTCTCGACCGATTACGTCTTCGACGGCGCTCTGCCGCGGCCCTATGTCGAGACCGATGCCACCGGACCGACCGGCGCCTATGGCCGCTCGAAGTTAGAGGGCGAAGCGCGCGTGCAGGCGGCGCAACCCAATAGCGTCATACTGCGCACCGCTTGGGTATACAGTCCCTTTGGCGCCAATTTCGTCCGCACCATGCTGCGGCTCGGCGAAACGCGCGACGAGGTTGGGGTCGTCGCCGATCAGCTTGGCAATCCGACCTCCGCGATCGACATCGCCGACGCCGTGCTGATGATCGCCGCCCGGCTCCACAGCGATCCGGCGCCGGATCTGCGCGGCGTGTTCCACATGACCGGCGCCGGCGAGGCGAGCTGGGCAGAGTTCGCAGAAGCGATTTTTGCAGCCGCCGAGCGCTGCGGTCGCAAACCAGTACGCGTCAAGCGCATTACGACGGCGGACTATCCGACGCCGGCGAAGCGACCAGCGAATTCGCGCCTCGACTGCGGCAAGCTCGCGCGGCTCTATGGCGTCGCGCTCCCTTACTGGCGACCATCGCTCGACGCCTGCGTCGCCCGCCTTCTATCATCGACATAACCGGAAATTTGGAGAAACCACATGCGGGGCATCGTGCTGGCGGGAGGAAGCGGGACGCGATTGCATCCCATGACCATTGCGGCGTCGAAGCAGCTTTTACCCGTCTACGACAAGCCCATGGTTTATTATCCGCTAAGCGTCCTGATGCTCGCCGGCATCCGGGAAATTCTCCTGATTTCAACGCCGGACGATCTGCCGTCCTTCAGACGCTTGCTGGGAACCGGCGCGCAGTGGGGGATCGAAATCTCCTACGCCGAACAGCCACGGCCCGAAGGGCTGGCTCAGGCCTATATTATCGGGGCCGAATTCGTCGAGGGGCGTTCATCAGCGCTCGTGCTTGGCGACAATATTTTTTATGGTCACGGCCTCATCGAATTGCTGAGCGAGGCGCGCGCGCAGACCCGCGGCGCGTCGGTTTTTGCCTATCACGTCCGTGATCCGGAACGCTATGGCGTCGTCGAATTCGACGCGCGCGGCATGGCCATGTCGCTCGAGGAAAAGCCGAAGGAGCCCAAATCAAGTTGGGCCGTCACTGGGCTCTATTTTTACGACGAGCGCGCGCCGCATTTCGCCGCGAGCCTAAAGCCCTCGCCGCGAGGCGAGCTCGAGATTACCGATCTCAACAAGGTCTATCTCGAACGCGGCGAACTCAGCGTTTTGCGCCTCGGGCGTGGTTTTGCCTGGCTCGATACGGGCACGCCGTCGGCTCTGCTCGAAGCCGCGGAATATGTGCACGCCGTCGAGCAACGCCAGGGACAGCGCATCGCCTGTCTCGAGGAAGTCGCTTTCACGAACGGCTGGATCGACGCCGACGACCTGCGCGCCGCGGCGGCGAAGTTCCAAAAGAGCGACTACGGCGCCTATCTTCTCACTGTGCTGCGCGAGGCGCACTGAGGCGGAATGTCGGACGATCGACGATACGGCAACTGGCTGCGCTTTGCCGTTGGAGGTTTCCCATGCTACGGCGTTCGGCGAGGAGATCCCTCCTCGCGGGAGCCCGGTAATTATAATGGGCGCCCGCGACCCGAAATCCCTCGGTTGCGGGAAGGTTTGCGGCACACCCGGCGGCTCATCTTGGAATCTGTCCTCGGACTTCATCATGATTGATTACAGAGTTTTCTGAGCATGAGACGGATGGAGGCGAGATGCTGAAATGCCCGGGATTGCACCACCATCTCGCTGAGACCAGGAAGACCTCTCAGAGCTTGGACCTCGTGAGGCAGCCCTGAGAAATTTTCGTCAAGGCTGAGGATACCTTGGAACTCGAACGTGCCGCGTTCGACTTCGGTCACCTCGTCGAGGTTGAAGGGCAAGAGGCCTGCGACTTTCAGTTCCGCAAACAGTGCGATGAAACTCTCGCGCGTGAATACACTGCAATGGGTATCCTTATAGGGCAAAGCGCTTTGCGCTTTGGCCACGCTCAGCGCCTCCATCAACGTTAAAGTTTTGGCTTGCAGCCGTTGTTGCAAGACTTCTGGATGCCATCCCTCGACACCGGTGATCGGCCGATAATAATAGATGGCATCGAGGATTTGCCAGAAATCGGGCTTACCTTGGGACTCGGAATAGGCTCGTAATAGATCTACCGCGGTCGTCTCGTGCCGCAAGTAGTCGTAGGTGTAATTGCGGTCAGGGAGGGAAAAAAGCAGGCGTCCGCCCGGGTTGAGCAGTTTGCGGATGTCGCACATCCATTCGATAAAATTGGGGATGTGCTCGATCACGTAGTTGCAGACAATTAAGTCAAAGCTCCGATCGACATCTTGGGAGACGAGATGTGACTTCGCGATATAGTTAACGGTTGGGATATTGTCCGGATCTCGCCCCTCGCTTCGCCTGGCGAGGCTGATGAGATCATCAGTATTGAGGTAATCAAGCACCGAGAGCTCGACCTCGGGTGCTTTATAGAGCGGGCGGTCGAAGGCCCCGATTTCGAGTACGGATTTGCCCCCAACGTCCACATGGCGAGCGACAAGCTCGCGCCGCATCTTCATCACATCCACCGACATGAGTTTCCTCCGAGGCCGCCTCGCATGGGCGGCATGGACCACCGGACGGTGCGCCACCGGGGCGCATATCGGTCAGATATCATAGCCTTTGGTATAAAGCCCAGCTCTTCATATTGCGAGAGCTTCAACTCGAAGCTTCGGGATGAGTTGCTGGACGGCGAAATCTTCTACTCTCTCGAGGAAGCGAGGATCATAGTCGAAGGCTGGCGGCGGCATCACAACGAAACGCGGCTCCATTCGCCGCTTGGATATCGACCACCAGCCCCGGCAGTGCTGTTCCCAGAGCGCCCGGCTACGCTAACCCAACCAGCTTCGCCGGGCGCTCGGCCGCTGGTCCAGAGATCCGCCATGAACTAACATTGCGCTCGGATCACCCGATGGGGGCTGGCCACTGCCGAAGAGGCAGCTGGCGCGCTTTGTCCTC
>CAWFZD010000127.1:0-7457 GCA_963820145.1 uncultured Alphaproteobacteria bacterium
AACGATTCGCGTCGACGTCCGGATTATCGCGGCGACCAACAAAGATCTGGAGCGCGAAGTCCGCGAGGGACGCTTCCGTGAGGATCTTTATTTTCGCCTGAACGTCATTGAGCTTCATATGCCTTCGCTCCGGCAGCGCGGCGAAGACATTCTTCAGCTCGCCGAAGAGCTTTTGACCCGAAGTTTTCTTGCGACCAAGCATAAGCCCCGCCCGATAAGCGACGGGGCGAAAGCAGCGATCTTGAACTACGCTTGGCCCGGCAATATTCGTGAACTCAAGAATGCGCTCGAGCGGGCGGCGATTCTTTCAACCGCAGATCAGGTCACGCTTGAGGATCTTCCTGATCGCGTGATCGAAAATCAAAGTGCCTTTCAATCGACGCCGAGTTCCGGGCAATGGGGGACTGCCGCGCCGGCGCATCTTGGCGGGGCCTTAACCGCGTCCGACGTGAGCCTTGAGGAGCTTGAAAAGCAACATATTCAACAAGTGCTCGCGACCGCGACGACACTTGAAGAGGCGGCAAGCATTCTCGGAATCAACTTGAGCACGCTCTGGCGCAAGCGCCGACGCTACGGCCTCGAATAGCGATCCCCGCTATTTTTAACTTATCCGCTGTTTAAGGTCGCGCGATTTATCGCGTGGAGTTCGTCACCTTTTTCGAGGGTCTCCTCCGTGAAACGGCGGCATTTCCGCAGCGCTTTATTTGCAATCTTAAAAGTGCAGAATTCATCGAAATAGCTCCTGGTTTCAAGCAAAAGGCATGCTTTGAGCGCGTCCGCGCCAGCGCACGCATTTAGACGCGCTTTGGCCGGCTGGCACGCGGGCTGCACAAAGGCCGCCGCAGTCGCACTTCATGCGAAATCGTGGGAGACGTCGTGGCGAGGTACTCACGGTGCGAGCGGAGTCGTACGTTTTACATAGAAATAAAGGAGATATTAGAAATGATTAAGTCGAAATTGATGATTGCTCTGGCTGTTTTGAGTGTTAGCTCGGTTGCATTCGCGGACGATTCAAATGGATTGGGCGAAGGAAACGGCGCGCCGAAGGCCCCGGTTCACCCACCTCAAGGCATTAGCTTGCAGGAATTTCAGGCTCGCTGTGCGAATCCCGCTTCTTTCAACGAGCAAGTCGCTCCCGCAAACATCGTGATTCAATGCACGAATGTTACGACTGAGTTTGTTCCGGTTCCGCCGAGATTCTTCACCCTTGTCGCTACGAGCTCGGTTTCCGCTCAGGTGACCTCCGAGAAATGGGTAGTGGGTGGTATTGGGCCCCAAAGTATTAATAGCAAGCAAGGTAGCGGAAGCTGCCTTCGCTACAAAGAGGTGGCTAGGACCTTGACGGTCGAAAAGCCGCTCAGCTGCGCTGATGTCGTTGGGCTGAAGGGCTCCATCAACGATTATTGCGAAGGTGCCGTGACTTCATCGAGGGGCTCAAACCCGAAATTGGGCGCCGTTATTGATACCGGCCGCGTGGTCGATACGTGCGCGGGGATGGAAAGCGCCAATATTCCTGGAGTGATCGGATTCAGCGATAAATAGTCACCCTCAAACGGTGTCAGGGGCGGCTCGGAGAGTGGAATTCCGCTCTCCGAGTTCGTTGAGTTCGAGCTAGGTTTTAGGGAGTGGGAATATGGAGAGCGGGAGGTTTCAGGCAGTTCCGGAGTTCGGCCTGATGGGTCTGATCGCAGTGGTGATTTCGAGTTGTGGCGTATCGGCGAGTTCGGCGCCAGCTGCGTCTGGTGCTGTGTCAGGACAAACGTCACAGCTGCAGTCGATTCCTCAAAATTTCGACTTCGTGACAAGGGGCTACGGCAATGCGATTGTGTGGGAGGGTGATTTCAGTTCCCCGGATACTCGGGTCGTGCCCTGGACGGGCTACTGGTTTCCGAAGCGGAAAAAGGAAATGTTCATGCCAGATCCGGTCACAGGCGAGCTCTCCCCTTTGCAGCGTTATGACCTTTGGACGAAACGAGTGAAAGGCGTGGTTACCCATGCGGCCGACATTGAAGCCCAGAACTATGATCCGGAAGCGGAAGCTTGGGAGGGCCTTTGTAATGCTTGGGCTTCGGCGTCTATTGCGGAGCCTGCCCCCATGAACGACGCGGTCATGGACGGCGTTCCGTTTCGAGCGGTGGATTTGAAAGCACTTCTCATAAAAACTTACGATGGGACGCCGCAGGGGTTTACGCAATATGGACAACGTTTCGAGGGAACTTATGGCGATGAGTTTCTCGATATCTATCCCGATCAATTTCATCGTTTTCTTCAGGTTCAGCTTTTTGACAAAGCGCAACCTTTCGTTATGGACAAGGATCCGGGAGTAGAAGTTTGGAATGTGCCGGTTTATGCCGCGGAAACTCGCCTCTCGAGTGATCCGGCCGATGCGCATGTGATGCATGTGGCCACTTGGGTCACGTTCGCCAATTTTGTTTACTCTTTCGATTATAATGGCGATACGCAACCCGTAACGATCCAGTATTTTTACGATCTTTTTGGTAACCGGCTGCCCGATGGGAGTTTTGAAGTTCATTCTGGTTTCTGGACAGGAGATTCGCTCGAGAACCATCCGGATTTCGTGACGGTCCTTCCCTCCAATACCCACCGGCAAAGTTATAATACGGGCTTAAAAAGCGAGTGGGTGGATGAAATTGTCGCTGCCGCGATGGCTGGTCGGGCTACGACTTCGCCGGAAGATTAGGTCTTTAAGACCTCTTTTCAAAGCGTGCAACCCATGGTTGTATGGCGCCTATGTCGCAAAAACATTCTCAAAATCATTCTCAAAATCATTCTCAAAAACAGGGCTTTTTGAATTTCACCGTGGATCACATGACTTTGCTGCTTCATCCGCGGCTTTACACGGTGGCCTATGCGATTTTTCGAATCATTTTTGGCGTGAGGCCCGAAGACATTCTTTATGAAAAAAGAAGGTCGCAGGGCGATGGTTCGGAAGTTTCGATGACTTTCGCGAACAGTATTGGCGAATGGAAGGGAGGTGACCGCGACCCGTTGAAAACAATCATCGCGGTGGTGCAGCCTTCGGAACCGAAGAACGAACCTTCGCATGTTCGCGATATGCTCGATGGCCACGATTCTTCGGCACATTGGCAGCACATCGCGCTTTCGGACCCCTGATCTGATCGCGTTCCATAAATATGCGTTGGAGCGAGGCGTTCAATTCGTGACCCCGATCTTGAAGATGATCACGAAAATTTGATTCAAGTTTTTTCGGGTGAATGGTTTTTGCCGGGCGGCAAGTCGACCGGATTGTTTTTCGAATTCCTGCAGCGCCAGCCGAGTGAAGAATCTCTTGCTGAGATTCAGCGGCTTAACAAACAGAGCTGGTTTCGGGATGAAACCTTTTTAGGGCTTTACGGAGAAAAAGAGCGCGAATATCGCTCTGGCAAAGTCAGGCCTTTTCTTTCAGATGAGCTTTTTGAAGCTATTACAAAGAAGTTGGGCGGCAAACAGGTTTGGGAAGTCACGGATGCCGATCTCCATGAGGTTGAGCAAATTATGTTGGCGCATGGATCGCGCGCCAAGGATCGCTCCTGAAAAAGGGTTTCCTGGCACAGCCGGTGAAGTGAGGCCGTCCATGGCCTCTGTCCTTCGTCCGTGAAAGTTTATCGGCCCCAGCCGTTCGCGCAATCCGTCTTGTCGGCCATTACGACAAGCTCGTTAATCTCGTCGTAGAGGCGCTGGGCAAGGTCTGCATCGGCGATTCGGGTACAGACCTGGCCTGGTCCGAAGTTCTCAAAAATTTTCAGATGAGTTCCGTCGTCCAAAACGATTTCCATGTCTCCATCCATTTTTGCATTATCTTGCTGCGTAGGACAAATTTTTTGATCATCGCTTGGATTTTGTTTGGCTTTGATGGCGTCATTCAGGGTGCCAGCCAGCGGATTCCATGAGGCCAGCTCGATTGCTCCGTTCGCGTCCTGTCCGCAGGCGTTTCGGTCCGTGCTGAAGTGGCCAGTGAAATCCAATAAAGTCTTCGCATAGTTGGCGTGCAAGATGACCTCGGACCAGCCCTTCGCGTAAACATTGGCCCCGCTAGTCGTTCCGTTACTGGAGGGAGGAGAGGATGCCGCATCGTTGCCAGCGTGAACGCTGCTATTGCCGCCGGAGCATGCCGTAAGAGTTAGACCGAGATTGAGAAGAATGATGAGGGAGAGAATAAAAAAGCTTGAATTCCGATTCATGCCCGAGCACCTGTGTTTTCTGAAGCAAGGGTTCGCGGCTCGCTTGGTGCAACCGAGGTGCCAAAAAAACCCGCGATCTCTTCGGTGAGAAGGGATCGCGGGGGTGGGTGAGGAACAACGGATAATCGATGAGTGCCTAGCGAAGCAGCACGTATGATGTCGTTCCAGAGGCCGCAGCAGCAGGAGCAGGCGCTGCGGCAGATGCGGGTGCCGGTGGAGCGAGATTCGCGTGACAGACGTTTTGTACGCAGCTCGGAGCGCGGGTTGAGTCAAACGTCGTACCGCTGCAGGATTCGGAGTAAAGGTGATCACCGCAAGTGCTGATTGCCGATTGCAGGAGCTTGACGACCGCATCTGAGCTGGCATTAAGCCGTGCGCCATTGACTACGACAGGAGGCTTCACGACCGAGCAAACACCGCTGTCGGTGTCCGAGAACACCGCAAATGATCCCTGAGAGGGAATGATGTTGACGCTTGGGCTTGTATCGGCCGAGCCGAGATTCAGGTTCAAGTATGCGCAGTCGGCGTCAGTTTGACAGGTCTGAAGCAGTGCGTATTGCTGTTGCAGGAGGCCTACAGCGTCGGAACAGGCGTCTGGAAAGACATCAGGATAATAGGTGTTCTCAAGCGCTTGGAGGGACTGGTGTAAGTCGTCCACGGCGCTGTGTCGGCAATTTCATAGCAGCTCTCATCTTGTTTGACCGCCAGTACCACTTTTTCAGTGCTCCCTTGAGTTAAGGTCAAGGTGTCTCCGCCGGAAGTCGAATCGTCTAACGTGTCACAGCTCTCCGCATTAGCGAGGCTTACGCCCTCGATTGCCTTGACTTGTGCAGCCAAAGTTTGAAATTTATCGACCGCGATTTGCCCTGTAATGACTTGTCCGCCGGGAGCTGGACCAACTTTATAAAGGCCGTTCGCATCGATGGAGAAACCGTAGTGCCCACGACACGAATTGTCAGTTACTCCAGTGCATGCACTTTGAAGACGAACTGTCCAAGCAGGAACGCTTTGATCGCTTTGTTTGTTGGTTTGAGCGGGCGAGGCCAGCTTGGATGAGTTGCTACACGAGGTCAGTGCAGCGGTCAGTGCGATAGCCAGAGTGGCGCCTGCCACCATAGGAAGTTGTATGGGTTGATTTTTAAAATTACGGTTCATCATATTTAATTAAGCTCCTTTTTTATTAGTCTCTTCGCTGCAACGCCGTCCGACGCTCTGCAGATGGCCCGGTCGTTGTGCATATGCTGTGCCTAACGCGTAAAAACGTTATGGCGCGTTTAAGTGCTCGCTTTTCTGATGACTCGGCGCCATGAACGGGCCTAAGCGTTGCATTGCGCTTTGTTTGCGTGAATAAATGCATGGTCTTGCGCACTCTTCCGCAGTGAGATAGATCAAGGGCATGTCGATCTGGATTATCTTGAGTTGGGTTTTTGTCGCCATTTTAACCACAGTCAATGTGGTCATCTTTCTTAAGTTGAAGAGCGCGAGCGAGCAGATGCTCAAGATGGCGTTCCCGAACGCTAAGAACATGAGCGAAGCCATGAGTCAGATGCAAAGCATGATGTCCGGGATGGGTATGGGTGGCATGGGTGGCATGAATATGCCGAACATGGCGGGCAATCGTCGTGGACCTGGCGCCGGTGGCCAGAACATGGATGCTCAACTCAAGCAAGCCATGCAGATGCTGCAAAATATGCAGAAAAAACCCGGCGGGCGTTAACGGTAACGAGAGTTAAACGAAGTAGCCGTTAGTGGCTTGGGCTAGGCGCGTTCCCGAACAAGGTATTCGCTTGGTTTTCGATTTGATACTTGTGGTAAATACACACGCGATCCTTGAAGCGGGCTAAACCGATCTGGCGCTCCAGGTTTCCGATATCAAACGCCGGGACAGCGGGCTGGCCCGAAGACGTGTTATAGTTCTCGTTGAAATACTGCGTATTTTCGCAGATGGTTTGAGTCGTCTTATCCGGCCAATTAGCCAGTGTTCCCTTCGTTGAGGTCGGGATATTTGAAGTTTCGAGCCAGAAAAGGCAGAGCTGAGCCAGTCTTTGTCCATGCGGGCGGTTAGCTCCATCAGATGAGCTTCATCGGCCGCATAGGCCGGCCTCTCTCGTGACTGCTTTCTGAAATTCGGGCACGAAAAATTCACGAAACACCTGAATGTTTTCCTCGATATCGGCGCGGGCGCTATCGGCGTCTTCAGCGGGTGGATCGAGGTTGCCCGATCCGTTCGAGGTGAGCGACATAGAGGTCTTGTCCGCTAGCTTGTAGAATTTTTGTCGTCGGCTGAGGGATTTCCCCGGCCGCAAATCGATTTTCGAGATCGATATTCACCAAATTGGTCATATCCGTCAGGAAAACCTGGGTGCCGTTTTGCAGTCCAAAGTTATTGAATATTGTGACCAGTCGTTGGGTCTGGCACTGATCTTCGGTGAGAGGCGTTGGTGATGTCGCTGAGGCCGGGTTCTCGGCGACATGCGGGCCCGGTGAGCCGATGGGAGATGGACGACCCGGCAGAATCTGCGGAGGGCAGACCACTGAATCATCGGCGGTGAGCTGTCGGATGGCCTCGTCGACTTTGTCCTTTTCTTGCTTCAAGACGGCCGGCAGCTGTGGGTTATTGGCGTTGAATTCGATCATCGACTTCAAAAAGGCTGAAATGTTTTTAAGGACCACGTAAGGGGCCATCGGGTTGCCATGGGAAGGCACCCTTGCGGAAGCCAGGATTTCCCCTGCGTTCGTCGCGATGATTCGGCGAAGTCGGCGTTGACCAAGGCTTCGACTTTGGGAAAGCGCCATCGAGGTTTGACTGGAGCGTCGCTTCAACTGCATCCAGGCTACTAGCATTCACTCCAAGTCCATTTTTAATGTAATCGCTCAACTGCGAAAGAGAGGGAGGGCCGTTCGGATTGGTATCTGCCGTAGGTATGGCAGGACATGCGGGTATATCGGTGCCATCGACGAGCCAGCAAGCCCAGATCAAAGCGTTCGATTGATAAATACTAAATGGAGTCGAGAAGGTGTTGGTGGTTCCGGTGATCGTGCCGCTCAGAATTGCAAGGAGAGGCTGGCGATCGCGTTGGTAACGATCGCGACTTTCGTGTCTTTATCCGAAGCAAAGCTGGCTTGGTTCAGGGCGTTGTTGATTGTCGCGATATTGGTTAAATTCTGATTTTGAACCGTGAAAATCTCGGCCAGCGCCGCGCTTTGCTTGCTCGACTGGTAGGTGTCTTGAGGGGGGACTTCGTTTTCGATCTG
>CAWFZD010000128.1:0-12790 GCA_963820145.1 uncultured Alphaproteobacteria bacterium
GACTCTCCAAGAAATCGACCCGATAGAGCGCGTCGGCCATGTCGCAACAAACCGCATGTCGTCCTTAGTCATTGGAGCGGCAATGGTTTGAATGGTCGGAGTGGCGGGACTATAGCCTAAGAGCGCAAGCATTTGAATTTACGCGGCTTGCTTCTGGGGCGGCTTTGCCGGTCCCCCCGTCGGTCCCCCAGAAATTAGACCATAAAACCGGTCCCCCCATCTGCTCGGGAGATATTCTGCACCTCATCGGGCTCAACGTCCACTCCCATGCGCTCGATGCTCGCGCCGGCCTGGGGGTCGGATTCGCGCAACCTTGTTATCTTGTTATATGGAACCTGACGCGCGGCGCGCCGCACGGTCGGCGCGTCGTTGTTTTGTGAGGGTGAAAATCCGCGCTTTCGCCTGATTTTCTAGGCCATTCCGCGCGGTGCGCTTTTCTGATTTTCGCACACACGCTCGAAAATCGGGGCCGACTTGAACACCTGACAAAATAGCTCATCCTTCCTATGCCCATATCGGACGTTTTCGCGGGAGGTCGCATCGTGGCCTTGGCTTGGAAAGAGTTGCTAGGCGGTGGCAGTTTCGGCGCTATCGTCGTTGGGTTAATCCAACTCACCGGGAGGCCTGTGCCCGCGCCCGACCCTGCGCGAACGCCTAGCGAGGCATGCAACATTGGAAAAATTGATGGACATCTAAGCGCAAAGATAGGCATAAAACCCGGCGAAAAACCAATTTAGTTAGATTTCGTCGTCGACACAAGCGCAAGTAAGATTAGGTTTTTAAAAATATAACGGAGCAGAGGTTCTGGCAAATGACAAGATGGTTTTTAAACTGCTGTGCACAGCACATGATGTATTTTTTTATTTTTCTGCCAAAATCGACCCAAATCCAACAACAGACTTACAGAAATCAATCTCGTCATTTTCATGGAATATAAAAGGCACCAACGCAGACGGAACCTTTGCCTGCAAGGAATTAGCGGCGGAAGGCGGCGACGAATGGAGCTGGCGTGGAATCATAACCCCGTCAAAATAAATACCTGTGATGCGTAAACGCTTATAAAATCGTAATAATTGCAATAGCTCCACAATATCGAA
The DNA here is from genome assembly GCA_963820145.1 of uncultured Alphaproteobacteria bacterium. Lineage (GTDB taxonomy): Bacteria > Pseudomonadota > Alphaproteobacteria > Rhizobiales > Beijerinckiaceae > Methylocystis. The sequence goes on from CAWFZD010000128.1 coordinate 1,098, forward strand.
TTGGCTGCGAGCCCAAGAGACGGTTGTCGCATAACGCCCATTCTGTTAATCGAGGGGGTCCCTCTTTTGCTCGCCAAGCCGATGTGCGCCAAGGCCCGACAGTGCGGAGCAAGGCGCGCGCCCCAAAGGGGCGCAGATCGCGCCGCCAAGTCGAAACGCGCCCTCGCATCGGGAACGGCCGACACGTCGACGCTGGCGCGCCGGCCGCAATCGCAGCTCGCAAAGATCGATCGCACGCCAAGGCTGCGCATGTTGGCGAGGTCCATGGCGCGGCCGGTGTAGCGGGAGCGACGCCGATAAAATGCTGAAGGATCTCGGCATAGGAGCGTCCAAATTTGGATCGTCCTACGTGACCGAGCAGAACAAGCAGGTTCGCCTTCTCAATCTCCCCAACGATTCGACCGCGTGGCCGCGGAACTCTACCGATCATTCTGGCGTGGCGCGACGGGCGCGGGTAAATTCGCGGCGACCGCCCGCCGCCAAATCGTTGGAGGATCAGAAGTGAGCATCTTTCCGAAAAGAGCCGTGATCACGCTGGCCTACATGATTGCAGTGGGTGCGCTGACCGCTGCGCCGAGCCTCGCCGGCGTCGTCACGCCGACTGACAAGACGGCCGTTTCGACCGCCGCGCCGATCGGCGGCGCGTCCGGCCACCACCACCACCGCCCCCCCGGTTATGGTTGGAATCAGCGGCGCTTTCGCCTGGGGCGCTGACTCGATCCCGCGCGCTGGGCCCGTCCAGGCGCTCAGGTCGCCCGCGCCCACGCCTCGCGCCGATCGGCCGGAAGGGCGAGGTCTAGCAGCCGCTCGAGGCTCTTCACGTCACATAGGTGAGCGCATCGAGAAGCCGCCCCGCGGCCTCATGCGGGTCGGCGCCGCGCCTCAGCGCGGCCCGCTCGATCAACTCAAAGAGGTACGCCTCGCCTTCCAGGGTTGAAGGCCTGCGGGACCGGTCTTCGAGTATGAGCGGACTCGCTCTGCGGGAGGCCCGAAAGGCGAAGATGACCCAGTTCGGCCCTTCGACTAAGTGGCTTCGGGCGTTGGATTTTGTCGCCTCCTCCTCACTACAATTTTCGTCGCTCTCGGCTTCAATTGTATGGCCTTCCTCGCAGCTATGTCCCTTTGGTACGCGCTCTTCCCAATCCGGAATTAGCTCTTCCAAATCAACTTGCTTTTCTACTACTTGAATATGAGCCTCAGCTTTGAGAAGCAACGGCTCTGAGAAAGAATCGGAGAATATTTTAGCCTCAATATTTAGCTTTGTGCTTTCCTCTACCTGTATGTAAAGAATTGGTTCAATTAAACGCTTCCTTTGCGGCTGTAACGACTCCCATTCGCATGATAGAGACCAGCAGTCGCCTACTCTTTGTAACTTACCTGTATCGAATTCTCTAACTTTTTCTCTTAAAGCCGAAAAAGCTGGCAATTCATCTTCTCTTTTACCTGCAAAAGATACAGACCAAGCATGCACATTTCCAAGTAATTCAACTCCCCTTTCCAGAAATTGAGTTACATGCACTTGCGTTTTGTCAGAGGATATATTTAAGCTCACAAAAATATTTCTGATGCCAGACGAGCTGGGGTTATTTATAAGCATAGCTAACGGCACTGTCAGCTGCCTACGAATGGCGAGCGTGATTATTTTAGATATTCTGCCGGCTTTTTCTAGTTTATCTAATTTATCTAGTTTATCGTCTTGTTTATCGTCTTGCCGCACAACGGGCTTAGTTACAGTATAATTGACACTATCACAGAGAATTTCTCCCGCATCAGATATGAGCTCAAGTGACAATGGCGCTACCCCAGAGCTATCATTCCTCTGCAAATCCCTAATTTTTATTTCAAGTTGCTTTGCAAGCTTATCTTTGAACTCGATTTGAGTTCTGAAATGCTCGACGAGCCCATTCGGATAAGTTTTTTCTTTAAACGATTTTAGTTTGTCCATTTGCGCTAAATCAATTCGATCTGGGTCAACACCGACGTTGGAAAAGTAAAGCATTATCGGTTTTCCGGCCCTGCCAACGCGTTCGATTTCTTCAAGGGTGCCGCCCTCTGCAAGCCCGGTAGACGTACCAATACGGGTCCAAAATATTCCCACCAATAGGTCGCATTGATCGACGATGGCTCGGTTTATTACTTCTTGAGGGCGAATATTATATTCAGGTGCAGTATGCGTCTCCCATCTTAATGGCAACAAGACAACTTTGCGAGTGTAAGAGTTTAAATCGTTCCACTCCTGTATTACACGTTACTGCAATTTCTCTCTCCTCTTCGACATCCGAGGGCGAACCGATCAAAACTCGGAAAACTCTACAATCATAGGGCACGAGCGGGACACCATGTTGCCGATCAGAGTAGCGGCCAAATCCATGACACACTATCCGGCCCGATAATGCAAGTGCGCCGCAAACAGTGGCAAATGTCCGGTAATGGCGCCAAGCAGCCGAGCCGACCGCGTGAATGCGCGTCCGCTTCCGAGGGTAAATCGGCCGTGCGGCGTGAAAGCGAGTATAAAGGACTTCTGCGCCGCCGCCCTCGAGGCGGCGGGCGTCGAGTTCATCGCGGAAAACGGCAGCGGGGCCGGCGTGAGGCTGAAAAAATGACCGGTTACGCGAAAAAGAAATTCTATGAAGCAGTGACCGCGCTCGTCGGCTCCGAAGAGATCGACAAGCAACTCACTCATGCGGCAACACATGTTGCGCTCTTACAAGACCGGGACATCCCTGAAGCGCAGAAGGACGAGTTCGCCGAGATTAAGCGCGCCCTATTGAAAACGCCGCTGTCGGGAGAGCAAAACTACCAGGATCGACAGATCTCAAGAGAGGACGGCGAGCAGCTCGCGCGCAAGATCGTGAGCTTATTTGTGGAGATTATGGGAGGCCTCTAGCGCCGTCTTCATCGACGAGAACGGCGGCGGGCCGGGCGTGAGGCTCAAGAAGGCCCGGACCGGCCCGGGCCTCGGTCCCGCGCGAGGATCTGAACGTGGAGAACGATGAATGCGGGCCCGCACGAGTTTGGGGAAAGAAATCGAGGTGCACGATGCTTGATTGGCTTACTCCTTTGAAAGACTTCGCCGGCCCAATCGCTACGGTGATTGCTTCTGGTGTTGCTGCTTATTTTGCAGCTGCTCAGGGATGTATCGCGCGGACTCAATCTGAAATCGCTTTAGACAAACTGAGGTTGGACCTATTTGAGAAAAAATATGGAATATACCGCGAAGTCGGGTTGCTGTTAGAATACTTATTAACCCACTCCACCTTCAAGGGACAAGACCTAACTATAATATCAACGCACCGTGCAAGAATAGAAGAATCACGCTTTTTCTTTGGTCAAAATATTCGTTCATTGTTACTTAATATTGATAACGAGTGCACTGCGTATATTGCTTTGCTTACTCAGCGGGAGGGATGCAAAGATGATAGAGAAAAATGGGGAGCTTTAGGAGAAGAGTTAACCGCAAAAAGAGCCTTCTTTCATAAAACTCTTCTCGCTTTGCCTGCGGCTTTTGAAAAGGAACTGTCATTCTTGAGAGCCGCCGCGGACTGAAGCTTCTTGTCTATGCCGACATCGCGAAGGGTAGGGCGGACCTCGGTTCCTTCGCGGAACCGAGCTTTCATTGCGTCCCCACCGTCAGCCAGCCCGACGGTCTCTTTCTGCTCGCGCAGCATCTCGCCGAGTTGGCGTTCGGCGCCTTTGTCGAGACTTGTGCCGGCGACGACGGCGAGGTCGTCGCCCAGGGCTTCCCCGCGAGCTGCGGCGATCTCCACGCTGCGGCGGCTCTTACCGATCGTCTCGGCTGTCGCAGAGCAAAACGAAGATTTTTCGTTTTGGTCCGAACGTGCCTTCTCGCAAACCCTGTCCCCGCCAGCCTTCGTTTCGGGGTGCAGCGCCTCGTAGATCTGCTTGCGCCGGAAGATCGCTGCGGCTTCTTGCGCGGGCGTAAGCGGCGAGCGGATCAGGCGCAGTGTTTCGCTAACGCCCGCATCGCATCGCCCGCCACGCCACCGGCGCAGGCCTCCGCCGTGTCGCGCGAAAAGCCCCAGGCCATCAGCTCGAGCGCCGTCACGCGTTGCCAGTCGCGAGCGCGTTCAAACGCCGCATCGCCGGAAAGCCGCGCCAGGTCGAAGGCAAGATCCCCGGCCGCCACGCGATGCACCATGCGCAGCCGACGCCACAGATCAGGAACGCCATCCTCGCGCGCCGCGGTGACGTCGACAGCGCGGAGGCCGGCTTCGATGTAGGTTTGCACAAGGTTTGTCATGCTGCAGCTACCCGATGACATAAAGCCCCCCTTCGCTTATGACGTTTTTCGGCTCGGGATTGCTCAACGCGAGGCTCATCGCCGTGAGCAGCGACACGAATCCATCTATCTTCCCGCCGCTCTCTACCATCTTCGCGACCGATCGCGCGCTCGCGCCGTGCTCCACGACGCGCACATTTCCGACGCACCACGAGACCAGCGCTGATTTTTGGTGACGGAATCGGCCTTCCTGAAGCGCGCGCTCCAGCGCTTGTAGAGCGCCCGTCAACCGCCATCCTTGGCGCACGGCGAAGACAACTCAGTCGACGTCGACCACATCGGCCAGCACTTCCGGCAAATCGCCAGGCCGCTCGGAGTCGACGCCTACGGCGAGCAGCAAGCCGGCCTCGTCGACGCGGCGGACGAGGTCTGCGATCTCGTCATAGGCTTCGTTGCTCTCCTGAATGAGGGTCAGCTCTCCCGCTTTAATAAAATCGGTGAGCGCGCTCTGGACCGCTTGCCGGCGCGATAGAGAGCTTTCGTAAAACCAGGAACGGTTGAGCGCGCGCCAGTGCGCGCGCCCCTCTTCAGGCTTCCGCCGCGCCAGGAGCGACAGCGAAAAAACGTCTTCGCTCCCACCGACGTCCACGCCAATCACAACGCCATCGGCCCACTCGAGCAGGCCCTCGAGCGTGAGCGTCTCGTCTTCGCATTCCTGCCAATGCTCGGCGCCTATCCATCCGTCATGTCTCTGCGCCAGCCCAACCTGAAGGTTTAGGTGTTTCGCCGAGAAGACGCGCAAGCTTTCGCCACCCGCCGCCTGGGCTTTGCGCAGCTCGTCGACGAGCCATTCCCGGTCCACAGAGCGCCCAAGATTCGGATTTGGGAGGTAGAGGTTCTCGGGTTTCAGATGCTCGCCGCGTTCGATCATGCCGCGCGGAAATTCGTAAATCAGCGGCAGGAATTTGCGGTCCTCTATCGCGCCATCGCGCACGTCGCGCGCATATTGCAACTTCGCCTTGAAGACGCCTTGCGGCGGCTCGTCAGACTGTGTGCTCAAGAAAAAGACGAAGCCCTCAGGACGCGACGCAAGGCCGCCGGTCGCCTCGCGTAGCATCGCTTCGGCGTGCGGCTTTTTGCCGAAAAGCCAAAGCTCATCAATCAAAACGGCGCTCGCTTTTTTGCCCGAGACGGTTTCGCTGTCGGCCGCGATGATCTTGAGGCTTGAACCATTGTCGCGATGCTCGATCGTGCGAAGATGGTCGCGGACATGAAGCAGCGTGCTTAGCTCGTCGTCGGCGCGGATCATCGCGCGAGCCGGCTCGTATGCGTTGCGAGCAACCTCGAGCGTCGGCGCGAGAAGCAGGAATTCAGCACCCTCGCGTGAATTGCGCAACAGTTCGGTCAACATGATCGCCGCGCCAAGGCCGCTCTTGAAATTCTTTTTCGCGACCATCAGGAAATATTCGCGGATCAGTCGCCGGCCGGATTCCTCGTCGATTGCACCGAAAAGACAGGCTGCAAAGTCGCGCATCCAGGGAGCGCAAGCGTCTCCCATTCGTGCGCCGATGTCTGCAACGTGTAGATCGTCGAAAACGGCGAGCGACGCTTCGGCTTCGTCGGGGAACAAGGGACCGCAAGGCAGGAGCGACTCCCGCGCGACGATGCGCTGCTCCCAGGACGGATTAGCTGTTGTCCATTCATCAGCCATTGTTCACGACAACTCGCGGCTTCCGCGGCTGGAATTTTGTTGCGACGAGCTGCTTCGCCTTCGCGACGGCGCTCGCCTTCTTGCCGGGCAACTCCTCGTCGCCCTTCTCGCCGGTCGCAAGCGCGGCGAGCGCCTTGGCGGCTGCGACGCGGGCGAATTCAAGCTTACCTCGCTGGGCCACGGCGCGAAGCGTCTTGCGCGCGATCTCCAGGTCCTGCTCTTCGGGAGTCTTTGTCGGTCGGCGCGTCTTTTCCGTCATCATTGCACCTTCGCGAAGATTTCCGCGCCGTGGCGGCGCGCATAGGACAAGGCCTCGATGTCCAAGGCGGCGCAGAAGGTCTCAAGAGCGGCGCGGGTCAGTGGCCCCCGAAGCATCGGTTCAACTCCATCGGCCGCGGCGTCGACGATCGCAGCAGCGGCTTCGGGACGTAAACCGCCGCGCTCATATCCCGCGACGGCGGCGCGGCGCCAGTCGGCAAAGGTGGGGGCGCGCGTCGGGGTCTCGGGTTTCACATCATCTCTCCTGACGAGTGGAGCGGGACGCCGCGGACGGAGGAACGGCGCCCCGCTTCTCGCCTACGCGCGCTTGTCAAGGCGCGCGAAGCCCTTTCATTTTCCGCGCAACCCGTTGAACGTATCTTCCGCGATCGCGAAGAACGTCGACCGATCGGCGACGCTGCGCGCACAAGTGCCGCCGTTCAACAGCCGGCTCGCCTCGCGAATTGCGATCTCTGCGACGTGCGATTCAACTTCGGAAATTGCGAGCTTCACGCCGAGCGTTCTCGCTGCGGCGCCGAGGTCGCCGCGCTGTGCACGTTGAACCACGGCGCTAACATCGGCCGGAACCGGAACCGCGCTGATTTCGATCAGCTCCACGCGCTTGAAATCGATAGCGCCCGGCGCTCTGCCCTTGCCAGTGGCGTAATTCCACTCTGCCGGCGCCCACGAGACGGAAAAGCTACATTGCCAGCCGCCCGCATAGAGCTGCGCCAATTCCCGGCCCGCCGCAGTCGGCGCGAAAACGGCATCTCCGAACAGTCCTTCAGAGGTCTCTGTTAGGCCTTCGACGCGCCCGACCGAGTTGTGCTCCATGTCGTGGCCGCGGAGCAACGGTGAGCCGGAGCGTTTGAAATCTGTTGTCCCGTCCTTGCCCAGGCCTTTCCAGTTCTTCACGAAGGCGCCGTCTAAAAACTGATGATCGTCCCTCGCAACTTTGAACGTCGCGAAACAAGCACGGAATCGGCCGGCCGCGTCCGTTTCGACCGATTTACCCTCGACGAGGCGGCGGAAGATTTTTTGCGTCATCGTGCGGCCTTCACTTTCCTGCGGCGCGCTTGAGCGGCACGATGCTCGCGCGCGGCTCTTCGGCCGCAGCCGGGCGCCGACGCCGAAGCCGTTCTTAGCCAGCTTCTCGGCGGCTTCGACGGCGCGGGCGATTTCCTGCTCCTGCGCCCGGCGAGCGCCGTCGCGGTCCAGGGGTATCGAGACAAGCCGCTCGGCGCTCGGCGCGTGCGCGAGGATCAGCTCGCGGATGCGGAACAACTCGCCGTCGGTGTCATCGTGCTCCATGAAATATTCCAGCGCAGCATTCAGCGTGCGCTCCAAGAAAGCGGCGCGGGCCAAAATCGATGGCAAGTTAGCGCTGTGCGCCGTCACGCGCCTGGCGAATTGCCCGTCCCGGTCGGACTCGGCCATCGGTCTCATCGCCCTCGCCTCGTCGATCGCGGTGCGAAGCGGCTGAAGAAAAATTTCCTGGCGACGCGGATTGCTCGCCTGCCGCACGGCGATCATCGCTGCGCCTTCGGAGCGCTGATGATCGTCCCACAGCTCCTCGAGGCGGCGCTGCGCGCCCCACAGCCGTCCGGCCGCGACGCCGAGCGCATTCTCCGCATCCTGGTAATTCACCCGCGCTGCGGCGATCTCGCTCTCGACGGCGGTGGCCTGCTTCTCGACGAGCGGCGCGCGCGCCTTGACGGCGGCGAGCGCTTCGATTGCATCGCGACGTTTTGCTAGGCGCTCGGCCTCGGCGTCCTGCGAAAGTTTCGCCACGAGCGGCGACGCGGCGAGGTCGGCGAGGAGTCGTTTCGTTTTCGTGTCCATGAAAATTACACTGCCGCCGTTCGACCGGACTTCTCAACCGTTAAGATGTCCGCTTCGGCCCTCCGCAGGATGCGCCGCAACTGCCGCTCGCCGAGCGGCCCATTTTTGAGCCTCAAAATCTGGACGATCTCTGTCCCGTAGGCGCTTTTCGCGCCTTTCAGCAGCTCTCCTTCGAGCTGCAGCGTCGAAAGGCCGCCATCAAGCATGAGCATGGCGCAACGGCGATCTCCGTCGCGGACGCGCCAATCGCTTGGCAGGGAATGCGCCTCGCCCCATGTCGCGCCCGCCTGCGCCTTCTGGATCGCCTCGAGGAGCAGCGCCCGGCATTCTGGGTCAGGATGCGTCGCGGCGGCACGCTCGAGAAGGCGCAGAGGCGCGAGGCGATCGTCTGCGAAACGGCCTACCGAGGAAGCTTGCGCGATTTCGGCCGCGGGAGGCAGCGGACTAGCGGCACCCTCTGTTTTGCTCACGTTCTTCCCTCGCTGTGGCGCGGCGGCGCGTTTGCCCCCCACTCCGGGACAAAAAACCTGCGCGCCGGAGCCCGCCCGATTGCCGCTCTTTTGATCGTCGTCAAAAGATAACCCCTTACCCCTCAATGACTTACGCATTGCCGGCGAGGCGGGGCGGGGCGCAAGGCGGCGGGCGCGAAGGAAGCGTCTTGATAGCCATGGTTTCTCCCCAGCGTTAGAAGGGAATAGTGTCCGGATCTGCTGCCATATCGGCCGGCGTTTCGGGGAAAGGTCGAGTGTCATCGACGACGTCCTCGGCGTTCAAACGCAGCGCGAGTAGCCTGTTGGTCGTCGAGTACGCCGCGTAATGCTCAGCACGCACCTTGCGTGCGACCTCGAGCACTTCCGCAATCGACGGGGTGAAGGTTGACTTCTCCCAAATCCGGCGGGCGGTTGCGAACAGCACGGCTGCCGAGAACCCCTTCCATCTCGGGAATTCATCGGGGTCACGGTCATCATCGGCGTGCACGATCGCGAATGCCAACGCGTCGCCGAAGCCTACTGTCGCGCCCGAAGCTGCGGCCGGAATGCCTTCAAGCATCAGCCCCAGAATCGCCCGAGCTTCAGTTTCGTTCGCCGGCTCGTATATCGCTGCGCAGAGCTCCTCGCGCTGGTCCTCGAGTTGTTGGAGATCAGGAAGACGCTGAAGCATTGCAAGCGCGCGGCTGCGGCACCAATCCGGCTCGCGCTGGACTATCAATTTGTTGAATTCGCAGGTGGAGCGAAGCCAATCTTTTACAGCCGCCTTATTGCGGCGGCCGACAAGCTGTGCGACGCCAGCGAAGCGGTCATGAAGGACCGCAATTGGCGATCGAGGCGGGGCGGATTGCGCCGGCGCAGCTTTGATCCGCGCCACATTTTCGAGAAGCTTGCTCAACGAAAATCTCCAACTCTCATCACGCGAAAGCCATGGCCTTCACGTTGGTTTAGGCGTGGCGCGTCGAAGACGGGAGAAGGCGGTGGCGCGGGCGCGTCCTTCCAGCGCTCGCCGTTCAACCAGGTCGCGGGGTGCGGGGTGAATTTCTCGCGCTTCGTCGGATCAGGCTCTCTCGCCCGCTCTTCGGCGAGGCGTTCGGCGCCGGCGAGCAGCTCTGCGGGCGTCGCGCTTTCGAGCGCCTTGCTATAGGCGCGTCGGGCCGCGTCTTTGGCCACCTTCCGTGGGTAGGCGCGCCAGAATGAATCGAAGCCATCGGGCGACTGTTTTCTTGCCGGCGAGGGGCGGGATTTTACGCTCCTCCCCGCCGGTTTTTTTTCATCCCTCGTCGAAGGCGTCTCCATCTCCTCCGCGCAGCGGAGAGAGTCAGAGGTTTCCTTCAAAGGGTTCTTATAAGGGTTCGGGTGCACGGGCGTGCAGGGTTTAGTGAACGCCCGTGCAGGGTTTAGTGAACGCCCGTGCAGGGTTTCTTGCCGCAAACCCTTCACAGCGGTGCAGGGTTTTTCGTCCTCGTTACCCTTCACGCCCGTGCGGGGTTTCTCGCTGCGAAACCCCTCACACGCTTGAAGGGTTTTTATGGTTGGGCGGTAACGGTTCGTCGCGTTCCTGCCGCCGCCGGTTTCGACTGCGAGGTGACCAGCCGCCGCCATTGCTTTGAGTGATTTTCTGGCGCAATTCTCGACGATGCCGAGATCAGCAGCTAGTCGAACAATCGACGGCCACGCGTCGCCGGATCCGCGATTGAGATATTTCGCAAGGACGATGGCGAGGCGAGCCGCGCTAGGCGGGAGAGAGCCGTCCATCGCTATCTGCTCGAGCCAAAGGAATTTTTGCCGCGTGAACGGGTCTCCGCTCATGCTCGCACTCCCATTGCAGAGGCCCGCGCCAAAATCTCGTCGATGCGACGCTTTTTCCTCCAGTGCGGCTTGTAAAAGAGTCCGCATTTGGCTTGGTTGCGGAGATCTTCAACGTTTTCTCGTTCAAGAGGCGTCAACCACTCGCACACTGCCAGCGCATTAAGCCACGCCACGCGCTCGAAATGCGATAGTTCGTCAAAGATCGGTCTGACTGAGAAGGATTCGCGCACCGTCGCCTGTTCGGCGCCTCTGCCTACCGACAATGATGCAGCTAGATCGTGGAGGTCGAATTTTTCAGACGCGAGCGCATGATTGATCGCGCGCGCCGCCGCTATAACTTCTCCATCCTTATCCGAGCCCAGCAGCGGCAGAAGCTTGGAGAGCTTTTTGCATAGTTGGGGAGAGGCTTTTCTCATCGTCTCGCCTTATTTTCGCTCAGTCCCGTCGACGATTAGGAGCGTGAATCGCGTGTAGCGATTGCCGTTGCGCGAGGTCGAGACGACCGGCGCGTCCTTGAGCTTGCCGATCGCGAGGGCGTAGATCGTCATCGCCGCGCCTCCCCGAGAACGAGGGCGCCGAGCGCGACGGCGAGGGCGGGATCGAGCGGCGCGACGATCGCGGCGAGGCTATTGAAGAGGGGGGCTAATTCGGCTATCTGAAACACCATCGGGGTCGCATCCGATGACGGTTTCCAAGAGCCGCCCGTCGCCGAGCCGGGCGGCTTTTTCGTGCTCTGGAGCATGAACGCTCACGCGGCCTCCGGCGAGTTGCAACGCTTGCCGGGGCGGTAAGCCTTCGCGATGGGCCCCTCGACGCGGGTAGAGCGGCCGTGCTTTTCGACTTTCAGCGCGCCGGCTTTGATGTCGGCGTAAACCTAAGTCTTTCCGCAGTGCTTGAGCGCGCAGAGCTCGTCGATGGTGACGAAGCCGTACTCAAGGCGCTCGGCAAGTCCAATGGTCGCCATGGCAGCCAGTTGCGACATGTAACTTTCTTTCTCCCGATTGCGCCGTCGAGGCGGCGAACGAGAGAGAACGTGCACGAATTATGGGTTTGCAAATACAGCGTAGGCGAAGAAAGTTGATTTGCCCTAGGCGGTATTTTTGGTTCTCGGCTTTCGCCCCCTACGCGGCATGGCGCCGGCTAACTCCCAATCGATTTCCGCTAAAATCGTGGCCAAAGCTTTTTCGTCGATACGTCTAATGCTCAGCACGACGAGGATTTGGCCGAGCGCTCCGCAAAAACGCCGCCTCGCGAGGCGCTTGGTCTTTCTTTGTAGACCTGATCGAACACTCGCGCGATGTCCTTGATGAGGACACGCTCAGGTACAGGAATGCAACTCTGC
>CAWFZD010000129.1:0-4196 GCA_963820145.1 uncultured Alphaproteobacteria bacterium
GTCAAGGTCGGTGCCGTGGGTGTCAGCGGAGACACCTCTTGCACCGACCATTTCGTCGCCTGGAGAACGCGCCACTCACTGCATCTCGACAAATTTGGCGTCGTCGTTCTGGGCCCGAACGTTCTGGCGACGGGAGACGCCGCGCGTCCCGACAACATCGTCTTCGACATCCCGCCCGGCGCGACGACCTTGGGCGCGACGCCGGTGAGCCCCAGCACCTGGGGCCACCCGCTGTGCTTCAACATGACGGCGGGCAATCAGAACTCGCTGCCGCGCGAAAACGATCCGAAAGATCGCGCGGCAAGGTTTTTCGGGGGCGCGGCGCGAGCCGCGCCTTTTTTGCAGCCCGTCAATGATTTTTGGGCGAGCGGCGTCCTTCATTGGACGCTCGCCGCGAGGTCGAGCTACGAAAATCAAGGAGCCGACCGACCTCTCATGGTCGCCTTTCGAATTCACGCTCCCCGAAGCGATGTTTGGCTCGGCGGCGTCGACTTGCACGTCCTGGACAGAAAGCTCGGCGCCATCGAACCTCAGCTCATCTCCACTTCAAAACCTCACGTCGTAGGGCGAGCCGATGTAATAAGGTCCGTCGATGACTACGCCGTTCGGCGTGTTCTGATAAAAATAGCGGGGTTGTCTCAGCCCGCCCCAGGCAGAATAGGGATAGCCGTATGTTCCCTCGCCGAAGGGAAAGGATGACACCAATTCATACCGCTGCAGCAGGCGGCGATAGTCGAGCTGTCCGTTCCGCTTCCAGCGCAGATGGCGATGAACATCGTCTTGCGCCGAGGCGGAGCCGACGACAGGAATCTCCGCCAAAAGTGACAAGAAGAGGAACGCCGTCTTTAGTCCTGCAGGAATCCTTGTCATCGCGATCCTCCCCATGACCCGCTTCGCGAAACCATAGCAGGAATATCTCGAGATTTGGTAAGGGGAGCGAAGAGGCCTTGCGTCCGTCACAAAGCCTGTCGCAGACTCCGCCATGCGTCGAAAAGGCTTGAGCTTGGAAAAAGGATGGGGCGACGCCCTAACTGCGCGTCCACAGCGATCACGAACCTCCAGCCGCCCTGTCGACGAACGCCTCAGTCATCGGCTTGCGTCGAAGCTTGTTTCTGCTTGAGCCGATCCGCGAGCGCCCGCGCGGCGTCGAGTTCCTCAGGGTCGAGCAGCGCGGCGATCTCTTTGCGTTTTTTGCTCGCCTTCGCGTCGCCAGCAGCCGCGGCCGCCGCAAACCACGCGTAGGACTGAACGAGATCCCTTTCGACGCCCAGGCCCTGCATGTAGTCGAGCCCGAGATTGTATTGGCTGTCCACTACGCCGAGCTCTGCGGCCTTGCGAGACCAGGCGTTCGCCGCCGCGTAATCAGGCTTGCGGCCGTGACCTTCGCTGAGGAGCACGGCGAGATTATGCATCGCGAGAGCATTGCCTCTCTCCGCCGCAGCCTGAAACCATTTGCGCGCGAGCGCGTAGTCACGATTAACGCCGAGGCCTTTCCCGTAGAGGATTCCAAGGCGGAGCTGCGCCAGCGCAAACCCCTGATTAGCGGCTTTTTCGAGCCAGCCTGCAGCGGCCTTCGCATCCGGCCCTTTGTCCTGCCCCATCAGCAGACGGGTTGCGAGTTCGTATTGCGCGCTCGCGTCGCCTTGCGTAACGAGCGCCTGAACCTCAGCCTCGCTCATATTCGGTCCGGCATTCGGCGCGCTTCTCGGGTGGGGGCTCCAAGCGCTCGAGTCGCGGGTCGATGCATGGTCTGTAGTGAGAGGATTGGCGCCGAGCACGTATGGTAGCGGCGCGGCGAGGCTTTGATGTAAACGAGCCGAGTTTTCTGGCTCTCCCGCTGCGGAGTCGGCTCCAGTGCCGCGCGCCGCGGCCAGGCCAAATTTCGACGAACCGCCGCTTTCGGCCTTGGATTTCGCGCCGCCCTGTGCGGAAACCGCATTAATGGCTTTCTGCGGGGCGTTCGGCGACGCGAGGTTCGACCCTGTGAAGCCGGGGCGAGAGAGCGAATAAGCGCAAAGAACAAAGAGCGCGCCCGCTATGCCGAAGACGGATGCGCGCTTCAGCGACAGCCGGCTGGAGAGCCTGTCGCGCTCGCCGATCCGATTTAGAAACAATTCTTTCGCCGCGTGGCTCGTCCAGTGATCGCCGTCTGGAAACTTTCGCCTTTGCATCGATCTGATCTCGGCGACGCCTCGCCGCACGGTCGAGCGTGCAGCTTCGATCAATGTGACACGAACCCATAGCGTGGCTTCCAACTCCTGCCGGGCCGAAATCTTCCATTTGACGCGTGAATGGGCGGCGCGTGGCTCGACGCCGCTCTGCGCCGATGAGAAATCGTGGAACGCGCTAGCGCGCCCCGATTCCTTGACCTTCGCGGCGACGCTGCGCCTTTGCTCCAGGCGCGTACTGAGTTCCTCGAGCGCTTTCAGGGCCTGTCGCCATGTCTCTTGCGTGGTCGAAATCCGTTCAGCGGTCCCACCGAACGTCGTTTCGCCGCGCGCAGCGATCGTTGTCGGCTCGAATCGGCACCCCTCCAATATTTCCAGCTCACTGATGGGCGCGGCGACGTCTATCGTCCTCGCTGGATCAGCGATCGCGGAGTCGATTTTCTCGGCAAGTTCGGCAAGGAGAGTTTCAAGCGCGCCGATGTCCCTTTGCGGCGGCGGAGCGTCGTCGCGGTCCAATCGACTCGGGGGCACCGCGCAGAGTTGTTCGATCCGTTCATTGAGTTCGTCGAGCCGGCTGCGAACCTGTGTCACCTCCGTCCTGAGATCGCGGAGGATCGGACTGGGGTCGTGGCTCGTGATGCCGTCTCGCAGCTCTTTAGTGACGCGATCCTCCACATCACGGATCGCTTTATTTAGCGAGGCGACAGGCCATTGCAGATCTTCGAGAGGCTGGCGCGCAGCCGCGCCATCAACATCGAGACCCAGAATCGTCGAGCCTGACTCTAACGCCGTCGCGTTTGCCTCTGACACGACCGACGGCCGCTTCAACCGGTCAAGCCGCACCTGCTCAAAATCGATGAGCTTGCCGCTCCATGCTTGTGCTTCGCTCACGACCACTCTTCGCTCTACTGCTTGGACGCCGGCGTCAGCGGGACGTCGAACGCGCCGCCAAATGGCTCCTCAAGGTGATTAGCAAGACCGGGCTTAGTCCGAAGTCTCTACCGGAATTGTAATGCAAAGATGGCGTGGCGACGCGCGCGTAAGAAACGAAGAGCCTTTCTGCAAGCTGTTGCAAAACGGCGTCCGCACAGCGGGTCAGCAACGATAATTCAGCTTCAAATTTCGACGCCAGCGGGCCGCCCCTCGCCTTGAAGCACAGCGAAGAGCGGACCCGCGACGGCAGGAGCGCCGCCGATGTGTTTGAAAAACTGGCGTCGCGCTGCGCCGGGAATACCAAAGGCCTATCACTGATGCCAAGCCATCCTCGCCATTATGATGGCTGGCGAGCTAGCGACGATCGGGCCGACGAAAAACTCATTGCTTGCGGGACAGCGCCGCCGATCCGCCCTCACGGCCCTCAGGACCGAGCGAACCGATGTCGTAGGCGGCGTTTTGTCCCGGCGTGCGATAGAGATAGTCGTGTCCCCAAGGATCCTTGGGAACACCGTTGGTCTTCAGATAGGGGCCGTTCCAGGCGGAAACGGTCGGCGGACGTCGCACCAACGCCGCCAGTCCTTCTTCCGTCGACGGGTAGCGCCCATTGTCGAGGTAATAGAGATCAACTGCGCTGGCGAGATTTTCCATCTGGATTTGAGCCGCCTTGACCTTGGAGTCCGCCAGATAGTTCAACACGCGCGGGCCCACCAAGCCCACGATCAGTCCGAGGATCCCCAAGACGACGAGCATTTCAACGAGTGTGAAACCGCCGCGCCGCGCAGACGTTTTGACGCGAAGCGCGACTCTCCGACGACGATTGTCATGGATTTGCATTATTTCGTCTCCTCGGCAGTTGTCTGGTTAGACTTGTCTCACCACGAAGATTGTGAGGTCAAGCCCTGGAGGAGTTGGAGATCTCCGCTCCGGGCCGCCTGTTCGAACCTTGCGTCGGCACCGACCGCGCCGAGGAACTGGCCGGGCCAGCCGTGAGCTCTGAGCCCGCTGTCAGCGTACATCTTCAAGTTAGAAGTCACATCGCGTGATTTCAGTCGCTTATCGAACACGGCGAATTTGATAATATACGTCTAACCC
>CAWFZD010000130.1:0-14858 GCA_963820145.1 uncultured Alphaproteobacteria bacterium
GTCAATGCAAGCATTTGGGGCGCGCCGCGCGCGCTGGTAGGCCGGGAGGGACTCCAACCCCAACCAGACCGTTATGAGCGGCGGGCACAACAAGAAAACGCCCGGATTTGCGGGCTTTTTTCGAAAAATGAAGAGGCTATTTTCCGGTTTTGTTCCGCAGTTTCATGGGCCGGCCCCGGAAACCCGCCGCCGCGTCACCGCGCGAGGCCGGACCATTGACGTCTTCCCCCCCGTATCCGGGCGGCAGGCCCTCGCAAAAGGGAGGAGCGTTCAGTGTTTCTCGTCGACGCCTATGAGCGGGATTGCGCGTAGAGGTTGCACGATAGCCAGCGCGCAACCATGCCACAAAATGACCTTATTTTAGAAACGATCCAGACAAATTACTAAGCCCGCGCCATGGTAAACTAGAGCTTGAATTAAAACTAAACACGCAACAGCCGACCCCGACGAGCCCTACTTTTGCTTTTATAAGGATGCTTCGCCGGCCTGTCAAGCGGCCGAATGTTGAAAGGAATTTTTTGCGATGGAATTTCGAATTGCCGCCTTTGCCAAGGCCCTTGAGCACTTCGGCATCGTCAACCTTCTCGCCGCCGTCACGCTGATGGCGGGAGCCCTGAGATGAGGGATTACCACCCGCGCCCAGGTCCACCTGCAACAGCAACCGACATCTGCAAAGAGTTAAGGGCCGTCTCAGGCGAGGCCCTCCTCCCCCGCGAGGCAATGCCCAGGCTCTTCAATATCCGGGCAACGCAGGTGCCGCAGCGCCTACGCGAGGCGGGGATAAATCCTCGTGAGACGCGGTTCTTCACATGCCGCCAGGTTGAGAGCCTATCCTCGGCGCTTAGGCTCTATCCCGACCCGCCGGAGAAACTACACAAAGACCAGCACTTGCGAAAAAGCCGGCCGATACCGACAGGCGCAATCCGGCGGGTGTTCTCCGCATTCAATGTTCAGCACAACCTAGTCGAGCGAGAGCCTCGGCGAGACTATCGACGGACTTCTGCTCGCGATGTAGCCGAAGCCATGTTTTCAATCAAGGAGTCAGGCCATGCTTATCGAGAAATCCCGACAGACCCCACTCCAGGACTATTTCAAGTATCACGCCGGCCCGAGCACGTCTCCGCATGACATAGACGAGAAAGCCTCGGAAAAGTTGAACATCGCGATCCGAGAATGTAGTTTTCGAATGCGCAACGCTGAGACGATAACCAAAAAGCTCGATGAACTTCGCAAGCTGGCGGCTACGCCATGCGGAGACGAAGAAGCTCCTCTTAAGATGCGCTCCATCTTGAAGTTCTCGAAAAGATACCTCCCCCCAGCAGATTGGAAAATTTACTCGGCGAATATTATAATTAACGCCGCTGATGAAGCTTTCGGACAAACTCGCCTTTGGTATTGATGTAAACGTGGCCGAGCAGTAGCCGCAACCCGCTCGACAGCGATTTCCTCTGATCATCAAGCAGAAGAAGCCGCCGACCCCGACAGACTGACGGCTTCTAGAGAAGGAGATTTTCTATGCAGATAGAAGATGGCTCTACGCAATCGAGAAGTCAAGGACGAAAATTGCCTACTCGAAAGAATTCTTGCCCTCCCATAGCGGAAATCCTCGCACCAGCCACAATACGGCGCGAGGCCGTCAAGGGCGTTTTTCTCGACTGGATCGGCAATGTTGCGCGCGATAGGGAACTCCCTCCGTCCGCTGCTCTCGTTGACATTAGTCTGGCGAGTTTTCTAAGCAACTCTTCATGTGACGAATGGCCAGCAATCTCAACGCTCGTCGAAGAACTAGGATTTTCCGAGGCAACCATCCGCCGCTCTATCAAGGCGCTACGCGACCGCGGGCACTTCTTTGCGGAGGAGCCGGCGCGATGAAATCTTACGCATCTCTCAAGGCCGACGCGATTCCGGCTGAAGACCGCCAGGAGACGGACAGAAACGCCTTCACGCGTCAAAAGCTCGAATTGCTATCCGCAATTGCGAAGGATTGCGAACTTCCACCCGCGGCGGTTCGTGTCGCCAATGTTCTTGTCCTGGACTACTTAAATCGCAAAAAAAACCTCGCTTATCCGTCAAACGCGAGGCTTGCCAGAGACATAGGCATTGACGAAAAAACCGTCAGACGCGCCCTTCAAGCCTTAGTCGAACGGGGGCATGTGCTCGTCGAGCTTGGCGGCGGACGGCACTCGCCGAACCGCTATAGCCTGCCTCAAAAACCCTCCCGGGTCGATCCCCAAACCCTCCCAGGCCGATCCCAAAACCCTCCCAAATCGATCCCAGAAACCCTCCCACCGGTGGGAGCCAAACCCTTAGATAGAACCCTTGGAAAAAACCCATTGAATAAACCCTATCCCCCTATATCCCCCTCACCGGGGGGATGTGTTTCAGATGCAATTCTCTCTGAGACTCAAAAACCGCCAAAGCCGCGAATGCCAATCGTGGCAGAAAAAGAGGCTTCAGCCAAACGGCAAAGCGAGCGGGACCGCGAGGCGCGCGAGATATTGCTCGACTGCCTTTCCGAGACAACGGCGGCGGATGTGATCGAACACCGCAGGGCTCTCAAGGTCCCGCTTACGGCCCGGGCGGCTAAGGAGCTGGTCAAGCAGTTCAAGGCTACCGGCAATCCAGAAGACGCGGCGGCCAAGATGATCGCCCACGGCTGGAAGGGCTTCAATGCGGATTGGATCAAAGCAAGCAAAGGCGGCTGGGCGAGGCTCGCATTAAAACACGCAGAAGAGTTGAATAGACAAAAAATCGAGCACTCTCAAGACGTTCCGCTGCTTTCCGTCGACTTTCCCCTGGCGGTATTCAACGGCGGCCCACTGGATCGGACCGCTAAAGACATGAAAGGCGCCGAGGCGGGCCAAAGGATAGGCAGGGAGTCGGGGCTTGCCCAGGGCGTCCTCAAGGACCAGTGGGCGGCATTCAAGACCCATTACATCGCCAACGGGCGCAAGATGGCGGATTGGGAAGAGGCTTGGCGGGAATGGTTGCGGAAGGCCAAGGAGTTTCAGCAGAAATCCTACCGGCCAACGCAACTCCAAGGCGCAATCTAGGAGAGCAACATGGCTGAAGCACAACCGAACTACCGCGCGGTGGTCACTTCCGAGTGGATACGCGGCGGTTGCGTGCTCTACACAATCGTCAAGCGGCTGGAGCCAAAGCCAGACGACCACGTCACGCCCTACGCCGAGAAATGGCTCAAGGAATCCTTCCGCGAGAAGAGAATCGTGGGCTTGCCGCATCCAAGCGGATTCTATCAGCCGTGGGAGCCGGGAATCAACATCCGGCTCCTCTGCCTCGCAGAGGCGTTTGTGGATCACCGCCATTGGCTCATGAACGGCAAGCGGCGGGGTTACTATGACCTCCCGCGCCCCACAGTCTCTACCTCTGAGCCCGATCTAGAGGAAAAGCTGGCGGAATTCCTTGAACGTAGCGGCTTCAAGCGGCTGCGCAAATACGGAAAAACCTATTTCGTCTTGCCGACCATTAATCGCTGCCGGGTAACGCGGAAGCAAATCGAGGCGTCGCGCGCCTACGCGTAGTTGGGGCAAACGCCGCGCGAGATTTCTCACGCTTGCTTACGCTTAAGCGTAGCTGTTTAGACATGATCGCGGCCCCCTCGCATCGGCGCAGCTGAAGGGTGAAAAAGGCCGCATCTCACACGCGCCCGCCCCGAGATTTTTTCATTCCGCTTTCGCCAATGGCGCCCTTTGAGCGCCGCACGACAAGAGGCGCTCCGCGAACATGGGCGGCACACGAGATTTCGGCGGGCCAAGGCCGCCGCGGCTTTGCATACACAGCAGTGCTCTTAATCACCCATCGCGCCGTATTACGGCCACGCGAAATAGGCTGTAATCCAAGACGTAAATAGTCCCGACACTGTGGATATAGCAAATCCTGCAATTAGACCGTATTTCTTCCATTGGATCCACCTCTGCTTATTTTCAAACTCGGTCTTAGAATATGAATTTAGGTTCAAATACGATACATCAAACACAGTTAATTCCAACATGGCTATTGATATTGCCACAAGTAGAGCGATAACTTGAAATATTATGATCTTTTCCTGCGCCGATGTTAATGATGGCGGGTCCGCAAGCAACTGTATTTTCATCGAAATTTTATCGAACACATCGATATTAGGAGCGCTCTCTATCTTAGAAATCGCATTTGCAAGATTAACTTTGCTGTAGTGACTATTTACATAATCATATACTTTAGGAACACCAAACACGAGCGCAAGCGACAAAAGTATTGGTAGATATAGCCTTGGTCCTTGTCCAAAAAATGATCCTTTTTTTACCCTTGATAGTAAGACATTCGTCAGAATATTTTCAATATCAATACCCCATGATACATCCGTATGCTCAATCTCGATTTCGATAACGCTATTTGCCTTCGCTGCCCCCGCGATATTTAGCATATCTAACTGCGCGTCTATATTATGTGATTTGAAATAAATACTAGTCTTTATAAAAAACGAAACCGTCTGCTTTTCTGGCAGGTCTCTCCCGGGAAATTTTATTAGGTATGTTTCTAGAAATGTAGCCCACACGTTTGAACTGTCGCGCGTCCCTCGACTCCCTCGAAGCCCTCCAGTGACTCGACACTAGAAGAATATCCATCAGAGTAAAATGTCGTTATTTTTGTTGTTGATGCGATTTTCTCGTTCTGCAATGCAACTCTCTGTCTAACAGTATGTATTGCATCAATAATAATGTCTTTATCAACAACGAACGACCCCGACACTTCGCGACGAACTACCTTATTTTAACTCAATATATCTTTTAGAAATTCACCGAATGCCTCTCTAGGCATTTTTATAACGATATCGGTGGTGTTTTCGTCCTTCGACACGGTCACCGTATTCATTGCTCTATCGCCTTCGAGTTCCCGTCTGATTGCCATTATCGTGACGGGGAAACGCCTGCTGCCGAAGCGCGGCTAAGCCCCTTTCTGTTAAAAGGCTCGTCTTAGGCCGCCGTCAACGCCTTTCTAAAAAAGCCGCGTCTGCGGCCACATATGCGCGTGAAGGAGCGTGACCCTTGGGGCGGAGACGCTTCGCGGCGTAGAGGCCGGGACGGGATGTTCGGCGCACGATGTCGGGCGCAATGTCAATCATGTGGGCGCTAAGTGGCGGCCACCGACCGCCGCTTTTCAGGTAGGCTTTTCGCTCGTCCGGCAACGTGCGCGCGACATCATAAGACGGCTTCCACCACGCCACCCATTGCCGCCATTCCTCGGGAGTCGCCCCCGGGCGCGGCAATCTGAAGCACCTGCGCCATACGCTCGATTTCTCGCCAGACTGGTGGGCAATCCTTCATACGGCCTTTTATCAGCAACCCTTCGCCCCGGTCACCACTTTCTCACAAACGGTCGTTTTCGAGAGGCAATTGCCATGTGCATAATTGATAAGTTTCGCACAAAATCCTTGACGGCCAAATTCCAAGCCCTTACGTTGTGCATAAGTTATGCACGAAAGTAGGGGCGCAAAATGACGGTTTTTGGATACGCCGAAGTTTCGACGGGCGGCCAGTCGCTCGCCGGTCAGGATGCGGCTTTGCGCGAGGCGGGGGCGGCTAAAGTCTTCGCCGAGAAGGTAAGCGGGGCGAGCGCGGGCAACCGCAAGGCGCTGGCGAGGGCGCTGGCGGCCCTTGAGCCGGGCGACACGTTGCTTGTGACGCGGCTAGATCGGCTAGCGCGCTCGACTCGGGACCTCTTGAACACGCTTGGCGCGATCGCCGAGAAAGGCGCTGGCTTCCGGTCGCTGAATGACGCATGGGCGGACACGACCTCGCCTCATGGGCGGCTGCCTTAATGATCTTGGGCGGCTTGGCAGAATTCGAGAGAGAATTGATTAAGGCCCGAACCGGCGAAGGGCGCGAGCGTGCCAAAGCGCGCGGCGTTCATATGGGGCGGCCGCCTAAGCTTACTCCTCACCAGCGGTGGGAGGCCCTCGCTCGGATGCAGTCCGGCGAGGCGCTTACTGACATCGCAAGAACATTCGGCGTATCTCACACGACAATCGGCCGCCTTCGCCAGTAGCGCGGCATAGCATTAAAACACCCGCGTCGGGGCTCGGCAGCGCGTCTAGGCTCTGGGGTTACTACCTACCGTGCGTATCCGGTTGTCATCCACACCCACAAGATGTAGTGGCCCTAAAGAAGGCGGACTTGACACATATTGGCGATACGCCATCCAAGCAATTATAGTTGCTATCGCCTTATTTTTCGGCTTCGATTTATTCAAGCCTGTTATAGCCGGCACAAGGAGCCCACTGGAAGTCGGCTTTATGCTCTATAATTTTTGGTTCCTCTCCGTCAGGGAGAGAAGCGGGATTAAGGTAGAAACAAAAATAAGTTTTTCGTGGGAGACCAAAAATATCATCATATTCGACGACGCCATGAGCATAAAGCTCTTGCGTTGTGTTCTTCTTGAAAATCTCATTTTTTATCCGTCTATCAATAGCGTTTCGTTCCCAAACCCATCCAGTCATAGGATTGGTTTCATTAGAGAAAATAATTCCATCTTGTATGGGTCTAGGAGGCGCATCATCCATAACGTAGCCATGCGGCAATGGATAAGGCAAGAGATCAATGATCCCATTCATATTGAAATTGTGGGCAGGCGTCATGCCGTTATTAATGAAAGAAAATTCAACCCCAACGGGCCCATCTTCCTTAACACCAATCATTCCCTGGAAAGATATTTGGTGAACGCTGATATAGGCACGCAACTGACGAATTTCGTTATCGCGAGCGGTCAACCATTGCTCGCGTGTGTAATAAGCGGCGAATCCGGTAGCTACTAGTGTGCCAAACAGCATGAAAGCTATTGCATATTCAAGCGGATGTTTATTATCTGTTACTGAATGTTTCTGATAACTTGGGGAGTTCGGTGCGCAATCTTTATCGCATCTCGCTGTGGCTTCCGATATTTCGTGATCGGATGCGCTTTTATTATCGTCGGCTGGTTTGGTATCCCTTTTCAAGATGATTTACTTTCGTTCATTGAGAACGCTTCCGTCTCCCCCGGCCCTTACGGGGCCTCAGCACCTTCCTATGGCCGCGCCGAAGATGTTGGGGTCGCGCCAATCATTGTAGCGCCGTTTGAGCATCATGGCACTATGCAAGTCAGCCGTGGCCCCGCAAGACAGGAGAGCAAAAATGTCGAAATTTAGCGACCCATTCTAGTGGGTGTGGGTAAAAACCTGATTAGGCATGTCCGGGAGGACCGGAGCCGGGCTATGCTGCCGGCAATCGGAGGTGGATGGGCGACCTATCTGGGAACAATTTAAACAATTTGGCCGACTGGAGCACAAACCTGATGTTCTCTCGCAACACTTTGGCGGCAATCACCCTGTCGTTCGGGTTATTGCTTGGGGCACCCCATGCGAAGGCAGAAACAGCGTGTCGGAGTGGCTATGCTGGGGTAGGCGGCCCCGCTTACATGGGTGTCGGTGGACCCTGCTACACGGGGGTGGGCGGCGGCGGCTATAACGGCGTGGGCGGCCCGGCATATAACGGCGTGGGCGGCCCTTGTTATAACGGCGTGGGCGGCCCGGCATACGCTGGGGTCGGCGGCCCAGCATATGACGGCGTCGGCGGTCCTTGTTATAGAGGCGTCGGTGGCCCGGCATACGCTGGGGTTGGCGGCGGCCCTGGCCCGTTTGTCTGCATGTGTAAAATCATCAACAATGACCATCAGCGCCAGTAAACAGTCTCCAGGCGGAGCTGCGCAGTTTCGATCGCTGAGTTGCGCGCCACCGGGATATCATCGCTTGGCGGAATTGCCAGAGCGCTCGAGGCCAAAGGCATTCCCGCGGCCCGAGGCGGCGCAAAATGGAGCGAAAACCAAGTGAGCCGTGTCCTGGCGTGTCTCCGAACGGTTGATGTGCACTAGAGCAGCCACCTTCGGCAGTAGCAGCGCCAGCGTTTAACGAACGATGGAGGCGCTCTACAGCGTCTCTCGCTTCCCGGCATGCAAACATACCTGTCGCCGCCAAAATCGCGCCCAGCCGCCCACGATGGCGCAGGAATAGCCCTTGGGCGCAGAAGCAACGGTGTGGCAGCTAGACTGCGCTGATCGGCAATTGAAGAGACGCGCCGGGGCTTGTGACGAATTGGCCCCTCCTCTAACAAAGGATAGACAGGCGTGTGACAAAGAACCGCATAAGAAATAGCGTCATTCGCTACGATTTCTCTTGCAATCCGTTTTGCTCAGGCGCTCTTATAGATTATTGAAGTAGGGGTGAATTTAGATGAAGATTGTCGACAAGTTCAACAAGGCTGCCGGGTCGAATCGGAGGCATCTCCTGCCGGGCCTAGACGGAAGGTCGCGCAAATCCAGGCGGTTTCGCGACCTTGTAACCTCCCTCTCGGAGGGTATTAGCCCTTTCGAGAGCTTGTCCGAGGAGCACGCGGCCCTGGTGCGCCAGACGGCCCTTCTCATGATGGCGGCGGAATCAACGCAATCGGCTGCGATCTCTGGGGAGGCTGTAGACGTTGGCACGATGCTCGAAACAACGGCCACGCTCGAGCGGCTGCTAAAAGAGCTTCGGACGCTTCGGGAGCAAGCTAATTTGCCACTTCCTTGCTAGGAGGGTGGCTAGTTGTTTCAATGCCGTTTGCTGGCGTCTTTTTAAGAGGTATTTTTCGTGGCTAGGAGACCTAAAACACACTGCTCGGCGGTGACAAATCGCACGGTCGTCTGTCGAGCCACTGACGGCCGCAGTCATCGCAGCAGGCGCTTCAAAGACATCCTTTTCGCCCTGTCCGAGCCTCTAGGCGGTTACGCCGCGCTTCCCGAGGACGCGCTCTCTCTCGTCCGCATGGCGGCGGCAATCTCAATTCAATGCGAGGATTTGCAGTCTGCGACGGTTGCCGGCGAGGACGTAGACCCGGACACGTATGTGAGGCTGGCTAACTCGCTAACGCGCATTCTCAGCGCCTTGAAGGACTTCCGCAAGCCCAAGGACGGCGAGCCGACGCTTGATGAAATCATCGCGCAATGCAACGCGGAGGCCCCGCAGTGAGGCCCAAGACTACCCTCCGAGCGGCGTTCGACAGCCCGCAACTACTCGGGAAGCTCATGGGCGGCCCTACGCGCGAGGCTATGCGCAGCGTCCTGTTGGCGAGCCAGGGGGAGAGGCTTACGCCGTCCGAGCTTGAGCATTTCAAGCGTCTCACGGGACGTGAGGAGGCCCTTACAGAGCGCGTAGACGAGTGCCACGTTATCGGCGGAAGGCGCTCCGGCAAATCGTCCGGTATCGCCGCCTTGGCCATCTATGCGTCATGCTTATGCGACTATTCAGACAAGCTGGCGGTTGGCGAGCGCGCTGTTGTTCTTGTCATCGCCGAGAATCAGAAACAGGCGCGGATTGTCTTTCGATACATCGAAGGCGGCATTGACGCATCGCCCGTTCTTTCGAAGCTCGTCGTCGGGCGCACGGCGTCGTCACTCGCGCTGAACAACAACGTTTCGATAGAGGTCCACAGCGCCGACTTCCGCTCAATTCGCGGCATGACGCTGGCCATGTGTATCATCGACGAGATTGCGTTTCTCCGAAACGAGAACTCTGCAAATCCCGATCACGAAATTTGCGACGCCGTTCGACCCGGACTCGTGACTCTTGGCGGGCAGATGCACAGCATCGGCTCGCCTTACGCCAAGCGCGGCGTGCAATACGACATGTTCCGCCGGCACTACGGACCGAATGGCGATCCTCACATCCTGGTCGCTCGCGGCTCGACGCGGGATTTCAACGCCTCGTTCGCAGAGCATCATTGACAGGGCCATTCGAGCAAGACGCCGCTGCCGCCTCCACGGAATGGCTCGGGCTATTCCGTGACGATATTGCCGCTTTCGTGAGTCGCGAGGTTGTCGAGGCCGCAGTTTGCCGGGCGTTTTGAGGTCCTCGATTGCGGAGGCGCGTTATTCGGCTTCGCGGACCCAGCGGCGGTCCTCGGATGACATGACGCGTGCGTTGCGCATCGCGAGGGCGACATTGCGGTTGTCGATTGCATTCAGGAGCCGTGCATCCGCCTTTCTCGCCGGACGCCGTCTGCGCGGACTTCGCGGCGACGCTCAAGAGCTACGGATTAACGCAGGTTTTTGGAGATCGCTAGGCGGGCGAATGCCGGTGGAGCGTTCAAGAAGCGCATGGCATTCGTTACGAGATCGCAGGCGAAGCAAGACCGACATTTACCGCGACAGCCTGCCATCTTTCAGCGGGCGCCGTGTTGCGTTGCTCGATCATCAGAGGCTCGTCTCGCAGCTGTGTCGATCGAGAGACGCACGGCCCGCGGCGGGCGCGATTCAATTGACCATGCGCCCGGCTCGCATGACGACATTGCGAACGCAGTTTGCGGGGGCGCGTTGACGTTAGCCCTCGGTCGGAACGTCGGCAGCCCCTCAGAGTGTCGGACGAGCTACTTCAATGGGCCGCGATTCCAAGCGCCGCGGATAATCGGAATCTCGGACCCTATGGAGTCCGCCTATGAGCGCTTCGATCATCTCGCTGCCGCGAACTCGATGACGATGCTCGGCTTCACGTTCGCGCGCCAATTCTAACCTCAGGCGTGCATCGGTATGCGCCGGCCGAGTTGCCCGGCCTCGAGGATGATCCACGCGTCGCCATCCGGGCGTGGCGCTCCCCGGCTGCGATTCGTGAAGCTGCAAAGAGCTTTGTCGGCAAGCCAATCGTCAAGGGCCATCCCCCGCGCGAGCGGCCGATCGATCCCTCGTGCGTCGCGGGCGTTGTCTGCGACGCAAAATGGCGCAACGGGCGCGTGGAGGCCGATCTTATAATTTGGTCCCCCGAAGCGATCGAAGGAATCCGCGACGGAAGCGCCGCCGATCTCTCGGCAGGCTACCGCCTCGACGTAGTTCCCTCGCCGTTACCTGAACTCGCAGACATTGCACAAGTAAATCTTCGCGCCGATCATGTCGCGCTCGTCGATAAAGGCCGCAATGGTTCAGCCTGTTCTTTGAAACAGCTTATAAATTGAAAGGAAAGTCTTAACATGTCTAAACCCATGCCCTCGCCTGCCGGCACGAATCGCGCCGGCCTTCATCTTCCTAATTCCTTCCCCACGCCCCGCCCCGCCCTCGCGCATGACGCGGCCCTGCCCGCGTCGCATCGCCCCGAGCTAGCCGGCGTGAATTATTACGCGAAGCCAGTCAAGGACGGGGACGCGCCGCCTACGAGGCCCACCACGCCCGACGCTCACGGTATTCCCGAGCAGGCGATGGCGTTCTTGCGGTCGCGATTGGGCAATGAAGGCTTCAAGGAATTTCAGAAGATGCTGCAGCGCTCCGCGAGTGAGCGTCCGCTTTCGGGATCGAGCCTTCCCGCGATGGATAAGAAGCCTGGGAGATCGAGTGGATACTATGTGAATGTGCAACATGGCTACTCCGTTGACGCAAACGGCGACAGGGTCACGGGCCGGCGGCCGCGGGCTATCGACACGCGACACGCGGAGTTCTGAGCTGGACGCTCTCATAAAAACGGGACGCACATACTAATTGAAATTGCAGGAGATCATATGACTATGGCCCAAAATCTCATCCCCGCCCGCGACGAGCTCCCGAAATGCGATCGAAGCGCGTAAACTCGCCGACGCTCGTCTTGCTGCGGCGCTCGCCGCTGAGGCGCATTCCTTAGACGAAGTTATAGCCTTGCGCTCCGCACTTGCTGCGTTGCGCGACGAACCCGACGATGACGACGTCGCCGGGGCCTACATCAGCGCTCTCGAGGCGGGGGGCGATGTCGCGGAACTGCGGCGCGCCACGACCGCCCGCGAGGCCAAGGAACGGCACCTCGAGGAGGAGATCGCAGCCCTCGTCGAAACTCGCAGGGCGCTCGCCGCGGCGACCTCCCGACGTCGCGACGAGCTGGACAAGGCCGAGCGTTCAATCGAGTGGCGCGCCAAGGACGTTGTGCGCGCTTCCGACGCCGCCGAGAAGTTGCTCGACGGCCTCGCGGAGATGCAGAAAGAAGTTGCAACCCGCCGTGCTGAATTGCGCACGCTCAGGCGCTTTGGCCTTCTCGGCGATGAGGTCGAGAAGCGCTGGCTAGAGTTGCTCGCCGCCGACGTTTCCGGCGACCGAACTCACGGCGCTGAAGGCGCACTGGCGGGGCGATCATTCGAGGCGCTCTCCCGCGACGCAAACGCGACGCTGAGCTAATGCGAATCGCGGGTCGGCTTCTGATCGTCCACAGGCGGCCTGAAACTCGCGCAAGTCCGCCGGACTGCAACGGCGGCAAAGCCCAGCGGACCTTGGCTCATAACGGTCCGACGTCGTGGCGGCTTTTCGGGCGCTGCGCATGGCGTGCTGGGGAAGTTTTGGGAAGACTTCCCCGGCCGCGGTTTTCGGATGGCGGCCGGCGTCTCCAAGCGAGCGGCGGCCTTGCCCCGGTCCCTCGCGACGTCATTCACGCAGCGTGACGGGGGGCTAGTGAGGCGGGCCCAGCGAGTCGTGACACGATAACGGCTCGACGACTTCTCCTTGTAGTCGCGAACGGTGCGGCGGCAAGTCAGCTCCAGCTCGCCGCCGCGCTTTGCATCGAACCAGGAGAGGCGTGGATTGCGTTTCTGGCGGCCCCGGCCAGTGGTTATAATCTAACACTTGGAACCCACGACACGGAGTTTAGGTTTACGGCTGCCGCTCGACCGCTGTTGACCCTGGCTGTGTCACAACCAAGACCCGAAGCAGACCTCTTCAGGGAGATTTGATATTCTACACAACTGCGCGCACACCCAAAACCGACTTCAAGCAGTGATCGTCTTTAGTACTTCTGCGCAGCTTCGTGTGAATAATGCTTGTTAGTTCATCTGTGCTGAAGAACCTTGTCGTGTTCCTCTTCCTGATTCTGTTGTCTGTCCAATCATTTTGATGCGTTTGAGTAGCTCCGCAACGTCCCCTTGTTCATCACAAGTTTGTTGAGGCGTCCCAATCCAAAGCATCACGCTCTCGAGCGGGGATAAGCCCTCGACGAGGAATTCGGATCTTCGATGTCAAGCTAGATAATCCAAGTCCAGATGATACCGATAGGCGTCGCTGAGTTCCATCACGAAAATCCTCATGCCGTCGCTATTTCAGGCTGCGACAAGGTATTCCTCGTGTGCCCATAATGAGTTTGAACAGCCTGAAAAAATACTTCAGTATAATTTGAGAAAGGTCAGTTTTCTTCTTTATCGAAACAGAGTATGGCCTAGCCGTAATGCTCCCCATCGCACGGCTCAAATCGAGCGATTCATCCTCCAGTCTCGATAAAAACTCCGATAACGTCGGGGTGCACCCACTCGCCAAACTAATTTTACCTGAGGTATTATGCCGAATGGTTTTGAATATGCGCTGAACTTCAAATGGACAAAATAAGCGAGAAACGGGTGTACCTGAATTTCCTTATAGTTCGACGATGGTTCGGAGGGCACAGTCTGGGCTGATGCAGCCTTTTGAAGGTCTTCTGGATGCTTCAAAGTTCTCGAAGATAATAGCGAGCAGGTCGATCACCAAACTTCTGAAAAACTGATTCAGGGTTCCCTCGTTCATCCGTGAAGATGGCAGAATATAGCGTAGCCCCGGGTGTCTTCCCACCACGTGACTTAATCCGCGAAATCATAACTTTTGGCAACGGCGACCTTCCAGATTTCGGATGGGGACAGCGGCCGCTTCTCTTCCCTAAGCACTTTCTTGGCAAGCTCAAGAAAAGTGAGATTTGGAGTAACTGCTAAAGGTTCCATAGGTGCTCCATAAACAGTGGAAGCGTTATCACAGGCTTCAAATCAAGTCAGAATGACCTGGAAACCATATTCCACACCGACATCCGTTTGTCTGCAAGTGGCGCATTCCTGCCGCTCGCCACGAATAACATGGCGATCCGCGGGGGGCTGCTATTACGGTTACGGCAGCACGCCGGGGACTGGGAGACAAGCAAAAAAAAAGGGAGACCCCATTTGATGCAGGGGCCTCCCTCGGAACTGAAATACGCCGGGATACACGATTGTCGTAGCTTGGCCCCGAAACAATTCGATGACATCCTCCGCGTCGCCCTGACTGGGCCCGCACTTGCCCGATGGGCAGCTCGGCCAACTTAATGGCAGCGTTGGGTCATTTGTAGCCTCCCCTCGCTATACGACCCGCCGCCCCTGCGCGAGCATCGGGCGGATAGGGCGTGGGAGGTAGGGGAAAGGGGTTGGGGTATCCGTTACCCTGACAGCTACCCCGAGTGGCGGATTTTAACGTGAGCTTGCCTGGAAGCCTGCACCGCGCGAATATGTCGCAGCGCTGGAAAAACGGGCAAACGTTTGTTTCACAACACACTTTTGGCGTTTTTGCCGAACAGTGCGAAAATTTAGTGAGAGGGGGGATAGACCTTTGAGCGGAGATATGCTAGAGATCCTCTAAAATCGGAAGAGGTATGGACGAAATAAATCCGGCCCTTCCGAGCCAGCCCCTTCGTCTTTCAATATCACACTCGGCGGCCCTGTCAAGCCGCATCAATCCAATCCCTGAAAGCCCTGCAGTCGCCGACTTCGATGGCGACCGCGGCATTTCCGCTTGCTAGAAAGGAAAAACAGATGATGAACGTTGAGGAATCCGCCTCTCCCGCGTTTGATCGCGACAACCTTCGCAGAGGCGCGAAGGAAATAAGCGAGTATCTCGGCCTCAAAACGCATCAGCTCGACCATCTCTCGCGCCGCAAGGGCATTCCTGGACTGTTTAAGCTTGGCGGTATGCTTTGTCTGCGGAAAAGCACGTTCGCCAAAAATCTAGAAAGGCTGGAGAACGCTTCAGCGGCATGGGCGCAAAACGATGAGCGCTTCCCCGGAAATTTGCAGGATCTCCGCTAT
>CAWFZD010000131.1:0-28482 GCA_963820145.1 uncultured Alphaproteobacteria bacterium
CTTCAGCGCATCGGCGTAATCGATCGCCGTGTGGCGTTCGGTCACGAGCGCCTCGCGCCGTCCTTCGAGCGGCGCGAAGATCATGAAGATGCTGGCGGTCCCATTGCGCTCATACTCATAATCGACGCGTTGCGGCCGGCCTTTTCGCATCGCAACGGGTTGCCGCGTTTCCTTCAACAGCTGCTTTGTGGTTTCGTCGACACAGACCACGGGCCGCGCCGGATCATGCGGACGCTGATAAACTTCGAGCACGTCCTCCATCGCCGCGACGAAGCCCGCGTCGGCTTGCGGCGGAATCACCCACTGATGCTGGCGATCGGGCTTCAAAATGTTTTTTTAAAACGCGACCGATCGTGCTGTCGCTCGCCGCCTCGACGATGTCGAGCTCGACGACCTTCTTCTCGAGCAGCCGCAACGTCCAGCGCGCGTAGCCCTTCGGCGGCGCCGAGCAGGTCAAGGCGATCAGCTTGGCTTCCTTCTCGCCGTCAAAAATCCGCGGCACGGAAGGGCGCGCATGCGGCTTGCGACGCAAGACCGCGTCAAAGCCTTCCTCCACCAGCTGCTTACGCACCCGACAGACCATCGAGGCGTTCGTGTCCAGCTGCGCGATGATGGCGCCGTCGCTCGAGCCCTCACCCGCCTCGCAAACATCGGCCTTCAGCAGATCCGCGCCTTCAACAACGTCT
Source organism: uncultured Alphaproteobacteria bacterium (assembly GCA_963820145.1). GTDB lineage: Bacteria > Pseudomonadota > Alphaproteobacteria > Rhizobiales > Beijerinckiaceae > Methylocystis. The sequence continues at coordinate 687 of CAWFZD010000131.1, forward strand.
TCGCCGCATGCTTGCCCTTGCGCAGCATGGCTTCCAGATGCGCCCGCTCCTCGGCGCTCAACCGGACCACATAACGCTTCACGCCGATCTCTTCCCGCGCCATCATCGCCTCCCAGGCCGAATCAATGACAGCAGAGAATCAGGGACGGCAGGCCGAGGAAAGCCAGGGTCTATTCAAAATCGTTGAAGCGAGCCACTAGTGATGATCTCCGCCGTGCTGCTGCGAGGGATCGCCCTGCCTACGCTGCTGGCCTTGTCCCTGCGGCTGCGGGCGTGGCCGCTGCAAGCCCTGCTGCGGTCCCGGACCCTGTGATCTTTGCATCATCATCTGCTGCGGTCCGGGGCCCTGCGGCCTTTGCATCATTTGCCGCAGGTTCGGGCTCTGAGGTTGCTGTGTCTGAGGCTCATGCCCCTGGGACTGCCGTCTCTGCAAAGATTGCCGCGGGTTCTGGGCTTGCGTCTGAGCGCCTTGGCCGTGCCTGCCTTGCGTCGGCAGCCCCACAGTCGTCGGGCTTTGCCCCTGCAGGACGTTTCGGCTCGGCTGGGGCAGGGCGTGAGTTCCCTGGAACGGCTGCTGGGCTCCCGAAGCCGGACCCTGTGTCGGCAGGCCATGACCTTGCGTCGGTAGGCCCTGGCCCTGCGTCGGTAGGCTCTGTCCTCGAGTCTGCACGCCCTGGCCCTGCCTCTGGAAGCCCTGGCCAGGCTGCTGAACGGCGCTGCCTGGAGCCACGGCGGTCTTGTTGGCGACAAATCTCGGTAGGCTCGCGCCGATGGCGGCGCCCGCCGCGCCCGCGACGGCTCCCGCCACGATGGGCGTCGCGGAGAGCACGCGCCCCTGTGGGTTGGCGATAACGACGTTCTGACTCGCATCCACGACCACGCTGTTGTGGATATTGGCGAAGAACACGTTGCCGGGCGGCGCGACGACGAAGGCCGGCGGCTGAACATAGACCGGCACCGGGACGAAGGGCGGAATCGGCAGGACGAAGGCTGCGAGGCCCACGACGACGGGCGGCGGCAGCACGACGAAGTCGGGCGGCGGCGGCGGCAGGAAATAGAACGGCGGCGGCGGCGGCGGCGGGAAACCCCAGATCGGATCGCCGAAAAAGATCACCGGCCCGCCGACGAAAACGATTTCCGGCGGCGGCGGCGGCGGATAGCCGATATCGATCGGCGCGAAGTCGGGGGGCGGCTCGGGGGGGCTCGCGAGGATCGCGAGCAGGCGGCGCGCGTCCCAGACGTGCGGTCCGTGCGGATAGGCGCGCACATAGGACCAGTAGGCCGCGGGCGTGCTCAGAATGCGGCACTTGCGCCAGAACAGCGCCTCGCGCCGCGCGGCGAGAATGGCGCGCACGCGCCGGGCGAGCAGGTCGTTGGGATAGGCGATCAGAAAGTCCTGATAGGATTGCAGCGTGTCGCGCGCGACCGCCGCGGCGAAGGCGTCCTGAGCGGAAAATTGAGCGATAGGCCTGCTGCGCAGCGCCGCGTCGTCGACGCCGCGCGGCGGCGCCTGCGACGTGCGCTCGAAGAAGAGGAAGGGCGTGTCGAAGCCTTGCGAATTCCACGGAATCTGCGCGCCCTTGGTCTCTTCGAGGACGCGCAGACGCGTCTGGTCGAAGACCTGCGCGATCGGCAGGCCGCCGGCGCGGATCATCTCGGCCAAGGCGTGCGCATTGACGCCATAGGGCCCCGGCTCCGGCGGCGCGATCGTGCCCGGCGCCGCGTTGAAGGCGAGCAGCAGGCTCGGGCCCGGCTCATACAGCGCCAGGCCGCCGGCGAGCGGCTGGCCCTGGATCGGGTAGGGGAGGGCGCGCGCCGCGTCGAGGACGATGACCGCGGTCTTCAGTCCCATCGAGGCGAGCGGCTTCAGATAGTCGGAGAGACGCGCGCCGTGCAGAGGAATGTCGGCGTCGCGCGCGATCGGCGCGCCGACGGGCAGAAGATAATTGTCGCCTTCGATCTGCGCGCCGGCGCCCGCAAAATAGATGAAGGCGACGCCGTCGGGTCCGACGTTGCGCGCCTTCTCAACAAAATCGCGCAGCGAGCCGCGCAGCGAGTCCTCGTCGAGATCGCGCGCGCCGCTGACGTCGAAGCCCGCCGCCTGCAGGGTCTGCGCAATGAGCCCGGCGTCATTGGCCGCGGTCTCGATCGGCGTGCCCTCATAGGCGCTCTCGCCGATGACGAGCGCGATGCGCCGCTCGGCCGCCGCCGCGTTGGCGACGCAAAAGAGAAACGCCGCAAGCAAGCCGAGGACGAGGCGTGACCGCATGATCGGGCTCCTGTCGGGATCTGCTATGGAAGGCCAAGCTAGAGACGAGCTTGCCTGAACGCAAACTGAACAGGCCGGGATTCGCCGGTTAGGCCTCGATGCCGATGGGGGATTCCGCAATTTGATCAAGCTGGAAAAAAGACTTCAGCCACCATGCCGCCCCCAGACGGCTTGTTGATGGCAAGGTGTGCCCCATGAATCTCGGCGATACGGCCAACGATTCTGAGTCCAAGCCCGATCCGTCGCGGCGACGGAACAGGGGACTTCTAGTTGGTTCATCCTCAATCTCTGTTGCAGCCTTGATCGAGCGGGTGGCAAGCCATAACTTGACATTGTGAAAAGCAAAGCGAGATGCGCGCCAGGGCTCGGCGTAAGAGTACTGGACGCGCAACAAGTTCATGGCCAATGGGTGATTTTGGCGGTTGGTGACGGCGTCGGCGCCTGTCCGGACTGCGGGACTGAGTCATCTCATCGGCACGGCTGGCATGCGCGTCATTTACAAGACCTACCAGCGCAAGGCGCGGCTGTTAGCGTGAAGCTTCGCATCCAGCGCTGGCAATGTCGAAACGATGGATGCAAGCGGCAAACCTTCGCCGCGGAACTGCCCGAGATAGCCGCTCCTCTGGCGCGCCGCACGGCTCGGGCGGCTGAACTCGTTCATCTCTTTGGCCATTGCCTTGGCGGCCGACCGGGCGAACGTTTATTGAAGCGCATCGGCATGCCGACCAGCGACGATACGATCCTCCGCTCGATCAAACGGCGGGTCAAGGAGCGCCGCGCCGAAACAAGCGTGCGAATTGTGGGCCTTGATGATTGGGCGTGGCGCAAGGGCTCCACTTATGGGACCATCATCGTGGACTTGGAGCGGCGTGAGGTGATCGACCTTTTGCCGGATCGTTCGGCAAGCGCGACGGCGGGCTGGCTCAAGCAACACCCGGGCATCGAGATCGTCAGCCGCGATCGCTGCGGTTCGTTCGCCCAGGGCGCTCATGAAGGCGCGCCGGAGGCGCGTCAAATCGCCGACCGCTTCCATATTTTGCAGAACCTGCGCGAAGCCGTTCAGGCGCAACTCAGCCGCGTCGTCGGGGCCTCCGCTCGCCCCTTGTTGCCAGCGGACGCCGACGACGAATGCGAGGCGGTGATTTCATGCAGCCCCCGGGATAAACACGGTGGCGCCGAGCATCGCTGTCTCACCAGAATGGCGAACCAGCGTTCACGACAAACGATCTTTGAGCGGGTCCGAGCGCTGCATGGAGATGGAAAATCCGTCAGCGACATTGTACGACAGACGGGGCTTGACCGTCGCACGATCGCCAAATGGCTCCAGGCCGACGCGCTTGCTCAGCGCAACGCCGCAGCGCCAAAGACAACTTCACCACGATTTTTTCAAGAATACCTCTCGCGCCGCTGGTCGGAAGGTTGCGTGCGCGGTCGGCGTCTGCTCCAGGAGATAAAAGCGCGCGGCTACACCGGCAGTTTCTCAAATCTCGAGCGGTTGCTGGCGAAATGGCGCAATCCAAAACGCAAGGTGACGCGACCCGAGCTGCCCGCTCCAAGGCGGCCGTCAGTCGATCCGGCGACGGGGCGGTCGATCTCGACGATTGTCGCCGCGGCACTGTGCGTCAAGCCGCGCGGGACGCTGACGAGCGCTCAGGAAGCGAATGTTGACATGCTGAAGCGCGAATGGCCGGACTTCGCCTCCATGCGAGCGCTCGCAATGCGGTTTCGCGGCATTCTGCGCAGCAAGAACGCAGACAAGTTCGGAACCTGGCTGAAAGACGCGCAGCACTCGGGCCTCTATGCAAATGCAGCGTTTCGCACGCACATTATCCAGGGACTTGGATGCCGTGAGAAACGCGATCACAGAGCAATGGAGCATCGGCCAAACGGAAGGACAGATCAACCGCCTCAAAACCCTCAAACGGGCTATGTATGGCCGCGCCGGCCCAGAACTGCTGCTCGTGTGCAGGTTGCCTGTGTAGACAACATCGCAACAGAGATTGAGGATGAACCGGACTAACGGCAATTCGTTGGATCTAGGCCTCCGGGCAAAAAATAGCGAACTGGGGGGCTCGACCGCAACGTGCCGCAAATTGCCCGGAGCACGCGTGGCAAAAACCTTTTTGCGCGATGTAACCGACGACGGCCGTCCGCCGCCCGATCAGCGAGGCATTCACTCCTCTGCCCGTTTCGGGGGAAAGGAAAGCAGCGATCGTCTCTGCGCTCGAAGGCAAAGGCTTCTCGATGCCGCGCGTCCGGCACCAGCCGCGATCCGGTCCGCCTTCACGAAGGCCATCGGCACCCACCGCCGCATTCATCGCGACCGCACTTGTTCCGTTGTTGCCGGTCACATCAAGCCGGCCATCCGGGAGGAAGGCATCCAGCACGCCCAGGTGAGAGCGCCGCGCGCGCCACCACCCTGCAAGGCAACGGTTACCTTCTTGCGCATTAGCCAGCGGTCCAGCCGCCGTCCATCGAAATATTTGCGCCCGTGATCTGCGACGCCGCGTCCGAGCAAAGGAATACGGCAAGCGCCGCGACCTGTTCAACAGTTACAAATTCCTTTGTTGGTTGGGCTTGAAGCAATACGTCGTGAATGACCTGATCCCGCGTGAGGTTGCGGGCTTTCATCGTATCCGGGATTTGTCTCTCGACAAGCGGCGTCCAGACATATCCGGGCGATATGCAGTTTGATGTGACGCCGTGGGTCGCAAGTTCGAGCGCGACGACCTTGCTGAGGCCTGCGATGCCGTGCTTCGCCGCTACGTAAGCCGCCTTGAATGGTGAGGCTACGATGGAATGGGCGGACGCTGTGTTGATGATACGGCCCCATCTGCGGGTCTTCATACCCGGCGTCGCAGCCCGGATCGCATGGAAAGCCGAGGAAAGATTAATTCCGATGATCTGATCCCATTTTTCGACCGGAAAGTCCTCGATGGGGGACACGTATTGGATGCCGGCGTTGTTAATGAGAACGTCGACTGATCCGAGCTTTGTCTCAGCGTTGGCTATCATTGCTCCGATTTCTGACGGCCTCGTCATGTCGGCGGCGTCATAAAGGCAGGTCACGCCGAATTCGGTTTCAATGGCCGCCCGCTCCTTTTCGATCTTGGCCTCGGCGCCGAAGCCGTTGATCACAACATTCGCGCCCTCTTTCGCGAGCGCGCGAGCGCAGGCAAGGCCAATGCCGCTGGTGGAGCCGGTAACGACTGCATTCCGTTTCGAAAGGGACATATTCGCTCCCGTAGTTGACCTATGTTGACCTATGTTGACCTATGATGCTCAATTCCCACTATATTCCGTTCCGGATATGGCGCGCAAAACGGTGGCGGTGAAGGCGGACGGGCGGTGCGAACGATTGGGCAAAGAGCACAAGGGCGTGTTCAGATGGATGCAGCTATCAGGTTGCGCATTCGGAACGTTGCGGTCGAGTCCCCAGTTCGCTATGACCGCCATCGTGGCGCGAGAAGGACTCGATGCTGGAGAAGACGAAATCAGATCCGGGGGTGTTGATTGGCGTGTCGTCACTGGGGAATTTGTCCTTGCGAAACTACATCGCCGGCCATAGCGTGCATCGCTGTTTTCTCGCGATAATCGGGGTTTGGCCAGACGCATCGCCGGATTCTGCTTGTAGAGCAAGCTAGGCCTTGATAAAAGTGTTCGCCGCGTCTTTAGTAGCAGATGTGGCGAAAGGCTGATTCGCTCATCTAGTTAGGCTAATCAAAAGCAGACGAAATTCGGCTTGGCCACCATGGTCATCGGCGACCGAGCCGTGGTCCTCATCGTGGAACGTCTATGCAAAAAGTTTACCCCGACGCGAACGCCGCGACCGACGGCGTCCAGGATGGCATGACCTTTCTTTTTGGTGGCTTTGGATTGTGCGGGATCCCGGAAAACTCCATCGCCGCCTTGCAAAGGCGAGGCGTGAAGAACCTCACCTGCGTGTCAAACAACGCGGGGGTGGATGGTTTCGGCCTGGGTCTCTTGATGCTCCAGGGTCAAATTCGCAAGATGATCTCGAGCTACGTCGGCGAAAATGAACTTTTTGAAAGGCTTTATCTGAGCGGTGCACTGGAACTCGAATTCTGCCCACAAGGAACTTTGGCGGAGAGACTCAGGGCCGGAGGGGCCGGTATCCCGGCCTTTTACACGCCTACGGGCGTGGGGACTTTGGTGGCCGAGGGCAAGGAAGTGCGTGACTTTGACGGACGAAAATACGTCCTGGAGCAGGCCATCCGTGGGGATTTTGCATTTGTTAAGGCTTGGAAAGGCGATAAGTTCGGCAATCTGGTTTTTCGCAAAACGGCACGCAACTTTAATCCACTGGCGGCGATGGCCGGACACATCACCGTCGCCGAGGTGGAAGAGCTGGTGGAAATTGGTGACCTCGGTCCGGATCAAGTCCATTTGTCGGGGGCTTTTATCCAACGCATCTTTAAGGGCAAAGATTACGAAAAGAGAATTGAAAAGCTGACGGTCTCGCCAGACTAGAGCGGAAGCAGAATAAAGGGAAAATCAGAAAGAGGTTTTTCGTGACGATCTTGACCCGTGACCAGATTGCAAAACGCATCGCCCAGGAGGTCCAGGACGGCTCCGTGGTGAACTTGGGTATTGGCATTCCCACGCTTGTGGCCAACTATATCCCCAAGCATTTTTTTGTGATTTTCCAGAGTGAAAATGGTCTGCTCGGAATGGGGCCTTTTCCGAAAAAGGCTGACGTAGACCCAGACTTAATCAACGCCGGCAAAGAAACCATAACCGCCGTAGCGGGGGCGAGCTACTTTGATTCCGCGCAAAGTTTTGCCATGATCCGAGGCGGACATGTGGACCTCACGGTGCTCGGAGCGATGGAGGTCGACCCGGCCGGCAATATCGCCAACTGGATGGTGCCTGGCAAATTGGTCAAAGGCATGGGCGGCGCCATGGATCTTGTGGCCGGCGCCAAGCACGTTATCGTGGCCATGCAACACCAGGATAAGTCGGGTGCCTCGAAGATCGTGAAACGCTGCACTCTCCCACTGACAGGACAAAACTGCATTGACCGTGTGGTCACCGACATGGCCGTGCTCGACGTGACCCCGGAAGGTTTTGTGCTTAAGGAATATGCGCCTGGTCTTAGCGTCGAGGACGTTATAAAGGCTAGCGAGGCACCAATAAAGGTTGATCCAGACGTTAGGGCCATGCGGCTTTAAGGCGGACCTCGCTAATTCTGAACTTACATTCATTCGCCTCGGACGAACAAAGGTCGTGGTAAGATTTACCTGTTACTGCCCGTGTGCATTCGCTCCATTCACCGACGTCGCTGGGCTGGCACTATGACAACGGCGATCGGCCGGGTGCCGAAAGCGGCCGGGTCGATCTCCAATCACGACCCGTGCACTATCCGCAGCGGGCGTAATACCAACGGCTCCGCCGGGTGACGCGACAACTCCCGTGTCGGTGCTTGATCTTGCTTCGGGCTCTGGCATCTGGGGCATTGCTTTAGCTCAAGCCTCGCCTCTGGTGAGCGTGCGGGCGGTCGACTGGGCGGACGTGCTGCCGGTCACCTGGCGCATGGCCCAGCGTTTTGGGGTTGGCGATCGCTTCTCGCTTGTTGCGGCCGATCTTTTAGAGGCGGATTTCGGTCATTCTCACCAGGTGGCGACTCTCGGCCACATCCTGCACAGCGAGGGCGTCGAGCGGTCGCGTGCGCTCCTGCGACGCACCCACGCGGCGCTGGCGGCAGGTGGGACGATTGCGATTGCGGAGTTTTTGGTGGACAAGGATCGCAAAGGCCCTCTGAATGGACTGATTTTCGCCGTGAACATGCTGGTGAACACCGAAGCCGGCAACACTTACTCTTTCGAAGAGATCGCCGGCTGGCTGACCGAGGCGGACTTCAAGAATCCGCGTCAATTGCCCGGGCCTGGTCCTTCGCCACTAATACCAAAGGTTACGAGGCATGACCGATATGAGCCCAGTCGCGCATCCCGATTGAGGTGATTGTCTCTGGCTGGGCGGTGAGCCTTCGCCAGGCGTCACAGGCGGCGTTGATGATGGCGTCGTAGTTTTCGAAGACGCGGTTGGAGAGCCAGTTCTGGCGGAGATATTGCCAGATGTTCTCGACCGGGTTCAGCTCTGGCGCCCGAGACGGCAACAGAATCGGCGTGATGTTGTTGGGCATGGCGAGCTTTCCCGTCGTATGCCAGCCGGCGCGATCGAGCAGCAGCACGGCGTGCGCGTCTATTGCGACGTGGCGCGAGATTTCCTCGAGGTGGAGCTGCATCATCTCGGTGTCGGCGTAGGGGAGCGCCAACGCCGCGCCCTTGCCCTTCGCCGGGCAGATCGCGCCGAAGAGGTAGGCGTTCTCGTATCGCTGGTCGGCGGCTGACGCGGACGCGTTCCGCGCCGCGCCCATTGCCGCACGAGGCCGTTCTTCTGGCCGATGCGCGCTTCGTCCTGGAACCAGATTTCGACCGGCGTTTGCGGCGGAAGGGCGGCCAGATGCGCCTTCAGCGTCGCTTCGAAGTTTTTTTGTAAGCCTCGACGATCCGCTCGTCTTGCGCGGGGTGGCGCGGCCTTGCGCTGATGTGGGAGAAGCCGAGCTTCTTCAAAAGCGTCCCGACGTAGCGCTCGTGAAAATCGACGCCGAAGCGCTCCTTGATGACGCGCTGAAGATCGACGCGTCGCCAACGCACAACGCCGTCTTTCTCGCGATCCGGGCCGACCTCGACGAGGCTTGCGAGTTCGGTCAGCTGCTCCGCCGACAAACGCGGCTTGGGGCCTTCCGTCCATTGGTCGAAAAGGCCTTCCGGCCCGGCGGCGTTGAAGCGATGAACCCAGTCGCGCAGCGTCTGCCGATCCATGCCGCCGATCTGGGCCGCTTCAGCCCGGTCCTTGCCGTCCCGGACCGCCGCCAGCGACAGCAAGCGCCGGCTCTGATTGACGTCCTTCGCGCGTCGGGCCAAGGCCCGAAGCTCTTGAGCCGAGAAGTCGTCTCGCAATTTCATCGCTGCGGGCATGGCGCGAATCTCCTTCGCGCCCAATGAGTCAGAAATCCCGCGCCAAGGGAATCCTCCTATGAGTCAGCCCGCGCAGCCGTTGGTATAATTCTCGCGACACGCGATTGATGCTGGCATCGCCCGGTGGTCTGCCACCGAGGCGCTGATCGTCAAGGTCGTCGTCGCGAAGTTCAGCGATCATCTCCCGTTTTATTGGCAGGGCGAAATCTACGCCGGCCAGGGCGCGCCTGCTTTCTTCTTCAGCTGATCGCCCATGACCTACCCAGGCGCCGGGCCTCGATGCAAATGGCGTTGCTCGGGGCGACCCTGTTCCGTCTTGCTGTTCAATTGGAGAGGGCGCAGCCTTGGTTCAGTAGAGCGCCGGCGGCTTGGTGAGCGTCTTTTCGAGTATATCTTGTCGTCGCGCCCGCTCCGATGCGCCTATGAAGGGGTCCGGATCGGCGCCGCCGAGCCGTATGGCCAATACGGCAAACGTCGCGATAATGGGGTTGATGAACCCCACGAGAATGCTGAGGAATGCCGTCAGGAGCTGCAAATCAACTTTTAGCGGCCTTGGCGAAGACAGACTGATCTGGCAAACAGCCGGTGAAGTGGGGTAGGCCCCAGCGTCCGGAACCATGACCGCTCACCTTTATGCGCAACTCGCAAAGAACTTCTCGTGTCGCAGCAAGGTTGCGTTCGAGCAGCCGAACGGCGTCATCCAAACTTATGCGGATGTCGAAGTGGGGGCTGCGCGCTACGCGAACGCGCTCGTCTCATTGGGTGTGGAGCCCGGCGACCGCGTAGCGGTCCAGGTTGAAAAATCCGTTGATGCGGTTCTCCTCAACTTGGGTTGTCTGAGAGCGGGCGCCGTGCTTCTGCCGCTGAATACCGCTTATACGGCGGCCGAAGTCGGCTACTTCCTCAGCGACGCGCAGCCGCGCATCTTTGTTCGCGATCCCGGGCGCCCTGAACTCGCGGAGGCAGCCGCGGCGGCGAAAGTTGCGCATGTGGAGACCATGACGGCGGACGGTGTTGGCTCGCTGCCGCAGCGCGCTATGGCCGTTCCAGCCGCATTTGACGACATCGCGCGGGGGCCAAATGATCTTGCGGCGATTCTCTACACCTCGGGCACGACGGGGCGGTCCAAAGGCGCCATGCTTTCCCAGGAAAATTTGGCCTCCAACGCCCGTACGCTTCTCGAATATTGGCGATTTACGCCGAGCGACGTACTCATCCACGCCTTGCCGATCTATCACGCGCACGGCCTCTTCGTGGCGATCAATACGCTGCTCATGGCTGGCGGCAGGATGCTCTTTCTGCCGAAATTTGACGCGGACCTGATCCTGAGGCTCATGCCGCGCGCAACGAGCCTCATGGGCGTGCCGACCTTCTATACGCGGCTGCTGACGCATCCCGATCTCACGCGTGAGGCGACGGCGCATATGCGCCTTTTCATCTCCGGCTCCGCCCCGTTGCTCGCGGAGACGCACCGCGCTTGGCGGGAGCGAACGGGCCACGCCATCCTCGAACGCTACGGCATGACTGAGACTGGCATGAACACATCGAACCCTTATGACGGCGATCGCATCGCCGGCACGGTCGGACTCCCGCTGCCAGGCATTTCCGTCCGCATCGCCGATCCCAGCAGCGGCGAGCTCTTGGGCGCGGACGAGATCGGCATGATCGAGGTAAAGGGGCCGAACGTTTTTTCGGGTTATTGGCGCATGCCGGAGAAGACGAAAGCGGAATTCCGCGCCGACGGCTATTTCATCACCGGCGACCTCGGCAAAATCGATACGCGCGGTTATGTGCACATTGTCGGCCGCGGCAAGGACCTCATTATCTCCGGGGGGCTCAATGTCTATCCCAAAGAGGTGGAAAGCGCGATCGACGCGTTGCCTGGCGTCGTCGAGACCGCCGTCATTGGAGCGCCGCATCCCGATTTGGGTGAAGGCGTGACCGCCATCGTGGTGCGGGAGAAGGGCGCGGCGCTGGACGAAGCGACAATCGCCGCCGCGCTCGAAGGAACCCTCGCCAAATACAAACAGCCCAAGCGCATCCTGTTTGTTGATGAGCTGCCACGCAATGCGATGGGCAAGGTGCAAAAAAACATCCTGCGCGACGCGTTTGGCGAAATCTACAGGGGGTGATCGCCCAAACGACAAATGGGCCCGCGTTCGCACCCGAGTTCGGTCATCTGGGGAAACCTCGCCGAGGAAAATCGATGTCATCCGCACATAACTGAAGCCGCAAATTTCTGTCGATCGGCGCCGATGGCGGTTCAAGACAGCGAACACCCGTGACTTCCGGCCACGGCGCCAAGAACCGTGATCAGGCTCACCGCGAGCAGAACACGATGCATACGCTCGATCAACGCAAAGGTTCCTTCGGGATCAGACATCGCCCGTTTTTGAAACCAGCGATGCAGGACGAGCGGCTCGGCGACGAACAGCATGATTGTGAACAAAAGCCACACGGCGACCATCGCATGCATCCACCAATAAGCGGCGCTGTGAAAGCGGCTCCAGAGATCGAGCCGCGTCGTCATGTAGAATCCGGTCAGTCCGGCGAGCAGCGTCGTGGCGCGCGCCTGCCAGGCGAAGCGCCGTTCGATGGCGTCGAAAAACGCGACGCGCTCGGCCGGCGTCTTTAGACGACGAACGGCGGGCAGCAACACGGTCGTTACGAAGCCCACGCCGCCGATCCACAGGACGACGGCGAGCACATGCAAAGCCCTGGCGATCGCAAGTTGATCCATGGCTATATACTCTCCGCCTCCCCGCGTCAGGCCCCGTGGGCGCGACGAAGACAGCTCAAGCGATAGCGCAGTCACCAGGAGCCGACTGATGATGAGCCCAGCCTCGAAGTCACGCCTCTTGAACTCGTTTTTTTGCGTGTCGCTTCAGCTCCTCGGCAGGCGCAGTCGCCTGAAGCCGTCCTTGGGGACGGCCACATGGAGGATTACAACGGGCGCGGATGGGCCTCGCATTGATGAGCAAAGATGCACCCTCACCGCGAGTGGTGTATATCGTGGGAGTGATCTCGCCAACGCCTGCGTCACCGATACGTTCGAATCCGAGTTCCGACAGGCACACCGCCGCTCTTTGACCCAGATTTCGATGACAAGCAAAAGAGACGTGAGAACATCACAAAGCTATTTGCCGGTCACGAGTAGAATTTTTCCAAAGTGGGCTGAGGACTCCATCATCTCATGTGCTTCGCGCGCTTTTTCGAGCGGGAAGGTTGCGTGGATTTGGGGCTTCACCAAGCCCCGATCCAGAAGCGGCCAAATCTTCTCACGAAGCGCTGCGGCGATCAGGGCCTTTTGGTCCACGCTGCGGGCGCGGAGAGTTCGAGCCTGTCAGAGTCAACCGGCGCAGCATGACAGGACGCATGTCAAACTTGTCTATTATCGGAGATTGCAAAAATCCGATCTGAACGAGACGGCCCTCGGGCGCCATGAGAGATAAATTGCGCTGCAGGTAGCTCCCGCCAACCATGTCTAGCACGACATCGACGCCGTGCTTGCCCGCCAAATTTCTGACCTCCTCGACAAAATCTTGAGTTTTGTAATCGACGGCAAGATCGGCACCCAGCATCGTGCAAAACGCGCATTTCTCGCTCGAGCCCGCGGTTGCGATGACCCTTGCGCGTAATTGCTTCGCTAGCTGGATCGCGGTGGAGCCAATGCCGCTTGAGCCTCCATGCACGAGCAAAGTCTCGCCAGCGCGAAGCCCGCCGCGTGTGAAGACATTGTCGAAGACGGTGAAATAGGTTTCAGGGAGGCCTGCCGCCTCAATTGCGTTCAAGGGCTTTGGAAGCGGCAGGCAAAGCGCCGCAGCGGCAAGCGCATATTCAGCGTAACCGCCGGAGCCCAGGAGCGCGCATACCTCCTCACCAATCTCAGGAGCGCTGACGCCCTGACCTTGCGCAATAACTTTTCCCGCGACTTCCAAGCCAGGAATATCCGTCTCGACCGGGGGCGGGGGGTAAGCGCCCGCCCGCTGCAGGCAGTCGGGGCGATTGACGCCGGCCGCGGCGACCTCGATCAGGACTTGGCCCGGTCCCGGCTCAGGCGCCGGCGCCTCGCCAATCCTGATGACTTCCGGGCCGCCGTGGCTTTCGAAATATACCTGCAGCATCCTGAAGATACTCTCCCGTGTCCCGCTGCGCAAAATCCTGAGCGCGTTCTTCTAAGCCGGCATCCGCCCCAGAGACCTTGAACACCTCCCCCAGGCCCCCGGCCGAGATCGAACTGCCCTCGCCGCATGGTTACGTCAAACTACAATCTGTTAGATGAACGCCGGAGCGGCACAGATGGTTCCTGTTTCTGGCTAGATTGGCCGCCGCACGTCGGGTGCGACATCCCCGGCTGCGAGATCGATTGGAGCGATCCTTGGCGTGGAGATGGCCGTGCTTCTGGCTTTGGCCCTTGGGCGCGCAGAAGAAGGACGTCTAGTTGGAAGCGACCGCCGCGAATTCGCCTGCCGGGCAGACCTCGACGCGTTCCGAGCAGGAGCAGAGGGCGCGGCTGCTCTATGGCGGCAGCGGTTAGGGCAAATTCGAGGGAGCGGTAAATTAACTCGGTTTCAGGCGGCTCTCAGCGCCCCCCTTCGCTCATGTCGAAGAGGGGCAGATGGCGCGATCTCGGCGGACGGGCGCATGATGGGGGCGTATGTCCACCTTCGCGAACGACGCATTCCGTGGCGCCTTCTTGAAAAGTCTTGAGACCGAAATCGACACTTGCACTCAGTTTCGCCGCCATCCATGGAATTTGCATCAGAGCCGCGGCCGGCATGCTCAGGCGGGGCGCCATGAACGATCATCCTCCTCCGCAAGAAGCGGAGTGGCCGAAATACGCCATATTCACTGTCGGGCATTCGACCTTGCCGATCGAGCGCTTTCTCGGCTTGTTGCACACCTATGGCATCGGGCGCGTCGCGGACATCCGAACGGTACCGCGTTCGCGGCATAACCCGCAATTCAACAACGATGCGCTTGGCCCTGCACTTACAGATGAGAACATGGATTATGCGCCGATGCCCGCACTGGGCGGTTTGCGCCACCCTCGAACGGATTCATCAAACACCGGCTGGCGCAACGAAAGCTTTCGCGGTTACGCCGACTACATGCAGACCGAGGCTTTTGATGCCGGGCTTGAAACGCTGATTCGTATGAGCCGCCAAAAACGTACTGCCGTCATGTGCGCGGAAGCGGTGCCATGGCGGTGCCACCGTTCGCTGGTCGCCGATGCGCTTAGCATTCGGGACATTCCCGTGGTCGAGATCTTATCCGAGAGCAGTTACCGGATGCACAAGCTCACGCCTTTTGCCATCGTCAAAGGAACGACGATTACTTATCCACCTGAGCAGGGCTCATTGTTGTAGCAAAGCGGGTTGGAGCCGCTCGGGCCATGCCGGACATATTCTCGAGCGAGATATCATGCGGGCATCGACGCAAAGCGGCATCGGCATCGGCGAAGCCAATAGCGATGTGATGTTACGAGAGCAGGCTGACGAGAGCGACGCGTTTTTGAGGACAATTTCGTCCGCCTCGCCGTTCGGCACTCCATGATACGTCCCTCATCTTCGTCGCTCCCATGTGGAAAGGGCTAGTTGAATGGGCTGGAGCGCAGATGCCTCGCCTGGGGTTCGAACTTGCGAGCGCGCAGGACCTAGCGCTGGCTGTTTGCCCGATGTGCGCAGTCCAAGGAATAAGACGCGACGAACAACTTCAATGTGTGCCCCTTGTTGTCGGGGGGGGGTACATCCAAGGCTGGGCCGCTTCGCACGAACCGTAAAACTCGCCGGGAGGCCGCCCGCCCCTCCGTCGACCCACCTTGGCCGCTCGCTCCGCGCTCGATGGCGGCTTGCACGACCTCAAGTTCCCGCTGCAATAAGCGCTCACGCTTGATGGCGAAGTTCTCGCTTGCGTCGTTCATCTCAATCACCTCACGGCCGCCGCCCGCACGGGCATGGGAAAATATGTAGAGTGAATAGCCTGAGAATGTGATCAACCCTTGACGGGGCTTTTTTGCCCTCAATGACAGTTCTTGCTCATCGCTGCTGTTCGCGAAGCCTGTGCCCCGTTGGGTGGCACGCTCGTTCACTATTTGGGCGCCGCGTCGATTGGACGGGCAATCGCAGCTTCTCCAAGCGCTTCGCCGAGACCCTGAGTGCGTTTGCGAACGCCAGGCCCCAGGGGCGAGAGAATGAAGCGCCCTTAGAGCCCTTCTGATGGCAAGGTTCATGCATTAAAGGTTGAGACGCGGAAATGGGCGCCGCATTTGCCCTTCTCAGCGTCACCGAGCTCAGGCCCTCAGATCAGGTGCGAGCCATGGCAGCAATTACGTATGAAGCCAGCAATCCGCTCGCCGGCGCGAGCCGGAGCTTCCCGCCATCGATGCTCGAGTGCAACGCCGCCCTCATGCGATTGGCTCTTGTCGATGTAGGCATCGCCTTCGACTGCGCTCGAAAGCTCTCGGCCGCAACGTCCGCGTCGCAATTCGACGAGGTCTTGACCCGTCACGCCCGACAGCATTTTGACGCCGTGACGGAGACTGTGGCGCAACTGTCCACACTCCTCGAAAAAGGCTCATGGGAAGGCGACGAAAAACTGAGCCTTACTTTTTGGGACTAAACGCTCTACCCGAGCAGGCGAAACCGCCCTCCCCATCGTCGCGAAGCCACGGTCGGAGGTGTCCCTACCTGTCACCAGGAAGCCGGCTATTCCGCCTTACGTGAGAGAGTGGCGTGAGAATAGCTTGCTGATGGTTATGCTGGACAGGCAAAAAGTTCGTTTCCGATCTGGGTCGCAGGTTCCACGTTGGCTGGCGATATCGCCGGATGCTGTCGGCACTGTGATCTGTCGCTATCGCATCCTCAGGGACGGCGAAGCTCTGCCTGATCGACTGGACGTGCGTTTCGGGGAACGACTGTTTGCTTGGGGCGTCCCCGAAAAAGAGTTCGAGCTAATTCCTAATTCCAGCCACCACTGAACGCCGCGCAAGGCCCTATGGAGCCCACCGGCGACGCGTCCCGCGAGTGGCCCCTCGGTTTGGCGACTGCTGATAGAACCCCGCCGATGGGCCTAATAGGGCGCCGTCAACCTGCGCTCCCAAGCGCCTCATGGATTTGGGAGCGTGGGAGCGCGCTGCGGATCTGCTTGTGGTGCTACGGCTGGTCATATCCTGCGGCGCTTCGCCGGAATGTTTGAAGGTCAGTTACTCGGCGGAGGGATCCGGCGGACGCAGGAAGGGCAGCGGTGGGCCTTGACGCTGATCCGCGCGATTGCCTCTATCCATTGCCTCTATCCGAGGGCGTCTTCCGTTCTCTCTCGGGCGGCCTTATGTTGCGCGACGACTCCATGCCCTGACAGGTCTGGTCGCGAAAATGGCGGGCGGCGGCACGAGGATGTCGGCCAATGATCTGCGATCTTTCAGCGGGAAGGACGGCCCATCCGACGCCTGATCTATACAATAGTTTCGCCGAGCTTGCCGTCGCCGAAACTGAGGGGGTTCACTATCAAATTCGAGTGATCGAGCGAGCGTCGGCGATCGTGATCGTCGCGCCGCATGGAGGCAGGATCGAACCGGGCGCCTCCGAGATGGCCGCCTTGATCGCCGGCGAGGATTTTTCACTCTACTGTTTCGAAAGCCTCGTTTCCGGGCGACGTTTACATATTACCTCGTCGCACTTCGACGAACAGAGGGCGCTCGCCCTGGTCGGCGCGTCGGAGGTCGCCGTCGCGGTGCATGGGCGCGCCGATGCCGATGACCCTCGGACTGTCTGGATCGGCGGGCTGCATCTTGAATTGCGGGATGCAATCGGCGCGGGGCTGGAGTGCGCCGGATTCGAGATCTCGACGAACCATCACATGCAGGGGAAACACCCGCTCAACATTTGCAACAGGGGGCGCCTACGCGGGGGCGCGCAACTCGAAATGCCGCGATCGTTGCGCAATCGTTTTCGAGGGGACGTTGAGCTTCGGCAAGCCTTTGTCGCCGCCGTGCGCAAGGCCCTCGTCGACGCTTTCCCCCTTGGACTGGGCACTGAAGTTCGCGAGCCAAGAGGATGACGAGGCATCGGCTATTCAAAGGCGTTGTCGCCGGCGTCGTTTCCTTCATCATAGTGGGGTGCGCTACCGTGTTGGCCGTCCCAATGCTCCGCCATTACCTCGTCGCGGTTGTCAACGATCCCACGGCTTTGCCTGCGCTCGAGACAGACCCGCGCGTTCATTACGAGGCTGGCGCGAAAGCCTGTGCGCTCGCGGTCGCCAGTCTGTTGCCGCCCGCCATCGAACGCATCGAGAAAGCGCAGCGCCGACCCTTCGCGCGCGAACCCGCGATCGGCGTTTATGCTTCCCACGAAGCCTACGCCAAGGCGAATGGCCTAGAAGACCCGACGATCGCCGCCACGTCGCGGTCCGGGCGCGTCATACTTTCGCCTCGGCTCTGCGACCGTGAGTTTAGCCGGCTCGATGGCGTCCTCATCCATGAACTGTCTCATGCGCATCTCGTCGGTTGGCGCTTCTCGTTGCTGACGCGCCGGCCGCCGAGCTGGTTCACCGAAGGCCTGGCTGTGATGGTGTCCGCCGGCGCGGGAGCCGAAAGCGTCAGCGAGAGGGCCGCCGCCGAAGCGATCGCCAATGGCTATGCTATTTTGGTCGGCGACGAAGGCCTTTGGGTTGATTTCGACTCGATACCCTTCGAAAACGATCCGCCGAGAGATGCCTCCCTTCCGCGACAACGACTCGCCTATCGCCAAGCAGCGATGTTTATCGAATGGCTAAACCACCTTGACGCGCAAGCCTTTGGCAACCTTTTGCTCCTCGTTGAAGATGGAGAAAACTTCAAGGAGTCCGTTCGTGCGAGCTACGGTCGCGGCACGCTCCATCTTTGGCACGGTTTCGTATTCGCTCTCAAACTCGGGGATCGCGCAGCATACTGAGGAGCCGTCGGATTCCTGCGAGCTCGGCGTCCAAAGGATCCAGTTTAGGAAGCCGAGCCTGACGGCGCCCGCGAGGATGCGATACTGCGGGCACGGGGAATGCGGTTGGGTCCCTGCCTCTCGACGACCATAAATTTCGGCGGAAATTGCCAATGCTCTAGTGGCCAGCAGCCGGCACGACTTTTCGTAGATTACAACCGCTATGTCCAACGAATGGGGGCGGTATGGCTCTAGTTGTGAAGGTGGTCCCACTTCGACATCGACTCGCGGCATTTATCGAGGGAATCCGCTCGGCGAGCAGTTGGCGGCAGGAGAAAGTAGTCAAGACCACGACTTCAGCCCAGGCAAGCGATCATGGAAAGCCAAGAACTGGCGACTGCGCAGAACCTTCGGGCGCATGTTGAGCGCCTCGCCGGCGAAATCGGCGAGCGCAACGTTTTCCGTCCTGAAGCGTTGCAGGCGGCTGCAGAATATATCGAGCGCCAATGGCGGCAGCAGGGCTATGCCGTCGAACGGCTTGGCTACGAAGTCCGGGGGGCTCGCTGCTTCAACCTCGAAATCACGCGGAATGGAGCGGCGCGGAATGACCGAATTCTGCTGATTGGAGCACATTACGATACTGTGCCTGGCAGCCCAGGCGCCAACGACAACGGCAGCGGGGTCGCCGCCCTTATCGAGCTTTCGCGTCTTTTCACCGATCTCGAGCCCGCGACGACCGTCCGCTTTGTCGCATTCGTGAACGAGGAGCCGCCGTTCTTCGCGACCGAGCTGCAGGGAAGCATGGTCTATGCGCACATGGCGTGGCGCCGAGGCGACGACATCAGGCTCATGGTGTGCCTTGAAACGATGGGGTGCTACAGCGATAAACCGGGGAGCCAAGGCTATCCGCCCTTGTTCAAATTCTTCTACCCGGATCGGGCGAACTTCATAGGGTTTGTTTCGAATTTTCGTTCCTGGTCTGCGATGCGGCGACTCGCGGCGGCGTTTCGCAGAGGCTCGGATTTTCCGCTCGAAACAACGGCAATGTTCCCGTTCGTTCCCGGGGTTTCATGGAGCGACCACCGATCCTTCTGGGTGCAGGGCTTTCGCGCAGTGATGGTCACCGATACAGCCTTTTACCGGTATCCGCACTATCACTATCACGCGGCCAGCGACACGCCTGATCGACTGGACTATTCAAGTCTGTCTCGCGTCACCCTCGGATTGCATTCAGCCCTCGTGGAACTTGCAGACATCGGCTTTGAATGACGGAGCCATGTAGAGTGCCTCTCCTATCGGAAAGACGAAATTGGGGGCACGCGATGCTTGTTCATCACCGCACCTTCACAGCTCGCCTTACGTTCTCTTGCTGGTCTCGCTCGCCCTCCGGAAGCGTCGATAGGTCATGCCGCCTCGCGTTTCGTGCAGATCGCGGCGCTTCAGAGAATATCACCGCGTCTGGCGTTGATAGGGAAGGGCCATGCGCGGCGAGCGGCGCGGAGGCGACGACCCGATAACCGGTCGCGCCTGGCGGCGGCGACTGGAAAAGCTCGACTGAGCCAATTTCTTGCGCGAGGGCGAGGTCCTGCGCGAGCGGATGGCGACGGGCGATGGCCGCGCCATTGCCGCGCAGCCGCGCGAGCGTGGCATGCGGCCGGAAAGGCCGGTCCTCGCTACTACCGAAGGCGTCGAGGAGCGCCGCGCGCAGCCGCGCGAGCTCGTCCGAGGCGGCGCATTCCGCCCAAAGCAGGCGTGGCCGCTTCGGCTCGGGTCCATAGTCGAGACGCATGAACTCCAACGCAAGGGGACCAAAATCGACAACCGCGCGGCGCAACGTTTCGGCCGCCGCGGAGAGGGAGCTCTCGTTCCACGGCGGGACGAGCGTGAGATGAATATCAGCCTGGGCGACGCGTTTCACCGGCGCGCCCTCCAGCACCCGCGCCATATGCGCCAGTTCGCGAGCGATCTGAGGTGAGATCTTCAGGCCCACGAAGACGCGGCTAGGCCCCTTCGCGGCTTGGGGCTGGATATCGGGCGTGGCCATCGGCGGCGGGGAAATCGTTCGCGAGGCCTGGACCTCGTAAGCTTATTGGACCCCGACAGGCGCGCAAATCGTCGCAAGGGGCCGGGGCAGATCTGGACACGAGTCGGCCCACGTGGAGGAGATTCTCGAAAGAACCCCGCGCGTGGGTCGGCCGCTCAGCGTTCCTTTTGAGAACACTGATAGCAAATGAATTAGAGCCGCCCATGCGGGCATCAAGGGATCACGACAGAATTTTCCCGAAAGGGCACGGTAGCGGTCTCCGCGATTTACGATTGACCGGCGCGGCTTTTGGGGTCAGTATTTCCACCTATCGCGGGCAGACAGGTAGGCGGGTGACGCCAGCCGGGATCGAGCGGGACCTCGAGAGGTTGCCCGCGATGGATCGGAGCCACTCGTGACGAAAGGAAGCGTGCGAGGGATTCTAACGCCACCCGGTATTGTGGGGTGACCCGCCTAGGGTCGCGGGCGTCGTGAGCGCTTCAAGGCGAAGTTCCCGCCGCGTCGATATCGATCCTCCATCTCCGAGCAGGGCGCGGCACGCGGTAGCAAGCGCGTCGCCACCCTGAGATAGCAAAGCATTCCCGGCAGGCTTCGCAAAGCGAAGCTAGCGGCCCCGCCAGCCCCCGCGCTGCGGGGCCGTCGCGCGTCGATGCATCACGATCAAGCCGACCCCAGCTGCAAAAAGGCGGATGCGCTGGGCGCATCCGCCTTCTTCCTCCCTGACTCGGGGTATCCACCCCGGTTTGTTCCGGAGGTCGAATCTCATGCGCCGCAGTAAGACGCCCGAGGTTGAAAATCAACAAAGCGAGCTTCGCGCATGGCGACGAAGCAGCGACCGACCTCTTTGCGGAGCAAGAAAAGCGCGGCTGGAATGGGCCGGGCGATTCGCTTGCAATATGGTGCGGTTCAATAGAACATTCGGAACTTCGCAGCTTGGTCAACATTGAGGCGCGCCCCCGAGAAATCTGAAACATGCGCGGCGCGCGCTAGCCCGTCGTGGGCTCTTTCGCCTGCGTCGGCTCGACGCCCAGAAGCTCCCACATGCCGACGCCTAGTCGCCTTGCAATCTCAATGACAATGAGCAGCGACGGATTCGAGTCTCCCCGCAACATTAGGTATAGCTGCGGCAGCGAGACGCCGATAACTTTCGCGAATTGCTCCTTGTCCAACCCGCTATCAGCGTATTTTCTCTTCACGACCACTGACAGGTTTTTTGTCATCTGCTTCGCGGACAAGTTACGCCGATGGCCGAGCTGGCAGTCCTCCAGGAGCTCATAAAGAGGCGTTTTCAGCTTCGCGGAAATCTTCGCAAGCATCTCGATTGAGGGATTCGCGGCCCGACTACGCACATAACGAAACTGAGAGCCCGACATGCCGATCGACTCGGCAAATTCAGGCTTCGTCATTCCGCTTTCTTCAAGATGCGCGACGAGGTTCTTGGCTAGCCGTTCCAGGTGCGGAGAGGCGAGCCGATCCTCAATCGAATTCACCATCAGCCGATGATGTTCGCCCGTCGGCTTCGTTGTCTTGCGACCTCGAGACCCACCCGCTGCCCGCCTCTTAGTCATCTGATCACGTAAAGGTTAGATGATCGCCGCTTCATTCATCAGCATCGGGGATTCGTCGGCCGATTCCAAGGGCAATCTGAGGGCGAGCGCCAATTTTTTAGAAAAGGTTGCCAAAAGATTAGTATCCGCGCCGCGCCCCGGCAAATGGCGCCGCCGGACTTCGGCAACCGGGTTGCGCCGCGAACCTGATCCTCTCGCGGAAGTTCTCCGCGGATGGTTCGCTTCAAATCACGCGGGCTGGTCGTCCGCGTTTTCCTGTGCTGCGCGGCTTAGCCCGCTCGTCTCCTGCTGTGAGACCGACTCGGAGTTCGCCCGTTAGGAGAAGCTTTCGTGCGCGATGCGGAAACCCTCAGCCTTCGCGCCTCAGTCGTCTCCATAAAAAATGTCGGACTCTCGCAGCACGCCGTCGACCCCAACGGACTTTTCCCAAATTTGGACCCCGATGTCGGAATCGTCCTCAAACAGATCGGCAAGGTAAAAGATCATCGGGCCGGACCAGCTCTTGCGGGTTCGGCATTTCGCGATCGTGAAGATTTCACCTTCCGTCTCATAGATCCCGCCGCGCGGCTGATCGGGGTCCATGTCTTCGACGCCCTGCAAATAGGCGCTCGCGAGTGACTCAGACCAATGGTGACGAATGACCAACGAGCGATCGTCCGACGGCGATAAGTGGCGCACGGGGATCGCCTTCGCAATTCCCGCCACGTCGTCCTTGAGATTGAAGAGAGAAAAATCACAAGCCACAACGGTCTCGTTATGCTTGAAGCTCGGCGCCACTGAGGAGAGAGACACTCTCTTCCTGACCAGACGGTAGACCTGAGGGAAATAAATTTTGAGCGGTTCGCACCACACGTCTCCCCGCCGCGCCACGCGGGTGGGAAATTTCAAGACCTGACCATCCATAAATGGCGCCCCCTGTTCTATAGGAAAACGAGCGGTTCCCTACAAAGTTAAGGCCAAGTTGCGGCAATTCCGCGGCGGGCGTCTGGCGGAGAATCTGCCAATTCTTTATAATCCGGATGGGCGCCAAGGCGCAGGCGCGCTGAAAATTAGCCTCATTCGCATTTCGTACGCGTTCTTCTAATAACTTGGCGGCTGAGATTGCACCCGTCCGCGCCGGGTTTGCAATTTATTGGAATCCGTCTTTCCGACAGCCGCCTTCCGATCCGCGCTGCGGGGGTCACAATCAGCGCCTCCCAGATCAACGTGGCTAAGGCGATCGCCGCGAGCGACAAGAGCAGGGACAGGGCCGGCGCCGTCCTCTCGGCAAGCGCGGCGTGCACGCCCGACATCACGGGCAAGTGCACCAGGTAGGCCGAAAATGACAGCTCTCCGCCCTTACGCAACGCCCTCGCGGGCCAAGACTCGCCCGCCTCACCTTCGAGGCGAGCTGCCAGGACGAGCCCGAACAGCAACGCGACGAAGGTGAGGCCCAGACCCGAAAAGCGCCCAATCGCCAATCGTGCGAGGAGGGAGGCGACCGACGCCCAATAGACCGCTTGTCCGAGGCTCAGATATGGCCAGAGCTTGCCGGGCGCGGCCGCTTGCACTCTCAGCGCGGCGACGCCCATTCCGATGAATAGGGCGTCCGGTCGCGTGGTCCAAAGATAGGACCCCACAGGGCGCTCCAAGCACACGCCAATCGCAAGAACAGCCAGACAGACCGGCAACGCCAGGCGGCGGGGCAGGGCGATGAGCGCAGGCGCCACCGCATAGAATTGTCCTTCGAGCGATAAACTCCAAAAATGCGACGCGACTAAGGGATGCGGGCAAGGGGGCGCGCTCGCCGCGCAACCCGCCCAATAGAAATTCGCGAAGAATCCCGTGGCCGCAGCGAGATCGGCCCAAGACCCTCCAGGGCCTTCCTGCGCCAACCGAACTGCTCCAACCACTGCGAGTGTTCCTAGGGCAGGCGCCGCGATCCTCACGAACCGCCGCACCCAGAACGTTTGCGCGCCGAACAGGGCGTTCCCCCCGGCCTTGACGCTCATCGCCAGGACTTTCCGGTAGATCACAAAGCCCGAGATCACCAGGAACAAGTCGACGCCGACGCCGAAGGCGGGCAGGGCCAGGCCGTAGGCGACGTTCGTCTCGAGCCCATAGACCAGCCCGACATGCGAGAGCACGACCATAACCAGGGCCAGTCCGCGCAGTTCGTCGATGACGCCAATTCTCTCGCCAGGTTGCGGCTTCCCTTGGATCATGGCGACCCCTTCGGGCCGGGCTCTATTCGGATTGCGACCGAAGCCGCTGTCGGCGTCTTCGCCCTTCGGGTGACGAGCCTTGTCGCGAGACATTCGCGTGCGTGCTTGCGCATTAAGTCTTCCAAAAGAACCGAGCGCCCAAGAGGCGGGCCAATGCCCCAGCCCGGCGCGCTCCAGCTGCTGTGACGGCGATAGCCCTCGCCAGCTCTGGGCATAAATGCCAAAATATAATAAAATGCTCTTTATGCAAAGGCCGGGCCTCTGCTACGCGGATGCTGGGGACGCCTTGCACGGGCACGAGGGAATGGAAGAACTCATGCGCAGCACCAATCTATTCATCGTGCGCGGTCACGTCGGCGCCGATGCGAGAGGCTTTGATGGTGGCAAAGTCGCGAAATTCAGCGTCGCGACGAATCGCGTCTGGATTGACCGAGAGACCCGCGAAAGGAAAAAGTCCGTCGACTGGGTGACGCTCACGGTCCTGAACGAGAAGATCGCCAAATGGGCTCTGGTAAACATCAAGAAAGGCGATCCGGTGTACGCCGAATGTCGCGTCACGGAGCGTAGCTACCAGAAGGACGGGCAAACGGTCTACACGACCGACATCATCGTCGGCGTCGTCGATCGCCTTGCGCCTTCGCAGCAAGCTGATGAGGAATAGGCGAGCCGGCGATCGCCGTTCGGGATTTCTGTCCCAGCCTCTTCCGGGGGTCGAGACCGCGACGGGGCCCGGAGGCAGCTCACACCGTCGACGGCCGACGCAGACTTCATTGCGGGGCTCCGGCGCTTGCTTCCTTTCCGTACGGTTGCACGCGTGCGCCGAACCGCAAATCCGGCTCTCACTTGGCTCGCCTCAGTTCACCGATCACTTCGGGCGGATATGCGGCGTCGTGAAAGGCGCGGGCGGTGGCTGTGGCGACTCGCTTCTCTGCGGCCCGAGGAGGCTCGAAAGACCTGGGTTCTTGGCGCGGAGCGATGCGCTCGAGCCCCCGCCGCGCGCGACTGAGTCGGTTCCGGGGCGTTCGTGATCGCGTGGTTCGGCCGGTCGTCCTCCGTGCGTCCTCGAGACGATTCCGGTTCTTTCGTTGAAAAACGCGCGCCAATCTCTCTCACGTCTCGGGCAGCGCCCCGTTGCTCATAATGGCCAGGTCTATCGGCGGCGAATCCTGCTTCGGCGCCTGCGCTGAAGAATTTTCCCCTTGCCGCCTGCGGCGGCAATTCCTCGCGCATCAAAATTCATCGTCACGGCCGGCGCGCGGCGCTTCGCTTGCCCGCTCCGTGGCTCCGCAGGCTTCTTGGCCGCCGAATAACGACCGCCATCGCAACGGGGACGACCCCAAACGATGGAGAGATAAAATGGCGCATCTTTGTGAAATGAACCAGATCGGTCACGTCGCTTCGGTCAAGAACGTCGGCAAGAATCTGATCGTCAGAATCGCCTCCAACGCCAATTACAAGAACGGTGAGGGCGCCTGGGTCGACCGCACCCACTGGAACGAACACATGATCTTCGAGCGCCAGGCCGGCTTGCTCAGATGGGCCAGCGAAAGCCTCAAGCCCGGCGACCTGGTTCACGTCCGCTCTATCGCCTTCCAGAGCGAATGGGAGAAAGACGGCGAAACCCGCTACGGTCAGACGTTCGCGGTCAACGAGCTCACCCTGCTGACCGCGAAGTCGGACAAGAAGGAGAAGCAGGAGGAAACCGCGAAGTCGCGAGGCGGACGCCGTCGCTGAGGCGGCTTCTCGATGGGGCCCTCAGGCGGCCCCCTCACAGCCGTCCCATGCCATGTGCACGATACTGCAACCAATCCGGTCTCACGTCGGCGGGCCGCGCGCCGCAAATCACACAACGAAACCGCGCCCAAAGCGACGGGACTGCAATCGCACCGGAAAGACCCGATACATCAACTCGCGCGCTGTGACCGCAGTAGCAGCCCGCTGCGATCGCCTTCACGCCGATCGCGCGCATGTCGTTCAGGGTCATGGGCGGGCCGAAGTAGCGTGATGGCATGGACGACAGGATAGGCGATTCGCCTCGACCGCGTCGCGCGGCCGTTCTACCTTGAGCCCATGTGCGGCCGTTTCACACAGCAGCTCTCTTGGGCGGAGATCCATCGGCTTGCCGATTTAATTGGGCAGCCGCGCAATCTCGCGCCTCGATTTAACATCGCGCCCACAACGCCGATCGAGGTCGTTCGGGCAGGAGAGGCCGGCAATGAACTCATACCGATGCGCTGGGGCCTCGTCCCCTCTTGGTGGAAAAAGCCGCTGAGCGAGCTTCCGTCGACGTTCAACGCGCGGGCCGAAACCGTTACCGAGAAGCCGATGTTCCGGGCGGCGTTCAAGGCGCGCCGTTGCATCATCCCGGCTTCCGGCTTTTACGAGTGGACCGGCAAAGCGGGCGCCAAGACCCCGCACTATTTCTCGGCGCCGTCCGGCGAGCCACTCGCTCACGCGGGGCTTTGGGAGCGCTGGCGTGACCCGGAGAGCGACGCGAGCTTCGACTCAGCGACGATCATCGTCGGCGCTGCGAGCAAATGGATGAGCAGGTTTCACGATCGAATGCCGATCATCCTGGAATGGAGCTCCGCGCGCGAGTGGTTGCGCGGCGCCGATCCCGCGGCGCTCTTGCACCCCGCGCCCGACGACGCCCTGCGGGAGTGGGTCGTGTCGACCCGCGTCAACAGGACAGGTTTCGGTGACGAGGATCAAACGCTTATCGACCCGGTAAACGGCGCCTGATTTTTCTGGCGAGCAGGCTGGCCTTTATGCATCGCAACCTATTGAAGTGGTTGCATACTGCCGGTTCTGCGAAGCAGCCGCATCAGCAAACTGCACAAAAGCGATCATTGCCTACCTTGGCGAAGGGTCGCTTTGCGTCGATTTTGATCGCAGAGCTTGCAAAAATCGCGATTTGAGCTGACTTATTCTCTAGCTAAATCTCGCTCGGATAGGCTCATGCGCCAGGTTTTTATCACCAGGACCGGCGGCCCTGAGGTTTTTGAGCTGCGCGAGGCGCCCGACCCCCAGCCGACAAGCGGCGCGGTGCGCATTCGCGTGAAGGCCGCGGGGGTGAACTTCGCGGACATCATGGCGCGCAAAGGGCTCTATCCGGACGCGCCGAAGCTTCCTGCCGTCGTCGGCTATGAGGTTTCGGGCGTCGTGGACGCCGTCGGCCCTGGAACCTCGGAAGACTGGCTCGACAAGCAAGTAGTCGCGTTGACCCGCTTCGGGGCTACGCCGACACGGTCCTCGCGCCCGTGGAGCAGGTTTTTGCCAAGCCTCCGCGCCTGACGCACGCGGAATGCGCCGCGATTCCGGTAAATTATCTCACGGCTTGGCAGCTCATGGTCGTGATGGGAGCGGCAGTGGAAGGCGAGACCGTGCTGATCCACAACGCTGGCGGCGGCGTCGGAGTCGCGGCGATCGATATCGGAAAGCGCCGCAGCGCGCGGCTGATCGGGACGGCGAGCGCAGGGAAGCACGAATTTCTCAAGTCGCGCGGGCTCGAAGCGGCGATTGACTATACGCAGACCGACTGGCTGCCTGAAGTCATGCGCCTGACGGAGGGGCGCGGCGTCGAACTCATTCTCGATCCATTCGGCGGCGGCCATTGGCGCAAGAGCTACGAAGCATTGCGAGCGACAGGACGCCTCGGCATGTTCGGGGCCTCGGACGCCGCTGCGTCGCGCCTTCCCTGGCCTCTGAATTTCTTTCGGTCGCCGCGAGCATGCCGTGGTTCCACCCGCTATCGCTGATGAACGCCAACAAGGCTGTATTCGGCGTGAACCTCGGCCATCT
>CAWFZD010000132.1:0-7554 GCA_963820145.1 uncultured Alphaproteobacteria bacterium
ATTTTAGAACGAAATGAGCGGTCGCGTTATACCGACGCCTAGCAAATGCTCTTGCCAGGAAGCCCAGTGCGCGAACGAAGATCGTATGAGCGAGCCTCGGAGCTATCAATGCTCGACCAGCCAGAGAAAACTAGCCAGCTCCTTGCAGCGATGAAGGCGGCCACGCCTTTCGAAGTTGAATTGTCGCCCTCGGTGATCGCGCATCTTCGGACGCAACAACCTGTGATTGCCGTCAAGCCACGGCAAACCGTCACGGCAATCTCATATGCTGGCGACGAAGGCGGCATCGTCTGCCACCTGGAACCAGAGGAGGGCCATAATGCGCTCATCCTCTCGCTGACTCATGTGCGAGTGGGCCGTGCCCTGCCATTCGCCGCAGCCGTATTGGACTACCAAAAGCATCGAGTGAAAAAGCTGAAGAAGCAGAACAGGACGTAACCCAAACTCCCCGCGCCGCCCCAGAGCTGATCGAAGGCCCTACCGCGCGAGCGGTTTAGTCCAATGGCGCCAAGCTGCCGTGGCCGCTTCCGACAGGCAGGTCGGGTTCCTGAGGAATAGCGGACGCGGTCGCTTCTATGCCGGAGGAAACTGCGAGTCGGAAGGGCGCCGCCACCTGCTCCGGCGTCACTATATTTTCGAAACCGGACACCGCCGCGATCCGTCCGTCCACGACCACGACCACCGTGCGCGCCGTGGGGACCAGATGGGCCTCGGGTTTGCCAGCCTTTCGAAACGGGGCAATATCGTCGAAAAGCGCCATACCGGCGTGACTTCGGGGCGCCCCGCCATGTTCCTTCCGAGCGCCGATCCAATGTGCTGTTCCTCGCCTTCGCGCTCAGCTTTGTCGCCGGCGTCTATATGACTGCAGGGCTTCGCGCTGGTTCTCGCCGATCCGAAAGCTCGGAGATCGCTGAGGCGAAATGGCAGGCGGGACGCGCGGAAGCCTGATCGGCAATTCACAATTCCTGCTTACCGGGCGCTTACCCGAACCCAAGCCTCGCTGGGCCGCCGGGCAAGCCTTCTCATTAACATCTTGATTTTATTGGTGCCGCAAGAGGGATTCGAACCCCCGACCCCATCATTACGAATGTGAGTTTTCGCCTTTCTCTCCTTTTGACGGGCTTTCCCGCACATTCCAGAATCCCTTGCATATCAGCGAAAAATGGCTAATTCCTATTCCGCGCCATTGCTCCGAATATATTTTCGGTGCCGATATGGTGCCGATACGGCGGACCCTCACAATGCCGACAATCAAGCTGATGAAGCGGAGCGTCGACGCCCTTGCGCCGGGCGCGAACACATATCTTGCGCGCGACGCCGTTCTTAAAGGCTTCGCCTGCCGCGTGACGCCGGCCGGCGCAAAGTCTTGGGTTGTGGCATATCGGCCGCCGCCTGGAGGGAGAGGCGTTCCCGAAAAAGTGGTGACGCTCGGCGCCGTGACCCAGTTGACGCCCGATCAGGCGCGACGGGCCGCCGCGGAAATGCTCGCCGCAGTCAAGCTCGGCTCGGACCCGGCGACCGAAAGGGCCGATCAACGCAAGGCGCTGACCGTCTCAGGCTTGATTGACGCCTTCCTTGCCGAACACATCGCGACGAAGATCAAGCCCCTCTCGGCTGAGGGCCATCGCCTCGCCCTGGAACGATTGCGCGAGGCGCACGGCTCGCTGAAAGCCGAAGCCCTCACCCGCGCCCATGCCGCCGCGCTGCATTCCAAGATGCGCGACCGGCCGGCCGCGGCGAACCGTTCCTTGGCGGTTTGGGGGAAAATGTTCGCGTGGGCGGGCGCTCGCGGCCTTGTCGCCGGCAATGTGAATCCCGCAAGGGGAATCGAACGCTATCGCGAACAGGGTCGCGAGCGTTACCTGACGAGCGACGAGCTGGCCCGCATCGGCGACGCCTTGCGTGAGGCGGAAAGCGTCGGGCTCCCCTACCCTATCGACTCGTCGAAGCCGGGTGCCAAGCACGCGGCAAAAGAAGAAAACCGCCGCGTTCGGCTCGACCCGTTCGCAGTCGCCGCGCTTCGCCTGTTGATCCTGACGGGCGCCCGCCTCCGCGAAATTTTGCACGCGCGATGGTCGGAAGTCGACTTCGAGCGGGGCGTCATCTTCCTCGCGGACAGCAAGTCCGGGCGAAAACCGATCTTTTTGAGCGCCGCCGCGCAGACTGTCATGGCGGGCCTGCCGCGGATCGCCGGCAATCCGTATGTGATAGCCGGGGCCAAGGATGGCGCGCCACGCGCCGACCTGAAGAAACCATGGGCCGCGGTTTGCCGCGCCGCGGACCTCGAAGGCGTGCGGTTGCATGACCTCAGGCATTCTTTCGCCAGCGTCGGCGCGGGGGCCTCACTCGGCTTGCCGATCATCGGCAAACTCCTCGGCCATTCGCAACCGCAGACAACAGCCCGCTACGCCCATCTGGACGCAGACCCAATGCGTCGCGCCGTCGAGGTCATCGGCTCCACGATCAGCGCCGCGATGGACGGGAAGCCTAGCGCGATCGTGTTGCCGATGCGGGGGCGCAAATGAACATCAAGGAGGCACGCGAATGGCGAGGGGCGCCACCTGAGAAAAAACCCCGGCGGAATGCGCGGGCGCAAATGACCCCCGAGGCCGCGCACAAATGGCGGATCGCCTTCTTACACCTGCAAGCGCGACCTCCGAGGACCGAGCCGCTTGTTGCGCTCTTGAAAAGCGGGGAGGACATTCCCGCCGCAATCGCCCACACGCTCGCGGGGTTCATAGAAGACCCGGACGGCAAGGGGGGTCCGACATTATTGAGGCCCGCCAAAAATACGAAATGGCATGGGCGGCAGCGCTCTGCTGACAATCGCCTTTCAAAAACGCGCCTAGGTCAAAAGATCCTTCGCGACATAGAAGCGGGACTCACGACCAAGCGAGCTATTCAAAAACACGTGAAGGCTGGAAGTTTTTGCCGCTCTTACCTGTTTGAATGCTTAGAGGAGGCAAAAGCGTCGGCCTCCCGCGCAGCCTTGGTCCGTCAACTAACGCAAGGAATGCGAGTCCACGACAACTCGAAAAACGACGTGGACCAATAGGCCGAATCTTTCGTGTAGCTTCATCGCCATTCCCGCGCCGCGACGGCGCTTTGCATTAGGGGATGGCTATGCACCCTCAACCTAAAACGCCGACAGTCCTATTGACGCCCAAGGAAACGGCGGCGCGCCTTCGCGTTGGAGAAGGCACCCTGGCCAAATGGAGGATGGGCTTCACCCACGGCCTGCGCTTCGTCAAGGTCGGCGCCAAGGTTCTCTACGACGAACGAGAGGTCGAGCGCTTTATCGCGGAGCAGATGCGCGCGTCGACGAGCGACACCGGCCAGAAGGTCGCCTAATCGCCGCCCCCGCCAAGTCCGCGCGGCGCGGATCGCCGCAATGACGTTCGTCTGCCAAGGAACGCCGATGAAACGAGCTTTCAGCGATGGAAGACACAACAAAAGACCCAGCGCTGGGGGGCGCTGGGCTCGAGGCTCACTTTTATAGACGAGACGTTCTTGGCAGTTTGCCAAATAGCTCCCCCCGGGCCGCCCTGCAAGCCCCGCCCGACGCGGCCGCGTCGGGAAATGATGCGTCTCTCATACAACGCCTCGCTTTGCGGGAGATGGCCCACACGTTGTGCGGCTGGGCGACGCTCGCGGCGACTGCGACCGCCACGAGGCCCGCGCCGGAAGTCCTCGAAGTCCTGCGCGGAGCGCGCAAAACCCTGCTCGTCGCGCTCGACGAGGCAAAGGCGCTTGTGGAGATCGAGAGCGACGACGCGCCTGCGCGGCCTGAGAGCGAGGCCGCATGAGCGACCTTCCGCCCATCAGCGATATCGAGATGGAAGCGGCGGCCGAATATCACGCCGAGCGCCAACGGTCGCGACTAAACGGCAATCGGCACGCACGCGAGTCGGGCGAAGCAGGGCGATCATCCGCTCCGCTCGTATTCAAGAGCGCGGCGCGCTTTTGCGCTGAATATGTGCCGCTCG
Source organism: uncultured Alphaproteobacteria bacterium (assembly GCA_963820145.1). Lineage (GTDB taxonomy): Bacteria > Pseudomonadota > Alphaproteobacteria > Rhizobiales > Beijerinckiaceae > Methylocystis. The sequence continues at coordinate 3,987 of CAWFZD010000132.1, forward strand.
ACTACACCGTCGAGCCGATCATCCGCTCCGCGTCGCTCTATACGAACACTGCGAAGACCGGCGCAGGCAAAACCGCCTTCAACGTCATCGCTGCGCTCGCCGTCGCGACGGGCCGCTCCGACATTCTCAATCGCGAGGTCCGCAAAGGCCGCGTCGTTTATCTCGCCTGCGAGAATCCAGACGACATCAGGATGCGATTGAAGATCGCGGCATGGACATTGAACATCGACCTGGACGAGATCGGCGACGACCTCATTGTGCTCGAAAGACGAGAAAGGCCCGAGGATATTTGCGCCTCACTCGCCCGCCTCGCCGAAGAGAAGCCCTTCGCCCTCGTCATCGTCGACACGCTGGCCGCATTTTTCGACGGCGACAACATCAATGACGCCGTGCAGGGCGGGCAGTTCATGCGCAGACTGCGCCCGCTCACGCAAATTGCTGGCCTGCCATCCGTCATAGTCGCGGCGCATCCGGTCAAAAATGCCGGCGAAGATGCGCTTATTCCCTATGGCTCGGGCGCGATCTTGAACGAAGTCGACGGCAACCTCACGCTCTGGAAACATCCGGATACCGGGATCGTCTCTCTACACTGGCAAGGCAAGCTGCGCGGGATTGAGTTTCAGCCCCCGTGCTTTCGTTTCGAGGAATTATCCTCGCCGGAAATTCTCGACGCCAAGGGCCGCGAAGTCCTCCTCCCCATGATGAGGCCCGCGTCCGAGGAAGCGGCGGAAGACCGGGAGGCTTCTGGAGCCGATAAAGATCGCGCGCTGTTGCTTGCCATCGTCGCCAACCCTCGCCGTCCGATCCGCGAATATGCCGCTGAGATCGGACTAGCAAAGACAAACGCCGAGCGCAGACTGGAGCGGCTCGAAAAGCAGAAGCTCGTCGAGCGGGTCTTAGGCAAGTGGGCCGCGACCAAAAAAGGCCTCGCCGCCGTTCAGCCGACCGGGACAAGCTCACCCACAACTGACGGAAAAACCGAGGTTTTCCCCGGGACAAAAAAAAGCCCGGAAAACCAAGGGTCTGTCCCACCCCCCGGGACAAGTCCCACCCGGGACAAAACCGGGACAACATCGCCCGCAACGCCTAGAAAAACCTTTGTCCCACCCGGGACAACAAATCCGGGACCAGCCTTCTCGTGTTCCCGTGTCCCGCTCTCTCTCTCTAAAGGAGAGAGCGGACCGGGACAGGCCGGGACAAAAGACCGGGACTGAGGAGTCATTTTCTCGCCAAGCCAAAGACGGCGACGACTGGCGGGAGGAGACCCTATGACCGCCGCTCGCGCCCTACTCGACGAAGCCGCCGCTCGAGGCGTTCGCGTCAATGCCCGCGACGGCGAGCTGAAGGTTGCCTATCGCGGCGAGCCGCCGCGCGACCTGCTGGACAGGCTTCGCGCTCACAAGCCCGACCTGCTGCGCGAGCTTGCGCCGTCCCTCGAACAGCGCCGCGCCGCCGTCGCCGTGTTGCTCGACGCCATGGCTGAGGAAACGGCCGCGCGCAGCCAGTGGTGGCGCGAGCCGCCGAAAGGTTGGCCCGATCGGTTGAACATCCGCTCGGTTCTCACCGGCGAGGTGACGACAATCCGACTGCAACGGAAGGAAAGCCAATGACCGCGCCGCGCGAAGGTCGAAGAAAGGAAGCGCCTGCAAAGCGCGGCGGCGAGTCCCACTTGTGAAGGAAGGAGATCATCATGACCATAATTCCTGAAATTGGCCCACGGCCGATCGGGCCAAGCGAGCCGTCATCCGATCTCACGCCGCCCTCGCCGCCTTCGCAAATGGCGACAGCGTCACTGGCGCGCCGCGCGAGGCCGCCGGCGAAGTTGCGACCTGATCGTGACCCAGCGATCACGGCGCAGATGGCGCGAGAGCGCGGGCGGCGTTTCGGCGCGCGCTGGGCCGCGTTGTCGAGCGGCGCGGCGGCGAACCTCGCAGCGGCGCAAAGCTGCGGCGACGCGCTCGCTCGCGGTCGACATGCGGCGGCTCTGGAAAATGAGGCCGCGTGCGAGGTCGCGAGCGACGATGACATGCTCTCGCGGATGGGGTTTTAGTCATGCAAGACGACGACGAGAGCGATATTTTAAAGGTCCGAGACCCGGCGCGACGCTTAGCGTTGCTCGAAGCGGCCGAACGCGCGCGCAGAAAGGCGGCTCGGAAGGCCGCGCGCGAGGAACGCGCCGCGGCCGAATTCCGCGCCGCATTCCGCCGAGTTTTCGAGTTTGCACGGGCCGAGGGCAAGGTGGCGCTGGCGTAGAGTCTACTCGACTTCAACATGGACGAGCAGGAGATGATGGCGGTTATCACGGCGGGCACGCCGGATGCTGAGGTCGGCGCCGAGTCGGCGCAATAGGAGACGGAAATGACGAAGACTGACCCTCACGAAGAACGGGTGGCCGCCGCGCATCGAGCAGAACTGAAAGCCGCGTATGAGGCCGCCAAGGCCCACGGAAAGGGCGAGTTTTTCCTGAAGCTGCTCGCCTACAATTTAACGCCCGCCGAAATAAGTCGAGCGGTGACCCTCGCGCCGCGCGATAGCGACGCTGCGGCTACTGAGAAAACGGCGAAGGCTGCGGCTTTTGTTATCGCGACGGACGCGAAGCAACGCGAGCGCGCCGAGGCGCAGCGTGCGGAAGATGAAAAAGCGCGCGCCGCCGCCGAGAAACGTTGGGCGGAACTGCACGGCGCGCCGACCACGATCGACTTTAGGACGGGTGCCGAACGGCAGCTTCACGGAAACTTCGCCGCCCTTGCCAAAGCCGCCACGCCCGCCCGCGACTTCGAGGCCGAGCGTGATCTCATGCAAGCCGGCGCTGCGGCGGCGAGGAAACTGTGGCGCGGCGGCCCGCAAGACCCCGAGATCGAGTTGCGTCGCGCCGCAGCCGAGCAACGCAACATGAAAGGATAAGCGATGAGGATTACGTCACGCGAACAGCTTCAAAAAGCCGCTGCCGAAGTCGCAGTGCCCGAACCGCCGGCCGCGCCGCCGGAGCCGGCATGGCGGCCGCGGGCCATCCGCAGGTATTTCGAGGTTCAACAGCTCGAGGACGGGCGGCCCGTGGGCGTGACCGTTCGCAGGGAAACGCTCAGCGAGGCGCGCGAGGTCGCCGCCCGACGCGCAGTCGCTGCCAACGTCGATCTCCTGGAGGCGCTACCATGGGAGCATCCTCCAGCCGACACCAAGAGCGCCGTGATCCTCCGCCACATTTGCTTCGATGAATGCGACGGCGGCTCGCACGTCACCGACCCCGCGCTGTTGTGGCGCTTGTATCCCGAGGCGCAAGCGCTGGCCTTCCGGCGCTGAGACGAGTTTCGCCCGGCGCTCCGCGTCGCTGGGCGAAAGGGGCAGGCGGCGCGCGGGCGCGGATGTAACGCCGCGCGCCGCCTCGCTCTCTCGCGTGAGTGCGCGCGCTCCCAAAGTCGCCGGGTCCTCTTGGCTGACTTCGGGCTTGCGGGACCGCTGCCCGCATTTTAGCGCCAGAATTTAAAGGGTTTTCTGCCTTATGGTATAAGCGTGTCGTGAGAGGTCATGACGTTACTGAGCCAAACAGCTTATGCAAAGCGCGCCGAGG
>CAWFZD010000133.1:0-5864 GCA_963820145.1 uncultured Alphaproteobacteria bacterium
TTTTCTGGACCTTTTGCCTCTAATCCCGTCTTGAACCGTTCCGGTCTGTTCCATATTATCCGCCGCAACCTGGGGGACCAATCGGGGGACCAACCTTTGGGTGGTCGGAACATTTTCGGATGGGCGGAAAGCTAAATGCGCGTCGCGCCGCAACTGCTCCCCCGGAATCTATCCCGATGGCGATGGCCTGTATCTCTGCGTTTCACCATCTCTGAGACGCACCTGGATATTTCGATTTTCATGGCAAGGACGCCGGCCTGAAATGGGCCTTGGCTCTTTCGACGAGGGCGTTGGACTCGCCGAGGCGCGCGTTGCTCGTGACGCATGGCGTCAAGTGCTGCGAGCTGGGCGCAATCCAATCGAGGACCGTCGAGAGCGTGAGCGCGAAGCAGCCCGGAGGAAGACATTCGGCGAGGTCGCCGACGAGCTGCTCGAAGCAAGGGGACCGGCTGGCGCAATCCAAAGCATCGGGACCAGTGGCGCACGTCCCTTGTGGAGATCGCCGCCGAGCTGCGCCCCCTGCCCGTTGACGCGGTCGGGATAGAGGACGTGCTCCTCGTGCTCAAGCCCCTCTGGGTCGAACGCGCGGAGACCGCGTCCCGGACCCGGGGGAGAATCGAGGCGGTTCTCGACGCGGCCAAGGCGCAAGGGTTGCGAGATGGAGACAACCCGGCACGATGGCGCGGGCACCTTGAGCACCTTCTCCCGAAGCGTGGGAAGCTCGCACGCGGGCATTTCGTAGCCCTGCCCTATGTGGACCTTCCTGACTTTATGGTGAAGCTCCGCGCCGTCGATACGGTCTCCGCGTGGGCGCTCGAATTCACGATCCTGACGGCGGCGCGAAGCGGCGAGGTTTACGGCGCGCGCTGGGGGGAGATCGACCTCGTGGCCAAAGTCTGGACCGTCCCGGCGCAGAGGACGAAGGCGGCGCGCGAGCATCGCATTCCTTTGTCGGGGCCGGCGCTCGCGGTTCTCGACAAGGTGAAGCCGCTGCGCATGGGGGAGATGGTCTTTCCTGGCCAGCGTCGCGGCAAGCCGCTGTCTCATATCGCCATGGCCAAAGTGATCGAGCGCCTCGGCGTCGAAGGCGCTACCGTTCATGGATTCCGCTCGGCGTTTCGAGATTGGTGCGGCAATGAGACGACGCATCCGCGTGAGGTCGCCGAGGCCGCTCTCGCGCATGTCGTCGGGGATATGGCGGAGCAGGCCTATCGACGCGGCGACGCGCTGGAGAAGCGCCGGGCTCTCATGAACGATTGGGCGCAATTTTGCGCATGACGTTTGAAAGCGTCATTTCTGATTTCGTTTTCGCTGCGTTTTGAAATTTAAATTCATTCGAGGACGGTGGAAAAAAACATCCTTCGTGTTCGAATCCCGTTTGAGAATACATCGCAAGCGGAGATCGAAGACATGGAAAAGGAATCAAAAGCGGCGCTCGAAACGCAGGCGGCAGCGGACCTAGAGATGCGCCTACGTCACGGTTATTTGAGCTTGCGCGAGCTTGCGGCGCTCAAGAAATGCGGCCGTAACAAGCTCTACGAGGACATCGCCTCCGGCCGTCTTGAGACGGAAGTGCACGGCGGTTCTCGTCGTATCCGGGGGCCTGTCGCCGCCGCATATATCCCGCAAGGAAAGCTTCCCAAAACTGATGCGAATGACCCGAAGTCGAGACCCCATAATCGCCATGGGCGTCCGCGCAAGAAGGCCGTCGTCGAAACTGCGACCGCATGAAATTCCATCAACACGGCAGTTACCGACATGGGAGCCGCAGCATGAGAAATAAAAATGGCTCCCCAGAAATGGCGAGAGCCGCCAGCGCGTGAAGCGCTTGACGGCCCTCATGTCGATCTAGCTTGGCGGCGGATCGACCCCAGAAATAACGCCAACGCGTCGCCCCGGCAAGCCCGAAAGCTCGCCGCGCTCCTCCTCACGACCAGGAGGAGCTCATGAGCACGCCACCCCTCCTCATGATCGCCGAGGGCCGCAAGCCCCGGCTGCGTAAGGCCCCCGCGTCTCGGCCGCTAGAAATCACCTTGCACATGAGCGTCGCCGCCTTGCTGCGAAAGCACGCGCGGCCGGATTGGTTGTGGACCCATATCGCAAACGGCGAGATGCGCGACCCGGCGACCGCGAAGAAATTGCGCGCGATGGGGATGCGCGCGGGAATGCCCGACTTCGTGCTCGTCCCCCCGACCGGGCGCGCGCATTTCCTTGAGCTGAAACGCAAGGGCGAGACGCTATCCGAGGCGCAGGAGGAGCTGCGTCTCTGGACGATCATTCACGGAATCCCGCACGCGACCGCCTACACGATGGCCGAGGCTCTCGTCGTCCTCGACGCCTGGGGCTGTTTGGCGAAAGGCGGGGCGAGATGAACAAACACGACCCTCGCTTCGTTTCGCCCGACGAGGTCCCCGACGACGAGGCCTCTTATAAGCCGCCCGGCGAGCCGGCGAAGACCCGCAATATGCGGCTCGAATGGTTTAACGAAGCGGCCGATATCGCTTTGTCGGACGGCGGAACGCAACTCATAGAAGACGTTCTCGACGAAGGCGCGCTCAGCGTCATCTATGGCGAAAGCAATGCCGGAAAAACCTTTGTCGCGCTCGACATGGCGCACGCCGTAGCGACGGGCCGCGAATGGAACGGCAAAAAGACCCGGCGCGGTCTCGTGGTCTTTGTCGCAGCCGAGGGCGGCAAGCGCATTACAAGACGCATCGCAGCACTGAGGTCGCGACATAAAGGCGAGAAGCCCCTTTTCGCTTTGATCCGCTACCCTATCGATCTTCGTTCAAGCGACGCCAACACGAAAGAGCTTCTCGCCATAATTCGGGAAGCCGAGCGCCAATGTGGCGAGCTGTGCGTATGGGTTATCATCGACACGCTTTCACGCGCTATGGCTGGCGGAGATGAAAACAGCCCCGTCGATATGGGCCGCATCGTCGTCGCCGCCGACTTCATTCGAGCCGAGACCGGCGCTCACTTCACTTACGTTCACCACACCGGAAAGGACGCAGCACGAGGAGCGCGCGGACATTCCCTGTTGCGCGCCGCGACCGACACCGAGATCGAGGCGACGCCAAATTGCCTGAAGGTCACGAAGCAGCGCGATATGGAATCCGGCGATCAATATGCCTTTGCTTTGGTCGATATTGTCTTAGGCGAAGAAGTTAGCGGCAAAATGATAAAATCGGCCGTCGTCGAATGGGCTGACGCGCCGACGCTGATATCAGCCGAACGCTCAAAATCATGCCCGCGTTCGGAACGCCTGCTCGTCGAAATTATTGGACTGGAGATATCCGAGGCCGGCTTCGCATTCCAGCCCGTCGAATATGGGAGGACCGTGCAGGCGGCGACCGATGCGGCCGTGAGAGAACGCTATTACGCGCGAGTCGCCGAAGTCCCCAAGCCCAATGACACGCCCAAAAAGCTCGCAGATCGCCAAAGACAGGCGTTCAATACGGCGATCAAGAAGATGCTCAACGCAAAAATGATCGAGGCCGGCACTCTGAACGGAGATCGTGTCCTATGGTTTCCATGATCGATAACCAGGACAGGCGTGAGCGTGAGAAGCGTGAGGGTCTTATAGACCCTCCTCACGCTAGCTCACGGTCTCTCCCGCATCTGTCGCGTGAGAAATCGCAAATTCTCACGCTTTCTCACGCTTTCTCACGCTGGGCGTTTTCTTCGAGGGTGGCGCGGAAAAATAGCGGCGCGATAAAATTCTCACGCTTTCTCACGCTCATATTTTGCCCGACCGACATTCTTGGATCGCAGCGGAGCATGATTCTCACGCTCACAAATGGGCATTCGGGATCGGCGCGAAGCGAGGCATTCCTATTCGCGACCGAAAATCAGAATCACAGCGCAATCGAGATCGCTGGAGCGCGAAGCGTGACTATCTCGATCACAACAGCAACCCGAGGCGCGCATCAAGCGCGCCGCTCGTAATCAGGAGGCCACATACATGACCCAGGAAGCCGATATCGCCCGCGCGCTCGACCATCTCTCGGAAGCGCACCTATTTTTGTCGATGGCGATGACAGAAATCGCCAACTCAATCCGCGCGCAGGGTGACGCACCGAAGCGCGAGACCCGACGACCGCCAAGGCCCAAACCGGAGACCCCCGACACCGAAGGCGAGGGCCTCGAATGGGACCGACGAAACGGCGCAATCGACGCCACAACCCAGCAACCGAAGGAAGGAAAAAAACGATGGCAAACTTTGAGGATGACATCACGGTGGCGCTCATAGAGGCCGTAAATCGGGTGACGGTGATCCATGGCGGCGGCGACGGTATGGTGATTGTCCGCACGCTGATAGACATCCTGGCGCGAATGGCCGCGCCACTAGCTATCGGCGGGGAGGCGGGCCGCGAAGATGTTCTCGCCTTTTTGATCAAGGGGCTCGACCTCGGCCTCGCGCACTACGAGGACGCCTATCGGACCGGCGAGCTTAAGCCTCCACTCAAAGAGGTCATCGGCTGCGGCACCCATTAGCTGACTCCGACCTCGACGACTTCGATGACCACCTCGACGACCACAACCGGCAATCGACCCGGGCAGCCCGAGGGACACCCCACCCCCCTGCCGGTTTTCGTGCAAAGTCAAACACTTACGCCCCAATCGGCCCACACCCAATGTGCTCGTAAGTGCGTTAAACATCCGTGACTTGAGAGGAGTGGAAAATGGGAAGGCAACGCAAGCCGATTGCGCTTCGACTTGTCGAAGGCTCGTATAAGCCGTGTCGCCACGGAGCCAAGCCCGCGCCGGACGCGCATTTTCCGCCGTTGGGGGAACCTCCAACGCGTTGGAAGTCCGGGCTGAAGGCGATATGGGCGGAGCTTTCCGCAACGCTCGTTCCGGGAGTTGCGACGGGACATGATCGCGCCGCGTTTGAACTGACCTGCCGACTTATGGACCGGATGCGGTCGAAGCCGACGAGCTTTACGGCGGCTGAAGCGGCACAACTTCGCGCCGCCCTTGGCGCGTTTGGCCTGACGCCGAGCGACCGAGCTAAGCTTGCTCCTCCGGCACCCGACAAAGCGGACCTGTATTTCTGATGCGCGCCCGACCCCGACCCGGCAGGATCAATTCCTTGGCCGCGCAGGATGGAAATAATAGGGCTCCTGTCGCGGGAACGGATGCGAGAGCTACGCGAGTAGTTCACGACACGAAAAACGCGCCAGCGGGCTTCTCTGGCCATTCTGACGAAGAGAGCAACCTTCTTTGGGCCGATAGGGTCTTGCTGCTTCCTCGGCCCGAGCAAATCGCCTTCCTGGAGACGGTCACGAAGCTGTCGAGAGACGCGACGGAAGCATGGGCGCTCGTCGTCGAGCTGGAGGAGGAGATCGCCAGATTGCGACCTCCGCCATCGCGTGCTGATCGGCTGCGAGCGCGTGACGAGGCAATTCGAGAGGCGGCCCGCTATTATTCCGACCGTCCCAAGACCCGCATTGCTGAGGACCTGACGCGAGACCTCGCCCGCTATGCGACTTCGAGCTGGCCCCGCCTTGAGACAAACGCGACCGCGCATCGGCGCGCCCTGCACCGCATTTTGGAATTGTGCGACGGACACGCGCTCTCCGAGCGCAGAATTTTCGACATTCTATAGCCCGCAAGCCCAATAATTCCGGGACATGCAGTAATTTTTCCGATGTTGCATTGCGACCCTGTTTTAATCCCTCGAAACGAGGGAAGCAGCATGGCTTTTTGGGAAAAACTTACCGGCGACAAGGCGAAGACGCCCGACAAAATGAGCGCCCCCGAGGTCCAAGCGGCGCTCGCCAAGCTGGCGGCCGAGCGGGACGCGGCCGAGCGGGAAAGCTCGACAATTCTCGACCGCCGACGCGTTGCCCTCGCCGAAG
>CAWFZD010000134.1:0-5218 GCA_963820145.1 uncultured Alphaproteobacteria bacterium
TGGATTTCATGAGACGGGCTAAACCCAAAAAATGCAAATGAGCGGTGAAGGCGCAACCGCACGCGGGCAAGTAGAGCGTATAGCAAAGCTTTTACTTCCCTCTGACAGGAACGAAGAAATTTGCACGACCAGGGGAGCTTCTTGAACGGCGCAAACTTCGATCTCGGCCCCACTTTATTGAAAGTGCGCAGCGACGCTTCCTTCGGCGTGGTGAAAGCAAAATCACCTCGCGGCAGCCGACGCGGTTGCCCTGTGCGCGGTCCGATTGCGGAGAAGAGGGTCGACCCTTTCATAGGCGAAGCCTCGCATTTCGTAGTATATCGCGGCTAATCATGTTTGCAAAGCGATATGCTGTCGTCAACAGCCACGTAGAACGACAAAAAACGCCGGCGTTTCGCCTCTGGATTAGCGATATTTATTTCGCTTCATCAAAAACGTCATAAAATAAATGTCCTCTCGGATGCGTTTTTGAGTCGCATCCGAGAGACCCTACGTCGGGCGCCTGGTTTAGGGGCACGCGGCAGGGATGATGGCGACGCTCAGCGGGAAGCTGCCGGCCGGGAGGGTAAAGAGGTTCACATTGGAAAGGGAGGTCGCATTCAGCGTAAGAATGCTCTCTCCCCCGGACCCGGTGCCAATGTTCACCACGTAAATCAGTTTTCCTTCCGGATCGATGGCGGCGGGACCTACGGCGGGAGACGGCTCGGTGAGCGATTCCAGGAAAGTCGGCGGGTAACTGGTGCTGATCACTCCGATTTTATTGTCCGGGTAGTCGTCCGTTCCGGTGTTCCCCACGAGGGCGATCGGAGCGTTAAGCAAAAAGCTGACCGAACTCGCCACGAAGCCGCCGGCATCAATCGTCTCCGCCACCGTATTGTTGGACGTGCGGATCACCGTGACGGTGCTCTTTTGATACGGATTGTCATTTGGCGGGATCAGAGTGCTGTCGTAGGCGTTGGTCACGTAAACGAAATTTCCGTCCAAAGACACGGCTGCGCCGGTTGGGCTCGGCAGGCTGCCCCCTGGCGGAATGTTGTTGGGAATCGGTATATTTACCGTGGCCACGACTTTCTGCTGCGGAATACTGATCACGGAGACGGTGTTGTCGACCAGATTCGGCACATAGGCGGTGTTGCCGTTAGGCGTGAGCGCGACCGTAGTGGGGAAGTTTCCAACCGAAATGATTTTCAGCACCTGGCCGGTGGAGGTATCGATGATCTTGAGCGTATAATCGCCGGCGTCGACGAGGTAAGCGCGTGATCCGTCCCGGCTGAAGGCGACTGTGCCCGGAAACGAGCAAGGAAACTGGAAGCTGTTCGCCGTACAAACTCCATAGGTGTCGAAAGACGTCACCGTCGAAAACTTCTTGGTCGAATTGTTGGAAGTGTTGATGACGGTTATCGTTCCGTCGCCACTGTTCGGCACCCAGACCGCCTGGTTGTTCGGCGTGGCCACCGCCGCCGCAGGGATATTGCCTACCGGTATGGGAGTTCCCAAATTCTTTTTCGGAACGCCATTCTGGTCCGTCTGCACCACCTGCACTGCAGGAACGGCGGCCTCCAGCACATAGAGATTATAAGTCGTCGCCGCCGCCGGAACTGCGGTCAAAGCCGAGGCGACGCAGACCAAGCCTGCCTGCACCCAGTTGCGTTGCCGCTTAACATTTATTCCATGCATTTCTGCCTCCCAAACAAGTTAACGCTAAGTGGGCTGGTCGCCGACGAATCGAACCATCTGGGTGAGCCGTCTCGCGAACGCGCCTTTTAGGCGCCCTCGTTCGATCACGCGGAAAAAGGCGGTTCCCAGAAAAGCTGTAGGCGTCAACACCAACCCGATGGTAGGACGCAGCTGGCGTCGAACTTACGACTCGACCTGCAAATTTTTTACCTGGCCGACCTCCGCGATCGTAAACACCGGTTGTGAGAGAGGCCAAATCAACGGAATGATGAAAAGCTGCCGGCAGCTTTGTTCCCTCGCGAAGCCGGGGCTGGGCGGAGCATGGCGCGGAGGTTGAGACAGAGAGAGAGGCGGCCCAGACCAATTCGGGGGCGAACTTGACCGTTTAGGTAGCTCAACCGCAGATTTTAACGATCGCATTCCAACCCAGTAAGCGGAACCTGTTCGATGAACGAGATGCCCCCCACTGACAATTGGATCATACGCCGCCAGCCTTTGGACCACTCCGTAGGCATCAGACTGTTTTGCTTTCACCATGCTGGCGGAAGCGCAGCCTCTTTTAGAACCTGGCCCTCGCCTTTAGGCAACCGAATAGAGGTCTGCGCCGTTCAAACACCCGGACGCGAGAACTTGTTCGTCGTCGCTCGCCACCGGCGAATAGAAACGCTGTTGCAAGATCTAATGCCCCGTTTGCGGCCTTGGCTCGACCGTCCCTTCGCATTTTTCGGCCATAGCTTGGGCGGCCTTGTCGCTTTCGCCGCGGCCAGCAATCTGGATCGGGTGGGAGGACCGCTGCCGCGACTTCTGCAAGTCTCCGGGTGCCGGCCGCCCCACCTGCCGCCAATCCGGCCCGATCTGTCAGAGGCCCCAGAAGAGGAGTTGATCAGCGCGTTGCGCGACCTTGGATCAAATTCCTTCGCCGCATTAGAAAATCTCGAACTGCGAAATCTGATGATGCCAGTGCTGCGAGACGATCTCGCGATCGCTGAGAGCTGTCGCCACAGCCAGCCTGACCGGCTCCTTCCCTGCCCCATATCCGTCTTTGCTGGCGCGGAGGACGTTTCCGCGGAACCGAACGCCCTGCATGAATGGGAAAAATACACGCGTGATCAATTTAGACTGCGAATAATGCCGGGAGGCCATTTTTTTATTGAACAAAGTCGGGACGCTGTTCTGGAAGCAATTCGAAACGACCTCCAAGAATTCGCGGCGCATGACGGAAAACAAGCTTGAGCACGCTCTCGGACCCTCGCGTGTCCAAGGCCCGGCTGTGTCAAGGGGACCACGGCCGTCCTCGTGCAGGCTGTGACGATTGCCCCCTTGGTTCGTGAAGAAAGTCAAAAATAGAAGCGGCGGACAATTCAGCGTGACAACGACAACATCAGTCGGCTCTGCGCTTGTCCTCCCAGGAACGGAGTGGGGACGCCCTTCACCCAGTTCAGCTGCTGGTCTTCGAAATGGGGGGAGCCCGGCTGCCCGGATTGTCCTCCAGCCATCTGCATGATGCCTGCCCCCTCGCGCCCAGGCGCCACGACAACGCGGGCATTTGCCCCCATATTTTCGAAGGAGTAGCGCAAGCATTGCACACAGCCCGGTAGCGGCAGGTGAGGCATATCAAAAAGATAATTAAGCATAGGAATCCCAGCCGAGAGAGGATGCGTCATGTTGACTTCGTTAACGTCCCCCCACTTAAGCTTTTCAAGTCCTTTAACTTTATGACGCTGCTTCAAAAGCTCAGCGCTCTGCTTCAGGATATCAAGCATAAAAGTCGGCCAGTCCTTGTATTCCTTGTCGTTAACTGGGATAAGCTCAACCAAATTAGTCTCGATTATGCGCTTTACCGGATCGTCCAGAAGAGTTCACCCCAGTTGAAAACCTGGTTCAATCTCACGGCAACGGGTGGCGATTGGAGCAAGGATCGCGTCATGCAGTCGCTCGCTGAACCCCACGATTAGTGGGAGACCTAACGAGTTCAATTCAGCATGTCCATCCCAGGCTTCCAAATATCGGCGCAGAGTTTCCTCTTCGGTCCCCGTAGCGGTGGCGGAGTTCAAGGCTTTGAGAGCCAGGGTTTGATAGTATCTATAATATTCTGTTTCCGTATCAAGTTGCATTGTAAGCATATCTGCTTCAGTGATCTTCGTGAGGCCTTGCAATATTTGCGTGCCGCGCCAAGCCCTGAACCCTCCTTGATACTCGTGACCGATCGTTCGGGCGAATTCCTTTGCTCCGAGCATCCTTTGATTGGTGTTGATCAAAAAGCCGCTCGGCGGATTGACGAGGCTCGGCAGTTCGTTCGTCGACAAATAGCCGCTCCATCCTCGGCTGCCGTCGGCCCAACTCTCGCTGTAAAGACCCGTCAAACCAAATCTTTTGGGAAGGCGGCCCATCATCGTCCATGCGATCCCGCCGGCCTTGTCCGCCAAAAGAACATTGAGCGGCGGGCCGCCGGTTGAATGAAAAAGCGGTAGCGCCGACTGAATTGATGTGACGCCGTCCATTTCCACCAGGTCGAGATTTGTGGTCAGCGGATCGAGAGTAGAGGCGTGAAGGGCGACTTCATGACTTAAGAGGCGCTCCGGCAGAACAGGGCCCCAAATCGTTTCTTTAACACGCAGCGCGAGGTTTGGCGCGCCGCGGACCGAAATCGTCTCTGCCCTGAAGGTGAAGGGGCGATCTCCGGCAGGCGAGCGATATTCCTCGGAGTTTGCGGCGGAGCTTTCGATTTCGACCAAGTCGGCGTCGTCGGCGCGAAGGTTGGTCACGCCCCAGGCAACTTCGCCGTTGCTGCCTGTCAAAACCATCGGCAGCCCGGGCAGGGTCAGACCGGAGATGCTCGTCGAGCCGTAATTGAGCTCCGCCCGGTAAAAGAGGTTTGGAGTGGTAAGGTTCAGATGTAAGTCGTTCGAAAGCATAGTCCTGCCGTCATATGTTTTGGCGCCTGAAACAACCCAGCCATTCGAGCCGCGCGTTTGCCAATCGCGTTTCACAAGTCCAGAGAACCGCTTGCCGCGGGCGTCGGAGAAAAGCTTCTTCAATTCGTCCACAGGCGCAGCGCCTTTCTCGCAACGCGAGGGGGTTTTCGGGCGAGAATCTCGTTGAAGCAATCCGCCTCGGGCGTAATAAATTCGACGACCGGCGCCGGCAGCGCGCGCCGCATGACGCTCGCCATGCGTTCTTGATATTCGGCGTCGGTCACTTAGATCCTCAACCCCGAGCAGCACGAGTATACTGTCTTCCGGACGCCAGGGCCGCGGCCTGTAGTTGAGGAGGTAGAACTCGATTGGCCATGCCCAGGCCGCTTGCATTGCCCGATTTACCCCCGCGGCATAAGAGTTTAGGATAGAACGTTGTATCTTCGGGAGTTGCGCGAATATCTCGCCGGCGAGCCTCTCATATCCAAGGATTCTATTGCGGCTGTCCAATTCGACAAGACCTTCGCCGAAAATCTCGGCCAGTCGTCCGGCGGTCTTCCGCCGGAGCAGGTCCATCTGGAAGAGGCGATCGCCCGCTGTGACGTAGCCCAGCGCCGCGAAGGCGT
>CAWFZD010000135.1:0-12961 GCA_963820145.1 uncultured Alphaproteobacteria bacterium
CGTCTCCTGCGCGACTGGCGGTGCGTCCGCCTTCGTCGCGCCGCCGCAGCACGCGCAGCGGATCGCAAAGCGCCGATGCCGACGCACAAACGGCCGCACCGGTGGAATCTCGATCTCGTCATATTCGCCGATCAGCTCTGCCGCCGCGCCGTCCTCGAACGAGCAGCCGCAATGTTCGCAACATGTCGGAACGTGATCGCGGATCTCGTCGGGATCTGCGCAAAGATCCCGCTTGTGGCCCTCATGGCCGGGCTTCGCTCCGCCAGGCTTGGCGTTCTCGCGCCGCTCCTTGCGATCCGTCGACGGCGGCTTGGAGGACGTGCGCGACGTCTTGTCGGGGCGCTGCAAACGCAGCACCAGCTCGATCAGTTCCTCCTTCGAAAGGCGCTCCAGCTCGTCTCGAATCATCTGATTCTTGAAATCATCGAGCTGGAGGCCGCGCAAGAGCCTCGCAATATCCCACCAAAAAAGATCAAATCGCCAAGCTCACGTCGCCCGTGGGTAATTACCCGAACGTCGAAGTTCGCTTTCGTCCAGCTTGTCGAGAAAGCCAATCGCGTCACGGCCTCGGCATTCCTCCTCGCGTTGATCAGGGTGGTCCCCTACAAAATCCATACGGTTCTGACCGACAACGGCATTCAGTTCCGCTTGCCGCCGCGTTACGCCGATGGGCCGACCGCACGCTTTTCAACGCATATGTTCGGGCTGCGATGTCAGGAGAACGGCATCGAGCATCGCTTCACCAAGGTCAATCATCCGTGGACGAACGGCCAGGTCGAGCGCATGAACCGCACGATCAAGGATGCGACAGGGAAAAGCTATCACTACGACGACCACGCTCAGCTCCGCAGGCATCTCGCGGACTTCATCGACGCCTACAATTTCGGCAGGAGGCTCAAGACCCTCAGAGGCCTCACGCCATACGAATTCATCTGCAAATGCTGGACTTCCGAGCCTGAACAATTCAAAATCGATCCGCTCCAGAAAACGCCGGGACTAAACATCTAAAACGACACCAGCAGGCGAGGAAACATCGCGCTTGGATTACGGCGAGAGTTCCAACGAAACTCAAACTCGCCAAGATACTTCGAAAGATGCTGGCGGCTGATATGAACATGCGTGCCACGGACAGAGCGCTTCACCAACGACCAAAAGCCTTCGATGCTTTGGGTGTGATGCTCGCCATTCGTCCACTGCTCTTGCTTATGGCTGGCCGTACCATGAAGATAGCCAAGGCGGGCGAGCTGCGCATAGGAAAGCAATTCGTCGGTCGAGACCTTCGCGCCCGTTTCGATGTTTTCGATGATGTGCCGCTCAAGCGTCTTGCGCTTCACGTTCGGAACCACGCGGGTGATCACGTTGCCGTCGCGCTCAACCATACCGAAGACGACCGTCTTGCCCGGCGCGCCTCGGCCACGCTTTCCGCCGCTACGCTTCCCACCAATCATCGTTTCGTCAGCTTCGACGTGGCCGCTCAGCTTGTCGTCGCCGCCACCTTGGCAAGATATTTTCTGATTTCATGGCCCATGCGCCAAGCCGTCTCGTAAGAAACACCGAGCTGGCGTTGCAACTCTTTTGCGGGGACGCCATGGCGCGAGGTCGTGAAAAGATACATCGCGTAAAACCACTTCTGGAGCGGCACGCGGGTGCGTCCAAACGGCGTCCCGACCATCGGGTGGATGTGATTCCCGCAGTTGCAAGTGTAAGCCGGCATTTTCGAAAGCTTCCGAAACTTGCCGATTTCACCGCAGCGCTCGCAAACGACGTTCTCACCGTAACGCTGCTTAAACAGGTGCGCCAAACAAGCGTCGTCGGGGAACCGTGCGAAAAACTGCTGGATCGTTATGCTGACGGACATAGCCGTCTCCATGTAGAGCACCATGCCATATCTTATAGCATACGTCAAGCCGATAATCGCTAAAAATAAAGGCCTGTTGCGAGTTTGACCCCTTGAGTCTTCATCGGTAGGTGAAGCCGGTCGAGGATGGAACCGCGTGCGTCGCTGTTCTCGTGGCCCGACGGAGCGAGGCAATCAGGATGTTCCCTGCGAAAAACGACGCGAAGCCTGCACCGTCGAGAGCGCCTTCGCTGCGG
Organism: uncultured Alphaproteobacteria bacterium; assembly: GCA_963820145.1. Classification (GTDB taxonomy): domain Bacteria; phylum Pseudomonadota; class Alphaproteobacteria; order Rhizobiales; family Beijerinckiaceae; genus Methylocystis. The sequence continues at coordinate 2,095 of CAWFZD010000135.1, forward strand.
CGAAAGCGTGGTTTCGCCCTTGTCACCGTCATTTGGGGATTGAGCCTGATAACCTTGCTGATCTTGTCTTTCGTGACGACGAGCAGCCTGCGACTGAAAACCACCTTCAACATCGCCGGCGCCGCGCAGGCGGGACTGTTCGCCGACGCTGCCGTCAACATGGCGATTTTATCGCTGATTTCCGAGCAGGATCAGCACTCCCAAGATCTGATTCATGACGGCGCGCCCATTTTTTGCTGGATGCAGGGGGTCGCCGTCGCTGTCGCGATCGAGGACGAAAGCGGCAAGATCGATCTCAACAGCGCGACGCCTGAGATCCTCAAGGCGTTATTTGTGGGGCTGGGGCTGGAAACGAGCGCGGCGAACGCATTGGCGGTTGCGATCGTAAATTTTCGCGCTCCGCCGTCCAGCGGCCCAGCTACCGAAGGAGAACAGTCAAACGACTCCGGCAGGCCGTTCGGCGCCAAGCACGCGCCCTTCGCCACCACGTTGGAGCTCGATCAGGTCGCCGGCGTCGATCCGACGTTCTTTTCCAAAATCGTCCGCTTGATGACCGTTTATTCCTATCGACCCGGCGTCAACGCGAGAGCGGCGCCTCCAGCGCTCTTTGCGGCGCTCGCCGGTCTTCCGGCCGAGCAGGTCGACTATCTCCTCAAAACCCCTTTTCCCAGCAATCTCGACCGAAAGGACGGACGCTTTCCGCAAACGTTCAAATCCGCGCTGCAAGGCGGCGGCAACTCCACATACTTCATTCATGCGGAAACGCTCGCTGAGAACGGACAGGTCGGCGCGAAAGAGGCGATCGTGGATTTCAGGGGCGCCGCCGAGGGCCCCTTCGCCTTGCGAGAACTGCGGTCCAGCGCCTTGCTCTATCTCGACGCCTTGCGCGCCGCCGCCAGCAGCGGCAAGGGGGCTCTGCCGAGCTGCAAGCCTTAGCGCGCTTCCCGCTCGGACGGAATCGTTCGAGCGAGGGCATGCTCCGCAAAGGCGCGATGCGGTTTTTGGATATGAGCCTGCTCGATCAATCACCTCCGCCGGGGAGGGGGGGGTGCCCTCGGCTCCGCCGCTATCGCGCTTGGCATGCTCGGCGGCAAGCCCTTCGCCTCGCCCTCGCCGGCGGGCGGTGTCTCGGGGTAGAGCGACAGGGTCGCCGTTCGTTCGCCGCTCTTCAAGGTCACCTCGGATGCGCGCATTTCCGAGATGGTCCAACCATCAATCAACTGTCCGACAAGGTACCATTCGCCGTTCGCTCCGCCCTGGCTGACGAGGTAGGCGCGCGAAGCGCCGGTCGACAGCACGATGGCTTGCACCGTCAGCGCCGGGGGCGGGCCAGTCCGCTTCTCCGGCGCCGGAGCCGCGACCGTTTTCGGGACGGGGCGCCTCGACTTTGCGAAGACGGGTCTCGTCACGGTTTGGACGTCTGTCGGCGGAGGCGATGAGGCGGGCGGATTGAGAAAGGACGCGGACGGCGGGCGCCAGTCGGGCGTCGCCGAAGGCGCCGCTTCGTCTAAGCCGATCAGGGCGCGCAGAAAAAAAAGCGCGGAGAGCGTGGTCGTGACGGAAAGCAGGCTCAGCGCTACCAACATCAGAGGCGAAAGACGCTTCGCCTTGGCGAAGGCCGAAAGCTGCGCGAGAAGCGCCCTCGACCCGCGGGGCGAACTACGCTCTCCCTTGGCGAAGGTTGAAAAATGCGCAAGAAGCGCCGTCAACATCAGAGCCGAAAGACGATTCTCCTTGGCGAAGGCCGAAAGGCGCGCAAGGAGTTCCGGCGTCAGGGAGGACGAAGGCCGCCTCGCCTTGGCGAAGGCCGAAAGACGTTCAAGAAGCGCCGTTGCACGAAAATCTCTCACGGCTGCTCCTTCCCCAAGGCTCCGCCGTAGACGTCAAATTGCGCTTCGATCGTCGGCTCCGACTTGCTGGCGTCGTCGGAAAGCCTCCCCCAAACTCCTGCTTGGCCTCGCAGCGTCGCCGCGATCACGAACAACACCGGCGTTTCCCCTTCGAGGGCGCGGGCGAAGGCGTGAAGCGGCTCGGTGGATGCGGAAACGTCAAGCCTCGCGCCAAGGAGCGTTACGCCGTGGACGGTCTTGGGCGGCAGCATTTGAATGGATCTCACCGAGACATTCGCCCTCTCGGAAAGCATTTTTAAACGCGCCTGCAAATTTGCGGCGATGATGCCGGGATTCGAGCCGGCAATGAGCTCCCCGTGCGCGTTGTTCTCCGCCACCTGATTTGCAAAGGTGCGGACCACCGCCTCCTGGCTGGAGATGGATTTATAGCGCGCCAAGGTCGTCTGCCGCTGGATCAGCGCGTCGGTCCGTTCCTCCACCAAGCTCTCTATCGGCGCGACGAAAAGGAGATAAGCCACGAAGAGAATGAGCAGGTTCGCGGTCACGAAGAGGAGGCGGCGCGACCACAACTGTTGTTGACTGCTGAGCGAGATCATTTCCTTTCGGCCGCCGTGTTTTGCCTGATTTTGACGCGCAACGAGAAGGCCTCGCGCTTGTCTGCCGCGTTTGGCGTTATCGCCGCCGTGAGCGATGCGTCGGCAAGGATCGCCGACTTCTCGAACAGCGCAGGCAAGCCGACCGCCAACTCCGCCAGACCGACGAGATCGACGTAACGCTCATCGTTCTTCCCATCCGACAGGCGCATCTCGGTGAGGTAGGCACCGTCGGGCAAAATCCGCGAGATCTCCTCCCACAAATCGGCGAAGGTCGGACCCCCGGCGCGTTCCGCGCGCAGGGTTTGCAGCAGGCGGCTTTCAGCGATGGCCTGGTCAGCCAACTTGCGCACTCTGGACGCGCGGGCGGTAACGTCGGCGATTTCCGCGTCGAGCGTGTCCGTAGCCTGACCTGTCCGCCAGATTAGGGTTATCGAGCCCAGCAAGCTCAATATGATAGTCGATGCGCAAAGTCCGAGCGCGAGATTGCGAAACCAATGGGAAGGCTCGCCCCCCCGACCGAGCGCGATGGTAGGCCCTTCTTCTTCGGAGCCGCCGCCTTTCGTCGGCATGAGAAAGTCGAGGTCCTCCCAACCGATTCCAGCGGCTTCGATCATCTGCGAAATGATGTCTCGGCGCACGATCCAAAGACTGACCACATATTTATCGGGCGATTCAGGCTTTCGCTTCAAGGTGTGGCCATGAACGACCTCGCTGAGGCGAAAAGGGGACTTGCGCTCAATATCCGCGATCAGGAGCTGCACGAGATTCGCTTCGGCCGCCGCCGGAATGTCGAACCTGCGCACAAAGAAGGCTTCGCGAGGAATTTCGAGGAAGACTTTCGTCCCAGCGCGCGAGAGTCCGCGCTGGGCCAAGGCCTCAGCGAGAGACATTTGACGCGCTTCCTGCGGGCCGAAAGGCAGCAAATTTCCCTCGGGCGGACCGCCCTGGAAGTGGAACTTCGGCGCGCCGTCCCCGGCGCGAATGACGAGCCTGCGATCCCCCGTTTCGAGCAGCCAGGAAACGGTCGCCGGAGGAAACAGCGCAAAAAACTCCCGGCGGTAAACGCGCCAAATCCTCCAGCCGCTGGCGAGCAGCGCGCCCGTGAAAAGATCCTTGTTCCATGAGGTGCGAGCTTGTGACGTCATCCGGCTTTCTCTTCAAAGGTCGGATCGCCCCGACATCCTTCGCCATAACCTCTTTGAGCATGCAACGCATCGAGAAGTGACTTGGAGACTCACGCGGCTTCAGTCATAATTCTGGGTAAAGGGCGTTTTACCCGGCCGGCCCTCTAGAGCATTCGCGGCGGCCGCGCCGAGCGACAGCGTCGTTGTTTTGAGCGAGAGGACCGCACATCTTCGGACGCTTTCGCGCAAGCGGGAGGTTGAGGCGGCGAACATGGACAAGACCCTCCGTTTTTGCTTTAGTAAATACCTCGAATAGCGGCATCTTGATGACGACAAACTGTCGCAAGGCGCTCAGGCGCGAGACCGGAAGGCGCCATCACGGCTGGAGAGTTGAGGGGCGACAAATGCAGGGTTCTCAATCTTCCAAGGCGCAGCCTCTCGCGCACCGCCGCTTCGCGGCTGGAGGCGGTGCCTTTGCCGAGGAATTCGGCGCCTTTCTGCTTAATGCGCGCGCCCTGGATGAGCTTGCGCTGCAGCGCTCGCAAAGGGCTTCAAAACAGAGCAGCGAGAGGTTTGACCGTGTGCTGACCAAGCTCGGTCTCGTGTCGGAGGCCGACCTCTATGCGCATTTGGGTAAATTCCTCGATATCCCGGTGCTTGAGCCTCATGGGCTTCCGCTTGAGCCGGTGCTGACCGACAAAATACCCGAAAAGTTCCTGCGCACGGCCGCCATCCTGCCGCTCTTCGTCGAGCAGGACAGGCCTGCGCTTGCGGTCACCGATCCGCTCGACCTCGAGGCCGTGGACGCCCTCGCCTATTCGACGGGCCTGGACTTCGAGCTGCGCTTGCTGAGCCCCTCGTTGTTCGAGAAGGCCTGGACGGAACTTTACGGCAAGAAATCCCAAGGCCCCGCCCTTGTTGACGAGGACGCCCATTCGGAGGCCGCAAGCGAATTCGACTTACAACGACTACGCGACATCGCCAACGAGGCGCCCGTCATTCGCCGCGTCAATCAGATCATTGCCGACGCGATTGAAGCGCGCGCCTCTGACATTCATGTGGAGCCCACGCCGGAGTCGGTTGTCGTGCGCATTCGGGTCGACGGCGTATTGCGCCCGCCGAAACTTTGCCGCCCGGGTTCAAGGCGGCGATCACGTCTCGCATAAAGATCATGGCGCGTCTGGACATCGCGGAGCGCCGGTTGCCACAAGACGGGCGCATCAAGATGGCGATCCGCGGAGTGGACATCGATTTTCGCGTATCGACGATTCCCACATCTCATGGCGAAAGCATCGTTCTGCGTATTCTCGACCGCTCCCAGACGACGCTCGATTTCGGCGCCTTGGGTTTCGAGCCGAGCACCATCGACACATTGCGCAATACGATGCGCAATCCCAACGGGATCGTGCTCGTGACGGGCCCCACGGGCAGCGGCAAGACGACCACGCTTTACACGGCTCTGAAAGAGATCACGAGTCCCGAAGTGAAAGTGTTCACGGTTGAGGATCCCGTCGAGTATCAACTGACTGGCGTCAACCAGGTGCAGGTGCAGCCTGCGATCGGGCTGGACTTTCCTCATACTCTGCGTGCAATTTTGCGTCAGGATCCGGACGTCATCATGATCGGCGAAATCCGCGATGCGGAGACCGCCAAAATCGCGATTCAAGCCTCGCTCACCGGTCATTTGGTGTTTTCGACGCTTCACACGAACAGCGCCGCCTCGTCGATCACACGTCTCGTTGACATGGGCGTCGAGAGCTATCTGATCGCATCGACGGTGAAAGCGGTGCTGGCGCAGCGCCTGGTGCGGCGTCTTTGCTCGCACTGCGAGGCTCCTCTCGAGACCAAGGCGCAGTGGCGCGCACGCTTCGCCGGGGAAGCCTTCGCAAGCGAGAAGGAAAGACTACGCGCGCCGGCGGGCTGCGCCTTCTGCCGAAATTCGGGTTACTCCGGTCGGTCGACGATTGCGGAGCTCTTGATCATGAGCGAAGCCATGCAGAGACTTGTCTGCGAGGGCGCGCCCGAATCCGGCGCTCGAATCCTGCGCGCGAAATGCCGGCATGACGACGATGTATCAGTGCGGGATGGGCAAGGCTTGGCGTGGCGAGACGAGTGTTGACGAGGTGTTGCGCGTCACTCGGATGGAGTAGGGATGCCCACGTTCCGCTATCGCGCGTACTCCGCCGCCGGCGATCTCGTCGAGGGAGAGATTGCGGCCGACGCGAAGGACGAGGCCGAAGACGCGCTCTGGCGGCGCGGGCTGACGCCTTTTGAAACGCGCGAGGTCGGTCGCGGCGCCTTCGCAAGGCGCGTTAATCGCCCCCGCCCGCCGGATCTGCGCGAGCTGGCTTCATTCACGCGCGAATTCGCAACGCTCGAGCAGGCGGACATCCCGCTCGAGCATGGCCTTCGCGTCCTGGCGGCCCAAATCGCCAAGCCGCGGTTGCGCGATCTCGTCGAGGAGATTCTGGGGCGTGTGGTCAATGGCGCCTCGCTCTCGGAGGCGCTTGCGGGACGCAGCGACGTTTTTTCAGCAGAATACGTCAATGTGGTGCGGGCGGGAGAAACCATCGGCGACGTCGGCCAAGCCCTGAACGATCTCGCCGGGATGCTGGAGCGCCGCGTCGAGCTACGCTCTCGGATCACCAGCGCGCTTGTCTATCCCGCCATGTTGATCACTCTTGCGATCATTTCAACGGGAATCGTGCTCGCTACGCTCGTCCCCAACATTGCGCCGATCTTCGTCGATAACAACCGCCCCCTTCCTTCGGGCTTGAAGTTCATCCTCGACGTCGAGGCCAATTGGCGATTGCTGGCCCTTGGCCTGTGTCTCCTGGGTTTTTGCCTTTTCCTCTTCTGGCGCTCCGCTCGCCAGCGTCCGCATTGGATGGAAGCGATCGATCGGCGCTTCCTGCAAATTCCCTTCGTGGGGACGCTGAGCGCGCAATTCGAGACCTCCCGATTCACCCACACGCTAGGCTCCTTGCTAAAGGCCGGCGTGCCCTTATTGCCTGCGCTGGAATGCGGTCGCACGGCGGTGTCGAACCGCCATCTCGGCGTAGCGATCGAGACGTCGATCGAGGCGGTGCGCGGAGGCGAAAGCCTGAGTGGGCGCGCTCGCGCGCATCGAAGCCATACCGCGTGTCGTCCCGCAGATGATCTCGTTGGGCGAGGAGACGGGGAAGCTGGACTCGATGTTGCTGCGCGTCGCGGCGATGTACGAAAAGCAGACGGAGCGTTCGATCGAACGCGTGATGGGCTTGGTCACTCCGACGTTGACCATTTTGATCGCCCTCGTGGTCGGCGGGTTGATCATGACGGTGATGGACGCCGTGCTTGGAATCAACGAGATGGCCACGAAGTGAGCCGGTATCGGATTCCGATCATAGGACGACGCGGGGGATTCACGCTCCTAGAGATGCTCGCGGTGATGGCGATCATTGCCCTGCTGGCCGGGTTATCGACCCAACTCGTGCGCCCCGTGGCCCCGCATCTTCGCTTGGAGGGCGCCGCACGTGGCCTTTGCGCCGCCTTGCGGGCGACGAGAGCGCGCGCCATTTCCGCCAATGAGGAGGCGACCCTCTTTGTCGATCTCGCGCGTAAAAGCTATTTTTCCCCGAGCGTGCGCGAAACGCTGTTGCCAGCCGACATGCGCGTCCAGGTTTCAGCTGCCAAGGGTCAGCGCGATTTGGGCGAGAACGCGGGCCTAAAGTTCTATCCCAGCGGCGCCTCCTCCGGCGGCGACATCATACTCGAGATCGGCGGCAATCGGGCGACCATTCAAGTCAATTGGCTCAGCGGAGCGACACGGTGCGACGTAAGCTGATCCGCCGCCGCACGGGCTTCACCCTCATCGAGACGCTCGTGGCCTTCGCTGTGCTGGCGCTCGCGATGTCTCAGCTCATGACGGCGCTCAGTGGCGGCGCTCGGAACGAGAGCCGTGCGGATTTTCTGTTGCGGGCTTCTCGAGAGGGGCAGTCGCAGCTCGACTCTGTCGGCACAGAGCATCCGATTGCGCGGGGGGAGACGAACGGCGCTTATGACGACGGGTTGCTGTGGAATCTGAGGGTTGAACCGTATGTGACGATCAAGAGCGCGACCGGGAGCGGCGAGCTGGCGAGTTTTTGGCTGCATTTGACGATCCGCCGGCCAGGCGCGCAGGAGGGCGCGCGCGAAAGCCTGACGCTGACGACGCTGAAGATAGTCCCGACGCGTGAGCCGCTGCGATGAGGCGTCACGCGCGGTCAGGCTTCACCCTGCTCGAGATGCTGCTCGCTATCACGCTACTCTCAATGATCGTGAGTGCGATTATTGGCGGACTGCATCTTGGGCGGCGCGCGTGGGAGACAGGAAAAACATACGAGTCCGTGAGCGAAATCGAAGAGGCCGCTCGCGCGATCAGCGGGCAATTGGCGCGCGCCCTTTCCATTCGCATACCCAGGGCCGATGGCGGGCAATCCGCAGCCTTCCGCGGGCTCCCGGATAGCTGCCGGTTCCTCGCCCTCAGTGAGGGCGGGGCGCAATGGGGTGGCCTCATTCTGACGGAGATCGCTGGCCCGCAAGCCCCGCATGGAGGACGTTGCGCTTTGGAGCAGCGTGTTTCGCCCATCGCAGGGGCTTGACCTGCCGCGCGACTCCATGCGTCGGGTTTCCGTGCTGCGCGAAGCCGCCTATTTCCGCTTGTCTTATTTCGGCGAGGTCGAGAAGGGGCGACCGCCGGTTTGGACGGATCAATGGATCGACCGTCACGACTTGCCGCTGCTCGTCGCCGTGCGGCTCGCTGGCGAAAGTTCGGGGCGGACCGTGGACGTTTCTTTCGTGGTCGCATTGCGTCAGCGCTGAGGGCGCGGTGTCAGCCGCCTTCGAGCGAACCCAGAGTCCAAGACAGCCAAAGGCCGAGGGCGATATGGGGACCGAAGGGGATCGGTTGCGCGGCATGCGTCAGTTGACGTTCGCGCATGAGGATCGCCGCCGAGATCAGACCGGAGATAGCGGCAATCAACAGGCAGCCGGGGAGGGCGCGAAAGCCAAGCCACAAGCCTGCGACTGCGAAAAGCTTGGGATCGGCGGCCCCAAGCCCTGCAAAGCCGCGCCATCGCTCGTAGCCCAGGCCGAAAAGGCGTAGCGCACCCCAGGCGCCGAAGGCGCACGCCAGCCGCGACCATAATTCATTTGGCGCGCCCAGCAGCGTGGTCATGACCCCCGTCGTGAACAGGAACAGCAGCGGCCCGTCGGGAATAACGAGATACTCGACGTCGAAGAGGACGATGACGAAGAGCCCGCAAAAGAGCGCAAGACTGGGCGCCGCATACCAACCCAAGGCCTGTTGCTGCGCGCCCAGGAAGAGGACGCCGGCGAGGCCGAGCCAGAGGACGTGGCTATGCTCGCGGCTTCCTTCCTCTGCGCGCAATATCGCCAAAGCGCTCGCTCCAAGTCGGCGCCAACGTCGACGCGACGAAGCAGCGAGGCAGGGGAAAGCGCGCATATGGGCCGATATCGCCGAGACAAGGCAACAGGCCAGCGCGCCCCCGCTTTGTCAAGTTGCTCGCCAAAAGGCTCGGCGGGTCGACGGCAAATCTGTTGCCGTGGGCGGAGCCGATGGCTAATGAAAATCGCCTGCTCCGGTTTGGTCGGTAAAACTTCGGCGGCGGACGAACGGGCAAAATCATAAATTCCGTCGCGTGATTGTCGAGAAGCTACAGAGGGGGGAATGCACAAGTCCGCGACGCTCGCACTGTCACTCGCTCTGGCGCTCTCGATTCCGGCTCCAGGACAGGCGCTCATCGACGTCCGGCCCGACGGGCTGAAGTTCTATTCCTGGTGCGTGAACCAGGCAAAGGACCATAGCACCGTCTATGTGCTGGATCGGCATGTCCTGTATCGTTGCCGAGAAGACGTGGCGATCTCCTATTTCAACTATCTCGGCGTCCGTCACGTGCACGACGAAGTCGCTGACGAGCCGGATGGCACTTTCGTCTATCGTCGCATTGAGGGCGTCGGGCGCTGCTGGAACAAGATCGCCGATCAACTTGGCAATCCCGTCTCCTACTATGGTTGCGATGTTTACGTCGCGATTTGAGAGATGATCGATCGGGCGGGCGCTCCCCTTAAACCGGTGAGGCGTCGGCGCGCGTCCTGGGACTCGCGGCGCTCAGGGGCGGCCCGCCCTCTCGGCGAAACCACGCCGCTAGGGAGCCGAGGAGCGCGCGTGGACCGCTCCAACGTCACGCCGCGTTGGACACGGCTCGTGGACAGGACGCGCTTCGAGACCTTCTGTTTGCTTTGCCAGCCCAAGCATCGTCTTGGGTTCAAGAACAATGCGCTGAACCCCGGCAATAATTCCTATGCCGCCGGCGTAATTACCCAGGGGTGACGGGACCTTGGCCGCGGGGACTGCAAGCCGATGGCGTAGGGCGGCGATCGGCGCGGCGTCAGGGCGTGATTGTCTGGAGGATGGTCCCGAAGGGCTCGGCGCCGTTGAGGCAGGCGGTGTCGAGCGTGGTGCGCAGGGCGGCGTCGTGATCCGCGGCCCATTTGGCGCGGAAGCCGTTCGTCACCTTGCGCTGGATCACGGCAGGCCGCAGCGCGCGTTCGCAACCATTGTTCGTCGGCTCGACCTCGTCGGGGAAATCGCAAAAGGTCAGCAGCTGATCGCGCGCTCGCGCGATCTTGGCCAAAAGCTCTCGCGCAATCGGACAGTCAGTGTGCGTCTGCAAGATGTCGGCGATCTGGCGCTCCAGCGCGCGTCGCTTTGACCGTGCGGTGGACCCTGCGAACTCCGCCATGCGCTTTGCGAAGGCGAACACCGCATCGAACCACAGCTTCAGTCGCAGCACCACATAGTCGTCGGAAGCCTCCATGCCGTAAGCGACGTCGCGCGCGAGATGGGCGAGACAGGTCTGCTGGGCTTGCGCGTGGTTCTGCTGGGCGCTGTAGCGATCGGAGGTCCAGACCTTCGGGCGCGCCCCGTCCATGGTCTCGCGCACGACTTCGGCCGAGCGGGAGAACGCCGCCTTGTGCACCACCGCCGACTTGCAGCGGAACACCCAGTGATAGGCGTTGACGCCTTCGATGCGCACGCCGGTCTCGTCGCTGGCGACGCAGGCCGCCTGGCGCAGAACGACGAGCGCTTGGCCACGCTTCTCATCGAAAGCCTTTGCTGTGCGCGCGAACATGTTCATCAGCGCGCCCTGGCTCACCGTCAGGCCGAAAAGATCCTCAAACAGCCGCTGCAAGCGCTCATAGGAGAGCGCTTGGAGGCTCTTGAGATAGATCGCGAGCGCGTGAATGCGCGGAC
>CAWFZD010000136.1:0-29178 GCA_963820145.1 uncultured Alphaproteobacteria bacterium
CGATCCCGCCAGCGTATTGGATCATCCAACCCGGCTTCGCCGCCTCTATTTCTGCGCGGGCGCCGGCCGGTAGCACGGTCGCAGCGGATTGGCGGCGAAAAGCGCAAGAATGTCGGTCAGCATCAACTCTTGATGCTGCTGTTCGTGGTTGATGCCGATCTCGAGCTCGGACGCCGCTGCGTCATTCTCGTCGAAGCCAAGCGCAAAGAAAGCTTCGAGCGCCGCGTCGACATGGTCGCGATAGGCGCGAATGCGCTCGAGCGAGGGCCTGGTCAGCACGCCGCGCTTGGGTCTCGGCTGGCGCGGTCCGATTTGCTCGTAATAAGAGTTGAAGCAATAGGCGAAAGCCTCGTCGAAAAGGGCGTAGCCCGGCAGTCTCGGCGCGAGAACGAATGTTTCGAAGAACCAAGTGGTGTGCGCGAGATGCCATTTTGTCGGGCTGGCGTCGTCCATCGCTTGCGCGACCATGTCTTCCGCGCTCAACGGCGCCGCGAGCTTCACCGAGAGCGCACGTGTTTCGAAAAGACGGTCGTGCAGCGCCGACGCGCATTGATCCGCATGAATGTCGGAGGCCAATCAAATCATAAAGGTCCTCGCCTGATGCAGCGTGTTTGCGGGCGGCTGAACGCACGGCATATAGGGCCGTCTCCGCGCGGGCAAAGCGGCGATTCGTCGATTGAAATTCGAGCAAGGGCTACGCTTTTCGTCGCGCGAATGGCGGGAAGTCGTTGGGCGCCTATATTTGCTTCGAGCAATGCGCACGTCGAAGCTTTCGAGATTCGAATGATAAGACTGGAAAAAGTCAGCAAGTCTTTCGGCCCGTGGCGCGTGCTCGCAGACGTGAGCCTGACAATGCCGCAGGGCCGCACCACAGCCGTGATGGGGCTCTCGGGCTCGGGAAAATCGACCCTGCTCGCGCTCATCGTCGGATTGGAGACGCCCGATCAAGGAGAGGTGTGGATCGGCGCCGAGCGAATGGCGCCGCGCTCGGCGCTCACCCTGCGTCGCGGGATGGGCTACGTTATCCAGGACGGCGGCCTATTCCCGCATTTGACCGCGAGGCGCAACATCGAGCTCATGGCTCGTGAAATGGGCTGGCCCGAGGCGCGTCGACGCGGTCGCGTGAGCGAATTGTGCGTGCTGACGCGCTTTCCCGCTGACGCCTTGGAGCGCTATCCGGCAGAGCTATCCGGCGGTCAGCGCCAGCGCGTGTCCTTGATGCGCGCCCTGATGCTGGATCCGCCGATCTTGCTCCTCGACGAGCCGCTCGGCGCGCTCGATCCGATGACGCGCGCCAAATTGCAGGAGGAGCTCAAGTCGATTTTCAGCACGCTTGAGAAGACCGTGGTCATCGTGACGCATGACGTGAGCGAAGCGGCCTTCTTCGGCGACACGATCGTCGTCGTGCACCGGGGCCGGGTGTTGCAGCAGGGATGCTTTCGCGATCTCGTCGCTGCGCCAGCGGACGCTTTCGTCACCGATTTCATCAGGGCGCAGACCGAGCGTTTCGCCGCGCTTGAGGTCGCTTCGGCGCTCGGGGAGCGAGCGCCATGATCCTGCGCGGCGCAATGCTCCTGTTCTGTTTTCTGGGCTTTTGTTTTCGTCCACTCGACGCCAGCGCCGCGGCAGCGACTGAGCAGATCGTCATCGGCTCAAAGAAGTTCACCGAGTCCGTCATCCTTGGGGACATCGCCGCCAGGCTTTGCGCATCGACCGGAGCAAGGACCGTTCTGCGCCAGGAGCTTGGCGGCACGCGTCTGCTGTGGAGCGCGCTTCTGGCTGACGAGATCGACGTCTACCCCGAATACGCCGGCACGCTGCGTCAAGAAATCCTCGCGGGGGAGGATGTCTCGAACGAGGAGGGGCTCACCCGGGCGCTCGCGGCGCGCGGCGTGAAAGAGAGCGCGCCGCTTGGTTTTCGCGACGCATATGCGCTCGGCATGAGACGCGAGACGGCCCAACGTCTGGGCGTTTCCACGATTTCGGATCTCGCGCGCCATCCCGAGCTGCGTTTCGGCTTCAGCGACGAGTTTGTGAATCGCAAGGACGGCTGGCCGCTCCTGCGCGCGACTTACGGGCTCAGCGAGGCGCAAGTGCGCGGCCTCGACCACGACATCGCCTACAAAGGCCTCGCCGAAGGGAAGATCGACGTCGTCGACCTCTACACGACGGACCCCGAGATCGCCCTCTATGATCTCAAGCTGCTTGATGACGACCGCGGCGTTTTTTCCGACAATGAAGCGCTTCTTCTCTACCGGGCCGATCTCTCGCTAAAGGCGCCCAAAGCTTTGGAGGCGCTCTTGAAGATGCAAGGCCGCATTGCCGAGGCGGCGATGATCGCCATGAACAAAGCGGTCAAGATCGAAAGACGCAGCGAAGACGAGACGGCAGCCCGCTTCGTGCAAGACACGTTCGGGATCGTCGGGACGGCGCGGCCGGAGAGCCTCTCTTCAAAGCTTCTCGCAAGAACGCTCGAACATCTGCGGCTCGTTTTGCTGTCGCTCGGCCCCGCGATCCTCGTTTCCATCCCGCTCGGCGTCTTAGCCTTCCGCCGGCCCATGCTCGGCCAGGTCATCTTGGCGCTGGCCAGCGTGCTGCAAACAATTCCCTCACTCGCGCTGCTCGTCTTCATGCTGCCTTTGCTCGGCGTCGGGCCGGCCCCGGCGATCGCGGCGCTGTTCCTCTACAGCCTGCTGCCGATCATTCGGAACACGGCCTCCGGATTGCAGAGCATTCCGGCATCCATCCGCAATTCCGCCATTGCGCTTGGACTGACGGAGACGCGGCGTCTGTTGCTCGTCGAGCTCCCCATCGCCACGCCTGCCGTGCTTGCCGGCATCAAGACGTCGGCCGTCATCAATGTCGGCACGGCGACGCTCGGCGCGCTGATCGGCGCCGGCGGCTACGGGCAGCCGATCTTCACTGGCGTGCGGCTAGACGATTTCGGACTCATTCTTGAAGGCGCGGTCCCCGCGGCGGCGCTTGCGCTGCTCGTGCAGGGCGTCTTTGAATACGCCGAGCGCCGCCTCGTTCCGCGCGGCCTGCGCCTCCCGGAACGCGCGACGGCGTCGCCTGCCCCGGAGCCTCGTTAGCTCATCCTAAAGCATTGGTTTCACCGGCCTCAGGCTTCACTTCTTCGCGTGAGCTCGCGCCAACTCCTCGGCCTTTTCCAACGCCTCGCGTTCGGGTCCCTCCAAGGCTTCTTCCGCATCCTTCGCCGCGGCGGGGACCTTTCCAGATTGGGCGAATCTCGCTTGCGCCTCGTTGAAGCGCTTGGCCTCTGTTTGATTGCCTTCGCCCTCGTTTTGTGAAGACGTGGATTTGGTCATGGCTCGCTCCTCTCAATAGCGGTTGAATAACCGGCCCCGATGGGGATTGTTCCAGGGCCTGAGCAGGGGGCGGCGCCGCTTCTCCATTTTTTCTCAAGAGGGCCGCAGCCGCCGAGGAACAAATGCATTGGTTCGAGGATTGACGCTTTCATCCGCGATGAACAGCGCAGCGATAGGCGAAATGGGCGAGGATCGATGACTGACCACAATACGGAAATTGCCTCTCTGAAGGCGCGCCTTTCAAAGTCCGGCCTGACCGGAGACGATCTGGCGTGGTTCGACTCGCTTGAGTGGCGCGACACAAACGTGCCGCCGCCGGCGCCCGATCAGGTGGAGCGGTACAAGCGACGCGAGGCGGCGCTGAACGCCGATATCGCTAATCTGGGCGTAATGGAAAGAGGCTCGACCTTGCAAAGCAGGCTCGCTGCCGCCATCGGCGCGCGACTTGCTGATCTGCGGGATCGGGCCGATGACGACGATGACTGACCGCTTCCAGATGCCGGTGATCGCCTCAATGCGCTCTCGGCCCTCGGCCGCCGCTGCCTGCCTGCCTAGAAATCTGCGTCAACATCGTCGACCGACGATGAATCGAGCTCGCTCCGCGACGCCACCACAAGTAGCGGCGACGCTCTAGGGGGAGACAACGATGCTCGCGCTGAGGCCATCCGGCTCGAATTTGATTTCCGTCGACCCGCCGAGTTGCATCGGTAGAATCTTTTGCAAGAGCTCGAATCCCAGTCCGCGCGTCGTCGGCGGCGACGTCACCGGGCCGCCGGTCTCCTTCCATTCCACGACGTGCTGGTCGGCGGTCGCGCCCTCGAGAGGCCTCCAATGGATTTCGACGCGGCCTTGGGTTTGCCCCAAAGCTCCAAACTTTGCCGAATTGGTTTTGAGTTCATGTAATGCGAGCCCCAGCGCGAGAGCCACATCCGAGCGCACGGACAGGTCACAGCCCGACGCCTCTATCTGGCTGTAGCCGAGCGTTTCAGGCAAGGCGGTGGCGACGAGCTCGTCCATCGGAATGGTGGACCAGGAGTTCTTGCTCAATAGGACCTGAGTGCGGCTGAGTAGGCTGACTCTGCCTGAGAACGCCTCGCAAAATTCCTGCGCGTTGCTCGGATAGCGGGCGCTCAAATTGGTGATCGATCGAATCATCGTCAAGGCGTTATTCATGCGATGATGCAGTTCCATGTGCATCAAACGTTCATGCGCCTGCGCCTGCTTCGCAGCCTCGATCTCGGTGACGCACACCACGGCGCCGGACAGCTTTCCCTCTTTGTCATAGAGTGGGCCGCCGTTGATTTTGATCCAGAGCAGAGAGCCGTCTCCTCGCAGGTAGCGACACTCCATTGTCGGATTGGGCTCGCCCTGAAGCACTCGGGCCAAGGGATATTCGTGGGCCTCAACCTGTTTCCCGTCTTCGTGGAAGGCGATCCACTCCCCGTAGGACCCTGCGTCCTTGGAGTAACGAACCGGGTGGCCGAACATCGTCTCGATCGTTTGGTTGCCAAAGACGATACGCCCCTCTGGGGCAGCGGCGAGGATGACCCCCACCGGCAAGCAATTCAGGACCATCATCAAACGACGTGCATGCTCCGGCGCTTCGATCGGCTCCGTGAACACGCCCTCAAATCCGGAAAGCGGCACGTGCCGGTCTCTCCCCTTCGATTCTGACTGCCCGTCATGACGCCGCAGGAGCCCCTGCCCCGTCGTCCCCGGCCTTAACGCGGATTCTGGACTTTACAATAGATTTAAATCTGCCCGCTCCTAGTTCAAGTGCTGGAGCGGAGCGCTTGGAGCTCGCGGTCAACCTTCGATCGCGGCGTGCGAGCGTTGCGAGAACAAGCGGGGAGATGTCCCTTGAAGATCGGTCGCTGTTTAGCTCGACGGCGCGGCTCCAGCCTTGCAGTCGGACCCTTTGACGCCGCGAACTTGGAGGCATGGACTATGGGCGAAGCGATTCATGATGCGATCATGTTTTTTGATCGCGATCATCGCATTCGTTTTCGGGTTCGGGGGCGTCGGCGCCGCACCTCGGTTACTCGCCTCGCTCCTTGGCTTCCAACTTGGCCAGTAAAGAAAGAAGCACATCGGGTACCGGCTGTCGGACGAGTTCATCGCAGTAGCGCGCCAACGCCCGTCCGAGGCGCTCCTGGGTCGCCTCGTCGACTTCGGGGATCTCTTCGGCGTGGTTTTCGGGGCCTGGAAACCATGACGGCTTCCCGGTCCCATCCGGATCGTTCCCCGACATTGACATCGCCTCTCATTACCGATTTCGTCTCGCGCTGCTTCAGGCGATTAGCTATATATATATTAGGTCGCGAGTGGTCCAAGACAAAGCGGGCGCGTTCAGCCGTGCAAGGAAAAGCGAAATGACGCTGTCTCAACAGATTGGTCCTTATCTCCCGTATTTGCGCAGATACGCGCGCGCGCTTACGGGCTCGCAGAAGATCGGTGACGCGTTCGTCGCCCAAACGCTCGAAGTGATCGTCGAAGAGCCCGCCTCCTTTCCGAAGCAGCATGGGGTCCGCGCCGGTTTGTACCGCCTCTTTTCGGCCCTTTGGTCGACAGTTTCAGACAAGTCGTTCCCTGCGGACAAACCCGAGGATTTTGGGGCGTCTCCAATGGTGATGCAGAATGTTGCGCGCCTCGCTCCCCGATCGAGGCAGGCGTTTCTACTCAAGACGGTCGAGCGTTTCGCGCCGTCGGAGATTGCGTTCATTCTCGACGTCGACACCGAGACCGTGTCGGGTTTCATTTCCCAAGCGGGCCGAGAGATCGCCGAATGCATCGTTACAAATGTTCTCATCATCGAGGACGAGGCTGTGATCGCGGCGGAATTGTCGATGATTGTGCGAGAGCTCGGACATTCGATCATCGGCGTCGCCAGAACTCAAACGGAGGCCAAAAACCTCGCCACGCAGAGGACGCCGGGACTCGTTCTGGCCGACATCCACCTGGCTGATGGAAGCTCGGGCATCGATGCTGTGAACGATATCCTGCAGCAGGCCGATATCCCAATCATCTTCGTCACCGCCTATCCCGAGAGACTGCTGACCGGCCAACGACCGGAGCCGACTTTCCTGATCAGCAAGCCCTATGACGTCGAAGCGGTGAAGGCGACGATCTGCCAAAGCCTATTCTTCGATCAGAGAGCCACCAGACTCCCAAATTGACGGCGCTGCATGAATAGACGCCCGAAGCGCTGTGTCGGCCCGTCTGAGGCACGGGGCACGGTCGGGAAATCGGCGCGGGCTCTGCGACCGAGCATCCGACCATCCCGCCGCCGAAAAGCCCGCCTCCGCGCTCGCGCCCTGTTTCCTGCGCTTCGGCGACGAGCATGAATGGCTCATCCGCGACAACTCTCCCTGCCAGGGCTTGTGCTGTGGTGATCGGCGCCCAGGGCGGGATCGGCGAAGCCATCATCAAGAGCTTGGGGGCGTCCGGACATTACTCGGAGATTTTCGGCTTTGCGCGGCGCGGCGATCACCCGATTGACGTGACCCGCGAGGAGAGCGTCGCCGCGGCGGCGGCTCAAGTCGAAGAGACCGAAATGGCGGTCAGCCTCGTCGTCGTCGCCACAGGCTTTTTGCACGATGAGGAGTTCATGCCGGAAAAGAGCTGGCGCGATCTCGACGCGCGCCACATGCAACGCGCTTTCCTCGTCAACGCCATCGGGCCGGCGCTCGTCATGAAGCATTTCCTGCCGCTCCTGCCGCAGCGGAGCAGATCCGTTTGCGCCGCGCTTTCCGCACGCGTGGGGAGCATCGACGACAATCGGCTCGGCGGCTGGCACAGCTACCGAGCGTCCAAGGCGGCGCTGAACCAGCTCGTCCGCACTTGTGCGATCGAGCTGAAGCGGATTCGTCCAGAGGCTATCTGTGTCGCGCTGCATCCCGGGACTGTGGCGACGCCCCTTTCCCAGCCTTTCGGCAAAGCGGGGCTCGACGTGCGGGCTCCGAGCGAGGGTGCGAGGCGCCTGCTCAGGGTCCTCGACCAACTCACGCCCGATGACTCGGGCGGCTTCTTTGACTATTCGGGCGCGAGGGTCCCCTGGTGAAGGAGGGGTTGGTGAAGGAGGCGCTGTCGGACAGATGCGGGAGCTCAATCACGCGCTGCCTTGCGCTAAGCCCGCCGCATGGCCCAACTCTCTGAAATTCGCTTTCTATCGTCGGATTTCGCGGAAGGGGATGGTGCCCGGGGGCGGAATTGAACCACCGACACTGCGATTTTCAGTCGCGCGAATTCTATCAGAACATATTGAAAATACAGGCTATGTTTTGGGAGAATACTTTCTAGCAAGGCGCTAGCAATGGGACGCAGCCCTCGGCTTGGCCAAATCGCGCACTGGGCTCATCCCCGTTTTGCAAGTCCGCACTGAATCAGCCTCAGTTGTCATGGGTGAGCTTTCGTCTCATCTGTATCGCGCATTTCAAAAAACGGCGGCAAATGGCCGCGGTGAAGTTTGAAAAAGATGCAACTCTATGGTCTTATGGAACATGGGTCAGCGGGCGCTCGCCACCAAGGCGGCCGTAGGAGTCGGGAGTTCATTTATAAATTCCACGGAAGTTGCGACATGAGCAAGATCGACCATTCGGGACAATCTGCAGCTACCCGCCAAGGGCTATTTCCAATCAACCTCTCAATCGTTTCGGAGGCGAGATTTGTCGGAGAGAGTTTGGCGGAGTGCTTGTCGCGCGACGTGAGGCTTTCTATTTGTGGCGCGTTCCAAAGCTGGGCCGAGGCGCTTGGCGGTGGCGTGCGCGAACGATTGGACATGGTGCTGCTCGACCGCGATCTCCCCGAAGGGCTTTCCACCGTGAAGCTGATCCGCGGGACGGCGCCGGGAATTTTGATCGTGGTCATCGCCTTGTGCGAGACAGCCGAGGAGGTCATCGCCTGGGCCGAAGCCGGGGTTACGGGGTATGTCCCAAAACACGAGAGCCTCGCGCAGCTAGCGCCGCTTCTGTTGAGAATAGCGCGGGGCGAACAAACTTGTTCGGCGAGAGTGGCGGCCGGCCTGCTGCATCACGCGTCGGAACGTCGGGCGCCCCAAAGCGTAGGCTGTCCTACGGACCTCACCGTCCGAGAAGCCCAAATCATTGAACTCATCGCGGCTGGAATGAGCAACAAGGATATTGCGCGTCACCTTAAGATTGGACTCCCGACTGCGAAAACGCATGTCCACAATTTGCTCGGAAAATTGCGCCTACAGCGCCGCTCCCAAGCGGCGAGTTGGATAAGGAGTCGGCGGAACGGCGCCGCGGAGCACGCGAATCTCTGAGTTACGATCCGCAGGGCGAAAACTGTCGGTCGCAACGAAACGTGCATGCCTCGGCCTCGGAGCGCTGCGAGCGGCGAAGCACGGCCTCTTCGGCCCCCTTCCTCTCATGCTCGGCCGGAAGATCTAATCCTCCGCTTCGCAAGGACTACTTCCAATCCTCGATCCAAATTTGACCGAAAGGTGCGATAGCTCAGCGTTTTCATTCGAAGGAATATGATCAGCTGTCGCTGACAAATAGCATCAGCGATTTCGAGGATTTCCGTCCAGGTAACGCTATGCATCGCCCGCATGCTGAGATGATCGCGAGAGAAGCGGAGGCGATCATTGAGGCTGCGCGCCACACCAATTTTCAGCGGGAGTCGCGGATCGATCGCAAGACGGGGACCTATATGATGGACGACGCGACCTTCGTTGGCGTCGTTATGGAAGGAATTGCCCGCGAGCACTTTGCTTTGATCACGAGGGTGCCGAAGCAGCAATATCCGAGCGCTCAAGACTATTACAAATTTTTTGCCGGGGCGGCGCATGACGCGTGGCGACGCGTCGATAAGCTCGCCGCAGCGGGTCCGGGCGACATCATCGCGCTTGGATCGGCAAAGGGTGCCCGCGCAGGCAAAGACGCACATGTCGCCATCGTGGCGCGCGCGGGCGAGTTCGATGCGCGGGCAAACACGTGGTCGATTCGCGTTCATGACTCGAGCGCGCATGCTCACTTCGATGACTCGCGGATGAGAGGCCGCACTTTTCATCCCGGAATAGGTTCGGGCGCGTTGAAATTGCGTGTCGACGCTCAGGGCGCGCCGACGGCCATTCAGCTCGGCCCGAACAGCGAATTTCAAAAAATGCCCATCGCAATCGGACGGCTGGGGCATGAGGCGCAGATGGGGACATCAAATTCAACGTCACAAGCGCAAGGCAATGGAGCCTTCTTCGGTCAAAGCGTCGCGCGCGCGGCAACAGCGTGCGAGGCGCTCAACGCCGGCGAGTTTGCGCTGACGACTTATGCCTTGCGTCGGGAGACGCCAGGCTCGTGCTTCCTACAACATTGCGATCTGGGGGCCGGGCCAGCAGATTCCAAGATCGCTTGGCTAGCGGCGTGACGACATACGACTTCGTGGGCGGCGTGGTGTTCGAAAGCGCACAGGCGCCGGGCTGACGCGCGGTCAAAGCGAAGCGCGTGTCTTCGATTGACCAAAGGATGAGAGGGAGCACGAAAATGGAACATGGAGCCACCCTACAGAGCAACATTCCGGCGGCGGACGGCCATGCGGTCGAATCCCGCGAACCAGCACTTGCATGATGTGCAGTTGCCGATGGAGCGCCCGCACTCGATGACGCCTCCCCATCCGCAATCGCGAATCATGCACCGGGGCACCATGGGCGGGACAAGATCGACTGGAGTCCCGAAGTCTGGCATCGCATCGACGCCGCTGTCAGAGAAGAGATCCGAAGGTCGACGGGTTGTGTCAAAATTCCTACCCACTGTCCATATTCCTGCGAAATCGACGACTGTGCCGTCTGACGAGGTCATCGCTCCCGGGTCACCATATGCAATCGCCGCTGGCGAGGGCGCCGGAAGCCTTCCGCAGGGCGCCCTTTTCGTAGACGAAACAGAGACGACGAGAGTCAAACGAAATTTGGGTGGAATTTCCTTGACGCCGGCTCAGGTGGAGGAGGAGGCGGCGAGCGTTCACGGACACCATGAGCAACAACATCTCCCACCACATCAGCCCCATTCACCGCATCAAGAGCAGCAGGCGCAAACACACTCACCATCATGGTCCCTCACGCGACATCATCATCAAATGCACGCGAGCACAGGCGTCTCGCTCGCCACGCGAGCGGCGAACATCCTCGCGCAAGTCGAAGACAGCATCCTCTGCCAGGGCGAAAACGCGTTTTTGAGCGCGTTGATCGGAAATCAGAGCACAACTACGGTTGGTTATCGATTTATCACGACCGATTTGGGGCTGTTGAATCTTCCCACCACCCTCCCCCAAAATTTTCCAGTTACACAAAGCCCTGCGCTTCCGCCTGACCAAATTGTCATCGTGAGTCCCACATCGACGGGTTTCTATCAGGAACGAATCGTTTCGGCGGTCGCAAAGGCATTCTCGATTCTGCAAGGGAAGGGGCAATATGGGCCTTATGCGCTTGTTCTGCATACCCAACCCTTTGCCGACGCCAACTCACCGTTGGCAACGACACTGATCACCCCCGCGGAACCTATACGGCATCTCATGAATGCGGGTTTCTTCGGTACAGGAACCTTGCCACCGTTCATAGCAGCGACAACTGGATCCAATGTTGGCGGTTTGAGCGGGCTGTTTGGGGGATATGGGACGGGCGGCATCGCGGGGATACTGGTCACCACCCCGGGCTCGGGTTACGCTCCGGCTTCGCCGCCTTCGATCACGATTGCCCCTCCAAGCGGCAATAACGTCGCTCAAGCAACGGCGACTGTGGGCACCGGCGCGGCCGCGGGTACAGTGATTCCTCAGGTTCAGATTACGAATCCAGGCTCTGGTTATACGACAGCGCCCCAAGTGACCTTCCAGCCCGCCTTAGGCGACGCAACAGGAGGTGGCGCCACCGGAATAGCGACAGTTCAGGGGGGAGCGGTGACCGGCGTAACCGTGACCAACGCGGGTTCAAAAGTACACGGCGGCCCCTATCGTCGTTTTCGGTCAGGCGACGGCGTCTGCCACTGTTTCAGCCGCAGGGGCAATCGCGAGCGTGACGGTCACCTATCCGGGAGCCGGATATTTCTCTCTATCTCCCCCTAGCGTGATCATTGGTGGGTCTGCAACCCTTGCTGTCGTGCCGATCTTGTATGCCGGCTTCGTTGTTTCTCTCGGCGGCAATACAATGGACCTCGTGCGTGGGAAAATGACGGCGGACGAAGACGTGATCGTGCGCTTCGAACAGAAGGACGCCAACGGCTACTATCGCTTCCGGGTGATCGAGCGCCTCGCCCTTCGCCTGAAGGACATCACGGCGGTCGTCCAGCTGCAGTTTCTGTCGGCATAGCGCCGTTCGCATCGGGCGATAGAGCGTGTCTCTCGAAGGACAGGAATCGTGCGCTTCGACGCAGCTGGCAAGAGCCTGTGGTGGGGCACCGCGGATGCGCCGGCGCCAGAGGGAACGGTCGCCGCCGGCGCAGACAGCGCCGCCGAAGGGGTGGTGGTCACGGTCGGCGTGCATCCGCTCAATGCGAGCCACCGCGTCGACGTGCACTATCGCGTCAATGGCGGTCCGCCGGGCAAAATTCCCGCCGTCCTCTTTCGCACGGACGTGCGCGCAGGCGCTCAATATTTTTCGGCGCGCCTGCCGCATCTAAAAACCGGCGACAAGGTCGACTATGGACCCGTCTGTGCATGCGGCAACATTTACATTCCGCAGCCGGGCCCGCCGCACCATTTTCCGTCGTCCTTTCATGTCGTCGGAGCGGACGCACATCATCAAGCAGTTCGCGCCGCGCACGCGACGACGCTTGTTTCCCATCATGCTGCGCCGCACGCGGCGAGCGCAACGGCGACGCATCCGAGGCCGAGCAGCGGGCCGCCGCCGCATGCGGGGGCGAGCTCGGTTCACGGCAGCCACCGCGTCGAAGGGCTCGTTTCGAGCCCCGGACGCGGGCCGCTTGCCGGCGTGCTCGTCGAGATCGTCGACAAGAATTCCGGCCCACATGTTTCGCTCGCGACCGCGACCACCGACGAACATGGACGCTACCGCGTCAACTACGCGCCGCCGCCAAAGAAAGCCAGGCCGGACATTTGCGTGCGCATCTTCGCGGGGCAAAAACTGCTCGGTGTTTCGAACATTCGCTACAACGCCGGGACGCACGAAACCCTGAGCGTCGCCATCCCGGCGAGCGCCGAGGGGTTGCCCAGCGAATATGAAGCGCTGACCGCGGCGCTGGGGCGGGCGCACTCCGGCAGGCTTGCCGATCTGAGGGAGTCCGGGGATCGGGAAGACGTCACTTATCTTGCCAAGAAGACTGGCTGGGACGCGCGCGGAATAGTCTTCGCCGCGGTTGCCGACCGATTTGCGCATGGCAAGGGCGGAGCGGCGTTGGCGCCGGCCTTCTACTATGCGCTGTTTCGCGCAGGATTCTCGATGGAGCCCGACGCATTGTTTGGCGCGAGCACCGCTTCGGTCGCCGAAGCTTGGCGAAACGCCGCGGAACAGGGCATCATCCCCAAGGCCCTCTCCGGATCGATCGACGCCGCGACCCGCAGTTTTCAAGGGCTCTGCGCGACGCACGCTCTGGAAGAAAAACCGGCGATCGGGCTCTCGAGCCTCAAGGAGATTCTGCAAGTCACGCTTGGAAAGGACCAGGGTCGCATGCGGACGTTTGCGGAGCTGCACATACGCCATAAGGGCGACCATGCGGCGTTTTGGAAGGAGATCGAAGCCTCCTTTGGCCCCGACTTGACGCGTCGGCTGCAGTTCGATGGCCAACTGGCGCATCTCACCTTGAACAACGCGCCGTTGCTTTCCGCGCTCCATAGAACGCGAGCGAAGACGCCGCTGGCGAGCGTCGACGATCTTGCGACGCGGGGCCTTTATCACGCCGACAAATGGCCACCGCTGATCGGCGGCGCCATTCCCAAGGAAATCGCCGGCGATTCCGTCGAGCATCGCCGCGCGAAATACGCTGAATATCTTGCGGCGCAAGTGCGCCTCGCCGCGCCCAATGCGGTGGTCGCGGATATGATCGCGGCGGGAGCCCTGGTGCTGTCCCCGCACGCGTCGAAGGACGTCAAGTCGGGCGTGTTAGCGTTCTTAAAAGAGCATCATACCAGCTTCTCGCTCGGCGGCGAGCCGGTCGAGCGCTTTTTGGCGCATCATCTCAGTATCGCCCATTCGCCTGTGGTCGTCGCGGAAATCAAGCGATTGCAGCGCGTCTATCAGATCACGCCCAATGACCATGCCTTCGCCGCGCTGTTGCGGCACAACCTCGACTCGGCCTATGCGGTCACGCGTTACGACTCGCTCGGCTTCGCCCGCGCCTTCGCGCATGATCTCGGCGGCGAAGCCATCGCCAATCAGGTGCATGCCAAAGCGCGCGTGGTCGCCGGGGCGACACTGCAGATAGCGACGTCTCGCCTTGCCGCGCGCGGGTCGAATGCGCATGTCGCCGCGCTCACGCCGTCGACCGCCGGCCCAGGCGGCGGGCTCGTGGTTTCGCCGACGATGGAGACTTTGTTCGGCTCGATGGATTTTTGTGATTGCCCGGAATGTCGATCCATTCTTAGCCCCGCCGCCTATCTCGTCGACCTCCTCAATTTCATCGATTATCCCCCAGCCGGCGCCAAGAACCCGCAAACCGTGCTGTTGCGGCGCCGCCCCGATCTGCAACATTTGCCGTTGACCTGCGAAAACACAAATGTGGCGTTGCCCTACATCGATCTCGTCAACGAGACGCTGGAGCATTTCGTCACCCATCGGCTGACACTGCACGACTATCACGGGCATACGACGCATGCTTTGATCAGCTCGGAGGAGCTCTGCGCCAGCCCTCAGTTCGTGCAGGAGTCGGCCTATGCGACGCTCAAAAGCGCGATGTTTCCGCTCAAACTTCCTTTCAATCGGCCGCTGGAACTGTTGCGGCTCTATTTTCAGACCCTCGGCGCGCCGTTGTACAGCGTGATGGCGGCCCTTGCGCGCAGAAGGGGGGAACTGCGCGCACACACTACGGATTGGCCGACATTCTCATGGAGCGGCTGGGGTTGTCGCGCATGGAGTATCGCCTGCTAACCGACGACAGCCTGTCTCTCGGGCAAATTTTCGGATTTCCGGAGCAGAGCGGCGCGTCGTCGCCGCACCACGAAGAAGCTCACAAGCACGTGGACAAGCCGCATGAGGCGCGAGCGCCGCACACGCAGGAGCATGACGGCGCGGCGATCGCCGAACTCTCGAGCTTCCAGCATTTTTGCCGCCGCGTCGGCGTCTCTTACAGCGACATGGCGGCGATCCTGCGCACGCGTTTCGTCAATCCCGATACTGGAATTGCGGCGCGCGTCGAGGCGCTCGGCCTTGGCTTCGAGGTCATTCAATTGCTCAAGGCGGGGGAAATTCCTGATGCGGACTTCAAAGAGCTGCTTCCCGCTGATCTCGATCCCGTCGCCTATGGCGCGCATTCCGCGGCGAGCAAGCACGACTACGGGCCGGTCATCGCGTGGATCAGGAATGAAGCCAATTACGCCCGCATCATGGGTCTCATCATCATCTCCAAGGCCGAGGACAGTGACGAGGGTTGCTCCGCCGCGAACCTCCGGCTCTGTCGGGCGAATCCGGATCCGGCCCACCACCAGCTCAAACGCGCCGATTTCGTGCGCATTCTTCGCTTCATTCGGCTGTGGCGAAAGCTGAGCCTTTCGATCGAATTGACGGACGCGGTGATGTCGGCGCTCCATCCAAAAAGCGCGCCGCAGGGGCATACGAGCGACGCCCATGCGTCCAAGGGGGATTCGGTCTCCGCTTTCGTAACCTTGCTGTCGCGCTTGGCTGTGTAGAGGCCGGCAGCCGAGCTGCTTTCGTTGACGCTGGAACGGGATCTGCAACCTCTGTTGGCCTGTTCGGCGACGTGGAGCGCATGGCCCCAATGGCTTGTCAGAAAATGTTTCTAAGCCCTTCCCTGTTGCATAAGGATGACGCGTTCCAAGAGGATTCCAGCAGCAACGTACTGCGCCAGGGCGACGCCAAGCTGTTCGATCATGAGGCGGCCTTGTGTCTCGGCGCTGGAGTTGAGGGGACCTGAATTCAATCTCATCGCGGATGCATTGGGATTCGACAAAGCAACTCCGCTCACGCTCGAGAACGTAAGCGAGATTTATCGGCGTGGCTGGTTGGCACCGAAACCTGCACGTTGGCGTAGATATCGAACTTCTCGCTCTCATCCAATGCACTGGGGTCAATCCTTTTGCGCCGCTCGAACCGGAGACGAGCGCCGCGAAGGCTGCGTTCGACGTCGTGCGCGAAGCGCCGATGATCCGCTTCATCCGACTTACGCAGGCGTTGCGCGACGCGTCGGTGAAGCCGACGCAGGCGCTTTACCTCTTGTGGAACCGCGACATGAGCGGAAAGTCCGCGCCTGCGCAGCGCATAGTCAACGACTTGGCGCGGACGCTGCATCGCCCAATTTTAGGTGGTCGAGACCCAGTTCGCGCTGGTCGACGATCCGAAGGGCGAGATCGCCAAAGGTCCCATGACTTTGGTCTACGGCTCCGACGCCACCAGTTATCACTGCTCGATGAATCTCTCTAGCCTCTGTTCATTACGCCGCGCCAATGCACGGACTCTCGGCGACGGTCGTCAGCGCCGGCCAGGGCCGACTTCTGTATGACGATTTACGAAAGTCGCTGAGTTTCAAGGGAATGTTCGACGAAAAGACCGCGCTCCCACCGCTTGCCACCGCCGCAGCGGGCGAGGAGCCGCTTCTGAAGGCGTTTGCAGCGCTCGCGAAGAAAACGCGTCAGACGATCGATCCCTTCTTCGCCAGCAACCCGAATTCGAGCCGCTTTATACGGCCTATGTCGCCTCGACGGACCCGGCTCCGGAGAAGCGAAAGGCCTTTCTCGCGGAGGTCTTGAAGGATTTGAAGCCGCGCCGGAAGGAAGAGCAAGCCCTTGCGACGATCACCGCGGTGGCGGGAAGCGACGCGACTTTTGCCGCGGCGCTGCTCCGGGACAGGGCCGTGCTCGCTGCGACCGCGGACGCTGCCCGAGCGGCGCTCGCTGATTTTACGGAGTTGGAAAATCTTGGCCTGACCGCGCGCTTCTATTCCAGCAATGATCCCGCCGGCGTCCCGGATCGCACGGAGGCGAGCGCGCTGCTTGCTCACGCGCCAGACGGCGCGCAGAAAAGCCCCGCGGGCGCTGATGGCGGGATCGCCGCCGTGTGGAGCGGCTTCGTCGACGCGCCGAAAACCGGTTTTTACGACATCGCTGTCGTCATGGAGGCGGGCGTCGTGGTCGCGCTCGAAATCGACGGTGCGCGGGTAACGATGGCGCAAGGCGCGGACGGTTGGAGCAATCAAAGCCCCATCTCGCTGACGGCCGGCAGGCTTGTCGCGATTTCGCTGAAGGTCAAAGGCCTAAAAAGTGCGCTTGCCGTGCGCTGGGCCACCAACGGAGTTGCCTGGCAGTCCATCCCCGCGGCATGTCTCTATTCGCAGACATTGCTGGAGTGACTTCGAACGAGCTACCTTCGCTTCCTCAAAGCGGCGTCGCTTGGGGCCGCGCTCTCGCTCACTGCGCAAGAAGTCGCCTATCTCGCGGGCAGTCCGGATTTGCGGTTCGACGGTAATGGGTGGCTCAATAGTCTCGAGACGGCGGGCGCACCATCAGCTGCGGCCTCGAACGCGCTCACCGACGTATTGTTGGGACTGCTGAATTTCGCACGCCTCAAAACCCGCCCTTTCGCCCACCGACGAAAGCTTGCTCGCCGTTCCCCGCAACCCGGGAGCGACGCTCCCCGAGGGTGGTAGCGCCCTGTTTGCGCTTACGCAATGGGAGCCGGCGTCGCTCTCCGCGCTGCTGTCATACTTCTTCAAGGACGAAAAGCTTACTCATCTTGAGCGGTTCGAGAACTTCCGCGGCGCTTTCGACGCTGACGCGATCGTCTCAACCTGCGGCGTCTCGGCCGATGCGCTCCTGGCGACGGCGACCAACGATCCGACACCGGATGCGGCACGGAAGATGGAATCTGGCACTGCGCGCTAAATACGAGGACGCCGATTGGCTGACGCTGGTGAAGCCGATCAACGACAAAATGCGGACGTTGCAGCGCAACGCGCTGGTCGCTTACACGCTGCACCATCTTACCGATCAGCCCGCGACACGCAGCATCAACACGCCGGAACGGCTGTTCGAATATCTGCTGATGGACGTGGAAGTACCGCCGTGCGGGCAGACGTCCCGCGTCAGGTTGGCGCTGTCCGCCATTCAGCTGTTCATTGAGCGGGCGCTGCGACATTTGGAGCCCGAGATTGATCCAACACACATTTCGGCGGCGCAATGGGAATGGATGAAGCGCTACCGGGTCTGGCAAGCCAACCGCGAGGTGTTTTTGTGGCCTGAGAATTGGCTCGATCCGGAACTTCGCGACGATCAATCGCCCTTCTTCAAAGAGACTCTGGGCGAGCTTTTGCAAGGCGATCTCACCGAGGATGCGGCCGCGAGCGCGTTTTCGAATTATTTGAGCAAACTGCAGGAAGTCGCGAAGCTCGAGCCATGCGGGCTGTGTCACGTACCCGACGACGCCGGCGCCGCCAACGCGGTCAGCCATGTCTTCGCCCGCACTGCCGGATCTAAGCGGAAATACTATTATCGCCGTCAGGAGCAGGGAAGTTGGCTCCCATGGGAGGAGATTAAGCTCGCGATCGAAGATAATCCGGTCACCCCGATCATCTGGAACGACCGCCTGCTGCTCTTATGGGTACAATTCTCAAACAATCGCGGCCCCCGGCTCGAGTTCGGATGACGACGATTCGCCGCCGCCTAAGCCGACGGATCTCAAGTTCGACGAGATCATCCACTGGAGCAAAGCGGAGTGGGCCGATTGGCGCGCCTCGGTGGAGCGATACAATGCCTACGAGAAAACCCATAAATCCCACCAGCCTTCAACGAAATTGACCGAGGCCAACGTCGACGATCTGCACCGTTCGGTCAAATCGACCGCGGGCGATCCCGAGATCACCATTCAAGCGGTGTTGTGCTGGAGCGAACGCCGCGACGGCAAATGGTCCCCCGCCAACACTTCCGACGTCAATACGCCGACCGTGCTCGGCAGCTATCCGCCGCATGGGCCCGAAGCGTTCGACCGCTCGCGACTGGCTCTGCGCGCCGCCATCCGCCCTGACGGCGCGATGCTCGTGCATTTGGCGCTCGAATCCCAACACGACGCGCCCGGCGCGGGATTCCTGCTCTACAACACTCATAGCGCGCCCAATGCGATCGCCGGCGTTCCAGTCGAGATGCTGCACTCCGGATCGCAGCGTCGCGCCACAGTCGCCTCTTCGACTCTGATGATCGATTACAGGGGCGCTTCGCATTTTACCCGGAGCGTTTTGAAGGGCAATTTTCCTGGCTCGGTCGTGGAATGCCAGCCCGGATCGCCAAATCCTTGGGAGGCGCCCTTCCTTTACGAGGACAGCCACAACGTCTTTTTCGTGACGAGCGAAGAGCGGCATCAGCCGTTGAGGACTTTCCGAGGTTTCGGATTCTCCCACCCTTCCGGCATGGCGCTGGGCGGCGCAGGTCACCATTTCCCTCCGCTCGTCACGCCACACCAATCTTTCTTCGCTCATTTGGCGTCGTCTTCGACGGCTACGGTGCGCTACGACGGCGTTGTGGTTGGCCCCTTCGGCGGCATGCATGGCGGGTCGCATAACGTAAGGAGGAGGCGATGAGCGCTCGAGGTGCGGGCTTCCATCTGGGCGCCGACGCCGCCTGGCGGAGGTTGCATGAAGGCAATCCCGAACATTTCTCCTACAGCTTCGAGAACTTCTCCCATCCCTATGTCGAAGCGTTGATTTCGCGGCTCAATCGGAGCTCAATCGAAGGGATGCTCGATCCGAAGTTTTTGCAAGGGCTTGGGGACAAGCTCTTCTTTGCGACGCATTACGCTCCCATCGCGAACGCCACTATCGAGGTGCACAGCCACCCTCACGCGATCGACGTTTCGCCCGAGGGCACCTATTCAAGCTACAATTGGGAGTTGCTCTACCACCTTCCCGTCGCCATCGCGGTGCATCTCAGCAAAAACCAGCGGTTCGCTGAGGCGCAGAAATGGTTTCACTATGTTTTCGATCCGACCTGCGTCGACAAGGCTCCTGCGCCGCAGCGCTGGTGGAAATTTATGGCTTTCCGACAGGGCGACATGACCAACATCGAGGCGCTCATAGCGCTCTTGGGTCATCCGGACGAGGAGCTTTCTCCCGCGCAGATCAAACGCAAGGAATGGGTTCACAACAGTTATGCCGCGATCCTGTCGAAACCGTTCGATCCGCACGCCGTCGCGCGCGCGCGTCCGCTCGCCTACCAATACTACGTCGTCATGAAATATTTGTCGAACCTCATAACTTGGGGCGACAGCCTGTTTTTGCAATATACGATCGAAACCATAAACGAGGCGTCGATGCATTACGTGCTCGCCTCCAACATTCTCGGCCCGCGTCCCGAAAGGGTTCCCACGCACAATGGTTCGACGCCAAAAACCTTCGCGCAGCTGAAGCATGCGCAGCGCGAGGCGATGGGGAGCACGCTGGTCGAACTGGAGACGCAAATCCCCTTCAAGTCACGCTGCCCCCCGCGCACAAAAGCGCCAAGGACGATCAGAACGGCGCGTTGTTTGGCATCGGCGAGTCGCTCTATTTCTGTGTGCCCAAGAACGATACGCTTTTGCGCTATTGGGACACCGTCGCTGATCGCCTGTTCAAAATACGCAATTGCATGGACATCACCGGCGTCGTCCGCCCCCTTGCGCTCTGGGATCCGCCGATCGAACCGGGGATGATCATAAAGGCGCGCGCGGCGGGCCTCGACATCGGCAGCATCGTCGGTGGATTGAATCAGCCCATCGGCCCCCTGCGTTCCTTGAACCTAATTCAAAAGGCCCTGGAGCTTGCGGGAGAGCTGAAGTCCTTGGGCGGGGCGCTGTTGAACGCGTACGAAAAAGGCGACGCCGAACAACTCGCGCTTCTCCGCCAGGGCCACGAGATCAAGCTTCAGCAAAAGGCCCAGGAAGTGCGCTTCCTGCAGTGGAAGCAAGCGCGCGAGGCGACCGAGTCGCTGTTGCGCACGCGCGCCACGACGCTGGAGCGGTACAAATATTATCTGCGACTGCTCGGACAGACAGCAGATTCCTCGGCCGCGCCGGATAAGCTCTCGGCGGACCATCGCAAGCTAACCGAAGAGAATTTCGACGATGTCTACGGTGCGCTGGTCGCCGAATACGACAAGATGATCGGTTTACAGAAATACTCGGCTCTAAAACTCGCAGGCGGCGACTCCCCCAACAGTCAGGCAGGCTCGGCGAGCGGTGGGCTACTCTTCTTATCATCAAGTGAGAACCTTGAACTCAATGCACTTTTGCCTCAGGCTTCTGCCATTAGCTCTCAAGCCTCTCAGATGCAGACAATTGCAGCTTCCTTGCGCCTCCTACCAGATATCTTTGCAGACGTTCATTTTTGGGGCCTGGGTGGTCATATCAAGGTCATTGGCGGAGACGTTTTGAGCGAACTCGTTCAGATTAACGCCACACAATTACAGGGTGAGGCGGCCCTCCTTCAGAGCGCCGCGGGCGATGACTTCAAAAGCGGCGTCCTACGAGCGTCGCGCGGACGATTGGCGGCTGCAGGCTAACACCGCCGCGCATGAACTCATGCAGATGGGCCGTCAAATCATTTCCTCGCTCATCGCCGAGCAAGTCGCGGAGCATGAATACAACAACGCCAAAAGGCAGGTCGAAAATTCCCAGGAAGTCGAGCAAAAGCTGCGCTCGAAATTCACCAACGCAGAGCTCTATGGCTGGATGCAGGGGGAGATCAGCCGCATCTATCACGAGTTCTATCGCTTCGCCTTCGAGACCGCGCGCAAGGCGGAACGCACGATGAAGCGGGAGCTGATGCGACCCCGAGCTGGATTCGACCGACTTCTTGAGCCCCAATTATTGGGATTTGGGTTACAAGGGCCTGCTGTCGGGCGAAAATCTCTTCCTCGACTTGAAGCGGATGGAGGCGGCCTATCACGACAACAACAAGCGCGAGTTGGAGCTCACGCGGCATGTTTCGCTTAGGCAACTCGATCCGCGCGCGCTCCTGGCCCTCAAGACGACCGGCGTTTGCACCGTCTCGATCCCCGAGTGGCTCTACGATCTCGGCTGTCCGGGACATTACATGCGGCGCATAAAGACAGTCGCGCTATCAATGCCCTCGGTGGTTGGCCCCTATACTCGGCCGTGCACGGCACGCTCACTTTGCAACGCAGCACCATACGTGTGTCACCGATCGGCGATTATGGTCGAGACGCCGACAACACCGACGACCGCTTCGTAGATTATTACGGCTCCACCGACTCCATCGTCACGAGTGGCGGCTGCGGACGACAGCGGAATGTTCGAAACCAATCTGCATGACGAGCGCTTTTTGCCCTTCGAAGGCGCCGGGGCCGTCAGCACATGGCGGCTAGCGTTGCCGTCGAAAGTTCGCGCCTTCGACTATATGACGATTTCCGACGTGATCCTGCACATCCGCCACACCGCGCGCGACGGCGGCGAGCCTTTGGCCAAAGGCGCCACGGGCAAACTTGTGGAAATGGTCAGCGACGCGGAAACTTCGAAGCTGTCGCTGCTGTTCAGCCTGCGGCACGACTTTCCGACCGAATGGTCGGTCTTTGTCAACGGCAAGGGCGATTTGACCGTCCCAATTCGCAAGACTCTGTTTCCATATCTTGCGCAGAGCGGTCCAGTGACGATCGATGCGCTGACCCTCTATGCGCCGGGAAAAGATGGGCTTCTACAGCACACGGTCGCCGTTCCAGACAGCCTTTCCGATGGGGTCAATGGCGGGTCGGGCGTCGGCTTGCTGTCCATGCCGACAGACGGAAAAGTCCTGAAACGCCAAGCGGAGACTCAGGTCTTTCTCGTGCTTGTCTACCATCTCGGTAGCTGACAGGGGCGCGACGTGGCGAAGGAAGTCGCATCGTCCGATCAAAGCGCTAGGCCGGCGGAAGACAAATTCGCCGTGAACGCGCCCTCGATCACGTTGCCCAAAGGCGGCGGCGCCATCGGCGGCATCGGCGAGAAATTCTCTGCCAATCCGGTCACCGGCACCGGCTCGATGAGCGTGCCGATTTTCGCTTCCCCAGGCCGCTCCGGCTTTGGACCGCAACTGTCGCTCTCCTATGATTCCGGGGCCGGCAACGGGCCCTTCGGGTTTGGATGGAGCCTCTCCGTTCCGTCCATAACACGGCGGACGGATCGGGGTTTGCCTCAATATCTCGACGCCGAAGAGTCGGATGTTTTCGTTCTCTCCGGCGCAGAGGATCTTACTCCAGTTCTCGTCGCCGGAACCCAAGGCTGGCGTCGCCAAGAGCTTCGATCCGGCCAAAGCCTTCCCGGCTACGAGATTCGACGCTACCGCCCGCGGATCGAAGGATTGTTCGCCCGCATCGAGAGATGGACGAAGCTAAAGACGGGAATCATTCACTGGCGGTCGATTTCCAAAGACAATGTCACCACGATCTATGGCGCGCGCGAAGATGCGCGTATCGCTAATCCCAAGGACCCGACACGGATTTTCAGTTGGCTCATCTGCGAAAGCTACGACGATAAGGGCAACGCCATACTTTATCGCTACAGGGCGGAAGACGACGCGAACATCGATCGCTCCGCTCCCTGCGAGCGCAATCGGCTGATTGCGGAGAAAATTCGCGCAGCGCCATCTGAAATTCATCCACTACGGCAATCGATCGCCGCGGGTCGCCGGGGAAGATTTGACGCAGCGCGCCGATTGGTTGTTCGAGATCGTCTTCGATTATGGCGAACATGACGAAGCGGTGCCGACGACGAAAGAGATTCGTTCCTGGCCGGCGCGGCGAGATCCTTTTTCGCGCTGCCGCGCGACCTTCGACATTCGCAGCTATCGTCTATGTCGCCGCGTCTTGATGTTCCATCATTTTCCGGATGAATTTAACGGCGTCGCCGACTGCCTCGTTCGCTCGACCGATTTCGAATATAAAGAAGGCCTCGTCGCCTCCTTCCTCAGCTCGATCGCGCAAGCCGGCTATGCGCAACGGCCCGACGGGAGCTATTTCAGAAAGGCGTTGCCCAAACTCGAATTCAAATATACGGAGGCGCGCGTCGACGAAACCGTTCACGAGGTCGATGCAGAGAGCCTCGAGAATCTTCCTGAGGGCGTCGACGGCGCGCGATTTCAATGGGTCGATCTAGACAGCGAAGGTCTCACTGGAGTTTTGAGCGAACAGGCGGACGCGTGGTATTATAAGCGCAGTCTCGGTAACGGCGCCTTTGGTCCGGTGGAGCAGGTTGCATTCAAGCCGTCGCTGGCGGCGCTGAGAGGTGGGCACCAGCAACTGCTTGACCTTTCCGGCGCGCGGCCGTCTGGACCTCGTTCAATACGACGGTCCGTCCCCCGGTTTTCAAGAGCGCGCGACGGACGGCGGCTGGGACGCATTCAGGCCTTTCAAAGCCCTGCCCAACATCAATACCAAGGATCCCAATCTTCGCTTCGTAGACCTCTCGGGCGACGGTCATTCCGACATACTCATTTCGGAAGATGCGGTGTTCACCTGGTACGAAGCGAAGGCGCGCGACGGCTTTGCGCCGGCACGGCATGCGCCCAAGAGCTGGGACGAGGAACGCGGCCCGAAGCTCGTCTTCGCCGATCCCGCGCAGACGATTTTCCTCGCGGATATGACCGGGGACGGTCTCTCCGACATCGTGCGCATTCGCGTCAGCGAGATCTGCTACTGGCCGAATTTGGGCTATGGGCGGTTCGGCGCGAAAGTGACGATGGGCGACGCGCCCGTCTTCGACAATCCCGATCTCTTCGATCCAAAACGCATTCGTTTCGCGGACATCGACGGCTCCGGCAATTCGGACATCATTTATGTCGGCCATGACGGCATTTCGCTTTATTTCAACCAGTCGGGAAATTCCTGGAGCGCGCCGCATCGCCTGTCGCATTTTCCGTTGGAGGACGATCTCACTGCGATCGCGACGACCGATTTCCTCGGCAAGGGCACCGCGTGCCTCGTTTGGTCTTCGCCGCTCGAAGCCGATGCGCGCCGACCGATGCGCTACATCGATTTGATGGGCGGACAGAAGCCGCATCTGCTCGTGTTTACGACCAACAACATGGGCGCCGAGACCGAAGTGCAATATGCGGCCTCGACGAAATTCTATCTGCAGGACCGCAAGGAGGGACGGCCCTGGGTGACGAAGCTGGCTTTCCCGGTGCACGTCATAGAGCGGGTGGAAAATCGCGATCTCGTCTCCAACACCAAGCTCGTCAGCACCTATCGCTATCGCCACGGTTATTTCGACGGGGCGGAGCGCGAATTTCGTGGCTTCGCCCATGTCGAGCAGCGGGATGCCGAGTCCGTGGTCGGAGAGTTCGACCTGCCCCCGATCGTCACCAAGACCTGGTTCCACAACGGCGCCTTCCTCGAGGAGGCGACGCTTGAGGCCTATTTCAAGGACCCAGCCAATCGGGAGTTTTTTTCCGGCGATGCGCAGGCGATCTTCCTGCCGGACATCGAACCGCCGCCGGGCCTCGACGCCGAAGAATCGCGCGAGGCGGCGCGCGCCTTGAAAGGCAGTATTTTACGGCAAGAGATTTATGCGGAGGACGGCTCGGTCAAGGCGTCGTTGCCTTACAGCGTTTCGGAGCGAAGCTACAAACTAACCTGTTTGCAACCGCGCGGGCCCAATCGCCACGCGGTGTTCTTCGCTCATCCGAGCGAGACCCTCGACTATCACTACGAGCGCAACGCCGCAGACCCGCGCATCAGCCACGCGCTGACGCTCGCCATCGACGATTACGGCAACGTCCTGAAATCCGTCGCCATCGGTTATCAGCGTCGCGTCCCAGCCTTCGATGAGCAGAGCAAGACGCTCGCGACTTTGACCGAGAGCCAATACACCAACGCCATTCTCGAAGAAGACGCCTATCGCACCCCGCTCCCCGCCGAGGTCAAGACCTATGAACTGACGGCGGCGAGGCTCGCCGGCGCGAAGCCTTTGGATTTCGCAAAGGTCGACGAGATCGCCGCCGCTGCGAGCGAAATCGCCTATGAGACGCAGCCCGATGCGCAAAAGGCGAACAAGCGGCTGATCGAATGGTTGCGCACGCTCTATCGGAAAAACGATCTCTCGGCCTTTTCGCCGCTCGGCGAGGTCAACTCCATGGCGCTCCCCGGCGAAAGCTACAAACTGGCTCTCACCCCGGGCCTGCTCGACATCTTACATACCAAGGCGTCGCGCGCCGAATTGACGGCGCTTCTCCTCGGACCCGAAGCGCAATATCGCGATCTCGACGGCAAAGGCGAATTCTGGATTCCGTCCGGCCAGATCTTCTACTCGCCGATCCCGCCGACGCGCCGACGCAGGAACGCGCCTTCGCGCAAGCGCATTTCTTTCAGCCGCATCGTTTCCGCGATCCTTTCGGCAATTCACCAGCGTCGCCTATGATGCAAAATACGACCTGGCGCTCGTCTATACGCGCGACGCCGTCGGCAATGAGACCTTCGCCGAGCACGATTATCGCGTGCTGCAGCCCAAAATGGTCACCGATGCCAACGGCAATCGCACTGAAGCGCGTTTCGACGCGCTCGGCATGCTCGCCGGCACGGCCTTGCGCGGCAAGGCGCAAGGCCTCATCGAAGGTGATTCCTTCGACGCCTTCGCGAGCGATCTCGCGCCGGCGGAGGTCAAGGCGTTTTTCGATTCCGCGGACCCGCGCGGGCTCGCCCTCGCGCATCTCGGGACTGCCACGACGCGCATCCTCTATGACCTCGAGCGCGTCCCGGTCTGCGCCGCGTCGATCGCGCGCGATACCCATGTCAGCGCCCTCGCTCCGGGGCAGCAGACGAAGATGCAGCTGCATTTCGTCTATTCCGACGGCTTTGGCCGCGAGGCGCAAACCAAGGTCCAGGCGGAACCCGGGCCGCTCGATCCGAGCGATCCAAAATCCGCGGTCGCCAATCCCCGCTGGGTCGGCACGGGAGAAAAGCAATACAACAACAAGGGCAAGCCGATACGGCAGTACGAGCCATTCTTCAGCGGCGCGCCGCAGTTCGCGCGTCGAAAAATGGGGCGTCAGCAGCACGCTCTTCTATGATCCGATGGAGCGCGTCGTCGCGACGCTGCATCCCAACAACACTTTCGAAAAAGTCGTCTTCGACCCGTGGCGGCAGGCGACTTACGACGTCAACGACACGGTGACTTTCGATCCGAAGACGGATCCGGATGTCGGCGGATTTTTCAGTCGGCTGCCCGATGTCGCCTATCAGCCGAGCTGGTATCGTCAACGCATCGACGCGGCGCCGGGGAGCCCCGAGCGCGTCGCCGCCGAAAAGGCGGCCAAGCACGCCGATACGCCGACTATCGCCCATTTCGACGGTCTCGGCCGAACCTTTCTGACCATCGCGGACAATGGCAAGGATGCGAATGGCGCCGAGCAGAAATATCGCACGCGCAGCGTGCTCGACATTGATGGCAATCAGCGCGAGGTGATTGACGCGCTGGACCGCGTCGTGATGCGCTACGACTATGATCTGCTCAAAACCAAGATCCATCAGGCCAGCATGGAGGCCGGCGAGCGTTGGACGCTCAACGACGCGAGCGGCAAGCCGCTCCGCGCCTGGAACAGCCGCAAATTCATGTTCCGCACCGAATATGACGCGCTGCATCGCCCGGTGAAGTCCTTCGCGCAAGGCGGCGACCCGTCGGAGCCGAACGCCAAGACCGCTCGCGCAAGAAATCCTCGTCGAGCAGACGATCTATGGCGACAGCGCGGACTCCGGGCTTACCGCCTTCCCAACAGCAGCAGGCCAATCTGCGCGGCAAGGTCTTGCGGCATTTCGACGGCGCCGGCGTCGTCGCGACCGATCTTTATGATTTCAAGGGCAACGCGCTGCGCAGCACGCGCCAATTCGCGGCCGACTACAAGAATGCGCCGGATTGGTCGCAAAGCCCCTGCGCTCGAAACCGAAATTTTTGCGAGCGCTACCGCCTATGACGCGCTCAACCGCGCCATTGCGGTCACCGCGCCGGACGGCAGCATCTACCGGCCGACCTTCAACGAAGCCAATCTATCTGGGAAAGGTCGACGTCAATCTGCGCGGCGCGCAAGCCAATGGCCAGCCGGTCTGGACCGCTTTCGTCGCCAATATCAACTACAACGCCAAGGGCCAGCGAACGCTGATTCAATATGGCAATGGCGCGGCGACGACTTACGAATACGACGCCAAGACCTTTCGGCTCACGCGCCTCAAGACCACGCGCGCGGCGGGCCAGAATGGGCTTGCGGCGCAGATCTTCAAGCGATCCCGCCACGGTGCAGGATTTGCGCTACGCCTATGATCCCGCTGGCAACATCACGCGCATCGAAGACGCGGCGCTCAAAACCGTGTTCAACGCCAATCAGCGGGTCGATGCGGCCTGCGATTACACTTACGATCCGCTCTACCGGCTGATCCAGGCGACGGGCCGCGAGCATGTCGGCCAATCGGCCTTCGCCTTCGCGCCGGCGGACGGCAATTACCGCGATTATCCCTTCGTCGGCGCGGCGCAGCAGAGCGATCTTCAGGCCCTGCGCAATTACACCGAGCGCTATGATTACGATCCGGTCGGCAATTTCCAGACGATGGTCGCATCTGGCGGCGAACGGCAATTGGACGCGGAGCTATGCTTATAATGAAGACAGCCTGATCGAGCCCGCCAAGAAGAGCAATCGGCTGAGCCAGACGGCGCTGCAAACGGGCGCAACGCCAACCGCCGAACCCTATGCTTACGACGCGCACGGCAATATGGCGCGCATGCCGCATCTGCCGCTGATGCAATGGAATTTCAAGGACGAGCTGAGCGCGACGTCGCGGCAGGTCGGCGAATGCAGGCGCGCCGGAGACGACCTATCTACGTCTATGACGCCGCCGGTCAGCGCGCGCGAAAAGTCACCGAGCGGCAGAACGGCGGGCGAAAAAACGAGCGCTTTTATATCGGCGGATTTGAAGTCTATCGCGAATACGGTTCAGGCGGCGTGGCGCTTGGAGCGCCAGACCCTGCATGTGATGGACGACAAGCGGCGCATCGCGCTGGTCGAGACGCAGACGATCGACGACTGGCGCAGGGCTCGGTGCGTCCCAACCCCGGCGCAACGCTACCAGTTGGCGAATCATCTCGGGTCCGCGAGCCTTGGAGCTCGACGACGACGGAGCGCTAATTTCCTACGAAGAATACAGCCCCTATGGAAACACGACCTATCCAGGCCGGGCGCACCGCCGCCGAGGTGAGCCTGAAGCGCTATCGCTATACGGGCAAGGAACGGGACGAGGAGAACGGGTTCACTTATCACGGGGCGCGGTATTACGCGCCGTGGCTGGGGAGGTGGATTTCCTTTGACACCTGTTGGATTGGCCCTGACGGCTTAAATTTTCTACCAGTTTGTTAGCTCTAGGCCAACGCTTTTGCTGGATCCAAATGGCACGGACGGGGAAGAGCACCCTTGGTATTGGAGAGCCACTGCGGCAGTTTTGCGTTTCATATTGAAGCCCTTTACGCCGCCACCTCCGCCACCCGCGAACGCGTCAAAAGAAGAATGGGCACACTGGCAGGTGCAGGCTGCATCCGTGGGCCCCCCCCCGAGCCAGGAAAGTTTGGCTTTGTTCTCGGCACTATTACCAAAAATAAAGTTGTCGATAACGTGAATCCCAATGCGAATGATGTTGCGGCGCTGAGTCGGGCGGGATCCGATGAGGTGGCGTCTCGACGGGCCACTCAGGCGGAGGCTGATAAGCGTAGCTCGTCAGCTTTGAA
>CAWFZD010000137.1:0-145812 GCA_963820145.1 uncultured Alphaproteobacteria bacterium
AGCGCGAGCCCGAGGTTCATCTCCGCTTCCGCAACCTCCTCGGCCGCTGCCTTCCCTGTGCAGCACGGGAAGCGCAGCCTCGAACGCGGCGCGCGCCGCAAGCAACGGCTCCGCATCCTGCGATGGAGTTGCCATCAACGCCGTGCCCATGCGCGCGCGGATGCGCGCCGCAAGCGCCGGCTCCTCGGCCGGACAAGATATCAAGTCCGGCGCGATAGAGATGAACTGCCGCCTCGAGGTCTTCGACAGACTTCGGCTTGATTTGCAGACCCATCGCGATCTGCATCAGCATGTCGGCTTTTTCGGACGGCGTCGCGCGCGCCTCTTCGACGGCGTTCATTGCCGCCGTGACCTGACTCTGGGTGCGACTGAGCGCGGCCATCGACATTTTCTCCCAAACCGCAGCCCTTGGACAGGTGCGTGTTTTTGTCACAGAAAGTAGAGCATCGAAGCAAAATTCTGTCTACATCAATTTCAAAATGAAAGGTTAGTTTGCAGAAATCGCCGCCAAAAGCCCGTGATCGGCATCAGACCAGACCACCGGAAAATTTGTTCGCCGCCAGTCGAGCAGCCCATTCGCCTCGAAGAGATCTGGCGCGCTGGCGACGCGATCACCGGCGGCGTTACGGATTTTCAACAGGCAGCCGCCGGCGGCCGCCTGCCGTACGGGAAGGATCAAGAGCGCGCCGTCGCGTATGAGCAGGATCACGCAGTCGACGCCGCGGAAATAACGGTCGACCGTTTCGGCGGGCAGATAGACTGAGCCATTGCGGATATCGACGCTAGACGTCACGACCAGCCGCCGCGCGAAAAGCGCCGGCGATCGCCTCGATCGCCTCGCAGACTTTCTGCGCCGCCTGCGCAACGGGCGGAGTTAGCCCGACGCCGAGCGTCAGCGTTTGAGCTTCCACGAGGAAGACTTTTATCTTCTCGGGAAAATCGGCGCCGCGCATTTTGCGTCCGGCGTAAAGCGCATGCTCCCAACGAAAATCATGCAGGCTGAGACTGCTTGGCGGCGGCGCCGCAAGAACATGGCCCGGCACGTCGTAAATGGCGCCGGGCGTGCGATCCGGCGCCAACGCGTCCACGATGACGAGGTGCGAAGCGCCTTGCGCGCGATACATCACGCCCATGCCGTCGGTGCCGGTGTCGTAGAGCTTGATGCAATCGGGCAGCGCCCGGCTTCGCAATAGAGCGAGCACTGCGGGGCCAACGCCGTCGTCGCTGCGGTTGGGATTGCCACATCCAATGATCGCAAGGTAGTCGCCGTCCACGTCGCGCGTCATCAAATCCGCCACAGCCTGCACGACCATTGCGGTTCGACCGGAAGCATCAGCTCCGGCAATTCGCAAAATTTTCGGTGCACGAGATAATACATGCAGGTCTCGCAGGACTGCTCCACCCCTCCGACTTCGATCATGTGGTCTGTGTATCCGGCGATCACGAGTTTTGCCTTGGTGTCGCCTGTCGCGTCGTGTCGCAACTGACCGACAATATCATTGACCATTTCCGACGTTTCGGCGCGCGGCCAAACTTGTGCGTCGATCCCCGCCGCAAGCATTCGCGCTATCTCGTTCCGCAACGTATCGTCTTCCGGGATGGCGTGTCGATCCGCCATGGCGCTTCTCCTTAGGCGACGAGGCATCTCCTCAGATGCGCCAGAGGCGGCACCACCAGTCCGGTTCGGCGGGCAGACTCAGCTCCGGCAGATCGCACCATCGCTTATGCACGAGGAAATACATACATTCCTGACACCGCATTTCATCGGGGCCGTGCGGCTTGAGAAGCCAGCCGCTGACGACGAGTTTTTCCGCCAGCTGATCGCTCGACATCGGCCGCAACAGGTCGAGGAGCGCGGCGAACTCCCGGTCGGTCTCGGGAAATGGCTCGACCTGCGTCTTCAAACCCGCGTTGAGCAGGTCTTCGATCATTTTGAGCAGCGTCGAGTGATCCGCCTCTGACGGCGCGACGCCATAGCGCGCGACAAACTTGTCGCGCGACCAGGCCTCCGGCTGCTTTTCCACAGCCCCGGACATGCTCTTCTCCCGACCCAAATCCAGCCTTTCCAGTGCGATGACGGTGTCGAATGCCTTCGTCACGCTCACGCGGTTCGGAACCGAGCCAGTTCTTCGCCAGTGTTTGCGTCATGCGCATGAACGGTGCAAACGAGACACGAAATCGTAGGATCGGCAGACGTGGCCAACCTCTACGGGGTCGCTGGCGTTTTTGATCGGCGTGCCGATCAGCGCCTGCTCGATCGGCCCGCGTTCTCCGTCCGTCGCGCGCGGCCCGACATTCCACGTCGTG
Organism: uncultured Alphaproteobacteria bacterium; assembly: GCA_963820145.1. Classification (GTDB taxonomy): domain Bacteria; phylum Pseudomonadota; class Alphaproteobacteria; order Rhizobiales; family Beijerinckiaceae; genus Methylocystis. Next base: position 2,308 of record CAWFZD010000137.1, read on the forward strand.
GGCGCGATGATCTGATAGTTCTTGATCTTGCCGCCCTTAACCTCGATCCAGTGGCACAGCGCGCCGCGCGCCGCCTCCGTCGCGCCCCAGCCCTGGCCGTCTTTCTCGGTCGGCTTGATATACCACTCGTCTTTGAGACGGAATTCGCGAAGGATGCGTTCCGCTTCGCGATAGAGCTTGCAGAGTTCGTGCATGCGCGCGAAATGCCGCAACAGGATCGAGGGGCCGCCCATCTTCTTATACATGTCGAGGATGAGCGGATCGCTATGCTGCCAGCTTTCGCCATGCTTGCCGCCGGCGATAAGCTGTCGCGCCAGCGGACCGGCTTCGAGACGGCCGTTTTCGACATGGCGCACGGCGGTAGCCCAGGAATATTTATCGTCGAAGTCGACCGGGTTCTTGCTCACGGGCGTCGTCAGACGCTCGAAGGGATGCACCTCGCCGCCCTCGTTATACCAAGCGTGTTTGGTATCCTCGCGCGTGAAAATCTGATCCATTAACTTATGCGTGTCGCTCGCGCCGTCATACACGCCGGATTTCATGATCAGCGCGGACTGCCGCCCTTGGATGGTGGGCTTATTGTATTTGTCCTCGTGCAGGAGATAGCCCCAGCTCACGAATTTTGCGTGGCCGCGACCATATTTATCGAGGGCCATCTCCCTGCCCATGCGCCAGTAAAGGCCGAGGTCCGAATTGGCGTGCTCGGGCTTCTCGTCGAGCCAGGCGAGAAAGTCGTCATATGACTTGATCTGTTCATAACGTTCCATCGAACAACCGAGCCAGAGTGGTTCGATCCAGTTACGCCGGAAATGTTCGAGGATAGACCAGGCGCGCGTCACGTCGGTGAGCGTAGGCGCGCACATCACGCCGCCCGGCACCATGTAGGACGAGTGCGGCCACTGCCCCCCGAGCAAAGCGTAAATTTCGACCGGCCGGCCCGAGATCGTCACGCCGGCCTCGTAGGAGGAGCCGGTGAAGGGCGCATAGCGCTTCACCGCCTCTTCGTAATATTGGCTGCCGGCGTAATTCTTGTTCGTGAAGTCGATCATGAACAGGCCATAATGGTGGCGCGGCAGCGACTGGATCGTCTCCACGATCTGTCCGAGATTTCTCGCCAGAATGGCGTTGCGCGGCACGGTCGTGCCCCAGGCGGTGTCGAGCGCCCAAGCAGCGCAGGTCAGATGCGACGCGCCGCAGATGCCGCAAGCGCGCGGCGTGACCACCAGGCCTGCCTGCGGATCCTTGTCGCGCAGTATTACTTCGAAGCCGCGAAACAGCTCCGCTCGGGTCCAGGCGTTGGTGACGACGCCATTTTCAATGTCGACGCGCACGTCGAGGTCGCCTTCAACTCGGCCCACGGGCGAGATGTCGAGCGTTTGAACCATAGACATTTCTTATTCCTCCCGACACCGTCGTTCAGACGACGAAAATATCTTCTTCAGCCCATGCAGGCGCGGCGGCTTTGGCGGCGGCGGTCAGCTTGACGTAGCCGACAGTGCTGACGCCCGAAGGCAGATCCTTCGGCACGCCCATGACCGTCTGCGTCTTGAAGACCGAGCCGGGCGCGAGATCGAAAAACGGGAATTCCGGCTCCGTGCAGCCGAGGCACGGCATTCCCGCGCGCGTCTTGGACGACACGCGGTTCCACAGGATGCGGTTGCATGGACTGTGCGTCATCGGACCACGGCAGCCGAGATCGTAAAAGAGACAACCCTTGCGCTGGCCGAAAGCGGTCGTCGAAACCTTGTAGGCGAAGTGCATGTTGCGGGTGCAGCCGGTCTGCGTGAAGGACGTGAAGAACGTCTTGGGTCGTTGCAGATCGTCGAGCTGCAGATCGCCGCCGCGTCCCGTCGCGACCGCGACAAGAATTTGCGTCACCCAATCGGGATGCGCGGGACAGCCGGGAATATTGATGACCGGAAGTCCGGCTTTGGACTTGAATCCGGCGCCCAGCGAACCGCCATGCTTGCGTTTGAGGAATTGCAGCCCCTCACTTTCCGAGGGGTTGGGCGCAGTCGCCGGAATGCCGCCCCATGTCGCGCAATCGCCGATGGCGACGACGAATTGCGCGGCGCCCGACAGTTCCCTGACCCAATCCTTCATCGGACGGCCGCAGAAACGGTTCCATTCGCCGGTTCCGTTCGGCGCGTTGACGACCGTGCCCTCGAACACAAAAATATCCAGCGGGATTTCGCCGGAAACGCATTTTTGCAGGATGCGCGTGACGTCGTCGCCAAGCTCCAGGCCGAGCGAAGGGTGCCAGAGCACGTTAATGCCGAAGTCGGTGACGAGATCGCAGGCGCTGGGCTCCTCCGCGTTCAGGAACGACATCGTATTTCCCGAACAGGCGCCGCCCTGCAGCCAAAGCAGATTTGCCATGCTTTCCTCCTCTGTGATGCCGACTTCTGCGACCGCGGCGGATAGCGACGGTCAGGTCTTTTGAGGAACATCACAGCAAGCAGGGCGCCAATTTGGGAGGCCGAACAATTATGCCTTAAAAACAGTATATTATGAACTATCAGCCGAATTCTTGGTCAACACATCCGTGCCGGCGCAAAGAAAGTTTGCAGCGACTTTTGCAAACTAGGTTTGCGAGATTACGCCGCACCTGGAGCCGCAAACTGGGCATTCAACTTCGGAGAGGTAGCCATACCAAATGCCTTGGCAGTTTCCGCACCAATGGCCGCTCGCGCGGCGTCCTCGGGGATCGAGCGCCAGGGCCAACTTGGTCATCCCGAGATTTTTCGGGGGGTGATTTTTTCCGCGGCCCGCTACACGCGACTGCGGAAAACGGATGACGGCAGCCTGGCCGTCGGGAGTAGGGTCGTCAGACATCGTGCAAACCATAACGCTTGATCTTATTGGCGAGGCCGACGCGCGACAGGCCGAGTTCGTGCGCCGACCGACTCTGATTCCAGCGATGGCGCCGCAGCGACGCGGCGACAATCTGCTTTTCAAAAGTCTCGACCATATCTTTCAGCGTTTCGCCGTCCGCAGCAATCGGAACCGCGCGATCTGACGCCGGCGTCACCTTGTCGAAGACGTTCGATAAATGCCGCGCGGCGATATAGCCGCCCTGTTCGGCGACCGCCACCATTCTACGGATTTCAGTTTCGAGTTCGCGCACGTTGCCTGGAAAATCATAGGCCTGAAGTTTGGCGAGGGCGTCCATCGTGACGCCGATGACGCGGCGTCCCACGACGCCGGCATATTTCTCAATGAAGAATTGCGCCAGCACCGGGATATCCTCCGGCCGCTCGCGCAACGAAGGAATGAACAGTTCGAACCCCTTCAACCGATAATAGAGATCGCGGCGGAACTCCCCCTGCTCGACCATCTTATGCAGCGGCCGATTGGTCGCCGCGATGATGCGGACATCCGCATGCTGGATTTTATCCGACCCCAGCGGCTTGATCTCGCGCTCCTGCAAAAAGCGCAGCAGGCTGACCTGAAAGCGCGGCGAGACTTCGGAAATTTCGTCGAGAAACACGGTGCCGCCGTCGGCGGCGCGAAACAGCCCAAGCCGATCCGAGATGGCGCCGGTGAAGGCGCCTCTGACATGACCAAACAATTCCGAATGCAACGTGTCGTCGGACATGCCGCCGCAATTTTGCACATGCAGCGGCGAGTTCATCCGCGGCGAATTGAAATGAATGGCGCGCGCCAGCAGTTCCTTTCCCGTTCCGGTTTCGCCGTGGATCATCACCGGAAGTTCGGTCTTCGCAGCCTGCCGCGCTTCGGCGCACAGGTCCGCCATCTTTGCGCTGGCGAAGACCATTTTTTCGAATTGCGACAGCCCGCCCTTCACCGAAAGCGGATCGGCCCCGCCGGCGAAAAGTCCGTCGTCCATCGAAATTTTGAATTCGCGCGAGAGCAGCCGATGACGCCGCGACAGTTCTGTCAGCTCCAGCGCCCTGCTCGCGACCAGCCGCAATTGATGGTGCGACGTCGGCTTCAGCAAATACAAGTAGGCCGCGGCGCGCCGACAGAGATCCACGCAGACATCCGCGGTCGAGCCGATGAGAAGACGCGCAACATGCGGATGCGAAATCCTTGTGTCGACGAAGGCGTTTTTTTCGACGTCCTTGATCAGATCCGCGTCGGCGATCAGAAGATGAATCTGCACGGATTCGAGCCTCGCGACCGCTTCCTGCTGCGACGCACAGCGGATCAACCGGTAATCGGATTCCGCCCCAAGCGCTCGGACCACGCTATCCTGAAGAGCGTGGTCCTCCGATAGAAGCAGAACCGTATGCAGCGTTTGTCCCTGCAAAGATGCTTTCCTATTTGACAAGCATCCGTACATTGCACGAGATAAGAGGGATCGGTCAACCGTTTTGCCGCCCTTGGCCTTATGGATTTGGACCAGGGATCAAGCAGCTGTGACATTTCGTGCGTCGACCGTTGTCCCTATAATCTGATGATCGCTTCAGCCGTGGCGTCGGCTTTATCGCCACCGTCGTCATTCAGACCCAACGCCGTCGAGATCGCCATCCAAGGATGGCGGCGTCAGCAGTCGGGCGTCTGCGAGCTTTTCGATGTCGGGGAGATCGCGCAGTGTCTGGGCACTCCCCTGCCCTCGCCTTCGCGGTCAAAACGCGCAGATAGCCTCCGGCGGATTTGATTTCCTCACCGCGCTGCAGGAGCGCGCCAATGACGATCGAGGCGTCGTGTTCGCCCATGACCTCCAGCGCCTGCGCCCAAGCGTCGGACGAGATGCCGATCGCAGGTCGAACCAACGCCGCGGCTCTCGCCAGGTCACGCCACGAAGAAATCCCATCGCTGGCGAAATCGAGAATATCGGGACAGCCTCCAGCACCATTCCGAGCGGATAGGTGCGCAACGGCGCGGCTTTCGGATCACGCTCTGGCGTCCGGTTCCCCAAGACTTGGGCCGCTCGCGCACAAGCGGCTGGCGCGCGGGTGAATTGCAAGGTGGGTGAAGGCAAGAGGGCTTTGCCGGGAAGGGCGACCTTGCGGTCGTCCGCGCGAGGAACCCCGCGCGGCTTGTTGGGCAACAAGGGTTCGATGATCGACACTCAAAAATCGGTCAGCTCATAGCGACGTTGGCTCATCTTCGCTCCTCCAAGGAGATTGAATCACCATTCGTCTCAAAGGGGAATCCCCTTAATGAGTTTATGACCTAGAGCGCTTTCCGCTCGAAACGGAATCATTCGAGCGATAGGAAATCACCCCAGAATTAAAATTATGGAGTATGTTCTTATCGCAAAAGCGTTTCAACTTTTGCGGAACATGGCTCTAAAGCTTGGAGCGTGCGGATCGATGAGGGGGCCTGCTGCGCGCCGAAGCCCTGAGCGGCTGTCGCCGGAGGAGGCGACTCTGCTCGACAGAGACGGGTTCCTCGTGTTGCGCGGGGCCATTCCGGCGAGTTGGATCGACCCCTTGCGCGCGGCCTTCGAAGCCGGCGCCCTGGACTCGCAGTCATGGCCCGCGCCGCGCGGCGCCGACTGGCGTCATTCCCTGCTCGATCTCGATCCTACGGTTGAGAGCCTCTGCCGCCTTCCCATCCTGCTCGACGCGGTCTGGCGCATATTGAAGCGGCCCTTTTTTCTGGCGCAGGCCGAGGGGCGCGAGCCAAGGCCAGGCGGCGGCGCGCAGCCTCTGCACCGCGACGCGCCCGGCTCGTCAGAGACCGAGATCGTTTCCGCTCTCGCATTTCTGGACCCTTTCGGACCATTGAACGGGGCGACGCGGGTCGCTGCGGGCACTCAGAGCCTTGCAGGATCCGCGTTCACGGATGAAGGCTTTCCGCCGGCGGCTGTCCTTGAAGGCGAGGCTGGAGACATTCTCGTCTTCGACGTAAACGTGCTGCACGGCGCGACGCGCAACGTCTCCGGCGCGCCGCGTCGCTCGCTGCTGATCACTTACGCCGTCGAAAACCTGCGGGCGGCCTTCGACGCGACCCGCGCCATGCGCGGCGTCCGCATGGACACCGGCGAAGTTTTCGGGGCGTGAGCCGTTGCGGCGGTCACCTCATCCATCGCAACATGTGGGGATAGGGCTCGAGGCCGCGGTCGGCGGCCTCGCCCGCGTCGAGGGTCATGCCCCAGCATCGCAGCAGCGGGTGGCCGATCCAGCGACCAGCGTCGAAATTCTCCGCGAGCGAAGGGCCCCCGCCGCGATAGCCGCCGCTATGAAAAACGACGCTCGTCTCGAGCCCGATCGCCCGAGCGGCGGCATGGGACCACGCAATCGCCGCCATCTCCTCCCCGCCATCCTGCGAGCTGAAGCGAGGCGCGTCTCGCTGCGCCGGATCGCAGACCGCGATATGCCCCGCCTCGTGGAGAAGGTCGCCCGGATAAAGCAGCAGGATTTCGTCGACGACGAGGCCGCCATAGCGAATCTCGACGCCTGGAAGAAAGGTCGGCTCGGTCAGCGCCGCGCCCTCGACCTTGAAGCCGGCGCCGCGCAGAAACTCCACGATCCTTCGGGTGAGCGGCTTGTCGAAGCTGATAAGCCCCGATCCGGAAGATCACTCGCGATCCGAGCGGAAGTTTCCGTGGCCTGGCGCGCAGGCGACGCAGGCCGCAAGTCCATCGAGATCACCCTGCGCAACTCGGTGTCCCCGGTCGGGACGACATCGTGAAACAGGTGCGAAGGAAACAGGACCAGCATCCCCTCCTCGGGCTTGATGTAGCGCAGGCCCCATGACGGCCGGCGTCCCGCGCTGAGCTTCTCGCAGCTGCCAACCACGAGACAGCCGCGCCGGTCGGACGCGACGCGCACGCTCTGCGGCACCTGAACGTAATAGACGCCGGAGAGATAGCCTCCAGGATGCACATGCTCGCCGTTGCGCCCGTCTTTGCGAATGAAAACGGACGCTTCGTGCAGCGCGCCCGCCACGGGCGGCGGCGGCAGGAGCCGGTCGAGGCCCATGGCGGGAAGGCTCGCGATGAAGGTCTCGAACGAAGCCCGAAAGAAGGCGCGCAAATCCTGCATCATCGGGGGGTGCATGAATTCGAGCGCGTAGTCGATCACGCAGTCGGGCTTGGGCGTCGCCACTGATCCGGTGTTCGCGCCGAGCCATTCGGCGAGGCTCGCGTTGAAGCGCTCGATCCCGCCATAGGCCGCGGGCGGCTCGAAGCGGAAAGTCATGACGTGGCGCTCCGGATCCATCGCGGCGTTGGCTTCGTCCGATCGACCCAGCCGGCTGTAGGCGAATGCGCGAAAGGCCAGGCGCTGGGCGTCAAAGCGCGGCTCGGCGGGCAGCGTCTCGCAGAACTCCAGCAGCGGCTCGGCGTCGGGCTCGCGGCAAAGACAGCGCAGCAGCGCCTCCAGCACGATTTCATCCTTGGGGTCTTCCGCGAAAGCCCGCCTGTACTGCGCGATGGCGTCGCTGGGTCGGGCGAGCGCCTCGAAAGCGCCGCCGCGCGCGCGGGCGACGCCGGCAGTGCGCCCGTGGCGATCTCCAAGATCGCAGATCTCAAGGGTTTTCTTAGGCTCGCCGATCTCCAGATGGCAGCCCGCCAGATCGCCCCAAGACGAGAACTGCGCCGGCTCGACCTCCGCCCATTTGCGCAAGGCTTCGATGGCCTCGCGATGGTTGGCTTCTTCCTTGAGCGCCAAGCCGAGACGCTCATAAAGGGAGAGCCGCTCCGGCGAGGCGGCGATGACGGCGCGCAAGACCTTCGTCGCAGCCGACCGCGATAGGCGCCTTCCCGGCGGGCGTTCTGGCTCGACCCACTCCATCAGACGACTTCTCCATCGAGGCGGTCAGCCCCTTGGCGCGGGCGACCGCGGTTTTTGTCCCGCCTGCCCTTCCTCCCGGGCTCAACGGCGCCGGTTCGACTGCCGCGCCTTGCCACATCAAGCCCCCCGCCGCAACCGACGGGCTGTCGCAGGCGTCGACGCCGCCGGTCGGCGCGCGCGAGCCCCGCTTGATCGGTCGCGCGACACAGTCCAGCATGCTTGACAAACGCTTGGGCAAAAGTGGAAGTTGAACTTAGGCTGGAAGGTCGCACGTTCCTCGGGGGAAGCGAAAATGCGTCACTGGATTATTGCTCTGGGCTGCATTGCGGCCGGCGGGCCGGCTCTCGGTCAGAGCGCGCCCAACACCCTCATCGGCGGCGAGATGGCCGCCGCCGACGGCCAGCCCGGTTGCTCCGTGAGCGCCGGATACGCGACGTATCAACGCAATTTCGCGACGCCGATCACGGTGGGCGCCAAGGCGGTCATCTCCTTCCCGATTGCTTATTGCAACGGTTGGAATCTGCGCGGTCAGGCTGTCATGACCTTCAACGGTTCGTCAAGCGGGGCCATCACGTTCAAACGCTCGCAGGCTCCGCTCGCCGGCCCGGCGCAGTTCGCCTTCACGAATTATTCCGAGACGATCAACGGGGTCGCCCATGAGATTGTGGTGAGGTTCAACCTCGTCGGCGCATTCCCGGTCACCCTCGATCTCGAGACGCCCTGAGCCTCCGGGACGCGCGACGCGCGCTCAGCCGGCGGGGATCGACGCCTGCAGTTCGGCTGGAAAGCTGAGATTCCGCCCGCCCGCCCGGGCGCCCGGCGGCAGCACCTTGATCGCCGCGCCCCCGGCGACGCATGGAACCGACCTCATCCAGCCGCGGCCTCGGCTTTTGGCGGCTTCGCACGCGGCCGCCACCCGGCGCGCGGCGCTTTGAATCTCACCCGCGTCCGCCCTTGCGTAGCTCGATGATCGCGGACTCCCCGGCGGCGCGATCTGAACCAACCCGCCGCGCGCGTCCCGCGCGGGCAGAAGATAGGCCGGCGCGTAATCGGCCCAAACGCCGGCGAACGCCAGCTCGCCGGAAACATCGGGACGGAACATGGCGCCCGTCGGCTCGTGAATTACGAGATTGGCGCTCCGGCGCTTCAGTTGAACGAGCCAGGAATCGTCCAGCGTCAAATCTCGACCGTTTCGGGTCAGCTCCCGCGCCGAGCCTCCAACGGCTTCGCGCGCTGCGCCGGCAGTTGCGGGCGCTGGGCGCGAATCCGCGAACGGCGGCGCGATCGAGGATATTGCGCTCGCGGCGAAGCCCACGCAAACTGCACGACGACTGATTTTCATGGCCCCTGCCCCTCCCGGCTTTCCGACCCCAGACGAGTCTCGAACTCCCCTCTAGTCCATTATTAGACGGGGTTTCGCTGGATGGCTACCGTTCCGGCCTTTGTCGGCGCCAACTGCGGTTCCGACGAAGCGCGGCAGAGGCGCTGCGGCTCACAATCTCGGCAGGCATTTCTCCCGAAGCTCGGACGCTGGAGCGTGTTCCGCAAAAGTTGAAGCGCTTTTGCGATAAGAACATGCTCCATAATTTTGATTCTGGAGCGATTTCTTATCGCTCGAATGAGTCCATTCGAGCGGAAAGCGCTCTAGTGCGAAAGACGAGCTTGGACTAACATCGGTTCCCGGCGGCTCTTTGTGGGCTGGGCAATCGAGGGGGCAAAAAAATGGCGGATTTTTACCTGGGGCAGATCTTGCAGGGGGGCTGGAACTTCGCGCCGCAAGGCACGGCGATGTGCCAAGGGCAGACGCTGTCGATCGCCCAGAATTCGGCGCTCTTCGCCCTGCTCGGCACGACCTACGGCGGCAATGGAACGTCGACGTTCCAGCTTCCGGATTTGCAGGGCCGGACGATGGTGGGCGCGGGCAATGGCGCGGGCCTTGCGCCTATCGTGCTCGGCCAGAAAGCCGGCGCCCAGACGCTGACGTTGAACGTCAGCAACCTTCCGTCGCACACGCACACGGCGACGTTCGCGAACAACGGTTCCAGCCTCAACGTATCGGGCCAGTCGCCGAAAGCGAGCCTCCAGGTGGCGGCGGCGAACTCGGTGCTCGGCCACGCCGACGATCTGTCGGGCGTGGGCGCGTCGCCGGCGATCTATTGCCCGTCGGGCACGACCGCCGCAGTGCCGCTCGCCGGCCTCAACGTCGCCGGCACGGTCACGGTGGGCGCAACCGGCGGCAGCGTGCCGTTCTCAATCTTGCCGCCCTACCTGGGGATCACCATTATAATCACGCTCGTCGGCATATTCCCGTCGCGCGGCTGACCCGAGGCGCGAGCCGGCAAGCTCAGCGCAGCGCCGACCTGATCGCCGCCAACGCCTCCGCGCCTCGCGCAGAAAAGCTCGCGGCGTCCCGCATCTCCGCCGCGGGGAGCCCGAGCACGGGGATGCGCGCCGCAAGGTCCAGCATCTGCCGGCGGCGCAGGGACGCGTTCGGCAGCAGCCCCAGCCAGCGCGGGCGAAACACTTGCCGCATCAGCACGGGGGCGCGTTCCGCGGCGGCGACGGGGCCGGGCGCCCGGCCGAGCAGCAGCATCGCGGCGAGTTCCGGCGCCGCCGCGCTCGCTGTCGCTTTCAGCGCGACGACTCGCTTGGCGTTGGGATCGGCGCCGGCCCGGCGGAGCTCCGTCGCCGCGATCCAGGCGCCGACCGCGGCGTGCAGCCGCGCTGCGCGCCGCCCCTGATGCGCGACGAACCGCCCCGACGCGTCGCACTCGACCGCAGAGAGATCGTCGGCGAGCCAGCGCGCGCCCTGCGCGGCGAGAGCGGCGGCGAGCGTCGACTTGCCGGCGCCCGACGCGCCGGCGATCAGCACGGCCCGCCCGTCGATCTCGACCGTCGAGGCGTGGAAGGGCGTCGGGCCGCGCCAGGCGAGGGTCAGCGCCGCAACGGTGCTGTAAAAAGTGTCCGGCAGCGCGCCGCCCCAGGCCGGGCCGGGGACGTAGTCGATGCGTTCGCCGCGCGTCATGTCGAACGCCGCCACGTCCTCCCAGACGAAGCGGACGCCATCGTCGTGGATCCAGCCGCGGTTGATCGGAACGCCGCCCGCGCGCGGCGGCAGACGTTCGGCGCGGGCGATCCGCAAGTCGGGCGCCGACGCGGGACCTTCGAGTTCACGAAACAAGGGCAGCGGCAAGTCGGCCTGCCAGTCCAGGCCAAAGGCGCGGGCGCGAAAAACCTCAGCCACGCGCGCCGCCGCCAGCCGCGGGCGCGCGGCGATACATCTGCACGGCGACGTCGGCCTCGCTGTAGGGCGCCTCAACGAAGCCGAGCCGGCGATAGAGCGCGCGCGCAGGATTGTCCGGGAGCACCGTGAGCCGGCAGTCCAGACCGAACGCGGCGGCTGTGTCTTGCCAGGCGGTCAGCGCCGCGCTGGCGACGCCGCGCCCGCGATGCTCGGGCCTGACGCCGATGTCGGCGACGCGGGCGCCTTCCTCCGCGGTCCAGTCGATGATAATGCGGCCGATTGGCGCCCCGCCCGCGAGGAAGATGCGCCGCATCGCCAGCGGATATTTGTCGCGAAAGCTCGCGAGCCGGATGTCCGCCTGCTGCTCGAGCATGAACGGCGGCAGGACTTGCGCCAGCGGGTTGGCGACGAGAAACAGCGCGCGCAGAAAGGCGGCGTCGGACGGCTCCTCCGCCCGCAGGTCCAGGCCGGCGGCGCGGGCAAGAAATTGCGCGTCGAAGGCCGACGCGGCGGCGTGGCGGTCGATCATGTCTTGTCGCCGTCTCCACTCGAGGGTAATAGTCGCGCATGCCTAACACGGATCTCGTCCCTCGCCCGATGACGATGAACGAATTTGCCCCAATGGTCGGGCAGGTTCTTCTCGCCGACTGCAACCCCAAGCCGGCCGAGCTCAAGCTGGTCGAGATGCGTCCGCTGAAGGACCAAGGCCTGGTGGAACGCCCGCCGTTCGTGCTGGTTTTCCACAGCGCGCCGCAAATCCTGCTCCTGACGGGCATCTACGCCATGCGCTGCGGCGAATGGGGACCCGATCTAATCTACATCGAGGAGATGGCGTCGCTCGGCTTCAAGGAGCCCGGCCATTATTATCAGGCCGTATTCAACTGAACGGCCGATGAGATCGCGCGCGCGCCGGCTCTTGATCGAAGGCTCGGGCTTTCTCGTCGCGCTGGCGTTGATGCTCGCCGCAGCCGTCCTGATCCGCCTCGCGCCCACAGGTCTGCTGCTGCGCGCGACCGGACGCCCGCTCGGCCCCGTCGCCTGCGCGCCGCTGATCGACGCGCGTCAGGCCGCCCGCGCCAGGCTCGTGCGCCGCTCGATCCGGCGCGCGGCGCGGGTTTCGCCGCTTCGTTCGGATTGCCTGCCCCAGGCGCTGGCGGCCGCGCTGTTGTGCCGCTGGCTCGGGGCGCCGGCGGCGCTGCATCTCGGTCTGAGGCGCGGCGGCGAGGATACGCGCCGACCCCTGGAAGCTCACGCCTGGGTGTGCGCCGGCCCGGTCGCGGTGAGCGGCGGCGACGGCTCCTACAGCTTTGCGGCGGTGGCGTGCTTCCTCAGGCTCGGCTCATCGTAGTCGCCACTCGAAATCAACCGCGCAGGCGTCGCGAAACCCACAGCGGCGCCCGCAGGGCCGCATACAGCCAGACGCAACCGCGCGGCAGCGGCAGTGTCGCGACATCGATCGGCAGGATCAGGTGGCGCCGGCATTCCTCGACGAGAAACCCCCATCCCTCACCCCGCAGGAGCAGAGGCGCGGAGCTGCGCAAAAATCTATAGGACCGGCGCTTGTAAGGCGTCTCCGCTTTCCCGCCAAGCAGGGAGTTGAGCGCCGCGGCCTCGAGCATCGCTACACGGGCTGACGCGCGCAGGCGCAAGCCTAACGGCGCGGGCAGCACGCGGCCAAACAGCCGTTCGCGCAGGAGCAGCCCCTGCGCGAGGCAGCGATCCGCGCCAGCCTCGCGCGCAGCTTCGTGGAGTTCTTCCGCGCCGACGCCCGTCCGCGCCAGCAGCCAGTCGACATCCGCGAGCCACTTCAGCTGCGACCAGCTATGCTGGGCGCCATGGACGCACAGATAGACGAGCAACTCCGCGTTGCGCAGCGTCGGCGCGGTCCCGCCGCGAAGATGCACGAGCTGAAGCGGCGAATTCACGCCGACGCCGCGCAGGATATGGGGGTTGTCGGCGAGGCGCCACTGCAGTTCGACTGTAAGCTTCTCGCGGCAGAACACCCACTCGCGCCCGATCTCGACGAGGCGATCGAAGAGCGGCGCGCCGGCCGGCGGCAGAGGAGGATCGGCGCGGTAGCCAGCAGACTCCAAAACCCCGCGCGCCTTGACCGTCTGGTTTGGGGTCACGAGGACATCGATGTCGTAGCTCGACTTGAGCGTCATGTCGCGATAGGCGAGCGCCTGGAGCGTCGCGCCCTTGACGAAGACGGCGGCGACGCCGGCCTCGTTCAACAGGCGCGACAACCGCGCCGTCTCGGCCGCCTGGAGCAGATTGCGTCCGGCGAGTTGTCGGACGAGAGCCGACAGGCGCGCGGCGATCGGCGGCGGCGGCGCAAGCCCGGCCTCGAGGAGCCCCTGACGCACGAATCCGGTGACCTGATGACGCGTCGCGATGCGCAGCAGGGCCTCCCAATCCACCCCGGCCGCCGCAGCCGCGCGGATCGCCGCAGCGCGCGTCTCGTCGGCGGCGGGCGCGCGGCAGCAGGCTGCGACGAGGAAGAACTCGCGCGGCGCCTCCCTGACGAGGCGGGCGGAGAGCCGCCGCGCCCTCTCTGCGAACCAAGCGCCAAATTCCACGCTGGTCCCTCCCTCTTTACCTGCGCAGCGGAGGCTCGCGCGCGGCGGCTAGCGCAAACTCGCGCCAAATCGTCAGAAAGCGCTCGGCGAAGCGGGAGTAGCGAAAATACGCCCGCCAACGCTCGAATCCCGCTTGGCCCATGGCGGCGCAGAGATCCGGCCGCCGCAACATAAGGATCAGGGTCTGCGCGAGCCTTTCGCCGCCTGCGGCCGGCACGGTGAAGCCGGTCTCGCCGTCCACATTGATCTCTTGTCCCGCATCGCCGTCGGAGACGATCAGCGGCAGGCCGAAGCGCATCGCCTCGGCGTAGACGATCCCAAAGCCTTCCTGCCGGCTCGGCATGGCGTAGACATGCGCCGAAGTCCAGAGCCCGGGCAACTCCTCCTCGGCGACATGTCCGCGGAACTCGATCGAGCCCGACGCCGGCGACGCTGCGGCCTTCGCCCGCAAGGCCGCGAGGCCGTCGCCGCCGCCGACGATCCGGAGACGCGCGCCCGGCGTGGCGGCGGCGACCTGCGGCCAGCAGGCGATGAGTTCGTCATGGCCTTTGAGGCCCTCCTGCGCCGAAATGCGGGCGAGAATCGTCGACTGTGGGCGGCCCGTCAAAGCGCGCAAGGCCCGGCGGAGGATCGTCCTGTTCCGTGCCGAGCCAGCAGACCCGCGCCTGCGGCAGGGGGCCGCGCGCCGCCTCGTGCCGCGCCAGCGTGTATCTGGAATTGACGAGCGCGAGATCGGCGCGCCGGACGCAGGCCAGATGGTCGGCGCGCATGCCCTCCCACGCTTCCATGCCGTGCGATCCAAAGGCCATGCGGAACGCGGGCGCCGGGCAGGCGCGGATGGCCGCGCGCCAGGCCTACGGAGTCGTAGAGCGCGAGGTCGGCGCGCAGGCCGAGACAATGCGCCAGCAATGCGTAGCGGAGCTTGCCGGCATGGGCGAGGCGCGCGCGCCGTCCGGCGATCTCCACGTCCCGATCGTCGAGATAGCTCAGCAGATCGACATCCGCGCCCGAGTCGACGAGTGCGCGCGCCGTCATGCGCGCCAGCCGGGCGATTCCCCCCTGTCCCGCCGCAAGCAGCGCTGCGCCGAGCAGAATGCGCGGGCCTCCGTTCACGACCATGCGAACCTCCCTCCTGCGCGATGCGGCGGCTCCGCGTCCACTGTGACGCCGAATTGCGCGAGGACCCGAAGCGCCCAGGCGCGCGAGGTCAGCCGATCATTGGCGCCGCCGCCGAGCCAGGCGCGCGTCGGCACCGAGAAGCCGCTCTTGGCCGCGCGAGAGCTTCTTCGGGCAGCGGGCGCAACGGCGCCGCCGCAAGAAGCGCCTGCCGGCGCCGCCGGCGAGGTTAGGCGCCGCGCGCGCAAATGCGCGCAAAAGCTCGCTATCGACGAGGGGCGTGCGGATTTCGACCGAATGCGCCATGCCGGCCCAATCGGCGTCGCGCAGCAGCTGGTTGCGCAGATACAGCCCGCTCTCCAAGGCGCACACGCGGCGCAGTGGGTCGCCGGGATCAGGCGTCATCGCGCCGCGCAGCAGGCCGAAGAGATCGAGGCTCTCCAGCCCCTCGCGCGCGAGTTCGGACCCGAGCAGAAGCGGCAGTTCATGCGGCAGGAACAGGCCGCGCCGCAGAAAATAAGCGCCGGGATAGCTTCCGCCATATTCGACGAGGCTGAAGAGCTTCGGATTGCGGCGCGCAAGGGCGGGCAGGAGCGCGCTTCCAATCCGGCGCAAGGCGGGGCCGAGACTTGGCAGACGGTGCGGCAAATAGGTCGCCCGCGCCCAGATCGGAATCTCGCGAAAGCTTGGGTAGCCGGCGAGAAGCTCGTCGCCGCCGAGGCCTGAGAGGGCCACCTTGAGCCCGAGTTCGCGCGCCGCCTTGGCCACGAAATAGGCATTCACGCCGTCGATCGACGGCTGATCCATCGCCGCGAAGAGCTTCGGCGCGTCAAACTCGAACTCCGCGCGCGACACGCGGCGCACGACATGCTCGGCGCCGCAGCGCGCGGCGATCTTTGCGGCGAGCGGCGCCTCGTCCGCTCCGCTTCCCTCGAACTCGTCGAACCCAAGAGTGACCGCGCGAACGCGCTCCGCGCCGCAATCGCGCATGAGGCCGAGCAGCGCGCCGGAATCGACGCCCGCCGAAAGGAACAGTCCGACTTCGACATCTGCAAGAAGATGCGCGCCGACGCTTTCGCGCAGAGCTGCGCGGGCAAGACCGCGCCCTCCTTCGCAAGGTTGCGCGGCTTCGGCGAGAATTTGCGGCACGGTCGCGAAAGGCGCCGGCGCGCGCGCGCCCTGCCGGTCCACGATAAGCGCGTGGCCCGCAGGCAGCGCGCGGATCGCCTTGGCGATCGTGAACGGCTCCGGCGTGGCCCCGAGCAGGCAGAAGCCCGCAAGCCCCGCCGGGTCGAGCGCGTCGCTGACGCCGCCCGCGAGCAGCGCCTTCACCTGCGAGGCGAAGCGGAAGCTCCCCGCCCCGTCGGCGTAATAGAGCGGCTTGATCCCATAAGGGTCGCGCGCGAGAAACAGCCGACGCGCCGCGCGGTCATAGATCGCGAAGGCGTACATGCCGCGTAGGCGACGCGTCATCTCTTCGCCGTGGCGGGCGTAAAGATGCAGCAGCGCCTCGGTGTCGCTCGTGGTGCGAAAGCGCGCGCCCTGCTGTTCGAGCTCCGTGCGCAGCGCGGGGTAGTTGTAGATCTCGCCGTTGAAGACGACGACCAGACCGCCCTCCTCGCTTTCCATCGGCTGCGCGCCGCGCTCGGAAAGATCGAGAATTGAGAGCCTGCGGTGCGCGAGCAGCGTCCGGCCGTCCTCGGCGCGCCACAAGCCCGCGCCGTCGGGTCCGCGCGCGCGCATATGGTCGCGAATGGCGACGAGCTCCGCCTCGTCGGGCGGCGGGGCGGCGGAGCCATGCGCCATGATCCCGGCTATGCCGCACATGGCGCGCGCTCCGCCAAAGCCGCCCGAAACATCTCCCTCGTTTGCGCAGCCGCGTCGCTCGCGCGCGTGAAAGCTTCGGCCTTTGCGCGCGCGCCGGCGCGAAGCCTTGCCCGCTCGCCCTCGTCCATCGCCGCGAGCGCGTCGATCTTTTGCGCAAAGGGCGCGGGATCGCCTAGCGGCAGGTCCCAGCCGGCGCCGATCGCCTCCAGATCGCGCCAGGGCGTCGCGTCGCCGATGAGAACGGGGGCGCCGCAGCTTAAGGCCTCGAAGATCGCATGGCCGAAATTTTCGCTTCGGCTCGGCATGAACAGCAGATCGGTTCGCGCGAAGAGCTGCGGCGCGCGCTCATTGGCGATCTCGCCGCAATGGCGCGCCGAGACGTTTTCCGGCAGAGCGGCGATGAGCCGCTCGCATTCCGCCCAATAGCTCAAGTCCTGCAACGGGCCGTAGATGTCGAAAGCGACCGGCGCCGAAACGCGCGCCAGCGCCCGTAGCGCGAAATCGAGATTCTTCACCGGCGACACCCGGCCGAGAAAGACGACGCGCAGCCTGCCGTCTTGAGCCGGCCGATGCGCGAGCGCTTCGAGCGGCGTGCGAATGTTGGGCGCGACCACGATCCGGCGCGCATGGGGAAAGCCGCGCGCGAAGTCGGCGCTTTCCTCCTCGCTCGTGGCATGCAGCCACACGTCGGCGAGCAGTCCCGAGCGGCAGGCCGCCGCCCGATAGGCGGCCTTGCGCGCGGCCTTGAGAGCGAGCGCGGCGGCGGAGAACTCGCCGCGCGGGGAGAGGATCGTCGCGCGCCGCGGCGCGAGGCCGAGCTTGCGCAGAACGAGAGCGGGAAGCGTGAAGTCCTGGTCGTGAAAGCCGTTGAGCAGCAGGAGATCATAGGGCGTCTCGCGCAATATGCGCGCGAGCCCCTTCGCGCCGAGCGCTCCCGGAGCGCAGCAGCGGGCCCTTCCGCCGCGCCATGCGAACCAGTCCGCGCCCGCGGCCACGGGCGCCGTTGCGCCGAACGGCCGATCGCGGGAGACGCGCAGAAAGGCGAACTCGTCCTGCAGCGTCTCAACCATAGAGCCGACGCTGATGTTCGGCCCGCTCGCGTCATTGCCGGGCCAAAGCGAGCCGATCAGAATCAGCACGACAGGCTTGCGGGCTCGTTCATTTCGCATCTATTTCGCTCACGGGCGCAGTCGCGGCGAGGTCTATGCCATGCCGCGATTTGAGATGCGCTTTAAAGGCCTCGACGCCGTGCTGTGCGATGAACTGGCGCGCCTCGTCGATTTTGGCGTCGATCAAGATCCAGTTCCACAGCCCTTGCAAAAAATGGAATACGAATCCCTCGCGCCCGTCGAGAAACCCTAAGCGCACGAAATAGCGCTGGAAGAAGTAGAGCAGTCCGCGCAGATACAGCGGCGCGTGCGCGAAGACCCTGTTGCGCAGAAAGCGCTTGAGCCGCGCCTGCGCGCCAGGGCCTTGCCCCAGCGCGCGATCGACAAGAAAGAATCGGTATTCGAGATTGAGGAAATCCACCATCTGCCTCGTGGCGTAACTATTGTGCTTCTCAGTCCACGAGGTGATGTCCTTGAGATTATGATCG
Source organism: uncultured Alphaproteobacteria bacterium (assembly GCA_963820145.1). GTDB lineage: Bacteria > Pseudomonadota > Alphaproteobacteria > Rhizobiales > Beijerinckiaceae > Methylocystis. Next base: position 20,380 of record CAWFZD010000137.1, read on the forward strand.
ACAAAATCATGCGCGAAGACTGTCGTCTGGCCGTGCTTCAGCACGACGTGTTCGTCCATGAAGCGTTGCTCGACGCGGGCCGCGCCGGCGCGCCACAGCCGCAGCAGATAGGTTGGATAATAGCCGCCCCAGCGGATCCAGCGTCCGCGGAAGAAGACCTTGCGCTTGAACACGACTCCCGTGATCTCGTTCGGAAGGGTCGGCAGGCGATCAGCGATTTCCTTGGCGAGCGCAGGCTCCAAATATTCGTCCGCGTCGAGGCGCAGCACCCAATCGCTCGCGATTGGGACCGTGTCGAGCGCCCATTGAAACTGGTCCGCCTGATGCACGAATCGGCGCGTGAGCACCTCAGCGCCGCGCGCCCGGGCGATCGCGACCGTCGCGTCGCTGGAAAAGCTGTCGACGACGATGATGCGGGCGACGAGACCGGCGATGCTGTCGATGCAGCGGGCGAGGTGGATCTCCTCGTCGCGGGTGAGGATGATCGCAGTAATCGAGAGCGCTTCGCCTTTCTGCTTCGCCATGCCTTGATCCCGCTCCCGGCTTGATCCACGCTAAACTCACATCGCGATCCATTTCTCGCGCGGGACCGCCACCGTAGCCCAGCCCGGCGACTCCACGCACGGAAAATCGTCGCGGCCGCCGTCAAGGGGACTCCCGAGGAAAGCGCCGATCGCCCGCCGCCGCTCGATGAGCATGATCAGCCTGTGCGTAACACTCAGGCCTCCTGTCGCTCGTTCTGCGCGACGCGAGCGCCTGTCGCTTCGGTTGCGCCCGTACGCAAGGCCTCTTCGATAGCGAGGGTCGCCTCGCTGACCGCTTCGATTTCCGCCAAGGATATCGGCGGCTCGCCCTCCCCGCGCGTCGCCGCGACGAAAGCCGCGACCAGCGCCTTCTGACCCTTGTCCTGCGCGGCTTTGACGGTGGTCGTCCTGCCGCCGCGGCTAATGTCGAGCCGCACGAAATCGTCGAGCCGCGCGACGCGCCCGGCGGCGAAAATCTCCAGATATTCCTTGGGTGCGCCGGGGTCGCCGAGAGAAGAATAGACGATCGTTCCGATAGAGCCGTCAGAAAAGCGGATCAGCGCCGAGACCGCGTCCTCGTGGTCTTTCGCGGCGATGGCCTGGACCTCGATGGGCAGCGCGCCGCAGAGATAGGTGAGCGCATCGACGAAATGGCAGACTTCGCCGACGATGCGGCCGCCGCCCTCGTCGCGCTGGATCCAGCTTTCGGCGGGAATGGCCCCGGCGTTGACGCGATAGAGCATGACCAGCGGTCCGCTGCGCGGCTCAAGCGCCGCTTTGGCCTTGACGAGCAGCGGCGCGCAGCGGCGGTTGAAGCCGACCGTCAACACTCCCGGCGCGCCCTGCGCCGCCGTCACGACGCGGTCGAGTTCGTCGAACGTCAGCGCGAGCGGCTTCTCGACGAAGAGATGCTTGCCGGCGGCCAGCGCTCGTTCCGCAAGATCGGCGTGCGTGTCGTGGCGCGTGGCGATGACCACGGTATCGATCGCCGCGTCGGCGATGAGCGCCTCGGGGTCGGTCGCCGCCACTTCGAAACCGTATTTGCGCGCCGAATGCGCGGCGCTCAAGCCGGTCGCGGCGGCGACGGCCGCCAGCCGCACGCCGGCGATTTTGGAGAAGGCCGGAAGCAGCACAGACTTGGCGTAATTGCCCAAGCCGATGAAGCCGACCGAATTGCCGTCGCAGCGTCGTTGCGGCGCAGAGGCGAGCGCCAGGCGGCGCGCGCCGGCTTCGTCCGCCGGTGGGTACTGCAGCGTGATGGCGAGATGCGGCGCGCCCTTCTCCATCAGCGCATAGGCGTCGAGCGCATCCGGTATGGCGAAACGATGCGTGACGAGCGCCTTCGGAGTCACGCGCCCCTCCGCGACGAGCGCGAGGAAGGCCTCCATGTTGCGTCTCTGCGTCCAGCGCACGAAAGGCAGCGGATAGTCTTTGCCCTCCAGCTCGTAGGCGGGATCGTGGCGGCCGGGGCCGTAGGACATCGAGAGGCGCAGATCGAGCTCGCGCTTATAGAACGGCTCGCGATCCATGCTCATGCCGACGAGGCCGACGACGACGATGCGCCCCTTCATGCGGCAGGCTTCCGCCGCCTGATTGAGCGGCTCGCTGGATTTGGTCGAGGCGGCGATGATCACCGCGTCCGCGCCGACGCCCTGCGTGAATCCGGCGACCGCCTCAAGAAAGTCTTGGCCTACCGCCGCGTCGGCGCCGAGCTTGCGCGCAAGCTCCACGCGGGCCGGGTCGGGATCGAAGCCGAGCACGCGGCAGCCGCTGGCTTTCAGCAGCTGCACGGTGAGCAGCCCAATGAGACCGAGGCCCATGACGGCGACACGCTCGCCGAGCGTGAGCTGCGCCTGCCGCACGCCCTGCAGCGCGATGGCGCCGAGCGTGACGAAGCTCGCGTCCTCATCGTCGACCCCCTCAGGCGCGCGCACGGCGAGGTTTTTGGGGATCGCGTTGATCTCGGCGTGGTTGGCGAAGCCGGCCCCGGCGCAGGCCACGCGATCGCCGACGCGAAAGCCTTCGACGCGGCGTCCGACCTCCAGCACCTCGCCGGCGATCGAGTAGCCGAGCGGAATCGGCGTGTCGAGCTTGGCGAAGACTTTCTCCAGCGTCGGCCGCAGCCCGTCGCGCCTGGCGTTGCGGATCACGCGGCGGACGAGATCGGGCCGCGCCATCGCCTTGCCCGCGAGCGAGGCCTTGGCGAGCTCGATCAGCTGGCGCTCGGTGCCCGACGAGATCAACGAGACCCGCGTCGCGACGAGCAGCGCGCCCGCGCCCGCGCGGGGGGCCGGAACCTCGGCGACCGCAAGCTCTCCCGTCCGGTAGTTTTGCTGGATCTGTTTCATGCTCGTCTCTTCGGTCGCTTACGGCTGGGGCGCTCTCGCGCGATCCGGGCTCGGTTTCAAAAGCCGCGCCGCCAGCGCAGCAGGACGCTGCTCGAACCCTCGCCCCGGGGCAGATCGAACACGAGGCGGCGGGTCGGCCGTTCGACGCCCATGTTCGGCCACCAGACCGCGGCTTCTATAGCAAGGGCCGCGGACGCCGTCATCACGACCTCGGCCCTGCCGCGCGCGAGCCGCGCCTCATGGCCAGCCACGACGGCTTCGACCTCGGGATGAAGCAGAAAGCCCGCGCGCGCGGCGCGGTCCAGGCGTCCCTCGATCGCGTCGCGGATGAGGATCTCGCCCGGCGCCACGGCGAAAGAGCGCACATGCACTGGCGCGCCGGGCAGATTCGCATAGCCGTCATGCGCGCCTTCCAGGAAAAAGCCCTGCGCACGGGGTTCGTAGCGCCGAAGGACGACGTTCGGCCGTCGCCCGCAGCGGAACGCCCCGAAAAACTCGGCCTGATCGGCGCCGACGATGGAAACAGTGTTGTGGCTCGACGCTGCGCGCGAGCGCGCCCGTTTCCGACCCGCGACATATTCGAACACGCCCTGGTCGACGATGATGCGCAAATTTGCGACGGAGAGCTCGAAGGAAAGGACGTCGCCGTGGCCATGCGCGGGCAGTTCGTCCGGGGCGATGCGACCGCAATCGGCCACGACATAGTCGTTGACGGAGCGAGCGCCGAAATAGCCGGCCTGCGGAAAGGCGAAGACGTCGCGCGGACGTGGCCGCTCGCCGGAAATCGCCGCAAAGGCGTCGAGACAGACCGCGGGGGCATAGGCCATTTCGAGGCCGGCGTCGTTGAACTGCGCGACGGCCCCGTCGGGATGGACGAGATCGGCTGTCGCTTGCGCGAGCCGCGCCAGCGCGCCGTCAAGACGGCCTTCGAAAGGATCGGCGCCGAGCGCCGCGCGGCACTCGAGGAGATCGGCGAAGACTTGGCCGTGATAGGAGGGCGAGCGCTCGAAATGGACGCCGTCCGGCAGCACTTGCGTCGCAAGCTCGGCCCCGAGCAGCGCGAGGCCCTCGGCGCGCCATCGCTCGGCGCGCTCGCCCTCAAAATAGGCCGCGGCCCAAAGCAGCGCCTTGACGTTCTTGATGAGATGATTGCCGCCGATGTCGGTCTCGAGATTGCGCTCGAGGAATTCGATCTGCTTCGCGACATGCGCCTCGACGCGGGCGCGCAAATCCGCCGCGAGGGACGGGCGCCGCGCGAGCTCCTGCATCAGCACGACCGCTCGCAGGGAGAGCGCGTAGCTGTTCCAGGAGAAGCGCCAGGCGCCGGGCGCAGGTTCGCCATTCGCGTCAAGCCATTGGCCGACGGCCTCCGCCCATAGCGCGTCGTCGACGCCTTCGAGCCACTCCAGATAATGGAGGTTCATGAGCCAGAGCTGATCGCCAGAGCCTCGCCAATCGATGGCGTCGCGCCGCATCCGCGCCTCCACATTGAGGAAGCGGAAGACGAGCGCGTCGCCATCCGTCCGCGGCGCAAGGCCGACACGCGGCGGAAACAGCGGGCGCGGCGGCGCGGAGGAGCGGGGCGGAGCGGGCGGCGGCGGGCCTTGCTGCAAGGCGGAGCGGTCGCGGAGCCAACGGCGAGCGGAAAGCTCGATGCGCCGAATAAGCCGCGACGCCGGGATATGACGCGCGAAGGTCGCGGCGCGACGGAGCCTCTCTAGCATCGCGCCGACGCAGCGACGCGCTGCAACATCTCAATATAGCGTTGCGCGAGCTTGGCGCGATCGTAATGCTCGCGCGCATAAGCCAGGCCGCTGTCGGCGCAGCGCGCCCGAAGCTCGGGATTCGAGGCGAAGCGACGCACCGCTTCTGCGAGCTCGGACGCGTTTTCGGGCGCGATGGCGACTCCGGCGCCCGCGTCCTCCAGCAGTTGCTTCGCTTCGCCCTCGAGGCCGAGCACGATCGGGCGCCGCATCGCCATCGCCTCAAACATCTTGGACGGCAGAACCTTGGTGAAGGTGTCGCTCTTCTTGAGCAGGATCAGGCTGATGTCAGTCGCGGACCAGACTGCCGGCATCTCGCTTTTCGGCAGTTGGCCGACCAGTCTCACATTCTCGAGCCCCATCGCCTTTGCGCGCGCGACGAGGCGCGGACGCTCTGCGCCGTCGCCGACGAAAAGGAACACGATCCGGTCGTCTTCGCGCAGAAGCTCCGCCGCGTCGAGGATCGTGTCGAGCCCATGCGCCATGCCATGCGTGCCGACATAAGCGGCGACGATGCGGTCGCCGAGCCCGTAGCGCTCGCGCAGCGACGCGCCATCCCCTTTGGCGTTGAAAAGCGTGAAATCGACGCCGTTCTTGATGACCTCGATTTTGCCGTCGCCGCCACGCTGCGCGATGTGATCGACGAAAAAGTTGGTGACGGAGACGATACGGTCGGCGCGGCGATAGGCGTAGGCTTCGAGCGACTCCAGGGCGCGGATGACGCGGCCCTTGCGCATCGCGCCCACCGTCACGATGCTCTCCGGCCAAAGATCCCTGATCTCGAGCACGAGCGGCGCGCGCTTGAAGGCCTTCACCACCAGTCCGGCGAGGCCACAGAAGAACTGCGGCGACGTGGCGACCACGACATCGGGCCGCTGCAACAGCGGCGCGACGAAGATGACGGCCGCGAAATAGGAGAGGTAATTCAGCGTACAGTTTGAGAACGCCCTCGTTCGGCGCGAGATAGGTCCAAATGCGAATGAGCTCGACCCCGTCCCGACGCTCGCGCTGGAACAACCGGTTGGCGTAGCCCGGATAGAGCCTGCCGCGCGGATGATTTGGCGCGCAGGTGACGACGATCGCCTCATGACCCGCCTCCACCCAGGCGCGACAATGCTCGCTCGTGCGCGAGGCCGGCGCATTGACTTCGGGCGCGTAATAATGGCTGAGGAACAGGATGCGCATGATCGCCGAGCCTCACACGGAGAGGGAGAGGCGATCGGCGATCGCCGCCGCGATGCGGTGGGCGGCGCGCCCGTCCCAGAGCTCGGGGATGCGACCGAGGCTTCGCGTCGCCAGCGTTTCTTCGACGGCCAGTTCGAGCGCCGCCGGGTCTGCGCCGACGAGCCTGTTGGTGCCCTCCTCGATCGTAACAGGACGTTCCGTGTTGTCGCGATAGGTCAGGCAGGGGACGCCGAGCGCCGTTGTCTCCTCCTGCATCCCGCCGGAATCGGTGATGACGAGCCGCGCCGCCTGCATTAGGCCCACCGCTTCGAGATAGCCGACCGGCGGCGCGAGCAGCAGCCGCTCGGGATCCAGGTCCTTTGCGAAACCGGCGCGCTCGATCATCGCGCGCGTGCGCGGATGCGCGGGAAAGAACAGCGGCACTTTGCGCGCGATGCGGGAAAGCGCCGCGAGCAGGCGTTCGAGCTTTCCCGGATCATCGACGTTCGAGGGCCGATGCAGCGTAACAAGGCCGAAGCCCTCGCGCTGCGCTGGCGCGGCCGCTCCCCAGCCATGCGCCGCGAGGGTCTGCGCGGCGAGCGCGGCGCGCGTCAGCGCGAAATGCAGCGAGTCGATCATGACGTTGCCGACGAAGACGATGCGTTCCGGCGCCGTTCCTTCGGCAAGGAGATTCTCCGCCGCCTTGCGCTCGGTCGTCAGCAGCAGGTCGGACAGGCGGTCGGTGACGAGACGGTTGATCTCCTCGGGCATCGCGCGGTCGCCGCTGCGCAAGCCCGCCTCCACATGAGCGAGCGGGATGAGAAGCTTGGCCGCGACGAGCGCGGCCGCGAGCGTCGAATTCACGTCGCCGACGACGAGGACCATGTCGGGACGGTCGCTCGTGAGCAGCTTCTCGAGTCCGAGCATGATGCGCGCGGTCTGCTCCGTGCCGGAGCCGGAGCCGACCTCGAGGTTGACCTGGGGCGCGGGGATTTCAAGCTGCTCGAAGAACACCGCATTCATCGAAATATCGTAATGTTGACCAGTGTGCAGCAACCGCGCCTCAAAACGCCCGTCAGCTCCGAGCGCCCGCAAAATCGGCGCGATCTTCACGAAATTGGGACGCGCCCCTACAACGCAATCCACGCGCCATCGACGTTGAGACATGCATCCTCCAGACGCGGCGACACTCACCATCAGATCGGTCAGGCGAGGATGATCTTGTCGCTCCTGACGCCGGCTCTGCGGCAAGCATTGCGCGTGTCGACGACGAGGGCGCTCGCAGCGACCAGCCCCGCGTAGTCGACGCAATCGTGATCGGTGACGATGAGCGCGGCGTCGCACGCCGCGCCGAGATCGGCCGACCAGGGGGCGCTGACGCGCCCGGAAAGGCTTGCATGCTTGCGCGTGGACGGGATCGTCGCGACATAAGGATCGTGGAAAGTCACAACGCCGCCGCGCTCCTCGATCAGCTCGATGATGCGCAGCCCCGGGCTCTCGCGCATGTCGTCGATGTTCTTCTTGTAAGCGACGCCCATGATCAGGATTTTCGCGCCGTTCAGCCCCTTCTTGAGCCGCATGTCGAGCGCGAGCGCCAGCTTGTTGACCACATGGCGCGGCATCGAGGAGTTGATCTCGCCGGCGAGCTCGATAAAGCGCGTCACGACCTCGTATTCCCGCGCCTTCCAGGTCAGGTAGAACGGGTCGATCGGGATGCAGTGGCCGCCGAGGCCGGGGCCCGGATAGAAGGGCATGAAGCCGAAAGGCTTGGTCTTGGCGCCCTCGATCACCTCCCAGACGTCGATGCCCATCGCGTCGTAAACGACCTTCAGCTCGTTCACGAGCGCGATATTCACCGAACGGAAGATGTTCTCGGTCAGCTTGACCGCTTCGGCGATCTCGGCTCGAACCGACCTCCACGGTCCTGGCGACGAAGGCGCCGTAAAGCGCCAGCGCGGCGGCGCGCGCGGCGGCGTCGTCTGCGCCGACGACCTTTGGAATGGTTTTCGTCGTGAAGTCGATATTGCCCGGGTCCTCGCGCTCGGGCGAAAAGGCGAGGAGAAAGTCCTGCCCGCTGACCAAGCCCGAGGTCTCGAGGATCGGTCGCAGCACCTCGTCCGTGGTCCCGGGATAGGTGGTCGATTCGAGCACGATCAGCTGGCCTTTGCGCAACCGCTTTGCGATCGCCTCGCCGGTGCGCACGACATAGGAGAGATCGGGCTCGAGATGGGCGTCGAGCGGCGTCGGCACGCAGATGAGCAGCGCGTCCGGCTCGTCGAGCCGCTCGAAATCGGTTGTCGCATGGAAGCGTCCGGTGTCCACCGCGGCGCGGATGTCGGCGTTCGCAATGTGCCGCAGATAGCTCTCGCCGCGCGCGAGGCGTTCGGGCTTTTCTTCATCCACATCGAAACCGAGCACGCGCAGGCCGGCCTGCGTGGCGGCAAGGCAGATCGGCAGCCCGACATAGCCGAGGCCAACGACCCCCAGAAGGCCGACGCGGGTCTCGAACTTGGCCGCCAGTTCACGCGCGTCGCCCCGGCAAGTCATTCCGGCCCTCCTCGAAACAGCGATGATCCGCCAACAAGTAGCTTCGCCAGTCTCCCTTTTCGGCGCTAGGCCTTTAGCGCATGAGGGCTGCGGGAGCAAATGGCGACGGGCCTTGCGGGACGCCTATTCGATCTCGACGGACCGATCGCAGGCTGAAGTCGTCACCCGCAAGCCGTCGATCTGAAGCGACGTCGCATTGACTTCGCCGAGGGCGTTTGGCAAAGCGTGCCTCAATATCGCGTTCGTCGCGTCTTTCGACCGGACCCTAAGCACGGGGGCGTCCTGAGGGGCGTTTTCTTTGCAGGAGGCTGCGTGGCCCGCCTTTACGACAGCCGGAAACGCATTCTCGTGACCGGCGGCGCGGGCTTCATCGGCTCACATCTCATCGACCGGCTCCTGGCCGACGGCGCCGAGGTGCTGTGCGTCGACAACCTCTTCACGGGCTCCAAGCGCAACCTCGATCAGCTGCATTCCAACCCGCGTTTCGAATTTCTGCGACACGACGTGACCTTTCCCCTCTATGTCGAGGTGGACGAAATCTACAATCTCGCCTGTCCCGCCTCGCCCATTCATTATCAGCACGATCCCGTGCAGACGACGAAGTCGAGCGTGCACGGCGCGATCAACATGCTCGGCCTCGCCAAACGACTCAAGTGCCGCATCTTGCAGGCCTCGACGAGCGAGGTCTACGGCGACCCCTCGCAGCATCCGCAGACCGAGGATTATTGGGGCAACGTCAATCCCATCGGTCCGCGCTCTTGCTACGATGAAGGCAAGCGCTGCGCGGAGACGCTCTTCTTCGATTATCAACGTCAGCATGGGCTGGAGATAAAGGTCGCGCGCATCTTCAACACTTATGGGCCGCGCATGCATCCAGCCGACGGTCGCGTCGTCTCCAACTTCATCGTGCAGGCGCTGCGCGGCGAGCCGATCACGCTCTACGGCAACGGCGAGCAGACGCGCTCCTTTTGCTATGTGCACGATCTCGTGGAGGGCCTCATCCTCCTCATGAACAGCGAGCGGGAGGTCACGGGGCCGATCAATCTCGGCAACCCGAGCGAATTCACGATCCGCGCGCTGGCCGAACTCGTGATCGAGCTGACGGGCTCGCACTCGCGGCTGGCGCATCTTCCGCTCCCCGCCGACGATCCGCGCCAGCGCTGTCCCGACATCGGCCTTGCGCGGCGAACTCTGCACTGGGCGCCGACCGTTTCGCTGGCGGAAGGGTTGAAACAGACGATCGTTTATTTCTCCGATTTGCTGAATATCCGGGCGCGCTGATGGAGCCCTGCATGGAGACGCGCAAGACAAAGGTCGCAGTCGTCAACACCCATCCGATCCAATATTTCGCCCCGCTCTATGCTTTTCTCTCTGCGACCGAGGACATCGAGATCACGGCGCTCTATCTCTCCGATTTCAGCCTGCGCGGCGCAACAGATAAAGGCTTCGGGCAGGCCGTGACCTGGGACGTCGATCTGCTCGCCGGCTATCCGCACAAGTTCCTCGGCGCGCACTGGCGAACAGTCGAACCCTTCGGCCTGCGCGCCACCTTCGTCCCCGAGATCTTCAACGAGATTCGTCGCGGCGGCTATGACGCGGTATGGGTGAACGGCCATGTCGCCTCCGCCAATTTTATCGCGCTGATCGCGGCGCGCGCCACCGGCCTGCCGATCTTCATGCGCTGCGAGACCCATCTCGGCCTCGCCGCGTCGCCATTGAAGAAGACGCTGCGCCGGGCGCTGCTCGGCGCCTTCTATCGGCTTTTCGACGGCTTTCTCGCGATTGGTTCGGCCAATCGCGCCTTCTATCGCGCCCTGGGCGTCGCCGATGAGAAGATCAGCCTGCTGCCCTATACGATCGACAACGCCCGCTTCACGCGCGACGCCCGGCTTTCGGCGCAGGAGCAAGCCGCGGTGCGGGAGCGCCATGGCATAGCGGCGGATCGTCCGGCGATCCTCTATGTCTCCAAGCTGCAGCGACGCAAGCATCCGGATGATCTGCTGCGCGCAGCGCAAAAGCTCGCCGCCGAAGGCCTGGATTTCGACCTCGTGCTCGCCGGTAACGGCGAAATGCTCGACGAGCTGAAAGCGATGGCGGCTGCGAGCGGCGTGAATGTGGTGTTCCCTGGCTTCATCAATCAAAGCGAGATGCCGAGGCTGCTCGGCGCCTGCGACGTGTTCGTGCTGCCGGCGCAAAACGAACCCTGGGGATTGATCGTCAATGAAGCGATGTGCGCGGGTCTTCCCATCGTAATCTCGAAAGAGCTTGGTTGCGCGAAGGACCTCCTTGAGCCCGGAGCCAATGGCTTTGGCGTCGAGGCGCTGGACGTGGATGGCCTCGCCACCGCGCTGCGCCGGCTCCTCACGGACAAGGAGCTGCGCGCCGCAATGTCGCGACGCAGCCTCGAGATCATCGGCGACTGGGATTACCGGCGCTGTCTCGCCGGCCTGCGCGACGCGCTCGCGAAGGCGCGTCCCAGCCGTCTGCGGTTTGAGGCGGGCTCGAACACCCCGTGACCTCCTCCCGACGCCTTCTCCTCGCCTCGGAATTCTGGTTCGGCGCCTCCGCGGATGGGGTGGCGCACGGGCTGCGCCGGCTCGGCTGGGACATTTGCGCCGTCGATTTCCGCGAGCATTTTCTGTCTTCGCCGTCCCGGCTTCTGCGGCTTGCGGCGCGCGCGCTGCAACCCTTTTCCGTCGCGGCCTACAATGATGCGGTCCTGCGCGTTGCGCGCGAGCTTAAGCCGCGCGCCTTCCTTACGGTCAAAGGGAGTTATATCGAGCCGCGCACGCTGGCGTCTTTGCGCGAGATGGGCGTCGCGAGCCTCAATTATTATCCGGACTTCCATTTCGATCATCCCGGCTTCGACGTCGCGACCATCCGCGGCTATGACCGCTTCATCACGACGAAAAGCTTCCAGCTCGACGCGCTGCGCAACGAGTATGGCGCGAGAGACCCGCTCTTTCTGCATCACGGCTATTCGAGCCATGTGCATTACCCGCGGCTTGAGGATTGCACGGACGCCGACCTCGTGGCCGACTGCCTGTATGTGGGCAATTATTCGCCGCACAAGTTGAACTGGCTCCTTGCCCTGCGCCGGGGCTTGCCCGCGATCTCCTTGATGATCGTCGGCGCCGGCTGGCGCGATGCGGTGCGGGGAACCGAACTCGACCCATGCTATCTGGGTCATGGCCTGATCGGCGACGCCTATGCCCGCGCCGTGCAGACCGCGAGGGTCAATCTCGCCCTCCATGGAGGACCCAAAGGCGCCAGAGGCTGGGAGGACCTCGTCTCGACGCGCAGCTTCGAATTCCCGCCTGCCGCGGCTTCATGTTGCACATCGACAATGAGGAGATACGATCCCTCTTCACGCCGGAGCAGGAGATCGGCGTCTTCTCGACGCAGAGCGGGCTTTGCGAGAAGCTTGCCTATTATCTGGAACGGCCGGAACTGCGGGCGGCGATGATCGAGCGCGCCTTCGCGCGCTGCGTTCCCGCTTATTCCTATGACGCGCGCGCGGTCGAGATCGGCCGCGCGATCGAGGATGCGGCTCCGGCCGCGGATCTCCCGTCTTGAATTGCAGCCTCAAAACGTCACGCCGCAGACGGAAAAAGCGGGAGCGCTCGCCAGCCGCGCCTGAACGGCCTGCAGGTTTCTGACCACGAGCACATTATCGGAGAGGCGGTGCGCCTGCGCCGTCTCGAACGTCGTCGGCGTCAGGCGTCGCGACGCGGCGTCGTAGGCGCAGGGGACGAAGCCCGCGTCGCTGAGCAGGCTTTGCAAATCGGCGCGGCCGACGCCGAAAGTGGCGACGCCGTCATGGACCTCGAGAATCACGGCTTCGAGCGACGTCGCGGCGAGGACTGCAACACCGCCCCGGAGCACGGCGTGCTCGTAGCCCTCCACGTCGAGCTTGAGCAAAACGGGGCTCGCGCCGACGATTTCGGCGTCGAGGGTCGATTGCGGCGCCTCGCGATACGAGCCCAGCGCCGTCTCGCCTTCGGCAATCACTCGATTGGCGGGGCCGAGCCCGTCGTAGAATTGCACGGTTGCGATCGTCGGCCCGAGCGCGAGCGGGCGAATTTCCACGCGGTCCGCAATGTCATTAAGTCGCAGCTGATCGCGCATCAGCGCCGCCGCCGCCTCTATGGGCTCGAATGCGACCACCCGCGCGCCGGCCACCTTGGCTGCAAGCACGCTGTAGCTGCCGAGATTCGCGCCGATGTCAACGAAGAGGTCGTTCGGCCGCAGATAATGCAGCACAAACGCCATCTCGGGCATTTCGGCGAGGCCGAAATAGACATTCCCGGTAAGGCCGAAATCGCCTTTGGAGACGATAAGTCGCGCCGGCGCGACAAAAGGAACGATCATCGGACCCCCGTGTGCGCGCGCGGCGATCTGCCAGCGCAGGTAGCGCATGAGCGCTGCGCCCTGCCGGTCGCGCGTCACGGGGTGCCGACGCGAGATGCGCCACATGTCGAGCATAGCTTTCCCCGCGTGCATTTTTCCCTCGCTCTTCGCAGCTCGCCAAGCGCTTCTTTATCTTTTGCAGCTCGGTCGCGCCATGCCTCCGCGGCGCCGGTCGGGCCGCCCCCTCCTTCTCAAACTGAAGGTTCTCCGATACGGAGTTCGAGGCTGTTTCGCAGGCGCTTTGAAGCGTCTTCCGCCAAAGGGATTCAATTGGAGCAAAGAGCGGAATACTCTTGTCGCGCCTCGACCGCCGACTCTGCGAATTCCTTGCGCCTCGCGGCTTCGAACTCCATGCGGTCGCTGATCAAAGGAATCTCGTCTTCCGCCCCGCCGCCTGATACGGTCGCTTCTTCATTCGTGCGCTCGCAGCTTCGCGGAGCCTGCCGCGGATCTGGCGAGGCGTGGCGAGAACAAGCGCCGGCAGCGGTCCCAGCGCGCCAAACGCCGCGAGACGCAGGGCGAGCCCGAACGCGCCGGCGATTGGCGGCAGCGCCTCGATCCCATGGGCGATCCCATGGGCGACCGCGGCGCACCAAAGGGCCGTCAGCGTCCCCGCGGCGAGGCAGCGGGCCGCATAACGGAGCGGATCGACCGCCAGCCGACCCCGCACGCGCCAGCCGAGCGTGAAGACGCTCGCGGCGATCTCCCCCAACGCCAGACCGCAGGCGAGGCCCGGCGCGCCATGGCGCAGCGCGCCAAGCCCCGCGAGCGGCAGGCCGACCGCCGCATTGACGAGGCCCGCGAGGGCGACGGTTCTCGGCTCGTTGGCGAAAGCGAACAGCATCTGGAACGGCGCGGCGAGCGCGTTGGCGAGCGCGCCCGCGAACAGCCACAGCAAGAGGTTAGCGTCGAAGAGGCCAACGCGTCCGGTCCACAGCGCGAGCGCCTGCGCGCCGAAAAAGTAGGATGCGGCAGCCAGCGCGCTCAGGAGGACGATCGTGAACAGACCGAGCTCGGCGATGCGCGCCGCTATCAACTCGCTGCGCTCCGCATGCAAATCGGCGGCGAGTTCGACGTTGATCGCGAGCAGCACCATGTTCGCCGCCTGGCGCCCGAGGTTGACAAGCGTACAGGAGCACGACGAACGCCACCACGGCCGCGGCGCCGGCATGGGTCGCGTCGAGGATCAGCAGGGGCAGCCACAAAAGCAGGTTGACGCTCGCCTGGAGGATCGCCGACCATTTGACCCAGGCGAAGGCGTTCGCGGCCTCTGGCCAGGTCGGCGCCTTTGGGCGCAGGCTCAAGAATGGATATCTTGTCTTGACGTCCCAAAGCAGCACGCCCCAGCCGAAGACGAAATCCGCGGCTAAACAGGCGAAAGCGAGCGTCGTCGGCTCGCCGCCCGAAAGCGCCACGAGGGCGCTTGAAGCTGACGCCGCCGCGGCGTTCAGCAGATCGATCAGCGCGCCGCGGGCGAATTCCTGGCGTCCGCGATAGATCTGAAAAATGCTCCCGCGAAAAATCTTCGAGATCGCGACCGCCGCCAGCAGCGTCACGCAGATCGTCGCCTGCGCGCGCGGCAGCGCGTGGAGCGTCACGAGCCGCATGACGTCGGCTTGCGAGAGAACGAGCGCGGCGACGAGCAGGAGCGCAAACGCGAGCCCGACGGAGGCGCAGACGGCGACGCGCAGAATGTGCTGAAATTCCTGCTCATTCTTGCGCGCGAAGGCGCGCTGCAGTTCATTGCCGAAATAAAAACTCAGCCCGGTCTCGGCGAGGCTCAAGAGGCCTGCGCAGGCGGACAGCGCCACCCAGTCGGCGTATTTTTCGACGCCGAAGCCGCGAATGAGCAAAGCGACGACGACGATGCGGTCGAAGAAGGAGAGGCCCAGCGTCAAACCCTGGGCAAGAAAGTTCTTGACCGCGCTCTTCATCATCGGTCGGCGGCCGTCATCTCACATGCCTTCCTGGCCGCGCCATTGTCGCCAGGCGCGTCGCAGGCGACGGATCAGTCCGAGCGCGCCGCGTCCTGGAGGGGCGGATGCGAGCCATCGCTCGATCCAGGCGTTTCGGCGCCCGGGATTGAAGCTGTAGCGGTCGCCGATGTGCACGAAGGGATTCTCGCCGTCGACGAGCGACGATTTGAAGCGGGTCTGAGCCGCCACACGCCGCGTCATGTCGTTCTCCATCGCGGTCATCGGCGCGCCCTCCATGTACCAGCCGACGACATCGTGGAACTCCCGGCGCTTCAGATGCGGATTGTCGGTGTAAGTCCGCTTCGCGATGAGCCCGTCGGGAGAACGGGGCGCGAGCACGCGCAGGGTCACGTCCTCCGCATCCCGGCGCTCGGCGGTCAGGCTGTCACCCCAGTCCTGCAGGATCACGATGCCGATATCGGGATGATGGCGAAGGACCTTCACGGCGTCGCGCAGATAGGACCCGCGCCGCATGCACATCCAGTCGTCCTGCATGAGCAGGATGAACTCGCCGCTGCAGGCGCGCATCCCCTTGTTGATGTTGGCGCCGAGGCCCTGATTCCTGGCGGCGAGGCAACGGACCTCGAAGTCGAGCTCGCGGATCACGTCCAGAGCGCGCGGCTCGCTGCCGTCGTCGGTGACGACCAGCTCGAGCCGGTCGCGCGGATAGTCGGTGGTGACGAGAAAGGTCTCATAGGTCGCGACCAGAGTGTGCGGCCGGTTGTAGGTGACGAACAGGACAGAGACGAGCGGCCATTCGTCCTCGATCATGACGCCAAGCCTCCCTTTGACTGCTCCGCCCGCGACGGGCCTTCGTCTTTAGGTCGGCGTCGGAGACGATGCAATCCCGGTCCGACGCGCGCTCATGCGCCGACCAGGACGCCGAGACGGAATTTTCGGAAGACCCAGCCGATCGCGAGGCTCCCGGCGATGGCGACGACGATCGTCGCGAACGTGTAGACGAGGCTCCAGGGCGCGGAATCGGGGGCGAAGGGCGCGAGGCTCGCGGGAACGACGAATAATGGGTTGCAGACGAAAATCGGGAAGCTGTTGCGCCCGATGTGACGCGCCCCGCGCGCGAGGCGCGACGACGGCGGCGCTCGCTCTGCGGCGTCGCGACCGCCGCGAGGCGCGAGCGCCAGCAAAAAGGCGGCCGAGCCGACGCTCGTGCTGGCCAGCAGATAGGGCGAGACGTAAGGAAAGGTCGCGGCGAGCCGGCTCATCTCCGCCGGCGCGGCGAACAGGGCGCAGGCGCCGAGCAGCCACAGGCGCCGCGCGCGTGGAAACCCTTGGGCGAAAGCGGCGCCGAGAAACACGTAGGGAAGCCAGAAGACGAAGAGCCTGTCGCCTATGCGGGAGACGAGGCCGTTGGAGTTGAAGACATATGCCGTCGCGAAACTTAAGGCGAAGCCCACAATGAGCGTAGCCCATAGCGTCTTCGGCGACACATGGCGCCGCAGCAGCGGGTATATCCACGTGAGCTGAAAGAGAACGATGAAGAAATACTGGCCGCCCCAGCCGTAGCCGCTGAGCCAGGCGCCGAAGATCGTACGGAGCGGGGTCGTTCTCCACTCCTGAAGCGAATGAAAGGAAAGGAGATAGACAGTCGTCCAGAACAGATAGGGTATGAACAGCCGGATGAAGCGGGTGCGGACGTAAGGCCAGGGATCGGCGCGCTTCGCCAAGCTCTGCTCGTAATGAAAAGCCCACAGCGCGACGAAGACCGGCACGCCGAAGCGCCAGACGTCGCGGAACGGCAGGGCGGCATGGATGCAGACGACGCCGACGATGGCCGCGGCCTTGAGCAGATCCGAGCGGCCGTCTCTGGCGCCGGCGGCGTCGATCCGATTCGTCGCTGCCTCTTCAACCTTCGTCATGTTCCCTCGTCCCTCGTGGCGCGCGAGGTTTCAAACTTCCGCGCGGCCGGCGTGGTCGGGCGGACCGATATAGGATAGACGAGAACTCAAATCCCACGCGCGGGAGCGCAGGAGCTGGCTTTGAAAGGCGCGATCGAGGATCTTTTGCTGGCCTTCCCGCCGCTACGGCGGCTCGCCTGGCGCGCAGGCCGCAGGCTCTACTGCGCCGCGCGCGGAGAGCCTCGGGAGAACGTCATCGCGACCAACGGGGAGGCGAATTTGCAGCGCTGCGTCGTCGCCGCGCTGCCCAAGGACGTGACGCCCGTGGTCTGCGACGTGGGCGCCCATGTCGGCGAATGGACGCTGTCGCTGCTCGACGCGCTGCGCGCCGCCGGCCGCGACGACGCCCGCATCTTCGCCTTCGAACCAGTCCCGGCGACGCGCGTCCAGATTCGAGGCGGCGCTCGCCCGGCATCCGCTCGGTCGTTTTGTGGAGACGCAGGACTGCGCCGTCTCGGATTCATGCAGCCGGTCGAGGATCGCCGTCATGGGCGAAATGGCGGGCTCGAACACATTGAGCCCTGGCGCGGACGCGCCGCCCGGAGGGTGGATCGAGGTCGAGACGACCGACCTCGCCGCTTGGGCGTCGCGCAAGGGCCTGCAGCGCCTACACCTCGTCAAGGCCGACGCCAAGGGGCACGACCTCTTCGTCTTGCGCGGGGCGCTGCCGCTGCTGCGGGAGGAGCGCATCGACGTGCTGCAGTTCGAATATAATCACCGTTGGGTGTTCGCGCGCGCTTTCCTCAAGGACGTCTTCGATCTTGCGGCGCCGCTTCCCTACGCCCTGGCGCGGATCACGCCGGCGGGCGTCGAAATTCTGCCCGAATGGCATCCCGAGCTCGAACGTTTCTTCGAAACGAACTACTGCCTGATCAGACGCCCGGCGCTTGACTGGTTTTCCTGCCGGCGCGGTCGCTTCGACGCCGCCAACACGTATTGTTGAGAGGCCGTGGATGAAGTTTATCCCTTTGGCGCAAATTTCAAAGCTCGCCCGCAGCGGCGGCGTTCAGCGTCGACGCCGTTCCGCGGAGGCTCGTTGACGCCGCAAGCAGGTGAGGTAAAAGGCCAGAAAGCTCCCTCCGCCGCAGAAAGGCGGGCGTCAGAGGCGGATACTCATGCTCACTCAGACCTCACGTCACCTGACGCTGCAAAGACTGTTCTGGAATCCAATCGGCGCCGCGATCGTGCGCAGGGTCGCGCATTACGAGGTGCTGTTCGACACCGTCGTGCGCAATTATTCGCTGATCACGCCGACGAACGGCGAGCGATGGCTGTCCACGCTCCTCGATCCGGAGTCAGTCGTGCTGGATGTCGGCTTCCACGACGGCGCCTCGACCGAAGAGATTTTGAAGCTGCGCCCGCGAGCCCGCGTTCACGCCTTCGACCCGTCGCGCTTCGGCGCGCAAATCTACGAGACGCGCTTCAAGGACGACGCGCGCGTAAGCTTTGTCAATGTCGCGCTCTCGGACGCTCCGGGCGAGCTGTGCTTCTATGATTACGACAATATGTGCAACAGCCTCGCCGCGCGCAAGGAGATGCCGGGCGTTGAGCCGACGGTCTATGAGGTTCCCGTCACGACCATCGACGCTTATTGCGGCGCGGCTGGCATCGCGCAGGTCAACATGATCAAGATCGACGCCGAAGGCTATGACCTCAATGTACTCGAGGGCGCCAGCGAGTTGCTGAAGCGCCAGGGCGCCGACATCTTCGTATTCGAGTTCGCAAGCGGCTGGTTGGCGACCAAGCGCTATTTGTGGGAGGCGTCGGAGTATATGGAACCAATGCCCTATCGCCTGTTTCACCTGTTCAACGGCTTCCTGTGCCCCTTCGCCTACGACATCAGAAAGGATAGCTGCACGACGCGACCGGCGATGTATGTCGGGGTCAGCGAGCGACGGCTCGCGCGCGGCGACATACCCATGCGGAACTATGATTTTTAACGCGCCTGCCTCGACCGTTCGCCCTACTGCATCGCGACAGGACACAGAAAAGTCATAGGACGCGGCTTAGCTCCTTTCGCGGAACATAGATAGCCGAGGTCACTGCCATGCCAGCGGTCATGCTACAAGGGGCCCATGAGAATCCGTTGAAGACCGTCGCCAGAGCCGCTATTGGCGCCGTCGCAAAACGCGCCTGGCCGTTGGTTCCGCGCAGCGTCTATCTCGAGGCCGTCCCCACCTCCCTCAACATCGCCCTCACGCGCAAGTGCAACGCCAACTGCGTGTTCTGCGCCTATCAGTTCGCGTCCAAGCAAGACCGGCAGCATATGCCCGAAGATTTGTTCGACCGCCTGATCGAGGAAATCGAAAAACTGCCGATTCGCACCGTCATGTTGTCGCCGAACATCGGCGAGCCGACGATCGCGCCGCGCTTCCTCGAAAAGATCGCAAGACTGCGCGCGGCGGGCGTCGAGACGATAGAGATGACGAGCAACGCCGTGTATTGGCACAGGATCGGCATCAAGGAGCTGCTTGCGGACGGGCCGGACAAGATCAACATTTCTTTCGCCGGCTTCGATCGGGAGATGTACGAGCGCGACTATCGCATCCACCACTACGAGCAGACACGCGACAACATCTTGGGGCTCATCCGCGAGAACGCGTGCTCGGCCGAGCCGAAGAGCGTGCAGCTGTGGCTGCGGGGCGATCTTCCGCTCGATACGCTGGTGGAAGCGCCGGAAGTTAAGGAAGTCATGGCCTTGGGCGTCCCCGTGCAGGCGATGACCGAGGTTGACGACTGGTTTGGATTGATCAAAGCGGAAGCGCTGCCGAGCGGCTACAAACTCGCTGAGCGGGCGCCGATCGAGCGGCGGCCTTGCGCGCTGCTGTTCGACCTCACCATTCACCCGGATGGAGATCTGCACCTGTGCTCCTGCCGCAACGTGTCCGGCGATCCTGGGCTCCACATCGGCAATTTTCAGTCCCTGTCGCTCACGGAAGCGCTCGCCCGCATTCCGACCGTCCTCAGCGCGTGGGAGCGCGGCGACATGCCCGCGAGCTGCCAAACCTGCTCGATGTACAACGATCCCGCGCCGCAGCTGCCCGGCCGGTTGCGGCAGATCGCGAAGGACGCGGCGCTCGGCGTCCGCAGCCGATGACGGACGACGCGTCCCCGCCCCTCGCGCTGGCTTATCGCGGCTATGCGCAATGGAAGGGCTGGGAGCGGCTGTTCTCCTGTTCGGCGGACGAGGCCGCCTATTTTGCCGGAGAGACGCGCGATCTCGCCGTTTCCGGCGCCGACGTGCTGGAGATCGGCTTCGGCGCCGGCGCGTTTCTCGCCTTCGCGCGCGACTGCGGCGCCCGCGTCGTCGGGCTGGAGATTCTCCCCGAGCTTCGGGAAGCGGCGCAGGCGGCAGGCTTCGAACTCGCGCCGGAGGGGTTCGAGGAGACTGCGCGACTCTATCCGGCAAGGTTCGACACGATCGCGGCTTTCGACGTCTTCGAGCATCTGACGGCTCCCGAGCTTGGCGCGGCGCTCGACGCCTGCGCGGCGCTGCTCAAGCCCGGCGGCAAGCTCCTGCTGCGCTTTCCAAACGCGCAAAGTCCCTTTGGCCTCGCGCCGCAACAGGGCGATCCGACGCACAGAATTGGGCTTTCAAAAGCTTTCATCGAGCATTTCCTGATGGATAGGCCCTTCGCGGTCGCGCGCTACGACGCGGCCTACCGAATTGTCAGCGGCGCCTGGAGCAAGCAGGCCGCGCGGCTGGCGCGGCGGCTGGCGCAGGACGCGATGTCTTTCGCGCTCGACCTCATTTGGGCGCAGCGCATTCCCTGGCATCCCGTCGTCGTGCTCGTGCTGCGGAAAATCCCGGAGGTCGAGGCGTGACGCAGGATTGGCGCCTCCCCGCCGCAGCGATCGAACGCAGGGCTCCGCGCGCCGCGCCGTCTTCCGAGATCGACGCCACGCGCCCGGCCATTTGGGAGCTCGCCTCGCTCGCGGGCCTCGTCGGAGCGCTGCTCTTTGGCCAGCAGTTCGAGAGCGAGGTCGTCTACGACGCGTTCGACTGGGTCGCGCCGCTGTGGTTGATGGCGACGCTCTTCCTCGGCGCGCTGCGGATGGTCTTCATCAACGGTTATGCGATCTGGGCCAGCCTGCTCTGGTTTCGTCTCGCGACGGCGGTCTATTTCGGCTTCGGATCGCTCGTCCCGCTGATCGTCAATTCGACGAGCCTGTCGGACCTCACCGCCTTTTATGCAGCGAGGCCGGATGAAATCTACAAGCTCAATCTGATCGTCGCCGTGTCGAGCTTGACCGTGCTTTCGGTCGCCGCGACGCTCGACGCGCTCTGGCCGCGCGTAAAGCCTTACGCGCACATCGAGGAAAGCGATCTGACGCGTCTCGCCTATGTCGTGCTGTTTGGCGGCGTGGGCTACACGGTGAAACTTCTGGTCGAGGTCCCGCTGAGCTTCGGGGCTTTCGGCAGCGCGACCGTGCCCGGCGTCGTTCTTCAGTTCTCGCAGCTGTCGGTGATCGGCCTCTACCTGCTGAGTCTGCATGCATTCAAGGTCAGCGCTTATTACGTCCCCTGGGCCGTCGCGCTGCTGCTCTTCGACATTTTCTTCGGCGCGTTGGAGTTTTCGAAATACGCCATGATTCTGCCTTTGATCATGTTCCTTTTGGGCTGGATCCGCGCGAACGCGACGCTCCAGCGCATCGCCATCGCGGCTATGATCGTGATCGCGGTCTATTCCCTCTCGCAGCCCTTCATCTCTTTTGGGCGCGATCAGCTCGCGCTGAAATACGGCTCGATCGGAGAGGGCTCGTTTTCTGACCGGCTGGAGATCGCTCTGCGCTACGGCGACGCCGTGACGAGCAATCCTTTCGCCGAGCAGGCCGAGTCCGGGCTGATGCGTCTTTCCTATGTGAACGCGGGCTGTTTCGCGATCAGCCGTTTCGACGGCGGCACTCCCGGACCGTCGCTGGACTACGCGTTCGCCACGCTGATCCCGCGCTTCCTATGGCCCGAGAAGCCGATCATCACCGACATCGGCGGGCTCTTCAACCTGATGGCGACCGGCAGCGCCAATTCCGCTTCGGCGCCGGGCTATTTCGCCGACGCCTATTGGTCGGCGGGATGGGCCGGCGTCCTAGGCTTCCTCGCCGCGATCGGCGTGCTGTTCACCTTTTTCAGCCGCTATGCGATCAACGTGCTGGAAAGCGGAAGGACGCTGCATTTTCCGCTCGTGCTGCTCGCCATGAAGATGGGGCTGCGCGTGGACGGCGTGCTCGTCGCCGACATCGTGGGCGCCAGCGTGATCTGGTTTTGGGGCTACGTCGCCGTGAATCTCGCGGAACGTCCCTTGCACATCGTCGTCGCGATGTTCGAGGCGCGGCGTCGATCCTGACAGCGCCGCTTGCCTGCGGGAGAGAGCCCTGTGGACGCGATCGAGTGGCATCAGCGCATCAGCGCGCGGTTCTCGGAGCGCTACGAGCGCTCGCCGGCCTTCCGCGAGCGCCTCGCGGTCTGGACCGATCTGATCGCGCGGCATGTCGGGGAGAGCATGCGCGTGCTCGACGCCGGCTGCGGCCCCGGCCTGCTCGCCTGCCGCGCCGCACGCCGCGCCGCGCAGGTGACGGCGCTCGACGGCAGCTCCAACATGATCTCGGCCGCGCGCGCTGCTGCGGCGCGCGAAAGCCTCGCCAACCTCGAGTTCGTGGAAGGGCGCATTGGTGACGATGCGCTGCTCGCGGACCGCCGCTACGACGTGATCCTGTGCTCGAGCGTCGTGGAATATCTTCCCGACATCGACGCCTCGCTCGCATGGCTTGCGGCGCGGCTCGCGCCCAAAGGACTGCTCATCGTCTCCGCGCCGAACGGCGGCTCGCTCTATCGGCGCGCCGAGCGGCTGGTTTTTCGGCTGACGGGGCGACCGCGCTATTACGCCTTCGTTCATCACTCGCCTCGGGTCGAAGTCTTCGCTGAGGCGCTCCGCAGACGGCGGCTCGAGCCGCAGGAGTTCGCATTCTATGGCGGCCCGCGCCTGTTGCGGCGCTTGGCGCCCGAACGGATTTGCGGTCGGCAGGAAACGCTGTTCGCGACCGTCGCCCGCAAGGCTGCGGATTAGTGCAGGTTCCACAAAAATTGAAACGCTTTTGCGATAAGAACATACTTTATCATTTCGATTCTGGTGCGATTTCTTATCGCTCGAAGGATCCCATTCGAGCGGAAAGCGCTCTAGGCCGCGGATTTGCTGTTCGCCGGCTCGACCGCGGCGATGAGTTCCCCGCAATCGCGCCAGGCCTCGGCGAGCGCCTCTGCGTCCAGGCGCTCGCCGAAGACGAGCACCCGCAAGGTGAGGAGCAGCACCTTTGCGTCGAGAGCCGGCGAGGCGTGGCGCAAATACCAAAGATCGAGCGCGGTCTTGTCTGCGGCGGAGATGTCGCGTTTGCCCATCACCTGCGCCCAACCCGTCAAACCGGGGCGAACGATCAGACGGTCCGCGCTGCCGACCGGCTGGTCGACCGGCAGCAGCGGTCGCGGACCGACAAACGACATTTCCCCGCGCAAAATGTTGAAAAGCTGCGGCAATTCGTCCAGCTTGGACCGACGCAGGAAAATTCCGAAGGCCGAGAGCCGATGATCGTCGGGCACACGATGCCCATGCGCGTCATGCGCTGCGCCCATGGTGCGGAATTTCCGCAATTTGAACGCAACACCGCCTCGGCCGGGACGCTGCTGCCAGAAGGTCACCGGCAGGCCTACATCCCAGGCGACGCCGACCGCGACCGCCGCCATGACGGGAAGGCTCCCAAGAAGGAGCGCCGAGGCGAGGCAGAAGTCGAAAACCCTCTTGAGGCGCCAGATGCTGCGTCCCGTGATCCTGTCCGCCTCGGCTTCGCTCAGCGTCGGCGTTCCGGAGAAGACGTTCGGCGCGAGCTCGACGGGCGACGCAACCTCGTCCTCGGCGCCAAATGCGAGGCCGAGCTGTTCGGCCAGAAATTCGAGCTTCACCTGCCCACTGCGCTCGAGCTTGACCAGGACAGCCCGCGCCCTCTCCGAGAGCTGGTCGAAATCCGTCGCGACGACGACGGCGTCGACCACGACGCCGTGCACGTCCAAGGCGAGCACCGCCTCCGCGGCGTTTTCCGGGCAGCCGAGCACGGGATAGCCGTGAATGAGGCGCCCCACCTGCTCGGACTGGCCGAGAATCCCCGCGACCCGCACCCGTTGCGGCGCCAACTCGGCAATGCAACGCAGATAGAGATCGGTGGGGCTGCCGATGCCGACGACGAGCGCGGTTTTGCATCGCGGGCGGTCGAGCGGAGGCGGCGCGTCGATGGCGGCGCGACGGCGTTCGCGCGCGCGGCCGCTCACGCGCGTCAGAACCCGCGCCCCGCCGAGGAAGGCGAGGATCAGCAAGGTCTGGAGAATGGGCAGAGAGCGAGGCACGCCCTCGAGGCGATTGTAGCTGAAGCCGATCATTACGGCGCTTATGACTGCAGCCGCCGCCGCGCTTGCGATGCCGAGGCTGTCATTGACTGAGGTGTAGCGCCAGAGCGCCCGATGCGTGCCGAACGCCGGAAATATCGCGGCGGCGGCGAAGACCGAACAAGTCAGATAGGGCAGCAGCGCGCCGAGCTCGTCGGACGTCGTCTCGAAATTGTCTCTCAGAATCAGAGCGGCCACGGTCGCGATCGCTACCGCGCCAAGCTCGATCAGCAAGACCAGCCATTTTCCCATCACGTACCTTGTTCGGCGTCTTAAGGGCGGCGCCCGGTAAGAGCGAGACCCGAGACGAAGCTTCGCGCGACGTTAGACAGGCGCAAAGGCGATCGACCGGACAATTGAGATCTTTCGCCGAGACATAGCAAAAAAGACCGAGGGCGCGGCAGATTATGATACGATCCCAAAATTAGCACGTCCATCGGATCTCTCCTATCTGCGGCGTTGCAGACCGCCCGGCCAGAATTGCTCTCGCCTCCCAACCAAGCAGCCGGCGTGTCCATTCGTGAAAGGCGCGGGGAAACAAGTTGATCGATCTGCACTGTCACCTGCTGCCGGGCGTCGACGACGGCTCCAAAAACCTTGAAGAGTCGATCGCTATGGCGCGGCTTTCCGCGGAGCAGGGCGTTGCAATCATCGCATGCACGCCGCACATCATGCCGGGCGTCTACGACAACCGCGGCCCGGATATTCGTTTACGGATCGGCGAGCTGGAGCAGGCGCTGAACGAGGCCGAGATCCCGGTCACTCTCGTCTGCGGCGCCGACGTGCACATCGCGCCAAATCTCGCAGCCGGGCTGCGGTCAAAAGCGGTGCTGTCGCTTCACGACACGCGATATGTGCTCATCGAGCCGCCGCATCACGTCCTGCCCCCGCGCATCGAGGAGGTCTTCTTCGAGCTCATGACCGCGGGCTTTGCGCCCGTGCTCACTCATCCGGAGCGGCTGACCTGGATCGCACGGCGCTACGACGTGATCTCGCGCCTCGTCGCACAAGGCGTCTGGATGCAGGTGACGGCCGGCGCGCTGCTCGGCGAATTCGGTCGCGGACCCAAATATTGGGCCGAACGCATGCTCGACGAGGGCTCCTGCCACATAATCGCCACCGACGCCCACAACATGGGTCGCCGCCGTCCCAACTTGCGCGCGGGCTTCGAGGCCGCCGCGGAGCGGGTCGGCGAGGTCGAAGCGGCCAATCTCGTTTACTGGCGACCCTTGGGCGTTCTGGAGAACAAGGCGCCCTCCGAGCTTCCGAGGAAGGTGAGCGGGGCCGCGGCCGCGCGCGATACGGAAACCCTATGGAGCCGAGTGCTAAAGGCGGTTAACATGGGCCGCTGAGGGGGCGCCCACGCTAAAGCTTACCGCGCGCCGTCCCGGCTCGCCTTGACGCGGCCGACGACCGAGGCAAAAAGGTGATCGATGCGGGACGCGGGGATATTTTCACGGATTGATCGGTCGTCGCGGATTCGCGCAGCCGCGCTTTGCGTCGGTGTGGCGCTCGCGGGCTGCAATCCGGTCGCGATGAGTTCCCGACGTCTCCGCCTCTCCGCGCGCAGACGGTCTGCCGGAACCCGACAGCGCCAGAGAAAACGCGGCCTTCGTCCAGAATGAATATCGCATTTCTCCGGGCGACGCGCTCGATATCACCGTCTACCGCTTTCCCGACCTCAGCCGCACGGTCCAGGTCGATGGGACAGGAAGGGTGTCGCTACCGCTCATTGGCGGAGTGATCGCCGGCGGCAAGACCGTCAACGCTTTCGAGTTCGAGCTGGCGCGCCGGCTCGGGGAACGATACCTGCAGTCGCCTCAGGTTTCCGTGCTCGTAAAGGAATCCGTCGGCGCGCGGGTGACCGTGGACGGCGCCGTCAAGAGTCCCGGGGTCTACAACCTCAAGGGCAAGACGACGCTGCTGCAGGCCCTGGCGCTGGCGCAGGGTCTGAACGACGTGGGCGACACTATGGTCACGCTGACGCGCATCTCCAATCAGCGGCAGGTAAGCACGAAGGTCGACGTGGCGGCGATCCGGGCGGGGCAAACGCCCGACCCGCAAGTCTTCGGCGGCGATACGATCGTCGTCGACGAATTTGCATCGAGAACGGGTCTGCAGGTGCTGAAGAACACGGTTCCTGCCGTGATCGGCCTCGGCGTCAAGGCGATTCCCTGATGCTCCGGTCGCAGCGTCGAGAGGACATAGCATGAGCTTCGAAAGCGGGTCCCACGACAATACGCCTCTGGCGCCGCGGCCACAGAGCGCCGTGACCACGCCGGCCGCGCCGCCGCCGCCGCCCGACCTCTTCGAGGCGCAGGCCAGGGGGGCCCAGGAGAACGAGGGCGTTCGTCTCTTCCTCCGCCTGATCGGGCTCGTTCACAAGCACTGGATCCTCGTCGTCGTCATCTGCGGACTTTTTGGCTTCGCCGGGCTCGTCGTCACCTTTCTCATGCCGAAGGTCTACACCGCCTCGGCGTCGCTGCAGATCGACCGCGAGGCGGCGAAGGTGCTACGAAATCTGGAACAGCCCACCGAGCGCATGGGCGGCGACTTGCAGTTCTACGTCACGCAATACGAGCTTCTAAAGAGTCGCGCGCTGGCGGAGCGCGTCGTTTCGGCCCTGTCGCTGGCCGACGACGCCGAGTTCATCGCGCCGCAGAAGTCGTTTTTCGCGCGGTTCTTCGGCGGCGGGACCGGCGGCGGCGCCGACACGCCGGAGGCGCGACAGGCGCGCGCGGTGGGGCTGGTGCAGGCGGGCACGGTGATCCAGCCGGTTCCAGGCTCGCGCATCGTCTGGGTCGGCTTCAAAGCCGCGACGCCGACTCTGGCGCAGAAGATCGCCAATGGGATCGCTGAGAATTTTCTCTCGATGACGCTCGAGCGCCGCTTCAACGCTTCGGCCTACACCCGTGCATTCCTCGAAGAGAAGCTTCAGCAGGTCAAGCTCAAGCTTGAGGAATCCGAGCGTCAGGTCGTCGCTTATGCGCAGAAGGAAGGCATCGTCAATGTGGACGACAAGGCCTCCGTGGCCGGCGCCAATCTCAAGTCGCTCAACGACGCGCTGGCGGTCGCAACGGCGGAGCGTATCCGCAAAGAGCAGGTCTGGCTGCAGGCGCAGGCCGGCAATGTCGGCAGCCTGCCGCAGGCGCTCGATGACAAGCTGATCGAGAAGGCGCGCGAGAAGCGCGGGGAGTGACGCGGCCGCCTACCAGGACAAGCTTCGGCTTATGAAGCCCGATTTTCCCGAGATGGTGCAGCTGCGCGCCGAGATCGCGGAATATGATCGGCAGATCAAGTCGCAGCTGGAGCTCGTCAAGCACTCCATCAAAGCCCAGTATGAAGCCGCCCGGGAGCAGGAGAATTCCTTCCTCAGGAAAACCGCCTCGCTTAAGGGAGAGGTTCTCGATCTGCGCAGCCGCAGCATCCAATACAACATCCTGCAGCGCGAACTCGACACCAACCGCACGCTCTACGACGGCCTGCTTCAGCAATATAAGGAGGTTGGCGTCGCGAGCGGCGTCACCACGAACAATGTGCAGATCGTCGACAAGGCGGAGGCGCCGGGCAGCCCCTCGAGTCCGCGGCTGGGCCTAAATCTCATGCTCGCTCTGGTGATCGGCGCGGCGGTGGCCGCGGCGGCCATCGCGGTGCGCGAGTTCCTCGACGACACCTTCAAGATTGCGGAGGACGTCGAGGAGGCCACCGGCCTCAGCGTGCTCGGCATCATACCGACGATAAAGAACAGCGAGGGTCCCGCCGCAATCGTGCGTCAGGTGCTGGACTCCCCGCATTCGATGATCGGCGAGGCCTTCCGCTCGCTGCGCACCACATTGCAATTCTCGACCAGCGTCGGCCTCCCCAAAACGCTGCTCGTCGTGAGCGCGCAACCCGGGGAAGGCAAGTCTTTCGCGAGCGCCTGTCTGGCCGCCAATCTCGCGCAGCTCGGACTGCGCGTGCTGCTGATCGACGCCGATCTGCGCATGGCGTCGTTGCACAAGGTGCTCAATGTAAACAATGACGTGGGCCTCTCCAATGTTCTTGTCGGCCGCAAGGAGCCGCAGGAAGCGGTTCAGGAAGGTGCGATCAAGGGCGTGACCTTCATGCCGTCTGGACCCTTGCCGCCCAACCCCGCCGAGCTCATCGCGGGGCCGCGCTTCGCTTCGCTGCTCGCCACTGCCGCCGAAAAATTCGATGTAGTGGTGATCGACGGACCGCCGGTCATCGGCTTGGCCGACGCGCCGCTGCTTGGAAGCCTTGTCGAGGCTACGCTGCTCGTGGTCAATTCGGAGGCCACGCTCCGGCGCACGGTCAAGGCGGCGGTCAAGCGCCTGTGTTTTTCGCGCACCCGCGTTCTCGGCGTCATTCTGAACAAGTTCGACCACGCACGGGCCGGGCGCGCTTACGGCTATGGATACGGCTATGGCGCAGGCGAGCACTACGGCTACGGCTCGGCCGCCGGCAAAGACTTGCCGCCGGCCTTGACGGATGGATGACGCCGCCCGCCATCGCGCTTTATTGAGCGCCCTAGACCTTGCGGCCGCCCCGCGGCTGGCGCGTCTGGCGCGCCGGCAGCCGCTGCCGGACGGGGTGCTCGAGGTCATCCGCATAGCTGCCGGATGCGAGGAGACGTTGCGCGCCGCGGCGCAATTTTCCGGGCGGGATCCGGCCTTCATCAAGGCGGCCGCCGAGCTTTACGCGCAGCGGATACTGCTGTTCTCCTCGGCGGACAGCCATCGCGTCCTGGGAGTTCGCGCCGGCGCCGGACGCGACGAGATGCGGCTGCACATGCGCTGGCTCATGACCTGGCTGCATCCCGACCATAGAGGCGCGAGCTGGCAGGCCGCCTACGCCGCGCGCGTCATAGAGGCCTGGGGCGAACTGGGGCGCGCGACTCCCCCTCCGCTCGAAGGCGCGGGGTTCGCCGACACGCCGCAACAGGCTGCGCACCATGAGATTTCATGGCCCCGCCGGCTGGCGTCGCCGAGACCCGCGCGCCCGCGCCGCTTCGCGAGCGGCGGCCCGGAAAGCGTGAGCGCGCGCTTGCTGCTCTCGCTCGTGATCGCGCTGCTCATGACCGCCCTCGTGGTCATGAGTTCCGATCGAGGCGCCGGCGGCGAATTGCCGGCGCGAGCCGCTGGCGACGACGGCGCCAAGTCTACAACCTCCCGCGACAGTTGTTGCGGCGGCCTCTTATGAATCTCTTGCGCCGGCCGACAGCTTCGCCGAAGACTTGGGCGACCTACTTGGGCGCAACGCTCGGCGTCGCTCTGCTCGCGCAGCGCATTCTGAGCTTGGGTTTCGCCGACATGCTGGCGACTTCCGACCCGCGCGCCGCGCTGGCCTGGAACAGCAGAAACCCAACTGCGCAAGCGTTGATCGCCGAGCGGCAGCTGACCTCCGCCGACCCGGCGCACGCGCGCGCCGCGGCGCAGACCGCGGCGGGACTGATCCTGCGCGACCCGCTTGCCCCTGGCGGGCTGAGCTATTTCGGCGTCGCGGTCGCGCAGGGCGGCGACCCCGTCCGCGCCGAAAAAATCCTGCGCCTCGCGGCGGCGCGTCAGCCTCTCGATCTCGCGGCCCACAGCTGGCTTTTTGAGCGCGCGGCGCAAGCCAAGGATGTTTCCGCCGCGCTCGCCGAACTCGACGTTCTTCTGCGCGGGCGTCCCTTTCTGGCCGAGCGGGCGGAATTCTTCGTCACGCGGCTGCTCGCCGCCGAAGCCGCGGCCGAAGCCGGATTGGTCCGGCTCCTCGCGACCGCTCCACCCTGGCGGCCCATTCTGCTCGAACGCCTTTCCGAGAAGCTCGACGACAAAGACGCGCTGATCCGCCTCTACAGCCAACTCCAAAAGAGCGCGGCGCCGCCGAGCGCTTCGGAAATCCGCGCGCTTCTCGATCGCCTCGCGCGCGAGGACCGGGTCGATGAGGCCTATCTGCTGTGGCTCGCTTCGCTGCCGCCGGATCGACTCTCGCGCCTCGGGCTCCTCTACAATGGCGATTTCGCTTTTCCGCCGAGCGATCTCGCGTTCGACTGGCGGACCCCGGCGATACGCGGGGCTGCGGCTTCCGTGCGGGACGAGGGCGGGGTCAAAGCGCTGAAGATCGAGTTCTACGGCGCGCGGGTCAATTTCGAGCATGTCATGCATCTGCTGAACTTGCCTCCGGGCGGCTATGTTCTCGCTGGCGAAGCGTCGAGCCATGGGCTGGAGACTGAGCGCGGTCTGCGCTGGCGCGTCTCCTGTTTCCCGACCGCTTCCGGCGCGCTGGGCGCGAGCGAGTTTTTCAAGGGCGAGCGCGCCTGGAAGCTGTTCCGCTTCGCCTTCGCGGTCCCTGCCGAGGGGTGTTCCGCGCAGATGCTGACGCTCGAGCTTCCGGCGCGGATCGCCGCGGAGATGCAAATCTCTGGAACAGCCGGCTACCGACGGTTGTCGATCGAGGCGGCGGAGCCTGTGGCAAAATAGCCACAGTCAGGGATTATTCATGCGTTGCGCGGACAGCTTTCTTTTATGAGTGAGGCCTGTGTGGTAGCAAAGGCGCTCGATAGCCATGGCGCGTGCAGACAAAGTCCGGCCCCAGCCACGCGAGACGAGTTCCCGAGAAAACGAGGGAAAAAATGAAGATATTTCTTCGTATGGCGGCGGTTTGCTGCCTTTTGACGCCCCTGGCCGCCAGCGCCGAGCCGGGGCGGAAGTCCCTTTCTTGCGCGTCCGGGCAGGCGCTGCTCGTTAGCGCCGCCGGCAAGGCTTTGATCTCGCGCGGCGGGTCGTTTTCCGAGATCGGCGACGGCGCAGCCCTCGCAGCGGGAGACCGGGTGCTCATGCGCGAAGGCTCGGGCTCGATCGTCGTGGGCGCGAAAGTGCTGGCCAGCGCGGAAGCGGGCGGTCTCATGACGGTCTCGCGCAAGGACCGCCTCATCTGCGCCGCCAAATCGACGACCAATCCCGCGGTCGTCGGGCAGCAGCAGAGTTTGGACGGATACTGCCAGCTGCACAGCGACGATCTGCAGCGGTGCGGCGGGGCTGTGCTTCCCTATGGCGTTAGCCCATTGTGGGGTCTGGTCGGTCTGGCCGTCGTGGGCGGCGGCATCGGCGGCGGCTTGGCGGCGACTTCGGGTCAAAACAACAATAATAATCAGCAGCTGTTCGCGCTGTTCGCGCTAGCGAACGTTAGCCACCACTGACGCAGCGCTTCTGATGAGCGCCGTGGTTGCAGCCTTAGCCGCGGCGTTTGCGGCGTCGCTCATCTTCGGCGGCAAGCTCCATTTCGGACTCCTGGAGATCGCGACCGGGATTTCGGCGCTGCCGCTGCTGGTCCTGGTCATCGCAAAAGCGCCCAGTCTGCTGCGTGGGCGGCCGGTCGCGGGGGCGGTCCTGGCGGGCGCCGTCGCGCTTCCTCTGCTCCAGCTGATTCCCCTCCCTCCCTCGCTTTGGCAGGCGCTTCCGGGACGGGCGCAGATCGCCGAGATCTATCTTGTCGCGGGACTGGAGCCGCCATGGCTCGGTCTGTCGATCAGTTCATACGAGACCGAGCGCCTCCTCTATTTTCTCATCCCGCCCGTCGCGATATTTCTCGGCGCTCTCGCCTGCCGTCGCGAGGAGCGGCGGCTAATATGGATTTTGGCGCTCCTCGTCGGCTTGGGCTCAACGATCCTCGAAACGCTCCAAATCCTGGACGGGCCCGAGAGCGCGCTGCGCTTCTACCGCCCGACCGACCTGTCCGCCGGCGTCGGCCTGTTCGCAAACCGCAACCACGCCGCGGCGCTGCTCTATTCGATGATTCCCATCGCTGCGGCGCTTTATGCGGGCTCGGGCGCGCGGCGCACGATGCCCGCCTCCCTCACGCTCGGCGGCTTCTGTGTCGCGATCGCGCTCGGCCTGATGATGACCGGTTCGCGGGCGGCGCTCGTCTTCGGCGCCGCCGCATTCGCGCTGACATACGCCTTCATATTGCGCGGCGGTCCTCCGGCGGGCGCGCCGCGCGTGCAGGAGTTCCGCCTCGCGGGCTGGATTGGCGTCGGCGCAGCGGTCGTGGCGACGGCTCTGCTCGCGCCGTTCTTCGGGCTCACGCATATTCTCGAGCGCTTCGGGGCGCAGGAGATCGGCTCCGGCGACCGCCTCACGATCGCTCTGGTCTCGCTTCGGGCGGCGGGCGCCTTCTTCCCCTTCGGCTCGGGCCTTGGAACCTTCGAGCGCATCTACCCGCTGTTTGAGACCCAAGGCGCCTTTTCGGCGACGATCATCAATCACGCGCACAACGAAGCGCTGGAGACCGTCATCGAGACCGGCGCGCCGGGCGCACTCCTGCTCGTCGCGGCGACGGCGCTTCTCGTCCAATGCGCCTGGCGCAACCGCCGCGAGGGCGACCAGCGACTTCGCAAAGGAGCGCGCGGCGGCGCTGATCGTCCTCCTCCTGCTGGCCGCGCATTCGCTCGTGGATTTTCCGCTGCGGATGCCGGCGCTGGCTGCGCTGTTCGCTTTCTGCGCCGGAACGGCCTGCTGCGGTTCCGGTCCCCGGGCGGCGCGCGCCAATGGCCCGCGCGCACAATCGCGCCACGCCTTCGCCAACGAGCAATGAAGCCGACAATTGAAGATGGAAGAAAAGCGCTACGCCGCCTTCCCTCCCTGTCGGCGGGTCTGGTCGCGCTCACGCTCGCCGCCTGCCAAAGCGCCGCTCCGACCGATGTCGCGGATGCGGGCGGCAATCTGCGCGACTATATCGCACGATTTCGCGCCATCGAGGCGGCGCGCGCGTCCCTGGCGATAAGAAGCGACTGCGCCTCCGCCTGCACGATTTTTCTCGGGCTGCGACGCGTCAGCGTTGGGCCGGGGGCTCGGTTTTGGTTCCACGCCGCGCGTCTGCCAGGAGACGATCGACCCGATCCGCTCGGCTCGCTTCAGATGCTGTCCTTCTATCCCGAGGCCGTGCGCAAATGGGCGATCCGCGTCAAGGCCCTCGAAAGCGCCGAGTTCGACCCGTCCAGAATGCTCACGGGCGACGATTTGGCGCGCATGGGCGTGCCCCGCTGCCCGTAAAGCCGCGGCCGTCTGGCTTCTCGCGGCCCGTACTCCCATACCGGCCCAAACGCCTCAAAAGGTGAGCACGCGATCGCAATATTCCAGGCTTTCGCGCCGATGAGCGATCATGATGATTGTCGGGCGAGGCTCGAGGCCGTGCAGCCGCTCCAGCAGCTTTCGCTCGGAGTCGACGTCCAAGGCGCTCGTGGCTTCGTCGAGCACGAGCAGCCGTGGACGCCGCAAGATAGCCCGCGCGAGCGCGATCCGCTGACGCTCGCCGCCCGACAGAAGCGCGCCGCGTTCGCCGACGATCGTCTCCAACCCCTCCGGCGCCTTGCGCACGAGCGCCTCCGCGCCCACGAGCGCGAGCGCGCGCCACAGCTCGTCTTCGCTGGACTCGGGCCGCGCCCAGAGCAGATTGCGGCGCAGCGTGTCGTGGAAGAGAAACGGGTCCTGCGCGACATAGGCAAGCTGAGCGCGCCAGGCTGGAAGCGCGGCGGCGTCGAGCGCAACGTCGCCGATGGTGATTTGCCCCGCCTGCGGCGCGATCAGGCCGACGAGCAGATCGGCGAAGGTCGTCTTGCCGGCGCCCGACTCGCCGGCAATTCCCAATATCTCGCCGGGCGCGATGTCGAGCTCGAGATTGCGCACGCCGCCGGCCCCTTCGCCGTGAAGATAAGCGACGTCGCGGAACGCGATTTTTCCGTAGAGATTCGCGCACTGCAGGTCGGCGGGCGGCTGCGGCGCGGTCGACAGCTCCTTCTGCAGGGCGAGCGTGCGCTCATAGACGGGCAGCGCGTGCGCCAGCTGCTGAACACTGCCCACAATCATCTGCGCCGGACCGCTGACGCGGGAGAAGATGAGCAGCAGCGTGAGCACGAGCGGCGCCGGCAGGTCCATTACGCCGAGGCCGATCAGCGCGCAGGCGCAGCCGGCCAGACTCGCGAGCGTCGACAGCACGATCTGGCCGCCAGCCTGCCGCCGCTGAAAGTCGATTTGCCGGCGCCGCAGGTCGGCGCCCGCAACCTCGAATTCCTCGACGAAGCTCGCCTGGAGATTCTGGCTGATCGCGAGCTTGAGGCCGCCGAGGAATTGTCCGACCGAATGCGCGAGCGCCAGATGGTCCTTGGTCAAGGCGTCGCCGAGCGCGTAGCTCTTGCGCAGCGTCGGCAGCGCGACGAGGCCGAGCAGGCCGACGAGAAGGAGCGCGGCTGCCGCGAAAGCCGGAGCGAGGGCGAAGGCGAGCGCGAGCTGACTCAGGATCAGGAACGCGGCGACGCCGCCGTCGAGCAGCACGGAGGAGGCGACGTTGAGCCGCCCGAGATCGCTCGTGAGGCTCTGGGTCACGCGCGCATGCTGCAGACCGAGCACCTGCGCCCACGACGCGGCGGCGAGACCGCGCAGAATGCGCAGGCGATGGCTTTCGACGAAGCCGACGCGCAGATCGGCCAGCCGGCGGGCGCGCGTCGACGCCAGCGCCGCGCGCGCCAGCAGCAGAGCGGAGAAGACCGCGAGCAGCAAAGCGAGGCGCGAGAAGCGCGCGCTCGCCCCAACCGCCGCAAAGATCGGCTCGACGAGCGCCTGCCCGAAGGCGGCGCCGCTGTCGGCCTTAGCGCGCGTGGCGAGCGTCAGAAACGGGATGAGCAAGGCGAGGACCGCGTTGTCGATCACCGCATTGGCGCCGACGAGCAGCGCGGCGAAGGCGCCGCGCCGGCCTGCGAACGCCACGAAGTCGGCAAGGAAGCAAACGCCTCCCCGCCACAGCGCAGCATAGTCCGCGTCCGCGCGGCTCATACGCCGTCCACCTCCGTCGGGTCGCATTTCTCATGGACGCCGTCGTCGCCGCGCGCGCCGGGCGCGATCCGGTCGTCGCGGCCATAGATGGGCGGGTAGGTCCCGTCGGCGTTTTGCGCCGGGAACAGCGGCCGGAACCGCGCGGCGGCGGCAGTGTCGCCCAAGCGGAAATTGGCGTGGCGCAGGATCAGCAGCCCGCCGGGACGCAGGCTCGCGGCGAGGCTCTCGACACAGCGTTCGAACGCGTCGAAGCGGATCAGATGATCGCAGCGCGGCGGCGCGTCGTTCAGGCTGCCGTGACGAAACACCGCGAGCGCGAAGACTGCGTCGTAAAACTCCGGCGGCTCGGCCGCCGCGGAGCCCGCAACCGTGAACTCGACCGCCGGATCGCCGCCTAAGCCCGCGAGCCTGCGCCGGCAGGCCGCGACATTGCGGCAGTTGATGTCGATGCCCTTGATGAGGCCGGCTTTGGGAAAATAACGGCGCAGAGCGAAGACCTCCTCGCCCGTGGCGCAGCCGAAGGAAAGAATGCGGCGCTCTGGGCTGTCGCCGAGGCGATCCCGCACAAAGCCGAACAGGTCGGGATAACGGTGCGGCGCCGTGGTAGGATAGGGCTGGAACAGGCCGTCCGGGCGCTCCCAATTGAGCAACGCCACGTTCCGGCTGCAGGGATCGCGCATGCGCCACAGAAAGCGCGCCAGCGAACCGCCCGGCGCCCGGCGCAGCAGGGCCTTGATCCGGTCGGCGGACGAGGCGGCCCCTTGGTCGTTCATCGCGTTCGCTCCACGGAAATGCTCCTGCGCGCCCGGCAGCTATGACATGCGAACGGACGACCGGGCAATCGCGAGCAGCGCCTCGGCTTGACTTTTCCGCGCGTGAATTATGGTGACCGCGATCGCGGGTCAGTTTTGCGATGGGCGTCAGCGCGGATCACGCGGCCCAGATGGGCGCGTCGAGGGCGTCACGTTCTGCGACTTAAGCGTGAGTGCGCCGACGCGCAGCAGGGGCATGTCGCCGCCGTTGGTCGCCGACCATGCGGCGAGATCGAATTGGAAGGACGACGTCACATCGTTGAGCGGGTTCTCCTCGTCGAACCAGTCCTGAGCGATTTTGGCGACGGCGCTTACGAAAGCCGGATCGGTCGCGCCGAGCGTCGTCGTCGGCGGCAACAGGCTAATGGGGATTTGCGTCGCCGGCGTCGCCGCGACCGACGGCGCCAATAGGTAGCTGTAAGCGGTATCGAGCTTGACGAGCACCGGCTCGTGGAAGTCGATCCCGCTGGGCGGCGTGAGCAAATCCTTGAAGAATTCGCGCAGCCAGTCGGCGATGCGTTGCGGGTTGGCCGCACCGAAGTCGAGCGGATAGGAGACATAGTCGAGCAAGGGCGTCACGGGGTCGGCGAAGCGCGCCTTCGTGGTGGCGAATTCGAAGACCGGATTGGTCTTTATTTTCGACGTCGGCGGCGCCAGATGCCGGTTGCGCACGACCTGCACCGACGCCCATCCGCTCTGCAGCGAGAACAAGTCAAGCGGCGAAAACTCCACACGGCGCTCCGCATTCGACAAGGCCGTTGCGTAGGGCAGCTGTTGCGGCAACGTTTTGTCCTTGGCGTCGTCGCGCAATTGATATTGATAACGGGCGGTTCCGGTCGTCGGATCGGACGCAATCAATTTCGGCGCGTAATTATCTGGGTCGATGAAGACCTTCGCGAGCGGCAGGAAATAATTGGCGGGCGCGCCGTTCATCTCGAAGGCGCGCGGCAATATATCTACGACGGCTTGATCGTCATCACCGGGCTCCATCGCGATTTCGAAGGTGTAGGCGATCCGCGGCGGCGCATCCTGCGCTCCGGCGTCAAGCTTGAGCGATTTCGCCCAGGCGTCATAAGTCGAAGCGACCGCTTGCACGACGGTGTCGAGGACCTCGACAGCGAATTTGGCGTTTGTCACCTCTACGCTCTTCAACTCGCTTTTGCCGTTGATCGGTCGCAGATAGGTTTCGAGGTCCCGCCATACGGCGGGGTAGATCGCGACGAACTGGGCGAGCGCCGCATAGAGCGCATCGGCTTTTGAGCCGGCACGGAGAAGATTCGCGTCGCCGCTGCCGTTGAACTCGACCTCGGCCACCACCGTGTCCTGAGCGGAGAGGCGCAGCAGATAATTGAAGCTGTAAGCCCAGCTCTTGAGATCCGCCGGCGTTTTTGGCGTGTCCTGCGACGCGCGCGCTCCGCTTTGCGCCACGACGGTCGGCGGCGTCGGCAGCGCGCGCAGCGGAACGGGGATAGCGAAACTCGTCTCTTCAGTCGAGTGAATCGGCGTGTAACTCGGGCCGGAAACGAAAGCGATCCAGCTCGACTGCTCATATTTTTCGATTCCCGGAACCCCATGAATATTGTGCTCGATATGCGAGAGCGCGTAGGTCAGATCGAGGGGAACATAGGCCTGTTGATCGGCCATGCGCGAGGTGAACAGGAAGGCGAGCGAACTCGCCCCTTTCGCTGACAAATCATCGGGGGAGACCAAGGGAATATCGGGAGAGACCAAGGGAATTTTCGCCGTCGACAGGGTGAAATTGGCGTTGAGCGCGTCCCCCGTCTTTTTGGCCTCCTGCGGCGTGACGCCAAGCGGCTGTCCAAACAGCCGCGGCGGCGCGACGCCTGTCGGCAAGGGAGGCGCATAAATCGCCTTGGAAACCGGAAACACCGCGACGCAGCTCAGCGCGGCGGCGTCGCTCAGGCGGCGCAGCAGCGCCTGCTCGAGCTTGTCGACCGCCGCCGCCTGCAGAGGAATTTCTTGCGGCTGATCGAGAACCGAAGCGGCGGTGGAAGCGATCGCTTCCGCGAGTGTTCGCTTATGCAGCAACATGCGGGCGAGAAAGCCGAGTTTCGGATCGGGCTTCACGCTGTCCGCATCCGGCTTTTCCTTAAGTTTCAGCAGCCGATCGAGCACGAAGGCCGGCGTCGCATAAGACGCGGACAGGAAATCGTCGACCGCGCCGAGGCACTCGGCGAGCCAGGTGTTCGGATCGATGTTTGTGAAGGCGATCTTGACGGGCGCACCGTCAGGATAAAGCCCGGTTTTGTAACTATTGATGTCGACGCTGAGAGTCTTCAGGTCGCCGGCGATCGGCAGCGGCGCGTAATAACGCGGCGCTCCTCCAAACTCGAAGCCGATCCCCTTCGGCGACGCCCCGGTCAAATCCGACATGCGCACCGCCCACAAGGTCGCGGCGCGCGCGTCGCGCGGCTGGCTCGGCTCGGCGGCGCTCGAGCCGACGCGCAGGCGCCAGTTCGGCGTAACGAAAGCCTTTTCGAACTGCGCCGCGAACTCCGTCAGCGACACCGGAAAAACGTCCTCCAGGGAATCGCGGGCGTCGCCAGGCGCGACGCCGCCGTCGGGCGGAATGAGGGATTTCGCGCTCAGCCCGTCGGCGAGAGCCCGCAATTCGGGCGCGACAAGTTCGGGCTGGCGGCTGAAGCGCAATTCGATCTCGAGCTGAACGATGTCGGTCGAGGCGACGAGCGCATCGAGTTCGATGCGCCATTCGATGCGCGTCTCCGCCGGCGGCTCAGCCGACTTACCCGCCGCGCGGGCTTCCAGATAGACGATCGAGGCGCGAACGAAATCCAAAATCAGTTCGCGCGCAGCCGACGTCAGAGCGCTCTCAGGTTGCTCCAGCAAGGAGTTGCGCAACCACATTGTCACGGCGGGGCCGTTAAGTCCTGGAATTTTGAGCGGCGTGTAATCCTGAGTCAGCTGAAAATAGATCAGCTTGAATTTGGCGAGGTCGATCGTCGCATTGCTTTGCCAGATCGGCATTGTGGCGAGCGGGCGCACCTCTTCGAGATAAGCGGCGCGACGCTTGACGCTTGGCTCGTAAGGCGTCTTGTCGAATTTCAGCCAAATCTGCAGGAGCGGCTCGCCAGCTTCGCCGACGAAGCGAAACGCCCGCGTCGTGCTCGGCCATTGATCGAGCGGCGTCAAGCGGTCCGAATAGAAGATCGGACAAGGCAGCCCCCCGAAGGGCGCCGGGTCGTTGGCCGCCGGCCTGTCGAAAGGCGTCGGCGCGCGATTGCCGAACAAATCCTGCCAGGCCAGACGAAACTGAAGGATCGAGCCGACGCCGACGTAAGGGTTCTCGGCGGGCGTCGGCAGCAAGGGATCGCCCTCGATCGCCGCCGCAGCCGCATTCACTTTGGACCAGAGCGAGAACCCCAGAGTTTGATCGTAGACGAAGTTTTTGTCCTGCGTCGGCGCCGGGACGCGGGCCGCCATCGGCCTCGCTTTTGCGGCTCGCGTGGCGCAAGAAGGTTTGGTCGCCGGCGCATCCTTCGGTCCGAAGGCGGCGCTGTCGGGGCTCGCGTCAAAAAAGGCGTTGGCTTCGATCCCCGCCGAAAGCAACTGGTAGTTCTGCAGCATCGTCAATTCGGCGTAGGTCCCGATCGGCTGCGTCTTGGAGTCCGGCGGCGCGCCCCGCTCGCGCTCGAGAGCGAGTCCGACGTTGCCAAGCCCCTGATTCGACTGAGCGTCCAGGCTAAGCGGATCAATCGTGATCGTTGGCCCGACGAACAAATTCTGGACATGTTCCACCTGACGCGCCAGCGTAGAAACACCGACGTCGTAGTAACGGGACATTGCGGTGAAGCTGGCGCCGGGTCCATCGGCCCGCGTCCGGTAGATGAACCGCGGAATTCGGAACACGGCGAGCGCTTTGGGCTCCACGCCCGGATTGAATTCGATGATGTCTTGCTTGCTGATCGGCGTAACGGCGCCACGCGAGTAATAATCCGCCAGCGCCTGCAACGGGTCTTTCCCTTCGCCGATGTCGTAAGGGAGCAATTGGCGATAAAGTCCCGCAATGGGAATCTCGAGGCCAAGCGAAAGTTGGGCGTCCGCGTTGGTGCGCGCAAGCCCGCCGAGATCCAGGCCATAGCTGTCGGCGATCGCGCCAAAACGGGCTTTGGGATCGAGCGGCCAGCTGATCGCAGGAGCCGATTTGCCCTCGAGCTGAAGGATGGCGTGTTCCGGATCGATGGCGTCCGCGACGACGAGCGCGTTGATCGCGTTAAAAACGGCGTCGCCCGGAAAGGCGCTGTCGCGCGTCACGGTCGCCACGAGTGTAACCGTCGCGACGCCGCTGTCGTCGAACAGCGAGACGGGCAAGCCGCCGCCTTCGGCGAGAAGCTGATAGAACAGATAGGACCCGCCAGAGTTGACCGTACTCAACTCCCACAGCAGTTTGATGAACTCCGCCTTGCTGTTGGCGACGCCGCAAGGCCCGCCGTCTTCGCGCGTCAGCATCGCGGTCAATGCGGGCGGCGGGTTGGTTTCGGTGGAGAGGTTCGACTGCTGGATAAACGCCAAAAACTCGTTTTTCGCTCGGCTGGTGAGGCCCTTCGCGCCATTGCCGAGATCGGCGTAGAGCAGGAAGATATCGCTGACGAGGTCCTCGCCCTCGCTCGCCATGGCTGTAAGCAGTCGCTCGAGCAGCACGGCGTCGGCCGGGTTCGGTCCGATGATCTCATAGGCGTAAGGCGCCAGCGCTCGCGCCGGAGAGCCCGAATTTCCGGGACCGGGCGGCACGATGCTGTTGGCCTCCGGCCGCTGCGGCGCAAGATCGGCGTCCTGCGCCAGCCGCTTGACGCGGAAATCCACCCGCGCCGCAAAGGCGAAGTTCTGGATAGCAGCGCATTGCGTCGTCATCGTCGCCGGATCCGTCGCGGCGACCTTGGGCTCGATCACGGGCAGAAATCGACTGAGCTCACGAACAGTCGGAGCGAAATCATGCGCGGCGAGTTTCGCCTGCAGTCGCTCGACTGCGCGCAACAGGCTGCCCGAAAGTTCGAAGAGCAGCGGCTTGGGCTGCGGGGCGTGGGCCGCCGTCAGCCGCCCGTCGTCTGCGCCTGGCGGCTTCGTCACAGCGAGCAAATTCGCCATGTCGGAGGTCAGCCACAGGAGTTGCGACGCAACCCCGTAGAGGCGCGGCGCCAACGTCGTTTCCGGCTGGGGTTTGAATACCGGGATTTTCGGCTTGTACCCCGCCGTCTGCACCGAAGGCAGCAATTTTTTCAAAGCCTCCGCCTGCGCCGCGACGTCGAAGCGCAGGCTGTCGCCGTCTCCAAGCGTGATCCAGGAATATTTCGTGTCGGACGGTCGCGACAATGTGATTTCATAGGGACCGTCGGCGCGCTCAGCGAGCGGAAATTGTTGACCGGTCAACTGATAGACGCCGTAGGCCGTTTGCGGTTCCGGCCAATGCGGCGCGCCATAGAGGAAGCCTTTGCCGGGAATGTCGAGGCCGGTCTCGACGGGAAGTCGCATGCCATGCAGCATGTAGCGCGAGGCCGTTCCGGCGATGTGACCGAGCGCGCCGGTGGTCGCGATCGCCGGCCACAGCGCGCTGATCGGCAGCACCGTCAGGCCCGGCGCGGCGAAGCGTAAGGTCGCGTCCGGGCGCCACAAGCCTTCGCATCGGAGGTTCTCCGGCGTCAGGAAGCTGGCGAGCGGCGCTTGCCCCCATTCCAGAACCGACCGGATCGAGTCTTTTGGCCCCGTCGTGATCGTGACGTTGGGAACAGTGGCGACGACCGAGGACGCCAGGAGGCCAGCGCGATCGTATAGAACGCTTTGTTGCGCGAGCTGCTCGATGGTCACATCGAGGCTCGCGGCGACCGTGTTGAAATCGTCGCCGACGGCGGTCGTGTAGCTTCGCTTCACGCCGGCGACGACGATATCGATCTGCACGCCGGAGTATAGAAGATTGTTTCGGCCGGCGTTGGCCAGAATGAGCGCCTCCGCGGTGGTTTGCGCCTCGCCGAACTTGTTGCTCGGATTGGCGTAGCGCGCGGCGATCGACGCCAAAGTATCGTCTACCTGCACCATGTAAGAGACGTCGGCGAGACCAAGCTGTTTGCCCGCTTCGAGCGGATAGTCGAGATTGGCCATCGCCAGAGCCTCCGCCGAGAGCTGCCCCGGCAGGAGGTCAATGGCGTTCGCCCAATCGAGGATAGACTGCATCGAGCTGTTGGACGTCAGCGGATAGGGATAATCGTCGAAACTGTCGATCGCGGACTGCGTCAGCTGACGCGCGAGAAGTATGAAATAGTCGACGAAGACGGAGGCGGCCAAAGGCTCCTCGTCGTCCTGCGACAACTGCGGGCCTTTTGACTTTTTCGTCTCGGAGTCGACGTTCGCCGCCACCGAATTGAAGATTTCGCGCAATTTCGCCTGATACTTCTCGGTCGACTTCACATAACTGGCGAAATCGACGGCGACGTCGCCGTCTCCG
The DNA here is from genome assembly GCA_963820145.1 of uncultured Alphaproteobacteria bacterium. Taxonomy (GTDB): domain Bacteria; phylum Pseudomonadota; class Alphaproteobacteria; order Rhizobiales; family Beijerinckiaceae; genus Methylocystis. The sequence continues at coordinate 62,552 of CAWFZD010000137.1, forward strand.
CCTGGATTTGGGGCCTTGAAAGACAGAAATGCGAATGCAGGAAAAATCGCAGCGCCGTCTTTGAGACTGGATTTGCTCGCCTCCCCTGCGTCTTTGGGAGGCGGCGAAACGACGACGACGAAGTTTTCTTCAAAGAAATCGATCAGCTGCCCCGCCGTGAAGGGCGGCTTGCTGGGATCGGCGAGCGCGCGCAGCACGCCCTCCAGCAACGGTCGCGACACGGCCTCCGCCTGCGTCGGCGGAAGAAGGCCGGGCTCCGGGCGCACGCTGGAAATGATCCAGGGCAGCAGCGCCCCCGCCAATTTGCCGAAGGCGGTTTGCTCGCCGTTGTCCTCGCTGCGCGGCGTCGACGCCGAGGCCGTGGGCGCGGACACCGCGAAGAGCAGCACGAAGGCGCCTTCCTGGTCCTTGTATGCCGCGCTTTCTCGGCCCAGCACGGTGAATTGGGTAAGTGCGGAGATTTCGAGCCGCTGTTTCTCGACTCCGGTCGCCGAGGCGCGTCTCCGGAAATCAAGTCGGAGCGGCACGCCGGCGACGCCGAGCTCATGCAGCGTTCGCATCGTCAGTGGCCGCGTGGCGTCGTCCCAGGGGGCCAGCGCGTTCTGTCCGATCGTCAATTGTTCGGTGATCGAGGCCGCAAAAGACAGACTGATATCGATCGAAAACAGCCAGAAATCGATCTTGATCGTCACGCTGATCTGCACTGAAGCGCTCAAGGTCAGCGGAATCTGCCGGTAGAACTCGTAGACGATCCGCACATAGACCTGGACCGTAAGGCTGACGTCGGCCTTGATGATCGCGAAATCGATGGAGCCGAATAATTTGCCGATTATTCCGAACGTCCCGGATATCTTGAAATAATAATCGCTCTGGACGCTCGCATCGCTGGAGGCTGTTCCCGAATAGGCGCGCCAGGCGGCGAGCACGCCTTCGATGATGCCAAAAAAGGTAATGGAGAATCCTGCTTTCAAAATACCCTTGTCGATCGTGCGGCCAAGACCGATCTGAGCGCCAAGCCCGAGAACGATCACTGGATTGAAGAGCCCCTTCGTGGTGACGGGCATGTTCCGCGCGGTGGCGCTCGACAATTTGCCGAAATAGAATCCACCCGACCCGAGCACCGGCACCCCGAGAATGATCGCCTGCGCCGTGAAGGAATTAGAAAAATCCATATTGTACGGAAAGCCGAAATCGACGAGGAAATCCCCGTTGGTGTAAACCTGCAGTCCGATCGAGGGCAACGTCACGGAGACGGCGCCGAAATCCAGGTTGCGCAGAAAGCTCGGGAGAGTGAATTCGATCTGATAGCAACCGACGTCGTCCGTGATCTTCTTGTAAAGAATGTCGATGGCGAGCCCGGCCAGCACTTTCATCTTGTCGCCGCTGAGCGCGAGACGAAGCCCATAAATATCCGGATCATTGAACACGATCATGAAATCGATCGCGAAACTCTTCTTGTCGATCTGCAATATCCCGAAATGCATCGCCACCAGCCAGCCCTTCGCGCTGTCGTAGTAGGGCATGCCGGGGGTCTGCTGCTTCGGATCGAAAGGCAAAGACTCGCTGCTCGAGGGCGGAATTTTCTGCAGCGCCGCGATCACGGCTTGCGTCGAATTGAATTCCCCGGATTTGTAAATCCCGACGCGCTGGCCGAGGGCGAGCAGTTGCAGCTTGAAGAAGGCGCCGCCCTGCCCCGGGACGTCGGGCATCTTCTTCACGTCCTGTCCCGGACCGTCCTTGTTGAATAGCGGCTGCTGCTGCAGACCAGGGACCGAAATCTGGCCGTCGAGCGCGAGTGTGACCTTGCCCTCGACGCGCTTGAGATCGAGCCCCTTGAGCGAGAAGAAACCGAAGTCGATCGGCGAAGGCAGCGAATATTTCGCCGTCACTCGATATTGAACGTCGGACTTGAGATCGAACTGGATGGACAAGCCGTCGAGCGGGATCTTGTTGAGAAGGCTCCATGGGTCGGGCAGCACGAAATACGGGTCGCCGATCATTTCGACCAGCGCCGTGACGAGCGAGCCCAGAGTCCAACCGCTTAAGGAAAAACTCACCGTCTCCTGCGCAAAACTATACTCGGCGCGAAAGCCTTTCCAAGCCATCCACAACACGTTGCTGTCGCCGACGACTGTCAACGCGAGCATTTCTTGCGTCGGGAGACGAAGCTGCGGCCGGTCGCTGGCGGCAGGTCCAAATCTGTATCCGATGTCCACGCTGACGCCGATGGAGTCGATGTCGATCGTGGCGATCGCCCAGCCGGCGAATTTATCGGGTTCGGCGCGGTCGCCGTCGTAGTTCAGTCCGAGATCGGCCGAAGTGTCGACGCTCAAAGCGCCGATATCGAACTTCCAATAAATCTTCGCCGTCACAAGATAGGAAGGCTGCGTTCGCGCGGTCGTCGCGAGCAAAACGCCATACGGCCTCACTGGGCTGCGCCAGCCCGCGCGCGAATGCCGTCCCGCCACGTGACGCGCCGGACGGATCGTCAGCAGTCTTTGCGCTGCGGTCGTCTTCGCCTTCTTCTCCGTGGGAATTTTCGCGTCGACCGCAAACGCCCGGACGCTCAAATCCCCCGGCAGAAAATCCGGCAGGTTATAGGCGCGGAGGAATTGGGAGGCGAGTTGGCTGAGATCGAGCGGTTGGCTCAGCGAGGCGGCGAAGCTCCAAAGCGGCGCGTCCAGCGAGCCGTCATAGTCGACCAGCGCGTGAGCCATCACCGGACCAACGATAATCTCACCCTCCACCGAACCCGTGAAGACGGTGGCGCCCTTGTTGCCGCCGCTCGTCGGGGTGTTGGCGCCGAGCTTGAATTGCATGTCGAGCAATTGCAGCAACGGCTGCTTGGCGCCCTCGCTGTCGGTGTATTCGACGAAAGGAACGTCGAAGTTGGCGTCGACCTCAAAGGCGAGCGAATAGGCTTTCTGGGTGGGGTTCGCAGTTACGTAGATGTTGGAAAAATCGATTTCTACGCCCTTCGGCAATCCGACGGCCCCGTCGGTGATTGCGCCGAGCAGGTCGCCGAAGGAGGCCTTGCCCGCGAAATCGCCGGTGATCTCCAAAGTCTCATCGATGGATATTTCGAACAGTCCGCCGGGCGTTCCGTCAAGTTTGCGAAAAATGTGCGGAAAAAGCTCGAAGGCCGCCTCGATGCGCAGCAGATTGGTCGGGGCGTCGGTAGGCTGCAAGAGGGTCCAGGCGAGTGAGTAGGAATCGATCTTGAACTCCTGGCCTGAAGTCGGGTCGGTGAAGAATACGATAGGCTTGCCCTGCACGCTGCCGATCAGCGCCGAGAGACGGTCGAGCCCTGGCGATGGACGCAGGGGCCCCGCGAGGGTGAAGCCTTGCATCTGCACGCTTGCAAGAAATTCCTGAAAGCTCGCCGGCACGTCTTCATAGAAACTTTTGCCGGCCATCAACGCGATGATCGCCGAGGGCGTAATCGGTTTCGTTTCGTCGCCGGGTCCGATCGAAAAAGCGTAGGATTTGGCGTCGGTGTCCAGTGCGACTTGAAATGCGAGGTCGATATCTTCGCCATCGGCGCCTTTCACGTCGATGCCGACGCCGAAATAGAGAAACGGCGTCTGTACGGCTTCACTGGTCGGCGCGCCCAGCTCGTCGAGGATAGGCGCGCCGTCCTCATCGTGAGTGTCGACGGCCGTTTCGATCTTGAAGCCAACATAGGGCGCGGCAATATCGAGCATAAAGAGTTTCAAACCGGCGCCGGAGGCGATCGGTCCTCGCAAATCCATTTCGGGAAAAAGAATCTTTTCGTTATCGGCCTTATCGAGAACGATGCGACCAAACATCACCGGGCTTGTTGGGGCGGGGGGGCCGTTCTCAATCATCGCGAGCAGCGCCGCCACGGAGGCGGTGACGCCCAACGCGCCATCCAAAAGGCCGTAAAGATTCTGCCCTGCCTCGAAAGAGAGTTCGGCCCCCTCTTCCCGCCAGATGAACTTTTGCGGCGCGGACGAGAAAAAGAAGCGCTCCTGATCGAAGGCCAGCAAGACGAAGGGGAGACCCGTCATGTAAGGGAATTGCGAAGCCAGCGCCCACCCCTTGGGGACGACATCGACGCCGAGAATCGGCCCATCATCGCCCTTGCGTCCGTGAATCGTCGCAGTCACTTGACTGGGATCAGCGTTGAGGAAATCCATCGCCACGCCTTCGATGCGGAAGGCGTCGTCGACGATTGGAGTCACTGCATCGCGCGCGTAGGAGATCGACAAACCGGGCGCCGCTTCCGGCAGACGATAAGCCGCCTTGATCAGGACGGAGAAATTCGGCGGCGGGGTAAGACCCGCGTTCGTCCAAAAGCCGTCGTTCAGCGTGACGGCTCCGGCCGGCGCGACGACGAAGGCCATTCGTAGTTTTTCTAACAATTGATCGGCCATGACGGCCTCCCGAGTCAGACGTCGGCGACGATCGCCAAATGATCGCTGGTGCTACGTATGCGTCCGAAGTTGTCCCATCCCTTGAATGCCCCCCGTCGCCCCGCAGAAAACTGCGGCGCCTGCTGTGGTGGGGGCGCGAACAGCCTGGGCGGCGGCGGCGGCGGACGCCCGGCGGCTAAATAAATGGGAAGCCTATAGACTCCGACGGGAGGGTTTCCTGCGGGCGCGTTGACGATCGAGTAAGGGGAGCCGACGATCCCGTTTAAGACCGTAACGTTCGCCATCGGGCCGCCGACATTGTTGCCAAGGTAGCGGGCAAGAATGTTGTCTATCGAATAGAAATTGGGGAGAGAGTCGAGCGAGCTGCCGATATAGCCATAGCCGGGATAGTAATCCGTCACCGCATTTGTCGACCAATAAGTCGCGTTCTTCCCACGCTTGATGTGGGTCGCGAAGTAACCCTTATAGCCGGCCAGCGGATTTGGCGCCGCTCCCGGTCGATCTATTCCAAGCGTATAGCCTGCGTTTGCGAGCGACAGATAGTAGCCGTTCCGCGTCATGTCGGGTTTGAGCAGGTTGACGTTGAAATCGCCCAACACGACACGCACGCCGGCCGGCGGATTTTGCGCGTTCGGCGCAGGGTCGGTTATTTCAGCAAGCAGTTCCAGGTCTCTCAAATAAAACTGCGCCGGCCCGGTCGACGCCGGCGCGTGAACGACGAACAGGGACAATTCTCGCAGGACCGTCGGAGGGTTTTGATTGTTGTCGAGTTCAACGAAGGTGACCCAGTAAGGCACGCGCATCCCATTGAAGTTGTAGTTTCCTTGAACGAAGTGGTTGGCCTTGTATTGAAATTTCCACGCAGCTGCGACGCGGCGTTCGCTTATCCCGCCATTGGACCTCGATCCTTGGGGTATCGAACGATTTGGCAGCGCAAGGTTGAACGGCGCCGGATAGGACGCGGTTGGAAGCGGGTTTGGCGCGCTCGGATCGAAGGAGGGTCCGACGCCGCCAGGCCATTGAAAAGGTCCGGTGAAGGCGTAGTTGAGTGCATCGTAGTAGACCGCCACCGCCTCGCGCGGGCCGGTTTGCAGCGGCGGGACCAGCTTCCATGCTGGATTGTTCGTGGCGTTCCGAATACTGGTCAAAAGACCGAGCGACGCGTTTACGCCGCTACCGCCTACGAAGTTGCCCGTCGCCACGAAAGGCGTCGCCAGCTCCACCACGACGATAATGTCAGGGGGGCGGCGGCGTTCAGCGCATCGGTTATCGCCCAATGGGTGTTCATATAGTTCGCGCGCGCCGTAGAAGCCTGGGCGCTCGAAAGCGTGGACCCGGTTTGGCGCTTGCGCTTCGTGCTCGCGATCTTGTTCTCGCCGAATTTTTCGATGTTCCAGTAAAGGATCCGCGTCATGGCCCGGTCTCCGCATGATCAATCGGCGCCGTCGTCGGCAGACTTGCGGGCGGTTCGATCTCCGCCAGTTGGGGGTCGGGCGTCGCCTGATAGGCCGCGTACCACCCGAGGCCGCCGTTGCCTTCGGGATCGCCGAACAAAAAGAAATTGATCGCCGCGCCCGGCGGCAGTTTCGCGAAGGCCAGGAAAGTCAGACCCACATTGTTCAGGCGCAGCACGAAAGCCGGGACGTCGCCGGACAGGGCCTCGCGGCGAAGCACCAACGAGTTGATCGTGAGCTTGAGCACCCCTTGCAGCGAAAACAGTTTTGCTCCCGGAGACGCGCCCGGCAATTGCAACCCGACGAACAGCGCCGCCTTCTGATCGGCGGCTTGCGTGCTGGGCGCCCAGGCCACCAACAGGCTGGAGGCGAAACCGGCTCTGGAGACCAGCGCGCCGGGCGAACCGAGCGTGACGTTGTACACGACGCCGAACCATGGCCCAGAAATCGTCTGAAGCTTCGGTTCGACCGAGACGGGCAGGAAGCCGAAATCGACGGGCCTCTTGTCCTCGGCGCCGACGATGAAGCTGTCGAGCTCCAACGCGAGATCCGCATAAAGACTGTGCGGACGCGCCAGACTGGCGCCGGAGTCCAGGGCGAGACGTCCGGTCTCGAAGACGAACGTAACCGCAGCGGGAGCCGCGGCCGGCGAGGTCATCGACACGTCGAGCCCGGAGAAGCGCAGCCCTTTGACGGCCGCATAGGGCGGGTCTGAGTTCATCTGGCCGAAGGACAGAAGATCGGCCGCTTCCGGCTCGCCTTCCTTGACGGCCGGCGCCTTCAGCACGGCGAACTCCAACGCGCCCGACATGAGGAAGCGGCTGCGCACGAGACCGTCGGCGTCGCTCGACAAAGTGTTGAACACGACGCGTTCGAGCGCCACCGCCGTCAGCACGTTCGAATTCAGTGTAAAGATCGTCGCGGCATTCTGTTCGAACACGAAAATCGGGGTCTCGCCCTGACGTTGATAGCTGCCGCGCAAGACAACTCCGGCGGCGGGCAGCGCGCCGATCGCGCCATAGGCCTTGGCCACGGGAGACGAGAAGAGTTCATTGATCGACGAATTCGCACCCGGCTGCGAAAATCCGTCATCGCCGCGCTTTCGAACAGCGCCTGGAGTTGCAAGACGGAGAAGCAAAGTCCCCGCTCGTCGGCAAGGTCAAAGGCATGTCCGGGTTGCCGCCCTGCGCGACGTTCTGCGCATAGGCCGGCAATCGATAGCTCGATCAGGGCGAAAAGACTGCTCGGGACGTTCATACGAGCCGGCCGTCCACATCCACCGTGACGCGACTGGCCGTAACGCCGAAGTGATGCGCCTCGAAACGAGTGAAGTCGATCCCGGCGACAAGTCCCTTGATCTGGTCGGGAAAGCCCGACGGATCAACCTTGGCGCGGAGCACAATGGAGCCGTTCCAATTGGAATCTGGCACGATGCGCGCAAAATTTTTGTAGAGCGTGTTGCCGTCGTCGGCGGACTTGATCGCGTCCTCGAGGTATTTCTGGAGATAGGCGGACAGGCCCGCGAGAGCGAAGTCGGCGTCGCCGGATTTGGCGACCAGCGAAGTCTTCGACGCGACCCATTTGTTGGGATTTTTGACGTGATCGAGCAAGGACCCGTCGACAATATTTCAAGATCAGAATATTGCTGTAGTCCGTCGTGCTCTGGGACTTGCCCACCGCCGCGGTCATGCGCCAATCGGCGATCACGACGTCGCGCTCGAAGCGGGCCGCCCCGCCTCCGTCACTCGCCGCGCCCAGATATTTGGGATTGACGATGACCGACATCAGCTGATTTGTCTGGAACAAATCCTGAAGCTGTGCGTCGAGCCCCATTTGCGCTTCGGTGTCGACGAAACCGAAATCGACGAAGCCGGTCTTCGCGGATTTATCGAGAGACTTGGCGAGAATGATGTTGTCGTAGAGAGTTTCCGGCTGGCCTTCCAGCTTCAGAACCTCCGCGTAAACGCCTTGCGGCGTCGTCGCCGGAGTCAAGACGCCCGCTCCGGCCGCCGGCAGCGCAGAGCGACGCGCATGTTTCAACGCCGCCACGCGCGGGCGCGAAACAGCGCTCAATTGTCGCTTGCGTTCGGCCGAGAGAATCTGGCTTTCGAACGGCGCGACTTCGTCAGGCGGGAACGACGACGCCGCCACGCCCAGACCTGCGTAAGGGACGAGCGGAAACAACATCGATACGGACTGGTCGTTGTGCGGCGGCTGCGGCACGGCTGAAGGCGTGGCGCAGGGCGCCAGCACGACAACACCGCCCGCGTCCAAGGCGGCGCCTTCGGTGGGTTTCGAAAACAGCGGGCCGCCCTGAGGTTGCGCCAGATATCGACTGACCGTGGTCGAGCCGTTGATCGTCGTCGCCCAAGCCGTCACGAAGGCGCCGTCCAGCAGCTTTTGCGGCGCGCTCGTCTGCGGAGAATTCTGGCTGCTCGTCTGGAACGGAAAAACCGGCGCATAAGCCGGCTGACCGGGCACGAAGCGCAGCCTGTCGAACGACTGCTCCGCCGCGTAGCCGGCGAGTTCGAAACGCTCCGCGCCGAACAAACCCGCCAGCAGGAAGAGGCTCGTCCCGCCGCCGCCGACGGACTTGGTCGCTTTAGCCGGCGCAAAATCGCCCGCTAACGTCAAATATACCGTGGTGATGGGGGCTTGCCTGGCGTCTCCGCGTGGCTGGAACGCCAGTGCTCCGCTCCAGGGCGTTGGGCCGCCGACTGCGTCGGTCCCACCCAAGGGGACGAGATCGAGCGGATGACCGAGGTCGTCCCGGAACCAGCTTTCGAGCCTGCCGTTCCCGGCGATACCAAACAGCGTGCGCAATCGGCCGGACCGGGCGCCGAAAGCAGCTTGACGCTGTTGAAGGGATCGAGCGGGTCGACGGCGCCCGCATAAGCGATGTCGGCCAGGCCCGCATCCGTGCGCAACGCCGGGTAAATTTGTGTCGCGGACCCGCCTGTCGTCGCATGACCGTATTGGAAGCCCGTCTCGAAATAGACGAGCGCGCCTGAACGCGACAGCGCGCCTTGCAGCACGAAGGCTCCCGCGAAATTCCCTACCAAGGGCAGAATGGCGCCGTTCTGAATGCTGGGCGCATCGGGACCGTCGGTGACGGTGAACTGCACCTGACCCGATCCGCCCACAAGAAACTGCAACCCCTGCGCCGTGACGGCCATCGGCGTGGATTGCGGCCGCCGAGAGCGTCAATTGCCCGATCGAAAAATTGAAGTTGGAGTTCGTCGCAACTCCGCCGCCGGAATCGGAGAATGTAATCGCTGACTGGTTCGCGGGCCCGAAGCTTGGTCCGGCTGCGCTCGGCAGCCACAAACAGGCGTTGCCCGAAAACACGCCCAGAACCCCGCCGAAATTGGCGTTCAACCAATTCACGACCGCCTGGACGAACGCCTTCGCGGCGGCGAGATCCGGCAGCGGCGGCGGCGTCGGCGCGAAGAGATAGTGTCCGTTGGCGAATGAGTCCTGGATCGAAATCGATGCGGGCGACGGCGAGACGCCGCCCGTGTAGATGAACCCGACCCATCCCGGCGCGCCGCTTGAGTCGTCGAGCACATAGAGGGCGCTGGAGAATTGTTGCTGGAATTGCGGCGTGCTCACCATGTTCGGCCTCGCGTGGCGCAGTTGGGTTCGGCGCGCAGGCGCTCGCTCAAGGCGCGGGCCAGGAGGCGACGCTGGTGGAGACATGGGTCGGCGGCGTGTTCTGCGCCGAAAATGTCGCTTGCAGGAAGAGCTGTCCGGATTGCTCTTCGGACGGGACCGTCAATGTAAGCGTCGCGCCAGCCTGAATCGTCAGCAGGCCTGCGATAACGTCGTTTGGAAATCGTTGGTTCGGCGCGAAACGGGTCGCCACCGCTTGTTCGAGCAGGACTTCGCCATTGATGAAGGAAAATCGCACAATATCGCCGGCCATTCCCAAGACCGTCGTGTGCGCTGTCAAATCCCCGCTTATGAAGAGGTCGAAATCGCTGACCACCGGCGGCGACGTCGCCACCCAACTGTCGAGTTGGCCTTTGAAGGGCGTCGTCACCCCTGCAAGGGCCGCGGTCACCTCGACGTCGATCGAGGAATATTGCGGCTCGGCCGACAGAGAAAGGTTCGCAACGCCCTTCGCGGCGCTTGCGCCGGCGATCACGTCGAGATCGAAACGCGGCGTTGCGAGCGACAGCAATTGCCGTTTGACCAGCGTTCCGTTCAATGCGGCCGAGATCAGCGCCTGTCCGCGCGCAGGATCGACCTGCGTCGTGAGTTGCAACGGGCCGATCACTGATGTCTTCGCCGGTAGGCTTGCAAGAGCCGCCGCTATCGTCTTGGCGTCGACTTCCTGAGACGCGACGCTCGGATCCACCACGCCGGGCGCGAGGATGAGGGGCTTCCGTGATCGCGATCCGTTCGAAGAACCCTCGCGTTGAGACAGAATTCCGCCCCCAAGACGACATTTGCCGAGGCAAATAGCATGGCACAACCCCACCCGCACGAGAAGGCGCTCAGGACAAAGGCCGAAACGGGCAGCGATCAAGATCGCTTAAACCCGTCTCGAGATTCACATGAGGTAGGTAGAAGCCTGCGTTTTCGGTCGATCAGACCGACGAAGTAAGGGGCCAACTCGCCACTGTGACAGCGAACTTTTGACCGTCCGGCTGCGTCGGCGAAACCAGCGTGCCTCGAGCCACGACGGAGCCCATCTGCAGGGTCGTTGGAATGGTCAGAACGAAACCGGCGCCCGCTTTAAGTGTATAGTCGCCCGCAACGATATCGTAAGGCAATTCGGCAGTGGGCGAAAATTGCGTCAACGTGGTGCTCCACGAAACAACGGAGCCATTCAAAATCGATACGGTTGCATTTTGTCTGGCGTCGCCGGAGACCGACACTTGGATGGAAAGCTGCGCCGAAATAGGGAAGTTGAAGACAAGCGGGCCTGCGCCCAAAAGCGACTGAGCAGACATTCGCATTCTCCCAATTGCTGATCGTTAATCCATTATCCTGTTTACGCTATAGCTAACCAGGACGATTAACGCTCTCATAAAACAGTGTCGCATACAAGTTCGAAGCGGGGCATCACTGCATGATTCTTACAAAACCGTATGTTCTTCGCAATGTGCGACATGCGTCAGGTCGACGAGCCGGTTCGGGGTCAGAGTCATTATCTCGCCGACGGGCCTGTAGTGATGAACAGCCACGTTGTGCAAAGACCACCACGGGCGGCGGCGACAACGCAGGCCGGAAGAAACTTTCGCCGCCGCGGTCGCCCTGTTTGGTCCAGACGCTCTACTTGAAGCCTTTAGTGTCGGACGTCGGGAGGAGCATACTCATGGTCAAGAGAGTTTCCGATGCGGAGTGGCAGGGCGACTTGAAAACCGGAAACGGCGGTGTCGCGCTTGGAAGCGGAGCGTTCAAAGGGCCCTATTCCTATCGCTCGCGGTTCGAGGATGGCGGCGGCACGAATCCCGAAGAACTGCTCGCTGCAGCGCATGCGGCGTGCTTCTCGATGGCGCTTTCTGTCGCTCTTTCACAGGCCGGCCATCCGCCGGTCCGCGTCCACACCAAAGCGACCGTCCATTTCGGTCCGGCGCCGGACGGCTTTGCTATTTCGAAAATCGAACTGGAAACCGAAGGAACAGTTCCCGGGGTCGACGCCGCGACGTTCGAGGCCCTCGCATCCGAGGCCAAAATTCATTGTCCTGTCTCCAAGGCCCTCGCCGCGGTCGAGATCGGACTGACCGCTAAATTGATTTAATTGCGCCGGCCTCACGGCGCTTTCGACGCTCTCCTCTGGAGCGAACCCGATGACCGATCCGTCAACTCAAGCCAGCCAGCTCCACTTCGATCACGCAAAAACTGAGCGCGCCGGTCATCAAAGTCGTCTCCGCGTGAGGCTTCGCGACGAGGCGTTCCGATGATCACAAATATACGCATCCTCATTCTGCTCCTCGCCGTCGTCGCAGCGGCGGCGGTCGCCGCCAGCCGCTTGAAAATTCCGGCCGCCATTCTTTTGGTTCTCGTCGGGTTGGCGCTTTCTCTGGCGCCCGGTCTGCCGGCGATGGAGCTCGCGCCGGAATTCGTGCTGCTGCTCGTTCTGCCGCCGGTCATCTACAGTTCCGCTTTCAACATGAGCTGGCGCGAGTTTCGCTTCAATCTGCGGCCGATCACGCTGCTGTCTGTCGGCGGCGTGCTGTTCACAACCGTCGCGGTGGCCGTCGCGGCTCACGACCTCATGGGCTTTGCTTGGCCCATCGGCTTCCTGCTCGGCGCGATCATCTCGCCGCCCGACGCCGTGGCTCCTCTCGCCGTCGCGCGCGATATGGAGATCCCTCGCCGCATTCTCGTCGTGCTGGAAGGCGAAGGGCTCGCCAACGACGCCGCGGCGTTGATCCTCTATCGCTTCGCCGTGGCGGCGGTCGGCGCCAGCGTCTTTTCCTTGGGCGAAGCCGCCAGCCTGTTCGCCGCGATCGTCGCCGGAGAAATTATCTGGGGCGTCGGCGTCGGCTGGCTCATGTTGCGGTTGCGGCGATGGGTTAACGAGCCCTTGGTCGAGATCGCACTGTCCATCCTGACGCCTTTTCTCGCCTTCTGGCCGCCGGCGCATCTTGGCGGCTCTGGCGTGCTCGCCACAGTGACGGCGGGTCTCTACACGAGCTTCAACGGTCCTCGCCTGATCAGCTCGGCGACGAGATTGCAGGGCGTCTTCTTTTGGCAATTCTTCATGTACATCATCGAGGGCATGGTGTTTCTCATCACCGGCCTGCAAGCGCGCTCGATTTCCCCGCGCATCCACGAATTTCCGCTCGCGCAGCTCGCCCTCTCGATCGCGGTCATGGCGGCGGTCGTGATCATCGCGCGGTTCCTTTGGGTTTTTCCCGCCACTTATCTTCCGCGCGCGCTGTTTCCTTCCATCAGAAAATACGATCCGTCGCCGCCCTGGCGCTGGATTTTCCTGCTTGGCTTCACCGGGGTCCGCGGCGTCGTCTCGCTTGCGGCGGCGCTCGCCATTCCTCTTGAGACCGTTGCGGGAAAGCCCTTCCCGGACCGCGACATGATCCTGCTTTTGACCTTCGCTCTGATCCTCATCACCCTGGTCGGACAGGGACTGCTCTTGCCTTGGGTCATACGAGCTCTCGGCCTGTCGCATGCAGGACGCCATGAGCGCGAGCATGATCTCGTCGAGGAGCACAGAGCGCGTTCCGAGGCGGTGAAAGCCGCGATCCTGTCACTCGATCAACTTGCTGCGGAGCGCAAGTTGTCGCCCGACGCGATCGACATCATACGCGTTCTGCACGCTGACCGATTGAAGCAAATCGAAAACCGGGTCGGCGAGGGCGCCCGGCAAAGCAGTGAACTTCGCGACGATCTGGAGCGACAGCTGATCGCCGTCGAGCGGGCGCGCATCAATGATCTCTATCGCGCCGGCGAACTGAAGGACGAGTCGCGCCGCCGGATTGAGCGGGATCTCGACATGCGCGAGGCGTTTCTCATCAATCAACGCGGGAGCGCCTGACGCCTCGGCGCGTCGTTGATCTTGGACGACATCGATCTTGGTGTGCGCGACTGCGCCAGCTCCGACGCCCAACAGGTCGACGATTGCGAGATGCTCCCGCGTTTGCGGCATGACGCCATCGTCGGCCGCAACGACAATCAAGACGAAATCGATGGCGGTTGCGCCAGCGCGCACTCGCGGCGCATTTCGATCATTGGGCAGCGCTAATCGAGGACGGTTTGTTGAGGATGCAGGCAAGCGGCAACGTCGGGCCTGCGCTAGAGCCCGGGCCTGCGCTAGAGCCAAAGACCCCTCAGCATCACTGGCGAAATTGCAGCGCTCGTCAACGGCGCAAGTCGGGGCGCCTGGAATGCAACAAAATTTCTTGCATTGCTCATATCATTGCCGTAGACATTATAAGTGATGCAAATCCTGGCATAAGTGATGGTTTTGACATGATTACAGCGGCTCAGCTCCGCGCGGCGCGCGCGCTCGCCGGCCTGGATCAGCGAAAACTGGCGGAACTATCGGGACTGTCGCTTCCAACCATCCAGCGAATGGAGACAAGCGAGGACGTCGTTCGCGGCAACGTCAATTCCTTGACCAAGCTTATGGACGCCTTCGACAGCATCGGCGTCGAGTTTCTTCGCGAGGAAGTCATCGATACGGAAGGCGGACGTGGTGTCCGCTTCAAGAAATCCGTAGCCGCGCCGCGCAAGCCCGCCGGGGCTGACGCATCGGCGGATGGCGCCGCTTCAAGCCGCGGGGAGAGCTAGCCGACGATGCCCTTGACGGTCACTCTTTGGAGCATCGTTGCATTGCTAGGCGTCGGCGCGCTCGGCGTCGCTCTTGCGCGCAACGTCGCGGCGAGCCGTGTCGTTTATGGGCTTTGTCTTGGCCTCAGTGTCATCCTATTCGTCGCCGCGGTCGTTCCTCGGAGCGCGGTGGCGCTCACTGCCAGTTTTCCGCTCGGCCTGCCTTGGATCGGCGCGCATTTCCGGCTCGACGTGCTGAGCGCGTTCTTTCTGGCGATCGTCAACCTGGGCGGCGCCGCGGCGAGCCTTTATGCGATCGGCTATGGCGCTCACGAGAAACATCCCTCTCGCATCCTACCGTTCTTTCCGGTTTTTCTGGCCGGAATGAACCTCGTGCTCCTGGCGGACGACGCATTCAGCTTTCTCGTCGCATGGGAGTTTATGTCGCTTTCGTCATGGGCGCTTGTCATGGCCCACCACCATGACGCCGAGAACAGGCGGGCAGGCTTCGTCTATCTGCTGATGGCGAGCTTCGGCACGCTGGCGCTGCTGATGGCGTTCGGCCTGCTTGCGGGATCCGTCGGGGGGTATTCCTTCGCGGAAATCCGAGAAGCGGCCCACGCCCCGGCCTGGAAGTCCGGTCTCGTGCTGGCCTTGGTGCTGTTGGGCGCCGGCTCGAAGGCGGGGCTCGCGCCTCTGCACATATGGCTGCCGCTCGCTCACCCCGCCGCGCCGAGCCATGTTTCGGCATTGATGAGCGGCGTCATGACGAAGGTCGCCATCTATGGTTTCATCCGCATCGTTTTCGACTTGCTCGGGTCGCCTGAGTTTTGGTGGAGCATGCCGCCGCTGACGCTCGGCGCAATCACCGCCATGCTCGGCATTCTTTCCGCAACGATCCAGAGCGACCTGAAAAAACTCCTCGCCTACAGCACGATCGAGAATATCGGCATCATCTTCGTCGCTCTCGGCTTGGCGCTGGCGTTCAAGGCGAACGGGATGGCCTTGCCGGCCGGGCTAGCGTTTACCGCCGCTCTCTTCCATGTGTTCAATCATTCTCTCTTCAAAAGCCTCTTGTTCTTCGGCGCGGGCGCTGTGCTCAACGCTACCGGCGAGCGCGACATCGAACGCCTCGGCGGGCTCATCCATTCCATGCCGCGCACGGCCTTCGTCTTCCTCGGCGCCTGCGTGGCGATTTCCGCGCTGCCGCCGCTGAACGGCTTCGTGTCCGAATGGCTCGTTTTCCAAGCGGTTCTGCTCAGTCCGTCGCTGCCGCAATGGAGTCTGAAACTCTTGGTTCCCGCCGTGGGCGTCGCCCTGGCGCTCAGCGCGGCGTTATGCGCGGGATGCTTCGTGCGCGCTTTCGGCATCGCCTTTCTGGGGCGCGCGCGTTCAATCGCCGCCAAGAGCGCTCAGGAGACCGATCCATGGTCGCTTACCGCGATGTCTGGTCTACTGGCGTTGTGTCTGCTAGCCGGTCTCGTTCCGAGCTATTTGATCGATACGATCACGCCAGCGGCGAAGGTGTTCGTTGGCGGACATATGCCGACCCAAGGCGCAATTCCCTGGTTCTCGATCGTGCCGATCGCCGAAAGCCGCAGCTCCTACAACGGCCTGCTGGTCTTTCTCTTCATCGTTTTTTCCGCATTTTTCGCCGCTTGGATCGTTCGCCTATTGGGATCGAGCGCCCTGAGACGCGGCCCTGCATGGGATTGCGGTTATCCGGACCCGAGCCCCGCCGCCCAATACACCGGCAGCAGTTTCGCTCAGCCCATCCGCCGAACTCTCGGCAATGTTGCTTTTGTCGCGCGAGACCATCTCGATATGCCGGCGCCCGGAGACAATCGCGCCGCGCGCTTCGGCGTCGAAATTCACGATCGCGTCTGGGACGGAATATATACGCCGATCCTGCGGGCAGTCGATTTTTGCGCGGATCAACTGGATAGAACACATTTTTTGACGATCCAAGGATATCTCGGCCTCGTCTTCGCCACCCTCGTCGCGCTGCTTCTGGTGATCGCGATATGGCCCTAATCTTCGATCTCGCCGCCCAGTCGACGCAAATGATTCTTGTGCTCTCGCTGGCGCCGCTTCTGCTCGGCTTCACCCGCAAGGTGAAGGCCCGTCTGCTGCGGCGGCGCGGGCCATCGATCTTTCAACCGTACCGCGATCTTCTCAGGCTGATGCGCAAGGAGATCGTGCTCGCGGACAGCGCTTCCTGGCTGTTTCGATCCGCGCCCTATTTGATCTTCGCCGCGACATGGGTCGCGGCGGCGCTCGTGCCGACATTCGCCACCGGACTGATGTTCAGCTGGTCCGCCGACCTCATCGTCATCACCGCCCTTTTGGGAAGCGCCAGGTTCTTTCTCGCGCTCGCCGGCATGGACGTCGGCACGAGCTTTGGCGGCATTGGTTCGAGCCGCGAGATGATGTTCGCGTCTCTCGCCGAGCCGGCGATGATCACGATCGTTTTTGTTGTGGCGCTCATCGCCGGTTCGACACAGCTTTCCGAAATCGCGTTGCATATGCTTTCGCACATTCGAACTGCGCGTGTCTTACGGTTTGGCGCTGGTTGGTCTCGTCATCGTCGCGATTGCAGAAAACGGCCGGATCCCGGTCGACAATCCAGCGACGCATCTCGAACTCACCATGGTGCATGAGGCCATGGTTCTCGAATATTCCGGACGCCATCTCGCGGTGATCGAACTCGCGGGGGCGTTGAAACTTCTCTTGTACGTTTCCTTGATCGCATGCATCTTCGCGCCATGGGGGCTCGCGCAGCACGGAGCGGATTTGCGCGCCATGGCGTTTGGCGCGGTCGCATATTTCGTCAAATTGGCCGTCGGAGGCTTTCTGCTGGCGCTGTTTGAGATCTCGACCGCGAAGATGCGCGTGTTCCGCGTGCCTGATTTCCTTGGCGCGGCCCTGATGCTGGGGCTTCTCGGCACGCTGCTGCGTTTCGTGTCAGGGAGCTTTTAGATGGAAAACCTGTCGTTCGACATTGCGCATCTGTTCGCCGGCGGCCTCGTTCTGGTCAGCTTCATGCTGCTCTATCAAGATCGCATGACCGGGCTGATCAACATCTTCACCCTGCACGCCGTCGTTTTGTCATTCTCGGTCGCCTGGCAGGCCTATGCTCAGCACTCTCCCCACCTCTTTCTGACGGCGGCCATCGCGTCGTCTTCAAAGCCGTGATCATTCCGCTCAGTCTTCAGCGGATCATGGTGCGCTTGCGCATCCACCGCGATATCGAGGTGGTCGGCGGCGTCGGCGTCACCATGCTGTTGGGCATTTGCCTCGTCGCTTTGTCTCTCATCGTCATGCTTCCAGCCACGGCCGCCGCGGACCCCTTGGCGCGCGAAGATCTCGCCTTCGCGCTGTCCGTCGTCCTCCTCGGCCTGCTCATGATGGTGACGCGCCGCAATGCAATCAGTCAGGTCATCGGCTTCATGTCGCTCGAAAACGGCCTCATACTCGCCGCGACCGGCGCGAAGGGCATGCCGCTCGTGGTCGAAATCAGCGTCGCATTCTCGGTCTTGATCGCTTTCATCGTGATCGGAATTTTTCTCTTTCGCATCCGCGAACGGTTCGACACCGTCGATATCCAGGAACTCGACCGCGTCCGCGGAGGCCGTCGATGAACATCCTCGCTTTCGAACCCGTCGACGCTTTGCTGATCGTCCCGGCCCTCTCAGGGTTCACTCTCGCATTTTTGTCCGGCTACCGCCTGACATCATACATCAACTTTATTTCGTCCGGCGTCACTTTCCTTTTCGCTTTCGCGTTGCTTTTCCATCGACCTGCCGCGGGCAACTATCTCTTTGTTGATGACCTCAATGTCGTTTTTGTCGTGCTTTCGACCTTCATCGGTTTCACGACGAGCGCCTACAGTGCGAGCTACATCGGTCATGAAATCGAGACGGGAAAATTGGACCCCGCGCATGTCCGATTCTATCACGCCATGTACCAGTCGATGATGTTCGCCATGAATTTGGCGCTGCTCGCCAACAACATCGGTTTGATGTGGGTCGCGGTCGAGTTCGCCACGCTCACGACGGTGTTGATGGTCGGCATCTATCGCACGCCGGAAGCGCTGGAGGCGGCCTGGAAATATTTCATCCTGGGCAGCGTCGGCATCGCGCTGGCTCTCTTCGGCACGATCCTCGTCTATATGTCGGCGGAGCCGGTCCTCGGCGAAGGCTATGACGCCATGGTCTGGACTCGTTGATGCAGCACGCAGCGGCGTTCAGCCCGAGTTGCTCAACGTCGCCTTCGTGTTTCTGATGTTGGGCTATGGCACGAAAGTCGGCCTTGTTCCGATGCATGCATGGCTTCCGGACGCGCATGCGGAGGGACCAACGCCAATCTCGGCGGTTCTGTCTGGTCTTCTGCTCAACGTCGCGCTCTATGCGTTTTGCGCTTCAAAATGCTGCTCGCCGCCAACACCGCCGCGATCGCGCCGGGGCCGCTCATGTCGACGCTCGGACTCGTGTCGCTGATTTCGCCGGCTTCATGCTTACGGCGCGACGAATCAAGCGATTGTTCGCCTATTCGTCGATCGAGCATATGGGCATCATCACCTTCGCTTTCGGCATGGGCGGGCCGCTCGCCAATTTCGCCGGACTGCTTCACATGACGATGCATAGTCTCACCAAGTCGGCGATCTTTTCGCCGTCGGCCAATCGCCCAGGTCAAGGGGACGCAGAAGATCGCCAATATTCGCGGGCTGACCGAGAGCCATCCCGCGCTGGGTTGGGGGCTTGCGTCGGAGTCATGGCCATCGCCGGCATGCCGCCGTTTGGCGTCTTCATGAGCGAGTTCTTGGTCGTGAGTTCGACATTCGCCCGCCTGCCGCTGCTCGCCATTCCGCTCGCTTTCGGACTGCTGGTGGCGTTCGGCGCGTTGTTGATGCGCGTCGTCGAATTGGCTTTCGGGGAGCCTTCCGAATTCAATTGGCGAGGTCGAAGCTTCCATCGTCCCACTCTACTTCCATCTGGCGCTGGTGCTGCTGGCGGGACTCTGGCTCGAGCCTCACGTGGCGGCGTGGTTCAGAATGTCGCGGGGCTGCTGGGTTAGTATGGCGCCGCGGAAGCAGGAGAGAGGGCCATGATATCGCTGCGAGCGACAATGCAAGGAGGGCGCCCGTCGAACACTCCCGCCCCTGGCCGCGTCATGTGATCGATCAGACCGGCTGGCTGCGTGTGATCCGCGAAATCAGCAAGGGTCACGGCGACATGCTGGGCTTATGGAGCGACGGCGTCGATGTTCACATGCTCATATTCGATCATGAGTCTTCGGACATCGGGATCGTCACGATGGAATGTCCGAACGGTCGCTTTCCTTCCGTCGGCCACATGCATCCTCCGGCTTTGCGGCTCGAGCGCGCGATTCGCGACATTTACGGAATCGACGCGGACGGCTCGTCCGATAAGCGGAGGTGGCTCGATCACGGGCGCTGGGGCATGCGACGCCCCGGCACAAAGGCGGAGCCGTCCGAAGCGTCGGGCGACCCATACGCTTTCCTCGCCGCGGAAGGCGCGCCGCTCCACCAAATCCCCGTGGGCCCGGTTCATGCCGGCATTATCGAACCAGGCCATTTCCGTTTCTCGGCGAACGGGGAGGTTGTGGTCCGACTAGAGGAGCGGCTCGGATATGTCCACAAAGGCATAGAACGACTGATGGTCGATGCGCCGCTCGATCGAGCCGCGCGTCTCGCGGGCCGCGTCTCGGGCGACAGCACGGTCGCCTATTCGCTTGCTTTCGCTCACGCCGTCGAATCCGCGCTGGAGATCGAAGTCCCGCCACGCGCCATCCACCTGCGGGCGCTAATGGCCGAACTCGAACGCCTCGCCAATCACATCGGTGACATTGGCGCGATCTGCAACGACGCATCCTTTTCCTTGATGCACACGCATTGCTCGGTTCTACGCGAACGGGTTCTCAGAGCTTCAAAGCTGTGTTTCGGCCACAGGCTGATGATGGACCGCATCGTCCCCGGCGGCGTCATCGATGATTTGGCCATGGAAGGCGTCGTGGCCTTGCACGCTTTGCTGAGCGGAGCGAAAAAAATCATTCCGCGTTTCATCGAACTCTTTGGCGATACGACATCCATACAGGATCGCACCGTCGGAACCGGGCGTCTGCGCTCCGAGCTGGTGAACCAATATGGCTGCGGCGGCGTTATCGGACGCGCCTCCGGCCGTAGTTTCGATGCGCGGCGTCACCCCGGCTACGCGCCGTACCCGGAACTCACCTTCAAGGTCGGTTCCGCCCATGCGGGCGATGTCGACGCGCGGGTCTGGGTGCGTTTCGACGAAATCAAAGCGTCGTTTGGCCTTATAGAGCAGATTCTCGACAAGGCGCCGCAAGGGCCAATTCGGATCGAGGGTTTGCCGACGCCGAGCGAGACCTGCGAAGGCGCCGCGCTGATTGAGGGTTTTCGCGGCGACATCTTCGTCTGGGTCAGACTTGGAGCCGCAGGCGCCGTGCAGCGCTGCCATCTTCGCGATCCGTCCTGGTTCCAATGGCCGCTGCTCGAAGCCGTGATCGAGGGGAACATCGTCGCCGATTTTCCTCTCTGCAATAAGTCGTTCAACTGTTCCTATTCCGGGCACGACCTATAGAGGATGGGCGTCGATGCGCAAATTTCTATTCCAGGGGCTGCTTCGTTCGCCCTTGACCGAGCCGGCTCCGACGCCAGACGACGTCGACGTCGCGGAACTCGCAGAGGCGCTTGCGAAAACGAGCCGTCGCGGACTTGGCCGCAGCCTGTCGATCCGTGAAGTGGACGCCGGCTCATGCAATGGCTGCGAACTGGAAATTCATGCGCTTGGCAACGCGTTCTACGATCTCGAAAGATTCGGATTGCGTTTCGTTGCATCGCCGCGACACGCCGACGTTCTCTTGGTGACGGGCCCCGTAACGAAGAACATGCGGGAGGCGCTGGAGCGAACCTACGCGGCGACGCCAGATCCGAAATGGGTCGTCGCCGTCGGCGATTGCGCCTTTGACGGCGGCGTGTTCGCTGGCGGCTACGCCTGCGTCGGGGCGGTCAGTCAAGTCATCCCCGTCGACCTCCACATACGCGGCTGCCCGCCCGATCCGATCACCCTATTGCAAGGCCTCATCGCGCTCGTCGATACTCGAACGTAGCGGATCGAACATGGTTTCTCCGCCCGAATCGCGGAGCCCCGATTCGGACGTCGTTCGTTCGGCTTGTGTGCGGATATTCCAAAGACGGGACGGCAGGACGGCGGCGACCTGCAAGACTTTGGAAAGGGGGCGCGGACCGCGTTCTTCGGGATCGTCTCCGCGGGACTTAGGATGCGGCGGCGGCCACGCTGGTCGAGGAGGTGGCGGCCCATGATCTTTCCGACGCCATGCTCGAGATTGTCGCGGCGCGGTCGGGGCAATTTGCCCTGGCGCCGATAGGACAACGTCCGAAGTTTGGGAGAGCGTCCCCAGATATGCCCGGCCCGATAAAACAGGAGAATTTCTCAGATGCGCGCTACGCCGATCGCTTCCGAGACGGAATTCAAATCACAATTCGAAGCGCTGCTCGGCGTCGTCTCGCCGCGCATCAACAAGCCCACGCTCGATTGGCCCTCAGCCGCCGAGCTCGCCGAAAAAGTCGCGCGTGCGATCATTCAGCCGAAGTAGCGAGTTGTCGCATCAAGCGCCGCGACACCTCTCTCTCCCGCCGCTCTTTGCGTGGCGCCCGAGCTCGAGAAGGCCGCCATCCCGCGAGATTTAGCTGCTGCGCCATCGCGGGACAGACCCGCCGCTGGCGAGGAACACGCCGACCGAGACGGCGAGAATGGCGAACCAGTCCTTCGTCGGAGGGACTTCTCCCAGAATCGGGATCGCGAGCAGCGCCGCCAAGGCGGGCGTCAAGGCGCTGAACGCCGCGCCGGCCGAGGCTCCAAGCAGAGTAATGCCTTTGCCAAAGAAAAACAGTGCGAGAATCGACACCACCACGCCTTGAAACAGCGCCTGGAAGGCGAGGTCGCGAAGCGGCGCGCCGAACGCATGCGCGCCTTGCGTCGCAAAGTAGAAAGGCAGATACAAAAAGCAGGAGCCGGCGGCGACGAGCGCCGCGCCATGCAGCGGATCGAGCTGCGACTGGCGCAGAACGATCGCGTAGCAGGCCCACATGAAGGCGGCGGTCAGAAACAACAAGTGCCCTTCAATTTGAACGCCGCTCGCAGCCGAGGCCGCCGCGCCGACGATGGCGAAAACGCCAAGCGCGATCAGCGCGTAGCCGATCTTTCGCGTGGCTGAAAACTTCTCCTTCATCAGGAGCGCCGCGATGAGCGCCACGAACAACGGCATGACGCCGGGCATCAGCGCGCCCGCATGAGCGGCGGGCGCGAAGCGAAGTCCGCTCGACGCGACGAGCACATAAGGCGCGCCCGCGCCGCTGACGAGAACGGCCAAGCGCGGCCAGCCAAGGCGATCGAGCGCCCAGCCTTTGCGGATCACCACAGGGGCCAACAACATTCCCGCCGTCGCAAAGCGCAGCATCGTGAGATCGTAGACGCTGAGCGATGTCGTCACGCCGAGACGGGTGATCGATATCCACGTCGCCCAAACGCAGACCGCGACAAGGCCGAACAAAGCCCCCTTCGCATATTGTGTCTTGTGGCTCGGCGCTTGGACAAGCATGTCGTTCATTTCGGTTCCTCAGGCGCTCGCGAACTCTCGAACGTGCCGTAATCGCGCGTCACCGCGGCGACATGGAGGCGATAATCCTCGAAAACGCCGTCGCGCCCCTGACGTTGCGCTTCCCTATGTTCGGACTGAGCCCGCCATTTTGTTACGGCCTCCTCGTCACGCCAAAACGAGAGCGACAGCAGCTTGTCCGGGTCGGCGAGGCTTTGAAAGCGCTCGATCGAAACGAATCCATCCTGCTCTTCCAACAAGGGTCGGAGATGCGCGGCGATGTCGAGATATTCCTGCCGGCGCCCGTCGGCTCCGTTCTAAGAATTCCGTCGAGAGACTGCAATCGTCCAATTTCCCGGTCTACTGACGAGTGCTCGTTTTGAGTTAGGATCGCGGCGAATCCGAACGAGGCGGCGCCGGCGGGAAAGTTGCGTCGACGCTGACGAAAACGGAAGCGTCAATGTCGCCCCTGCGCAAGCTCCGCTCGAGAGCGGCTCATCCACGGGGATATGAGGGACCGGATGAGCGATCAGAGACAGATCCAGACCAGGAGCTGGTCGGAGAACGCCGAAAGATGGACTGCGGCAGTACGCGGCAAGACGATCGCGAGCCGGCGCGAGGCGACCGACGCCGCAATCCTCGCGGCGGCGCACGCAGGGCCGACAGGGAAAGTGCTCGACGTCGGCAGCGGGGAAGGCTGGCTTTGCCGGGCGTTGCAGCCTTCGGCGCGCGAAATCATTGGCGTCGATGTTTCGCCCGAGCTCGTCTCTCGCGCTCGCGAGGCGGGAGGGGCGACCTATATCGTTTCGAGCTACGCCGAACTCTGCGCCGAACCCGCGCGGGCGGGAAGCGACTTCGATACGATCATCTGCAATTTTTCGCTGCTCGACGATCGGCTGGAGCCGCTCCTCGACGCCCTCGCGTCGATCTCAACTCCCGCAGGACGGCTGCTCATACAAACGCTTCATTCGCTCGCAATGGCCCCGCCTTATGAGGACGGATGGCGCGTCGAGGCCTTCGACGGATTCGGCGACGAACGATGGACGCCAATGCCATATTTCGTCCGTACGCTCGGCTCATGGGTCGACGCGATCTCTCGGAAGTGGGCGTTAAAAGGACTCCTGGAGCCGAGACTCCCATCGACAAAGATTCCGGCATCGCTGCTTTTCGTGGCGGAGCGTCGCTGATCAAAGGATCGCGGCGGGAGCGAGGCCTGACGAGGCCTGCGTCCCCCCACCGCGTCAAATTCCTTATGGGCGTGTTCTATTTGAGCGGCAGATAAAGGTCGGTCACCAACTCGTGCTCGGGCGTTTCCGGTATGAGGTTGAGGTAGTGGAAGAACAGCGGGAAGTCCCGCAGCTCCTCGCCGCTCCGTGGCAGCCAGTCGCGATAGAGATAATAAGCGCCCTCGCCAAGCCGGTCGTGGGATCCGAGATGGCGCGCGACCGCGCAACGGCCGCCGGGAATGATCTTGTTCACGACGCCCTGCGGATTGGCGGGAACGGCGGCGTTCACCTCGCCGCAGATATCGAAGCGGAAGTCTTGCGGCTCGGTCGTGTCGGGATTGTCGTATACGACGCCGAACGTCTTGGAGCTCTCCTTCGGCGACAATCGGCTGGCCTTACGCCATTCGATGAAGATTCGCGCGGAGTCGTTCACTCGTTCCGGCGGACCGCGATGCTCAAGCGCCGCCACGTTGGTCTTCTCGAATTCGACGATCTTCACGTTCATGTTCCTTCTCCTCTCGCTCGATGGAAATTGATAGCTCTCGCGCCATGGCTTCCAGGCAGGGGCGCTCCTGAATTGAGAAGGGGTTACGCCATATTCGCGCTTGAACGCGCGAGAGAAAGACTCCGGCGTCTCGAAGCCGGCGTCATAGGCGACGCCGATGATTTTCGAGTCCGGCTCGAACACGAGCTGACGCGAGGCTCGCTTCAGCCGCAGGTTCTGGACGTAGCGGGACACGCTAACGCCGACATAGGCGGAAAACTGCCGGTGAAAGTGGAACTTCGAGAAGCTCGCCTTTCGACTGAGCCGCTCGACGGAAAGCTCTTCGCCAAGATGCTGCTCGATATAGTCAAGTCTGTCATCCGTTTTCCTTTCACTCCCGCGCTTCAACCGCTCACGCCCGCGAATTTCGCGAGTTCGATCAGGTTGCTTCCGATTGCGTCCGGCCTCACGCCCAACTCCTCCACCGGGGCTTCGAGACGGTTGACCCAAAAGGTGGAGAGGCCGAAAGATTTTGCGCCAGCCGCGTCCCAACCGCCGAACGCTGCAAAGAGGATCTTGTCTCGCGGCAATCCGAAGGCTTTCTCCGCCATTTGATAGGCGCGCGGATCGGGTTTGAAGGCCCTCACCAGATCGGTGCTCAGTCGGTGCTCGAACAGCTCCGTCACTCCGGCGGCCTCGCTCAGCCCCGCGAGTATCTCCGGGGTGAGATTGGACACATAGGCGAGGCGGATTCCAGCGGCTCGCATGGATTTCAGCGCAGCGACCGAGTCGGGCCATGGTTTGAACCGGAACGCAGCCTCCATCAGCCTGGCGCGCGTCGAAGCGTTGAGATCCACCTTCGCCGACTTGCAGGCGAAGATGAGCGCCTCCTCCGTGACCTGTCGAAAGTCCGCGTAATTCCTGTTGAGGGTTCGCAGCCAGCAATATTCGAACTGCCGCAAGCGCCAGGTCGAGAAGATTTCCTTGCCCTTGCCCGGGAAGCTTTCTTCGACGGCGGCCGCAGTGGAGCGCGGATCGAAGATGGTGAAAGCGTCGAAGCCGATGGCTTCAAACCCCTCGGCGCCGGCGCGCGTCGGCGCGACCTCCGTCAACATTCCGGCGGCGACGGCCATTCCCGCTTGCGTCAGCAGCCGACGACGATCGATCGCGCCTGCCTCGAATGAAATCTTGGTCATGCAGCGCCTCCTGAGTCTGCCGTTGATCATATCGGTCTCTCCGTCGCCGAACCTCGCGAGAGTTGCAGTCGCCATCCCCGGCATGGCTTGAAGCTCCACATCCGGTCGGCGCCGGAGCGCGACGGGATTTTCGCGCCGTCCCAAAGGATCTCGGCGACCCCGGCGAACTGCAGCGCCTCGCCCGTTTCGAAGTTGGGGAACAAAAGGCCCGCTCGCGGTTGAACCAGAAGATTTCCGAGCGTGTTGAAGTAGCCGTTGCCCTTGAAATCGGGAACCATGATCGTCCCGTCGTCCGCGACCTCAAGCAAGCCCGGCGGCCCCCCACGATGGGATATGTCGACCCCGCCCCAATCGCAGTCCGCGCTCGACGCGATGAAGAAGGTTTCAGCATTGGCGATGGCGTCTTTCGCGGCGGCGTCGAGGCCATTGAGCGGCTCCCAAAAGCGTGGCGTGTTGGAGGTTAGCGCGTCGACCGTCTCGCGCTGACGGATATATTTGGGGCAGTTGCCGAACGCCTCCGCGACCACGATCGAGAACCGGCCCGCCTCCAGAGATGCGGTGCGGCCGTTGACGCGATTGCGCCGCCGCGTTCGAAAATCGACCCCCAGCAGTCCGACTTCGGCATCGCGGCGCAAAACGATCGCCAAAGGGTCGGCCTCGAAGAGCGTCGCGTCGATTTCCATTCGCGTGGCCTCGGGACAGGTGATGAATCCCGGCGCCCCGCGCAGGAATGTCGCGGAAGGAAAGCCCTCTCCGTCGACGGCCGCCAGAAACAGGAGGGACAGTTGCGGAAAAAACTGCCGCAACTGCTCGCTCATGAATGGGCGAATGACTGGGGGCGTCGCTATCGCGGCGGCGAGGCGCTGGGCCGCCGCCTCGCCTCGATGCCAGGGACGCCGCGCGCGTTCCGCGTCGAACATGGTTGTCTCACGCCGCGAGGCCAATCTTCGTCGCGGGCATCGGCGCAAATTTCGGCAGCGCTTCAATTCGTCCGAGCCAGGCGCGGATGTTGGGATAAGGCTCGAAACTCACCCCGCCCTCGGGCGCATGCGCCGTATAGGTGTAGAGCGCCACGTCGGCGATCGTCGCATGTGGACCGACGAGAAACGACACGCCGCCAAGCGCCCGCTCCAAAGTCGAGAACAGGCTCTCGGCCACATCCTTGGCCTGCGCATGATCGACCGGCGCGTTGAACACATTGAAGAGCCGCGCTCGCGCCGGGCCGTTGACCAGCGGCCCTTGCGCGACCGACAGCCAACGTTGAATCCTTGCGGCGGCGGCGGCGTCTTCAGGCAGCCAAACGCCCGCGGGATCGTATTTCTTGGCCAGATAGACGAGAATCGCCGCGGAATCGGCGACGATCACGCCATTATCGTCGATGACGGGAACCTGTCCGAATAGGTTGAGCTTCTCGAACGCCTCGGCCTTCTGCTCTCCGCGCGCCAGATCGACGTCGCGAAATTCGAAGGGCAGATCGAGCAGGCGAAGCATCAGCTCCGCACGATGGGAATGCCCCGACTTTTTGAAGCCGTAGAGAATTATCGGATTCTTGGGCGCCATGGCCGTTCTCCTCTTTCCTGCCGTCGACTTCGTGCGACGGTGAGAGGTCTATACATTGACGCGAGCTCCGAAATAATTGTGCTATATTGCAATTCAATGTTGCAAATTCCGGAATAATTCGGATGGACCGACTCGATCTCATCGCCGCCTTCGTCGCGGTCGCGGAACAGGGCAGCTTCGCCGGCGCCGCGCGCAAGCTCGGGCGGTCGCCCGCCGCAATGACGCGCGCCATTGCGGCGCTCGAGGAACGCTACGCCGTTCAATTGCTTCACCGCACCACGCGCGCCGTCGCGCTGACCGACGCCGGCGAACGCTACTTCCAGCAGGCAAAGAGATTTCTCTCCGATTATGACGAGTTGGAAAAGGCGATCCAGGGCGAACGCGTCGTTCCCAAAGGCGCGTTGACGATCGCCGCGCCCGTCGTCTTCGGGCGCTTGCACGTCTTGCCGATCGTCGCGTCCTTCCTTGCGGAGCATCCGGCGGTGGAGGTCGATCTCGTGCTCCTCGATCGCGTGGTGTCCTACGTCGACGAAGGGATAGATCTGGGCGTGCGCATTGGCGAGCTTCCAGATTCGTCGTTGAAAGCGACCCGTGTCGGTTCGCTGCGCCGCGTCTTCTGCGCCTCAAGCGAATATCTTGCACGCTATGGCGAGCCGAAAAACCTCGATGACCTCGATCGTCACGCAATCGTGGTTGCGACCGGCTCCTCCGTGCAGCAAACGGAGTGGCTGTCGCGGCGCGGCGGCGCGCGCAGACCGCCCAGGCTGATCGTCAATTCCGTCGACGCCGCGGTCGCCGCAGCCAGCGCGGGAGTTGGCGTCGCGCGGTTTCTGTCCTATCAGATCGAAGCCGCGGAGCAGCAAGGCCTTTTGACGCGCATACTCCTCGACGAGATGTCGCCGCCCATTCCCATTCACATCATGCGTCCCGCGGGACGGCAGTCGTCGCTCAAGACGATGCTGTTCATCGAGAAGGCGTCGAGAGAATTGCGCGCGCGCTTTGGCGGCGGCTCCGTCCCGGGGGATTGAACGCGCGCGAGGACGCGAGCGTCAGGTCGGCGTGATTGTCGGATCCGAAAGGAATTCGGCTTGCAGGAAATCTACCATCGACCGAACCCTAGCGGAGACGAAGCGGCGCGAGGGATAGACGATGTTGATGGGTTGCCTCTGGGGCTCGACGCAAAAATCTCCTGTCATGAATGAGCGCTCCCATGGCCGGCTTGGGCGGCCGATTCTGCTTTGATCATCGACCACAATTCGTCCCCAGGCGAATCTCGGGCAATCTCCCCGAGCACGGCGAGGCATATCTCCCTTGTCACAATCCGGCGGTTCCTCGACCATTGACGCCGCGCTGGCCGCCGCATGGAATCCCGCGCTGCACGGGTTCCTCGCTTCCGGCGAACGATTGGAGGAGAGCGATGTCCAAATTCTACGGCGCCGAGCACCGCAAGCTTCAAGACGAATTCGATACGCGCCGGCTCGCCGATTTGATGGAGGGCGGCGTCATGCACGCCGAATTCGCTCCCCATGAGGTCGAGTTCATCCAGTCGCGCGACATGTTCTTTCTCTCGACTATCGATCCCGCAGGCCGTCCGACGGTCTCCTATAAGGGCGGCGCGCCGGGCTTCGTCCGCGTCACCGGCCCGAGTTCGCTCATTTTCCCATGGTTCGACGGCAACGGCATGTTTTATTCGGCCGGCAATCTCGCGGAAACGAGCAAGGTTGGCCTGCTGTTCATCGATTTCCTAACGCCTAATCGGCTTCGCGTGCAGGGCGAAGCGAGACTGATGCGTGAAGCGTCGCTGCTCGCTTCCTTCCCTGGCGCGCAATTCCTCGTCGGCGTCGACGTCGAGAGCGTGTGGGTGAATTGTCCTCGATACGTACATCGCTATCGGAAAGTCGCCGATTCCAAATATCTGCCCGCCGAAGAAGGTGAGGCGCCGCTGCCGGGGTGGAAGCGCATCGACATCGTTCAAGAGACGCTTCCGCCAGCGGATCGTGAGCGTGTTTTGACGGCCGGCGGCGTCATCGACCAAGTCGCCTATGGAGATCTGCTCGCAAAGGGCGAGGCGTAAAGGCGCATTGCCTCTCTCGAGCGCTCGACGCCATATGCGCGGCAAAACCATGACTTTGGCTATCTCTTCGACGAAGGAGAGCTTTCGAGTCGCCGCGGCTCGCGCCTCAACTCGGGAGCAATATCGCGCCCGAGACGTTGCGGAGCGCTCCGGCAGAAAGTTCGCAGACTTGGACATGTTCCTGCTCGAAGCCGTTTTCGTTTGTGATTCCGAATTGAATGGACGACTGGAACCCAAACCGCGAATAGAATTCTGGATCGCCGACTAGAATGATTGCCGCGTGTCCCAACGCCCTCGCTCGCCGAAATGCGGTATCGATCAGCGCCGTTCCGATTCCTCGACCTCTCTCTTCGGCGGCGACCGCCACGCAGGCGAGCAGCAGAATTGGACGCGGACCGCTTGGCGTCGAGACGAAAATGCGCGTCAGCATGATGTGAGCGATCAGCCGCTCGTCCCGTTCCATGACCAAAGCGAGCTCAGGAATATAGGATTCGGCGCTCCGTTGCCGTTCGACGAAGTCCTGTTCGTCGCCCTCCGCGTGAGGCGCCGTCTCGAAAGCTCTCCTGACGAGCTCTCGAATTTCAGAAAAATCGTCAGCCCGTTCCTGCCTGACAATGGGAGCGGATTGCTGCTCCGACTTTGCGCCGAGCTTTTTGCGCATCGCGACGCGCGGCGCCGCGTGGACGCCGAGCCTCACCTCCTCCGCGATCAACGCCGCGAGCTCGGGACGGTCGGAGCCGACGTCAAAAACCTCAAAGCCAAGTCTCGTGTAAAAAGGCGCGTTCCACGGCACGTCTCGAAAGGTCGTCAGCGTCAGCTCGCGCAATCCCACTTCAATCGCCCTAGATTCGACGGCTGCAATCAGCGCGCGCCCGACGCCACGTCCTTGCTCGGCTCGCGCGACCGCGATCTCGAGAATGTGGGCGCGACCGTCCTTCGTCACGACCAGAACGAACCCGACCGGACGGCTCGCGGTCTCTGCGACAAGCGCAAAGCCTTGCGAGCGCGCGAGCCTGTGCTCCTCCTCGTCGCGCACCGGCAGATCGACGCAAAAACGCACCTCGGAATACGCGCCGAATGTTTTGGCGGCGTCGCGCTCGATCTCCTGCAGCACGGGCGCTTCACCCGCCCGCGCATCGCGTATCCGGCGGCGGCTCGACAGGTCGGAATTGCTCACTTCGTTCCCCCTAACCACGTTTCTTCGCAGACGCTGCTCTCGCCGCGAGGCGGCGCCGCCGGGGAGACGCTTGGCCACAACGGCTGGTGGCGACTCAGCTTGAATTTCCAGTTCGGAAAGAGACGCCCGGCCAGCGATCGAGCAGCCAAGCTTGTCGCCCACTCTGAAATGAAATCCCCCTATCCCAAGGTCGACCTGAAGGCGCCGCCGTCGAGCAAGACATTCTGGCCGATCATATAGCCGGCATATTGACTGCACAGGAATGCGGCCATCGCGCCGAATTCCTCGGGGGCGCCGAAACGCCCGGTGGGATTGGCGGCGTGGGCCTCCTTTTTGACGTCTTCGACCGAGAGCCCCCGCGCGCGAGCCATATTGCTCAAAAGCGCGGCGCTGCGGTCGGTCTCGTGCCAGCCGGGCAGCAGATTGTTGATGACGACGCCGTCTTTCGCCACCTGCCGCGCCTTGCCCGCAACGAAGCCGGTCAGCCCGGCTCGCGCGGCGTTGGATAACCCCAGCTCGGCGACTGGAGATTTGACCGACGCAGAGGTGATGTTGACGATCCGCCCCCAGCGGCGGTTCATCATTCCGGGCAGCACGCTCTTCATGAGCAGGATCGGCGTCAACATGTTGGCGTTGACCGCGTCGAGCCAGGCGTCCTGGTCCCAGTCCGACCACGATCCGGGCGGCGGCCCGCCGGCGTTGGTGATCAGAATGTCGGGTTCCGGCTCCGCGTCGAGCAGCCGCCGCCCCGCTTCGCTGGTCACGTCCGCTTGGACCATCCGCAGCTCGACGCCGTAGCGCGCGCGAATTTCGTTTGCGGTTTGCTCCAGCGTTTCGGCGGTGCGGCCGTTCAGCGTCAGGTTGACGCCGGCTTCCGCCAGCTTTTGCGCGACGCCGCGGCCCAGTCCTTTCGAGCTGCCGCAGACGATCGCGCGTCTTCCCTTTATGCCCAGATCCATTGGTCGTTCCTGACGCTCATGAGGCTATTCGCTCAATCTTCGCCGCCGCTTCGATCCGATTGGTTAATTCACAGATGAGACACGACCCCCTCCGACTCCTGATCGCGCGGTCAAAAGCTCCATTGCCGCAGCGCCGGATAACGCTCAAGAGACACGACCATTTTAGCGATGAAAGTCACGGCTTCTCGTATTGAATTTCGTAGACCGCGAATCCAGCGCGTTCATAAGCGGCGCGCGCGGATGCGTTGGCCGCGAGCGCATTGATCCGCACACGAGTGACGCCGGTTCGACGCAAGCGCAGTCCGATCTCCTGCAACAAACGCGTCGCGATTCCTTGTCCGCGAAATTGCGGCAGGACGCAAATATCGCTGATATAGCCGAACCGCCGCGAGTCCGGCGTCTCGGCGATCGCGTCGGAGGTCTCCACCCATCCGGCGACGAACCCGCAAAAATCGCCGTCGCTTTCGGCCACGAGGCATAGGCCTTCGACCTGAGCCTGTTCGAGCATCCAATCGAGATAGGCGTCGGCGATCTGCTCTCCGGGCATGCGCGTTTCGTGCAGCCCGCGCTCATGCTCCTGCAGCTCAACGATCGCCGCACGCAATTGCGGTCGGTCGGGAGGGGCGGCGGAACGTATGACGAGCGACGCGAACATTGAACGATCTCTACAAGCTGTGCCGATGTGCGAACGAAGCGGTCGCGACGGCTGAGACGACCAAGCATTGGAGCGGCGAGGTCGCACGACCGATTCCCGAGCTCCCGCCCACGACGAGAGCGACCCTTCCTTCAAAAGCTCGCGACATTGACTTTGTCTCCGTGTGCCTAGGGAGGCAAACCGCGTTCGATCACCCGCGCTCGCTGGGAACTCCGAGATGGTGGCGCCGTCCCCCTATGCTGGCCGGCGCCGAACAGACCGATTTATCTTCTTGCCGCCACTGACTGGCGTGGGGTGTGCGCGCCCGACGCTCCATGCGAGGTAGCAGCTGATGGTCGTGAGGTCGAACCCCGTCTCCGCCGACCAGGCGTTCATGGCCGCCTGGATTGCATTCATCTGCGCACGGCTGGTCGGCGGCGAAGCGATGACGCCTTCTCGAATCAACGCGGCTATCACGTCTTTCGTCAGTACCGAAGGCCGGCTTGCCCAGGGCGCGCAAAAACCGCATGCCAGTCTCGCCGCCGAGGCGGCTTCCGGGGCGTTTCATCAGGTCGAGCAATTCGACGTAACGATCGTCCGGCCATTCGGCGAAGAACCGCGCCGCCGATCCATGACGTCCGGCCAGCTCTATCACCCAGCGCGCATTGTCTCTCACGGAAACGATCTTCGCGCCGTTACGCACGATTGCCTTGTTAGCGAGAAGCGCGTCCAGTTCGGGCGCATCGATCGCCGCGCAGCGTTCTGGCGCAAACCGCCAAAACGCGTCCTCGAACCCCGACCATTTTGCGTCGATTTGAGCGCGGGAAAAGCCCGAGCAGAAAACCCGATAAGCCATCTGCGACAGTGCGCGATCGTCAGGCGTCGATGCGATCTCATCAACGGGACGAGAGCGGCATTCCTCCAAGGCCTGAGCGAGCTCTCCCGCCTCATGGTCATCGAGCGCCAAGGCGACGATTTCGGAAAAATGCCGCATCTCAATCCTGCTGGCCGCCGAACCATTCCGCGAGAGAGGGCTGGAATTGAGCCGCCTCAAATTCGACGACGCGCGTGAAAACCATCTTGCCTTCACGGACAAAAGGCTCGGCGGCGAGCAGCGCGTCGAGCTCCTCCCGCGAATTGGCCCTCGCCACCAGGAAACCGCCGTGCGGCGGAATTCTGCGGCCCGGAGAAGAGGAAGCGGCCCTTGTCGTACCCCTCCTGCAGGTAGGCGTGATGCTGCGGCACGAGGTGCTGAAGCTCTTCGAACGGGACGAGATGTTTTCCTTCGAGCAGAAAGTGTTTCATGCCTTCCCCCGTCGACGCTGCGGCTTGCGTGATGTGAGCAACGATTATATATCGATTACTAAATTACGTAATCGCCGGCGTCAAGGCGATTCTGTATCGACCGCTAAAGTTGTAAAAGGATGGCTCGTGGGACGTCCCAGAACTTTCGACATCGACAAGGCTCAGAACATCGCCGCCGACATGTTCTGGCGCAGAGGTTACGATGGCGCCTCGATCGGTGAGCTGACCAAAGCAATCGGCATCAGCGCGCCGAGCTTCTATTTCGCCTTTAGAAGCAAGGACGCGCTGTTCCGCCAGATCATCGAGACCTATCTCGTCCGGCAGGCTGAGATCGTCGAGGCGGCCTTTCAGGAAGACAGTGCTCGCTCGCTCGCACAAACCCTGCTTTTCGGCTTCGCCGAGTTTCTGACTTGTCCAGAGCATGCGCCTGGCTGTCTGATCCTCAACAATGCTTTGCCGATTTCCGACGATCATCCCTTTCGCGCCGAATGGGCGGAAGGTCGAAGCTTGCTGCGCGAGCGCCTTGCCAAACGCTTTCTACACGATCAGAAGGCCGAACGCGGTTTCCCGCGCGCCTGGAATCCAAAGAGCGCGGCGCGGCTGGTCGTCTCGATGATTTGGGGCATCGCCGTCGAGGCTCATTCGGGCGCCAGCGGCCCGGAAATCCGGCGCATGGTCGTTCAATTCATGGAGATGTGGCCGACGGCGGGCGAGTGCGTCTCCCGCCACGAACAGGCCTAGGAGGCGCGGGGAGGCGGTCGATATTCGCCCGGAGGATCGCGAAAAATCGGACCGACGTGTCACAACTCGAGTTCCCGGAGGCCTTTGCACCGCCCGACGTTTCCCGTCAGGCGCGGTAGGCGCTCTGCCGCTCCAGCATCCATCCGGGATATTCGGCGGGGAGCTTGGTGACCGCATTGAGCGCGGCGAGGTCGTCTTCGTTCAGCGTCACTTTCGTCGCGCCGATGTTATCCTGGAGCTGCTCGACGCGCTTGGCGCCAATGATCACGCTGGTGACCACATCCTGATGCAAAAGCCAGGCGAGCGCGACCTGCGCGACGCTTGCCGCTTTCGCCTCTGCGATTGCGCGCATCGCCTCGATTGCCGCAAAGCCGCGGTCACGATCCACCGGCGGGAAGTCGAATGTCGCGCGCCGGCCGTCGGCGCCCTTGCCGTCGCGGTCATATTTGCCAGAGAGGAAGCCGCCAGCGAGCGGGCTCCAAACCATCAGCCCGATTTTCTCAGAGCGCAGCATTGGGACGATTTCGCGTTCGAGATCGCGGCCCGCCAGCGTATAATAGGCTTGCAGCGACAAGATCGGCGCGAGCTGGCGCGCCTGCGTTATGCCGATGGCCTTCATCACCTGCCACGCCGCCCAGTTGGAAAGGCCGATGTAACGGACATCGCCCTGACGAACGAGCGTATCGAGCGCTTCCAGGGTTTCGACGATCGGCGTCGCCGCATCGAACCCGTGAATTTGATAGAGGTCTATGTAGTCGAGCCCGAGCCGCTGGAGGCTCGCCTGGCACTGACTGAGAACGTGGCCGCGAGACGCGCCGCGGGCGTTCGGCCCCTCGCCCATCGGCCCCAGCACCTTGGTTGCGATCACCACATCTTCGCGCGGGATGCCGAGGTTCTTCAGAGATCGGCCCAAGATGCGCTCGCTTTCCCCTCCGGCATAAATATTGGCGGTGTCGATGAAATTAATGCCCGCGTCGATCGCGGTCTTGACGAGGGCGTCGGCCTCTTCTTGGCGAAGTCGCCCGATCTCGCCCCACATGCCTTCGCTGCCGCCGAAGGTCATCGTGCCGAGGCAAAGCTCGGAGACAAACAAGCCGCTCCGGCCAAGTTGGCGCATATGCATGAGGGAACTCCCGGGTTCGGTTGGGGTGGACATCTGATACCGCCTTCCGTCCCATCACCGCGACGCTGATCCTCTCAGACTCTTGCACGATCCTATCAACTCACGCGTCTGCCGGGTGATTCGGAGCGAATGATCCGATAGGGTCAACGCCATGGAGACAAAATTCGACGCACTGATCCCGCTTGTCGATCGCCAATCCCGGCGCTTCGGTCGGGAGACGCCGTTGGACGGCCTGCTGCTCAATCGCGCCGAGGCGCCGAGCGGGCTCATCCGCTCGGTCTATCGCCCGTCATTTTGCGTCGTCGTGCAAGGCGCAAAGGTCAGCATGCTTGGCGATCAATCGTTTCGCTATTGCGCGGGCCAAGGTCTGTTCGCTTCGATCGACGTGCCCGTCACCGCCCGGATCTCCGAAGCGGCGCCGGACAGGCCCTACCTGGCTTTCAGCCTCGCTATCGATCCAGCGATGGTCGCCGAACTTCTCGTCGAACAGCGCCAGGCGCTCGCTGGGGCCTCCGCCGTTTCGGCGCTGACCACGACGGACCTCGACGCAGATCTCTGCGATCCCCTCTTGCGATTGTTGGCGCTCCTCGACGCGCCGCGCGATCTTCCCGTTCTCGCGCCGCTGATCCGGCGCGAGATCGTCTGGCGACTGCTCTGTGGAAGATTGGGGGCGACCTTGCGGCAACTCGGTCTTGCGGAAAGCCATTCGGCGCGCATAGGCCGCGCCACCGCCTGGATTCGCAATCGCTTCGCCGAGCCTCTTCGGGTCGCCGATTTGGCGGCGCTCGCGCATATGAGCGTCCCAAGCTTCCACCGTCACTTCAAGGCGGCGACGACGCTCACGCCCGTCCAGTTCCAAAAACAGATTCGCTTGCAGGAGGCGCGTCGGCTGTTGCTTGCGGAAGGAGCTGTAGCTTCCGTAGGGTATGCGATAGGATATGAAAGTCCATCGCAGTTCACCCGCGATTATCGTCGCCTGTTTGGCGTATCGCCGGGGCGCGACGGAGCAGCGATGCGGGCGAGCCTTACGCCCGAGCCGGTGTCGTAGCCGCGAGTTTTTCCAAGGATGGGCGACCACCTGCAAGGACTGGCGTTGCAATTGAACGTGGAGCTACGGCAGGGTGGCGGCTTTCGCTCTGTCGGCGCTCTCGTCGCCCACGCGAGCCGATTTTTCACTCGTCCAGGGGAGCCAAGGTGACCAGCTTAATCTCTGGATGGGAAACGAGCGCAAAGCTGTTTTGGTAAAAGCGCCGTGGACGATCGCCCACTCTGTTGAACTGTCTCTCGCCGCCTTCGCGGCCCAGGACCGCCTGCTCTTTCCAATGACGCAGAAACACTGGGCTTTGTTCGGAAAGCTCGTCAATGAGGCCCCGCAGGGCCGGGTCCCGCAAACAACGGCTGTAATCGGCGCGGAATTCCGCGACGACGCGCCGGCCGCGTTCCTCCCAATCGGCGATAAGGCCGCGCGACGCGGGCGAAAGAAAGATGAAGCGCAGCAGATTACGGTCAGCCTCCGCGTCCAGCCAGCCCGCGAAGAGATCGGCCGCGCCGGCATTCCACGCTCGCGCCGTCCAGGTGCGATCCAGCAGATAGGCGGGAACGGCCATTTGCTCCGGCAAAGCCAGCACCGACAGCGGGATGTCGTCATCGAATTCCGGCGCCGCCGACGGATCGCGTTTGCCGGCCAGATCGAACACATACGCCCGCTCAGCTCGCGAGAGACGTAAGACGTCGGCCATTCGCGCCAAGGCTGCGGGTGAAGCGGAAACGTCGCGTCCTTGTTCAAGCCAAGTGTACCACGTGGCGCTAACGCCGCAGGCCTCCGCCACTTCCCCCCGACGCAGGCCCGGAGTGCGACGGCGCCGAATCGTGACTGAGGAGGGCGCAGGCAGGAGTTCGCGACGGGCGCGCAGGAATGCGCCGAGAGCGCGGCGGGGTTCTGTGTAGGAATTGCTCATGGCAGAATTTATACCAGGATAACTTTGGCTCTTGTACCAGTTTTAAAAAATTAGCATTCCCGCTCTCCCGCACGAAATCGGAGCAGACCATGCCGGAAAAATCACACGAGACCATCGTCCAAGGGCAATTCGGACCGCAAGCCCACGTTTATCTCGAAAGCGCCGTGCACGCCCAAGGCGAGGACCTCGAGCAGATGGTTCGCGTCATTGGTCCGCGGCCTGGGGCTCGCGTGCTGGATTTGGGATGCGGCGGCGGCCATGTCGGATTTCGACTGTCGGCGCTGGTCGAAGAGGTGGTCGCCTACGATCTTTCCGACGCCATGCTCGAGGTTGTCGCCGCGGAGGCGACGCGGCGAGGCCTCAACAATCTCACCACGCGGCAGGGCTTCGTCGAGGCTCTGCCCTTTCCGGACGCCTCGTTCGACGTGGTCGCCAGCCGCTACAGCGCGCACCATTGGCGCGACCTTGGCGCCGGTTTAGCCGAGGCCCGCCGGGTGATGAAACCTGATGGGCTCGCCGTATGGATGGATGTGGTCTCGCCCGATCCACCGCTACTCGATAGCTGGCTTCAGACGCTGGAATTACTGCGCGACCCGTCCCATGTGCGCAATTATTCGGTGGAACAATGGTCGCAGGCCGCAAGGGCGGCAGGCTTTCTGCCCGGCGACATATGCCTGTTCCGCGTGCGCTTGGAGTTCGCTGCTTGGGTGCAGAGGATGAAAACTCCAGAAGCGCATGTGCTCGCGATCCGTTCCCTGCAGGCGCGGGCCAGCGAAGAGGTTTCACGCCATTTCGGAATCGAATCGGACGGGGGCTTCACTTTGGACTCGATGTTGATGTGCGCTCAGGCCGAATGAATTTCCGCGATGTATCTCATGCATCCGCGAAATGTGCGACGCCTCGAGCTGAGGGCAATTTGCACAAGCGCCGCCGGGACAACATCCGCAGTCTCTGAGAGTATTTCCACATAAACTCCGCCCAACAAAGACGACCTCGATTCCGCCCTCAACATCCGCGACGACAGGAGAATTTCTCAGATGCGCGATACGCCAATCGTTTCAGAGACGGAATTTAAATCACAATTCGAAGCGCTGCTCGGCGTCGTTACGCCCGGAGTGGTCCGCGACTATTCATTCTTCGACCTGCCGGCCAACCAGCCCCCGTGGTGTGACACCGGCCTGGAGCTCGAAGCGGGCGAGCAAGTGACGACTTTCGCGCGCGGACGCACATGTCTCGACGGAACCGATCTCTGGTTCGGCCCGGATTTCCAGATTTGGCGCCGCATCGGCGAACAGGGACAAATCTCGCGCGGCACGCGGCCGGGAACACCTTCACGGCGGAAGCCGCCGGGCCACTGTTCTTCGCGAGCTATTTCCCCGGCGAATGGTCGACGCGGACGGGCGAACAGGCGACGCCGCCCGAGGCATACAATCTCGTATCGGGCGATTTCACTATTGTCGTCATCCGCTGGCGCGTCGATCCGCTCGAAGGACTGCGGGCTCTTGCGGCGCATGGC
The DNA here is from genome assembly GCA_963820145.1 of uncultured Alphaproteobacteria bacterium. Classification (GTDB taxonomy): domain Bacteria; phylum Pseudomonadota; class Alphaproteobacteria; order Rhizobiales; family Beijerinckiaceae; genus Methylocystis. The sequence goes on from CAWFZD010000137.1 coordinate 101,258, forward strand.
GATGTGAACAGCTACGTCGACGAGGAAATTGAGCGGCTGGTCAATCCGGTCACGCCGCCCAAGGATTGGAGCTATCTTTGGTTTCTGGGGCCGGCCGAGGTTTACCGTTCCTTTAAGCGCGATGGGCGCGCGGGCGCGATCTGTTGCCGCACGCATCGCGACACGGGTCTCCTCATCAAGGATGCGCCTCTGGCCTTCGAGCCTGGCACGCGGCTTCGCTGGTCGTGGAAGGTCGACAAGCTGCCGTCGAAATTGGCCGAGGATAGGCTCGAAACCCACGACTATCTGAGCATCGCGGTCGAATTCGATAACGGGCAGGACATCACTAACCTTTGGAGCTCCGAACTTCCCGTCGAGAGAAGCTTTCGCTGTCCCATTCCGACCTGGACCGCGCGGGAAACGCATGTCGTCGTTCGCTCCGGCGCGCAAGGTCTCGGCGAATGGCGAGACGAGGAGCGAGATGTCTTCGCGGATTACGCCGCGGCGATCGGCGGCCCGACGCCCGCGAGAATCGTCCGGGTTTGGCTCATCGCCGTCAGTCTCTTTCAGGGCGACGAGGGCAAATGCCAATACAGCGACATCGCTCTCATGAGCGGCGACCAACTTATATTGGTGACGTGACAGGGCGAACTCCGTCAACATCCGCGCGCCGGACTGCGGTCACTTCGTCGCCGAGGAGGCGCCCGACTTCTTCTGCGAACATTTGGAGATATTTCTCGTGGGTTGAGCGCGCGAATTTCAATCCCCTATGGGAAGATTGGAAGCCATCCGCATATCGAACGATATGAGCGCCAGTCTTGCGAACAGCCGCATGTCGCCCTCAATTTTGCATCATGATCAGATCGGTGTCCCGAGGCTTGGCCCCGCTGCGGTGAGCATGGCGTGCGCTTGGCCCCGATGATGAGTCTCGTGGTTGAACATGTGCGCGACGACGAGCCAACGTGGCCTCGTAACGACGACGTCGCCGACGGCGGTGGCGGGCGCCAAGTCAGGTCGCCGGCGAGCGCCGCCGTGTCAAGCCCCTCCGCCCAGGCGATGATCCGTTCGTCGCAGGACGCGCGCTCGCGCTTCAGCGCGTCCCAATCGTCGACGTAACGCGTCGAATTCCCGGAAGCCTTCCTGGAGGCGCGGGTTCCCCCGCGAGCCGGCTCATCCATATCGCGTCGGCCCAAAGAATGTGATTGAACGTCGCGTGGATCGACTTGAAAAAGGCGCCGCGATCCGCGCGCCGCGCGTCTTCCGACAGCGAATCGGCGGCTTCATAAAGGCTCGCATTCTGCCACTGGTTGTAGCGCGCCATTTTTTGCACATAGGCCGGATCGATCATGAGAAGCCTCAGTTTGCTGCGTCTGGTCCTGCTAACGAGCAGCCTGGTCGCGCTTGGTCGACGGCGACAACTCGTAGCCGGCCTCCGATTGCGATTGTCGCCACTCCTTTAGCATCGCCATACGCCGTCGTGGATAGCGTTCCTCCATCCTCAAGGCGCGCATCCGATCCGTCCAGAAATGCCCGAAATAATTTCGTCGCTCTAAGCGACCAATGTCCTGGCTTTCGGTGCTGGCTCGGTTTGAATTTCTTTCAGCGGGTCTCGCGAGGATGTCGTTCAGGGCCTCCCTTAACCGGCCCAGATCGATTCAGAGCCAATCGTGATCCGCAGGAAGTCGGAAAGCGCAAGTTCGGCATGATGAGGCGGGCTTCAATGTTCCAGACCGCATGCGGCCGGTCGTCCTGCCGCGCTACCCCCCGACTACAGCCGGCCGAAACTCCGTGCGCCCTGGTCGACGCGCCCACGTCAGCAAGCCATCGCGACCATCGACGAACTCGACGCCATCAAAGGCCCAAAAATCGTCAAGCCGAAGTAATCAGCCGGCGATCGTAACACGGCTTGCCACCCGTTTCGAGTAAGGCCGCGGAGCGAGACGACTGAGCAGCGGTTACAAATTAAGCACCAGCAGATCGCTCTTGGCGCGCGACACGCAGGCCAAGAAATAGCCTTCCGCCTTCTCCTGATCGGAAAGGCGCTTGTCGCGATGGTCGGCCTCGCCTTCGAGCACCTTGATCTTGCATGTTCCGCACATGCCTTGTTCGCAGGAAGTGGGAACCTTCACACCTTGCTCTTCGAGGAAGGCCGTGACGGTCTTGTCGCCGGGGACTTTATAAACGGCGCCCGTGCTGGCGATCTTGACTTCGAAGACCTTGTCGAGCGCCGCCGGGGGCACTTTCGCCGTGAAGCGTTCGACATGGATGCGTTCCTTGGCCCAGCCCTTCTGCTCGGCGATGTTGATGATCGGATCCTGCCACCAATCGACGCCGCAGATGAAAAGCTGGGTTTCTTCAGGTTGCCCCGCCAGTAGCGACGCAGGGTTGAGCAATTTGTTCAACTCGCTGGACTCGTAATAATAATTTACGTTCTCTGCGAAATTGGACGCCGCGATCATCTCGCCGAACGAGCCTGGCGACATCATCGCATAGACATAGTGCAACTCGAAGGGAATATCCTGGCGTTTAAGATGATCGGCGATGCTCAAGATCGGCGTCACGCCGATGCCGCGCGCCATCAGGATCGCGCGCTTGGTTCCCCGCGGCACGCGAAAGCGATTTCTCGGCGAGCCGACCTGCAGAGTGTCGCCGACGTTGACTTTCGCATGCAGCGCCTTTGAGCCGCCGCGGCTGTTGGCGTCGTTCCAGACGCCGATGACATAGCGATGGCGTTCCGTTACGCTGTTGCACAAAGAATATTGCCGCACCAGACCGCCGGGGATGGTCACGTCGATATGCGCGCCAGCCGAGAAGGCGGGCAGTTCCGCACCGGCCGGATCGACCAATTCGAACGAGACCATATTGTGGGCCTCGTTGAATTTCTTGGCGACTATGACCTCGTGCAGGGTGTCGTTCATGGTGTTGTCCCATCGAGAATTCAGAGAGCGCGCTTCTTCAAGCAGAAATCATACCAAGGGAAATTCTGTGCATCCGGCAATCCGCAGTCATGACGCATGGATCGTCGCATGTGGCAGCCCGGCGCGATATCGGCTCCACATCGTGTGATACAGCGCTTCCAGCGCGAGCGTGTAGGCGCGCACGTCGAAGAGCGGGGCGCTTGCGCGGTTCGCCGCAAGCTTGGCGCGCAATGCCGTCAGGCTCGCGGGTTGCGTCGCGAGCGCGAGGGCGAGATCGAAATAAGTCTCTCCGTCTTCGACAATCAGTTCCGGCAGGCCGACCGCGTGCAAGAGGCTGCCAGCAACGCGCGACGGAAAGGTCGCACCCGGCCGTGTCACCACCAGCGTGCCGGCCCACAGCGCATCGCTGGCGGTCGTGTGCGCGCCATAAGGCGCCGTGTCGAGCACGAGATCGGCAAGTCGCAGCCGCGCAAGATGTTCGGCTTGCGCCATGTCCGGCGCAAAGACGAGCCTCGCGCCGTCTATGCCGCGATTGCGCGCTTCATTGCGCAAATTGCCCTCGGCTTCGGGCGAGGCCAGCAGCCACAACACGCTGTCCGGCACGGCGTCGAGCAGTCGACACCAGACGTCGAACACCGCCGGCGTGAATTTGAACGCCTGATTGAAACAGCAGAAGACGAAGCCGCGCTCCGGCAGCCCCGCCTCAGCGCGCGTCGGCGTAAGTCCGATCGGCCCGAGGCGACCACGCGGCTGGTAGGAGTGCGGCAGAAAGGCATGGGATTCCGCGTAATCAACGGCGCTGGCGCGCGGCGTGACGAAAGAGTCCGTGACGATATAGTCGCACAGGCCGTCGCCGAGCGTTCCAGGATAGCCGAGATAGTTCACTTGCAAGGGCGCCGGACGCAAGGCGAGGATCGAGGTGCGCGACGCCTGCGTGAAGCCCTTCAGATCGATCAGAATGTGGACGCCGTCGGCGTAAATCTCCTGCGCCGCCTCGACGTCCGAAAGCGGGCCGATGTCGCTGAAGCGATCGAAGACTTTCTGCAGCCGCGGACGCATCTCCTTGCCATCGTCTTTGCCATAGGAATAGGCGTAAAGTTCGAAATGCGAGCGATCCTGAGCCTCCAGCATTTCGATGAGCAATAGCGCCGTGACGTGATCGTGAAAATCGTTGGAAAGATAGCCGAGCCGGATTTTCGTGATCGGCGCATCGGAGAAACGGAAATTCAGGCGCTCGCGATTGGGCGCCGCCGCCGCGATGCGTTTGCGCATCCAATTTTCTGAACAGGCCCGCTGCTCGGCCGCCGTCACGCCCGGCTCCGACAAGAGCTGGAACGGCGGCATGAGATCGCCGTCGGGATCCGCCAACTTCGCGCGTGCGAAAGCCAGGCGTGCGGCGAAATCTTCCCACTCGCACATGCTGCGGGTTCGAACGAAGGATCGCATCGCGCCTTTCCGACGGAGCCTGCCGCGCACAATGCTCGGCGGAGCCTGCCGCGCACAATGCTCGGCGGAGACATGCCGGCGGGCCGCGTGCGCCAAGTCAAGCAATCGCCAAGCCAATATGAGGCGAGCAACGGCAGCGGGCTCACATCGCCGAAGATGGGCGGATTTGATTTTGCGAAGCTCGGCTTCCCCTTGCAAACTCGAGCAAACACATCGACGCCGCGAGAGCGCTTTCCGACCGAATAAACTCATTCGGTCGATAAGAAATCGCTCCAAAATCAGAATGCTGGAGCAAATTCTGATCGAAAAAGCCCATCCGCTTTTTGCTGAATTTGCTCTCGGCGCGAGCGGTCTCCTCTTCTGGTTTCGGCGCGCAGGGGCTCCGTACGAACGGCGGCCGCAGTGCAGGAACGCCGTCCACAATGTCAGCAATCGGCCAAATGCCTGATGTTGCGTCGCCGCCAAGTGCGAAGTTGCGCGACATTGCCGCGCAGAGATCCGTTTCAGCCGTCGAATCCGCCGGACAGGCGCTCGCGCCAGCGCTCTCGAAAGGCGTTCGCAAAATCCTCGCCGGCGAAGACGACCTCTATCGACCATTCGGTGGTGCGCGTATTGTCGGGCCACGCCCTTTCCGCGCCGCGCCAAAAGAGGTTTGGCCAGTCCGGATTGCGTCGCGGTTCGCCAAGGTCGCGTAAGGACGGCCGGCCGATGCGCGCGATCAGCCACTCCATGATCTCGGGACGAAAAGCGGCGCCGAAAAACAAACCGTGCCGGCTCATCCGATCGGGTGTGCGAAAGATGCGCTGATCGATCCACGCGAAGGCCGGCGGAGCTGGATCATTGTCAAAACAGCGCATCGCCAGCAAGCGGAATCCCATCGGTATAGCGATCGCTGGCGCCGCGTTGACGCATCCGGCGGAACTCTCTCAACGTCGCGGGCGCCCCCATCGGGCTCTCCGTCCTCATGCGCTCGCCTGCTCCGCCTCGGGCGGCGGTCGGTCCACGGCCTTCAGCGCGTCGAGCACGGCGATGAGCGCGCTTCGTCCGTCTTCTATGGCCTCGGCCTCCGTGTCGCCGACGCCGAGACAGCCTGGAATTTCTGGATAAGCGAGGACGTAATAGCCGCCTTCCTCCGGCGGAACGCGGCAAAGCGTCGTTCGATACGCGGGCGCGTCGCTCATTTATCCAACTCGTCCATGAGGTCCGCCATGGCGACGAAGGCCGCGACATGAACGCTGCGCACCTTGGCCTTCATCGGAATGGCGACGCAATTCGCCACGGAAGGATGCGTGAACACGACGTGAGTTCCCGTAACCTTGCGGAACTTCATCGCATATTGCGAAGCGGTGATTTCGAAATCGGCGGGCGTCCAGGCGCCGGCCGGATCGCTGCGGAACGCCTCCAAGCGTTTGTTGTGCATGTCGACGCCTCCCGTCGTTGACGGCTTAAATCTTGCTCTCCAGACGATGCAAATTCATCGCCACACTTTCGGAGCGACTGTATGTTCGTTCGCGTCTGCAAAGAAGACACGCTCATGGAGGGCGGCATGCGCATCGTCATCGCCGATGCGCAACTCGTCATCCTCGCATGGCCCGAAGATGGCGTCGTGAAGGGGTTTCAGGGCGTCTGCCCACACGCCAACACGCCCTTGGCGGACGCCGAGTTCGACGGGGTCACGCTGACCTGTCCGCTGCATTTCTGGTCCTGGGACATGAAGACCGGACAGCCAACCCACAAGGATGCGACTGCGCTCGCGGAATATCCCGTGCGCATTGCAGACGGCGTCGTCTATGTCGACACCGAGGGCGTTACGCCGATCTTCGCGGAGCCGTGAAGCGCTCTGGCCCATATGTTGCCTGCGCTGCTGCGAGGCGCGGCGCGGCGCCCATGAACGCCCTAAGATAGGGGACTCGAATGGCGATAGATCTTAATGCTGATTGGACGGACGCGGATCTCGCCAAGCTGATGGGCTCCGTCGAGGACGATCGCGATTGGCGCCTCGAAGTCAGCGCGAAGGGAATCGCCGATCTCTCCGACAAGACCGCGCAACCGACGGGCGCCGATTACGACGAGACGCTGCATTGCTTTTTCGAGACATGGATGCAGGGAACGGATTTCGTTGGCGCCTCCGCGGCGGACGACAAGACGCTTGTCGGAAAAATCGCCAACGCCTTGCGCGAGAATTATCCAAAGCTAAAGGCGGGCAAGTTCGTTTACGTGCATTTATAGTCGGTCCGCAGCCGTCTGTCGTTTCCGACGGCTTAGTTGGTGGCGTGCTTCTTGCTTTCCGCTGGATCCGGGGGGACGATGACACACGTGCGATTTCGCGAATTTTTATCCAATCGACGCTCGCCCTTCGTGATTATTTTGGGCGCGAATGAGATAGCTTCGGCGGTTGCCGCGCGGCTCACGCACGAGGGCTGCCGCGTCGTGCTCAGTCACGACCCTTATCCACCCGTCATTCGGCGCGGCATGGCGTTCCACGACGCTTTATACAATGATCACACCGAGCTTGACGGCGTCCAAGGCTACCGCGGCGAGACCGCGCTGGAGATCGTCAAGGTGTTGACGGTGATGGGCGCCGTCGCGGTGACGTCGCTGCAACTGATGGATCTCATTGCTCTCCGCACTCCCGATGTGTTGATCGATGCGCGAATGCAAAAGCGCCGCATGACGCCCAATCTGCGCAACATCGCCAATCTCTCCATCGGCCTCGGCCCGCAGTTCGCCGCCGGAGCGAATTGCGACCTCGCCATAGAGACGCATCCAGATCATACCGGCGAGCTGGTGGAATCGGGCCAAACCCGGCCCGATGACCATGTTCCGCGCTACCTCGGCGGCGTTGGCCGCGACCGTTTCGTCTATTCGGCCAGAGACGGCGTTTGGCGCACGCCGCTCGACGTCGGCGCGCGCGTGTTCAAGAACTATATGCTCGGTCTTATCGACGGACATCGCGTCATCGCGCCGATGGACGGGATTTTGCGCGGTATCGCGCGCGATGGCGTCTTCGTGCCGCAGAATGTGAAACTCGTCGAGATCGATAAACGGGGACGCGGCGCCAGTTGGACGGGCGCCGACGGAAAGGGGGCGCGCCATCGCCGACGCAGTCCATCGCGTGGTCGCCAAGGCTCCTCTGCGCTGTCGCGAGCAGCCCGCTGTAGAGACTTATCATTGAGGCTTGGGGCTACACGAAAACATGCTCGACAATCCCACATCGATTTACGACCGCATCGGCGGCTTCGACACGGTCGACCGTCTGGTCGAAACCTTCTACCGCAACATGGACGCATTACCGGAAGCGCGCGGCATACGCGCCGCTCACGCCGCCGACTTAGGGCCTACGCGCGCAATTCTAAAGGTCTATCTGGCCGAATGGCTCGGCGGCCCCAAGGAGTATTCGGCCAAAAAAGGCCACCCGCGTCTGCGTATGCGCCATGCGCATATTCGAATCGGTCCCGTCGAGCGCGACGCCTGGATGGCGTGCATGAACGGAGCGCTCGACGCGACGATCGAAGACGCCGGCATCCGCGAAGGGCTCCGCGAGAACCTCGCCAAACTCGCCGATTGGATGCGCAACGATCCCGACAATGCGCATGATAAGGCTCATTGAGCGCGGGATCTTGCCTTCGCGCGGCTGGCTATCGACTATAGCGAACGCGCCGCATTAGACACGGTAGCCTCATCTGCGAGCGCCCGCGCACGGCCGGGCGCGTCTTCATGCGCTCGTCAGCCTCATGCCGGTCTCTGTACGCCGGCCGTGTCGGCGTTCGCCGACTTTGCGGCGCGATGCGTATGCCCGGACGAGCAGGAGCGGGGCGTCATGTTGAGGTTTCATCCCCGTCCGCTCCCTGCTCAGTCATCGGCTTGGGCGTTCTCAGCCGAATTTGAACAGCACGCCGTAGCCGCCGCGCGGATAGTTCCATTCGATGTCGCCGCTTGGCTCGGCGATGATCCGGCACGTGCCGCATTCAACGCAGCCGTCCGTCGCGATCTCGACTTGGCCGGACGTGTTCAATTCGTAGCAATGCGCCGGACAAATATTCAGCAGGCTGAGCAGTTGCGGCGAAGGCTTGGCATGCGGTCGCACCTTGATGTGAGCGCGGCCCGCGTCAACGAGATAGCGATTGAGGTAAAGCTTGTCCTCAATCCGCACGGCTGCTTCTGCGCTCATTGTCCTACTCCGTTGCTTGAGTTTATATCGTGGCTCGACTACCTCCACGCTCGCGCCAGCCGCACGGCGTCCCCGACCAGTCCAGTCAGCGAACGCGCAGCGAGGAAGGAACGGAACGTGTTCTTCTCTTTTTCCCGTTTCGGCGTGCCGTCGACGCGCAGGAAATTGGTCATCGCCTTCGAGACCAGCTGCGGATAGGTCAGAAAGAAATTCTGCGCCTGAATATGCAGCAGGTCCGGCATGTCCCGATATTTTTTCAAATCCTTCATGACGAAGGACTCGTCGAGCATCTTCTTGTAGAGCGCCAAGTTCTCTTTGGTCATGGGATCGCGGCGCGACTTGATCTGAAAGATCGCTTCCGCCGCAAGGCGCCCGAGGTCATCGCAAGGTTCGAGCCCTCGCGGTGGATGGCGTTGTTCAGCTGCGCGGCGTCGCCGACGACGACCCAGCCGTCGCCGAAGAGTTGCGGGATCGCCTTGAAGCCACCCTCGGGAATGAGATGAGCGGCGTATTCCTTCACTTCCGCATTCGCGATGAGCGCCGCCACCGACGGATGCTGCTTGAATTTCTCCAAAAGGCCGTATGGGGTTTGCCCCGTCTTCTCGAAATCCGCGACGAGACAGCCGATGCCAAGCGAGATCGAATTCCTTATTCGTGTAGATGAAACCCATCCCGGTCATGCCTTCGGAGATGGTGCCGACCGCCTCGATGACCGCGCCTTCGTCGCCACGTAAATTGAACCTCGCCTCCAGTGTCTCCTGCGGAAGGAAGAGCATCTCTTTCACCGCGAGAGCGACATTGTTCTTGTCTGGCCTCTTGCGCAGCCCGGCGCGCGTTCCGAGCAGTCCTGTGACGCCCTCCGCCAACACGACGACATCGGCGCCGACCTGGCCGTTCTTGCGGTCCGTGCGCACGCCGATGACTTTGCCATAGGCGTCCTGCAAGAGCTCAAGCACGGTGGTTTCGCACAACACGACGGCGCCGGCCTCTTGAACCTTCTTCGAGAACCATTTGTCGAACTGCGCGCGAATAATCGTGTAGCGGTTCGGGCGCTCTTCGTTGAACTCGTCGGAGCGATAATGGAGTCCGGTATGGGACATGTCGTCCATCATCCAGAAGCGCTGCTCGACCAGATGGCGCTCCAGCGGCGCGTCCTCGCGAAACTCGGGGATGAGTTTCTCCAACATGTCCGCATAGAGGATCGCGCCCTGCACGTTCTTCGAGCCGGAATATTCGCCGCGCTCCAGTTGCAGGACCTTCAGCCCACGGCGCGCGAGGGTCAGAGCGGCCGCGTTGCCGGCCATGCCCGCGCCCACTACGATCGCATCGAATCTTTCGTCGATCACTCGTCTCTCCTCTAACTCGCTAGACGGTCGCGTTGATGCGGCGACAATCGTTTAGAGAATGCTTCTGTGAGAGCAGGCAAAAGCCGTACCGCATCGGTGACGATCCCTACATGCGCGAAATCGAAGATTGGCGCATTCTTGTCAGTGTTGATCGCGACGATGTAGTCCGAGCCTTCGACGCCGACCCGATGCTGGATCGCGCCGGAAATGCCCGCTGCGATATAGAGTTTCGGACGAATCGTCTTGCCGGTCTGGCCGATCTGGCGGTCGGAGCTGACCCAGCCCTTTTGCACCAGCGGCCGCGAACAGCCGAATTCCGCACCGATCGTCGTCGCCAGCTGGCGGATAAGTTGGAAATTTTCCGGAGAACCTAAACCGAGCCCGCCGGCGACGACGACGTCCGCGAAGGCCAGATTTGACATTTTCGAGTCGCGGTCCGGCAGAAAAGACAACACTTTTGTGACAATGTCGGCCTCCACCATCCCGAGCGGATGTTCGATTACGCGTCCGAGGGGTTTGTCGACACGCTCCGGCATCGGCATCACGCGCGGACGCACCGTCGCCATTTGCGGGCGATAGTTCAGGGTGAAGATCGTACAGAGCAGCGAGCCCCCGAAGGTCGGACGCGTCGCGGCGAGCGAGCCCTCCGCGTCGACGTCGAGTTCCGTAATCTGCCGTGAGGCCGGTCAGCAGCGTCGTGGCGACCGAGCCGGCAAGATCGCGCCCCAGGGTCGTGGCGCCGAGCAACAAGATTTCCGGCTGATAGGCGTTGACGAGGTCGGTCAGCGCTTTGGTGTAGCTCTCGTTGCGGTAATCCGTGAGGATGTCGTCCGCGACAAGATAAGCGAGGTCGGCGCCATAGCTGAAGCTTTCCCGCACGACGGCCTGCGTCGCTTCGTTGCGCGCGCCGACGACGATCGCGGCGAGGTCGACTCCGAGCTTGTCGGCGAGAGTTCCTGCCCGCGCCCATCAGCTCCCAGGAGACGGGATGCACTTGTCCACGCTCCTGCTCGACGAAAATCCAAACGTGCTTATAGGCTTTGAGGTGCTCAGGCAGCTCTTTCTTCGCGCGCCCCGCCGCCCGAGCAGGAGCCTGTGCCGTGTCGTTCATGAGTTGCGCTCCCGTTTCGAGATCAATAGCCGCGTGACAACTGCTCGAGTTCAGCTTCGAGCATGGGTCGACGCTTGAACAATTCGTCGATGAAGGCGTCTCCCGGCTTGTCGCCGAGTTCGATGAGTTCGGCCTTTTCCGCGCGCGGTTTCGGCGCAAAGACGCGCTTGACGATCGTCGGCGAGCCGCGCAACCCGCATTTGGCGATGTCCTCAACGCCGGCGTCCTGCGCGCTCCACTTTACGATCGTCGCGCGCGCGGCCTTCAACGCGTCCGTGAGCGAACCGATGCGCATCTCGTTGACGCCTTCGAGTATGCTGATCAGGCAAGGCATCTTGCTGCGCAGCTTCTGCACGCCGCCCTCGCTGCGACGCTCCACTTCGATCGTGCCGGTCTCCAGATCGATCTTGTCGATGTGCGAGACATAAGTCAGCTGCGATAGTCCAAGGCGCTTGGCGATGCCGGACCGACCTGGGCGGTGTCGCCGTCGATGGTCTGCTTGCCGGTGAAGATGATATCGGGTGCACCGTAGGTCCTCACCGATCTTGCGGATCGCGGTCGCAGCGCATAGGTCGTCGCCAGCGTGTCGGCGCCGGCGAAGAAGCGATCGGTCAGCAGCACCGCGCGGTCGGCCCCAAAGGTCAGCGCCTTGCGCAGACTGTCTTCGGCCGAGGGCGGTCCCATGGTCAGGACCGTGACCTCGCCGCCGAACTTGTCGCGCAACGCCAGCGCGGCTTCGATCGCGAACAGGTCATAGGGGTTGATGATGGTCGGAACGCCTTGACGCATGATCGTGTTGGTGACAGGATGAACGCGGATCTGCGCCGAGTCCGGAACTTGCTTCATGCAGACGACGATATGCATTGGAGTTTTCCGTCTGCGTTCACTTCAGAACGTTGAGCTGGACCAAAGACGGCGGCGGGGCCGGCTTCACGGCGTCCTTGTGGACTTTGAACAAGCGTTCGTCGATGGGCGTGGACTTTTGGAAGTCCTGATAGGCGCGTTCCAAAAACTCCTTGCAGCGCGAAGTCACCACGGCGTCGTCCTGCTCGGAGAAATCCTCGCTGAAGAGATATTGGCCCATGCGCCGCAGGATGTGCAGTCGCGCGACGTTTACGATCTTCGGCTCGTAGTCGACGCCGAGCAGCGTGAAGAACTCCTCCGCACAGGAGGCCTTCTTCAGTTGCTCGAGGATCACGGGTTCCGACATTTCAATCTCCTTCAGATGATGCGCGGCGGCTCGGCCGTGGGCGCCGCCGCGCTGTCGCGCGCCTTGGCGTTCTTTTCGCGATCGCGCAGACGCTGCTGCAGATGCGACACGCGCGTTTCCAGAAACTCGACACGGTCGAGCAGAACCGAAAACGCTTCGCCGACCGGATCCGGCATCAGATGGTGGTTGAGGTTGATGCGGCCGTCGAAGGTGCAGCGGCCGATGTCGCGATGCACGACCTTCGCGGGGATGCCCACCACGGTGGCGTCGCGCGTCACGCTTTCGATCACCACGGAATTGGCGCCGATGCGCGCGTTGCGTCCGATTGTTATAGGCCCGAGTATCTTGGCGCCGGCGCCGATGATCACGCCGTCTTCAATCGTCGGATGGCGCTTGCCGGGCGACCAGGAGACGCCGCCGAGCGTCACGCCGTGATAGATCGTCACATCGTCGCCAACGAGCGCCGTCTCGCCGATGACGACGCCGGCGCCATGATCGATAAAGAAACGCCGACCGATCGTCGCGCCGGGATGAATGTCCACATTGGTCAGAAAGCGCGCAAACCAGGAGAGAAGACGCGCCCAGAAACGCCGTTCGTTGATCCAAAGCCGATGGGCAAGGCGATGCCAGATAACCGCGTGCAAGCCAGGATAGGTGAGCAGCGTTTCCAAACGGCCGCGTGCGGCGGGATCACGCGATGCGACGCAAGCCAAATCCTCGCGCATCAACCGGTAGGGCGTCAATGCCTTCACCGCCGCAGCTTGCGCCGTTTCATTCGTCGTCGAGGCAACACCTTCGAGCATGATCACTCACAGGCCTCTCGCGTCAGGGCTCGCGCATACGCTGCGCCAGATCGATGTCAACGCCTCGCCGCTGACCGACCTCTTGTGGTCGAGCGCGTGGGTGCGCACGCAGGAGAGGATCTCGCCGAGTTCTTCGACGCTGACCGGCAATTGCAATTGCCGAAGCTTCGCGGCGACAGCCGCCGAGCCGGAATGTTTGCCGATTACGATCGTATGCTCTCGGCCGAACAGCATCGGGTCGAACGCCTCATAAGTCCGCGCATCCTTGAGCAGGCCATCGACATGAATGCCGAATTCATGCGTGAATACATGCTCGCCGACGATGGATTTATTGAGCGGAATCGGATGCCGCGCCGCAGCCGAAACGAGGGCCGCGACGGAACGCAGCTCAGTAAGCACAATGCCGGCTTCGTATCCGTGCAACTGACGGGCGGCTACGGCGACTTCTTCGAGCGGCGCATTGCCGGCGCGCTCGCCGAGCCCGATCACCGTCACCGACGCATGCGTCGCGCCGGCCCTCATGCCCGCCAGAGTGTTGGCGGTGGCGAGACCGAGATCGTCGTGGCAGTGGATATTCGATTTCGAGGTCGCTCGCCGCCCGCAGTTTGGCGATCAGATCGAAAGCGGCGAATGGATCGAGCACGCTCAACGTGTCGGCGACTCGGAATCGGCGGGCGCCGGCGGCTTTCGCGACCGCCATCGTCTCCATCAAGAACTCCAGCTCGGCGCGTGAAGAATCCTCGCCGCCGACCGCCACATCGAGCCCCTTGTCCCGCGCGTAGCCGACGACGCGACGCGTCATCTCCAGCGCCTGGGCCCGCCCACCGCGCAGCTTGGCGTAGATTTGCGTGTCGGAGACCGGCACCGAAAGATTGACCATCGATACGCCCGACGCCAGCGCCATATCGACATCTTCGATGCGCATGCGGCACCAGGCGATCGGCCGCAACGGCAAGCCGGCGTCGACGATAGCTCGGATCGTTGCGATTTCCGCGCCGCCCATCGCCGGTGTTCCGGCTTCGAGCTCGGTGACCCCCGCGCGCGCCAGGGCCTGCGCGATCAGAAGCTTCTCTTCGCAGGTGAAAGCGACGCCAGGGGCCTGTTCGCCGTCCCGCAGCGTGGTGTCGTTCAACACCACATCGAGCGCCTTTTGCGTCGGCGGAGCGGCGGAACGAACAGAGGCTCTTTGGGTCGAAGACATAGTCATCAATTCATGCGAACGCACTTCACGCTCACTCCCCTGCGAAGATGGAACAACCAGCTCGCGCAATCCCGATCATTCCCTCAGTTGAACGATTTCTGACAGCCGCAGGTCGAGCTGGCGTTGGGATTTTCAAAGGTGAAACCGGAATGCGCGAGAATCCTGCCGGTAGCCTAGAACCATGCCTTCAAGGCGCGGGCGCGAGGCGGGATCAATCAGCACCCTTATGCCGTCGGCTTCGACGACGATGTCGTCGCTTCGAAGCTGCGGATCGAGATCGACGACATATTGATAGCCGGCGCAGCCGCCTTCTTTGACCAAGATCCGCAATCCGCCCTCTTCTTGAGCGGCCTTCGCCATCGCATCTCTCACTGCGGCAATGGCTGCCTGCGAGACCGTGATCATTCTGGAGCCTCCGACAAACTTAACTTGCGCTTGGAAGAAGCAATCGACATGCCATCGAGACCGCGCGCAAAAAGCCGCCTATTTGTCAGGCAAATTTTAAAATTGTCATATAGTCGACAGAGGATTGTTCGGCTGAGCCGCCAGCGCCGGCGCGGTAGACGCCGGGGCGGCTCTGTCGCCGATGCGACGCGGCTGGTTCCGGTTTCCGCGCCATAGCAGAGCTGGTAATCAGCGCAATTCGAGCACACAGGCGTGCTGCACATGACAAATCCGTCATCCTCGCACATCAAGCGGTAGATAAAGCGCTTCCAGCGCATATTCTTGTCGTTGCGTAGGGCGAGCGGCGCGAAATGGCGTGAAATCAGTCGCGTCAGTTCCGCTCTTTCACGTAGCCCGAGGTCTTCCCAGAGATGATTGGGCTCCAAGGCGCGTCGCGCCATCATAGAGGCGAGCCACCGCCCGCAGTCGCCCTCGCTGGAGCGGTTGGCGAGAAGAAGGTCGCGGACGTTTCCATTTCATCGGCGTCGACCGTGCCCGCCGGCCCGTCGCAGGAGGCGGAAATGTTCGGCGCCGTGAAAAATTGCGCAAGGACATCGGCGAGTTCCGCTTCTGTCAGACCTGCACGCTCCTCCAATCGACCGCTCTCTGATGAGGCCAAGGCGAGAATAGAGGCCAGTACGTGGCGATCGAAGCTGGCGTCGTCATCAATGTTCGCCGCTTCCGGCAAGACGCCCGTCAGATCGCGATAGACGCCTGCAGCAGCGCCAATGCTTCCATTGCTCGTCGATGCAGTCGCAATGCCTACGCTGCCGTCGATATCTGGAAAGGCGCGCGCCATCACGTCACGCTCCGCTCAAAATGTGAAGTCGACCCCCCGCAGTCGGGGGGTCGACGCGCTTGTATTGAAGACTTACGCGATCGCGAGTTCGGCGGCGGTCTTGCCGATCTGGCTTTCGTCGACCTGCTTCATGATGCCGTGCTCCATGAGCATGTCTTCGAGTTCGTCCATCGTGATCGGCGTCGGGATGATGCCGTTGCCGCGATTGGCGTGGACCTTGTTCGCCAGATTGCGGTAGTGACCCGCCTGAGCCGACTCCGGCGCATATTCGATGACCGTCATGCGGCGCAGTTCGGCGTGCTGAACGATATTGTCGCGCGGCACGAAATAGATCAGCTGCGTGCCGAGCTTCTGCGCCAGCGCTTCCGCAAGCTCCAGCTCCTTGTCGGTCTGGCGCTCGTTGCAGACCAGCCCGCCCAGGCGCACGCCGCCGGAGTTGGCATACTTCAAAATGCCCTTGGAGATGTTGTTGGCCGCATACATGGCCATCATCTCGCCGGACATGACGATGTAAATCTCCTGCGCCTTGTTCTCGCGGATCGGCATCGCGAAGCCGCCGCAAACAACGTCGCCCAGCACGTCGTAGGACACATAGTCGATGTCCTCGTAAGCGCCGTTCTCCTCAAGGAAGTTGATCGAGGTGATGACGCCGCGACCGGCGCAGCCCACGCCCGGCTCCGGACCGCCCGACTTAACGCAACGAATGCCAAGATACCCAACCTTCATCACTTCTTCGATTTCGAGATCCTCGACGCTGCCCGCGTTGGCGGCGAGGCTCAAAATGGTGTCCTGCGCCTTCGCGTGCAGGATCAGCCGCGTCGAGTCGGCCTTGGGATCGCAGCCGACGATCAGAATGCGATGACCAAGCTCGGCCAGAGCGGCCAGAGTGTTCTGGGACGTCGTCGACTTGCCGATGCCCCCTTTGCCGTAAAATGCGATTTGCCGTAGCGCTGACATGTCTATCTCCTGTTGAGCCCTTCGACTCCACCCGGACGCGATGCCGAGCAGTTCCCATTCTTAAGAAACTGGTCGCGGGTTGTGGGAAGGAACACATCGCTCGGC
Source organism: uncultured Alphaproteobacteria bacterium (assembly GCA_963820145.1). Taxonomy (GTDB): domain Bacteria; phylum Pseudomonadota; class Alphaproteobacteria; order Rhizobiales; family Beijerinckiaceae; genus Methylocystis. The sequence goes on from CAWFZD010000137.1 coordinate 117,748, forward strand.
GTAACGTAGGCGTGCGCTCAGCCCTCACTCGCGCCAAGCAGAAAGCAACCGGCGTGCCAATGGCGCCGTGCCGCTTAAGGCGCTGTTTTATCGAATATTGCTGAAGCGTTAGGCGGTCTTCTCGATCGCTCGGACATGTGCAGAAGCCGACAGTCTGATAATTTGTTGCCAACTCGACAACGCGTCTCGCAAGCCTCCGCGGGGGCTTGGAACGGAGCTTGCTTGAAATTCATGCACACATTCATTCGGCGACTCGAAATCGAGGGGAGTAAGGATGCAGATTGGCGTCGAGACCGCAAAGGCGGTCGATCAGCGGCGGGTGTTCGTCCTGGACGAAGATGAGATCGTGCGCGCTGCACTTCAGTTCATGCTGCACGATGAGATCGAAACCCACGAAATCGCCAGCGTGGAGGAGGCCTATGAAAAAGGCGTCGGCTGGCTGAAGCCGGACGTCATTTTGCTTGGCGCTTCCGTTCTGAAAAGCAGAAGCCTATCGCTCCTCGCGGAATTGGCCGAGCGTTTCGAGGGCGTGCGCATATTGATCGTTTGCGATAAAATCGATGAAGCGCTGGCGGTCGAGGCCATGAAGCGCGGCGCGCACGCGACGCTGCTAAAGCCTCTGAAGATCGAAGCCGTGCGGCAAAAGGTCGACACGGTGCTCGGCCGCGGCGGCGCCAAACCGCTCATTCAACTGGGTATGCTTTAGTCAAGGCGCGCCGACTTCGCGGTCGGCGCCGCAAATTGGAGTGACGGCGTGACCTCGCAATTAGCGCAATGGCTGGCGACGCAGGGCTTTCACGCGAAAAGTATAAATGCCGCCGGCGCCGACGGCCTGACGCCGCTCCTCAAAGCCGCGGCCGAAGGGAACGTCGAGATGTTGCACGGCATCATCGCAGAGGGCGGGGCCCTCGACGCCACGACGCGTGACGGAAATAATGCGTTATGGTTGGCGTGCAAGGGAGACGGAGTGGAGACGATCGAACTGCTCGCAACCGCCGGGGCAGACGTTCACCATCGCAACCCCGACGGCTCGACGGCGCTGATCTATGCGGCTTCCGCGGGCAAGACCGCAGCCGTGGCGCTGTTGCTCGCGCTCGGCGCCGATCCCGTGCAGGAGAACGTCGACGGATTTTCTGCGCTCGATCTCGCAGCGAACATGGAATGCCTGCAATTGTTGCGCGCGGCGGCGCGCCAGCGCCGCATCCGCGCCGAGGTTAAAGGAATGGTCGAGACATGACGACGACGATCGACGAAATCATCGAAAATTTTTCCCTGCTCGACGATTGGGAGGACCGCTACCGCTATGTCATCGAGCTCGGCAGGATGCTCGATCCGCTTCCCGAAGCGCTGAAAAACGATAAAAACAAAGTATCAGGCTGCGCCAGTCAGGTCTGGCTGTCGACGACGATCTCCCATGCGGGCGACGGTGAACCGACGTTGATGATCCGCGGCGACAGCGACGCGCATATCGTGCGCGGCCTCGTCGCGATTTTGCTGGCGCTTTGCTCGGGCAAGACCGCGCCGGAAATCCTTAAGGCCGATCCGGTCGCGCTGTTCGAACGCCTCGGCCTGCGCGAACATTTGACGCCGCAACGCTCCAACGGCTTCAAATCCATGGTCGGACGGATCAGCGCGGAGGCGCGCGAGCTGCTCGCAACCTCCAGCGCGGTTTCTTGAAGCCCTGAACCGTCGTTGACGGTAGCCTCGCGGCCGTCAGCGCGACAGGATCATCACCAGACGGTCGACGCGTTCGCCGCCCTTGAGATGCGACGTGTAGATTTCGTCAATATCTTCAGGGGTCGTCGGACGATACCAGACGCCCTCCGGATAGACCACCATCAACGGCCCGGCCGAACAAAATCCCATGCAGCCCGCGCTGGTGAAGCCGATCTCTCCGCCGCCGTCGGCCTCAACGAGCTTGCCAAGCCGATCCCAAAGCGGCTGAGCCCCCGCCGCGCCGCAACTGCCGCGTGGATGGGTTGGCGGCCGCTGCGTGAAACAAGCAAACACATGCCGCTTGTAGAGTTGAGGCAGTTCGAATTCAGCTTCCTGCGTGTCCGACATACTACACCGAGCCTTCACTAAGAATTGCAACGCGACGCTCCAGGGACGCTTACCAACGTAAGCGCTTAATTGCGGCGCCGCGGACGCAGATGGGGTGCAAAATTCAGTCCAGCCCCGTTCGAGCCGGATGGCGCCTTACTTGCTGGGCCCCTGTAGCAGTTGAGAAAACGGCGTAAGCCCAAGCAGGATGCTCACATGCAATCACAAATCGACATGACGCAGCCGCCCGAGCCGACGTCTCGCGTTGGCCGGATCGATTCCTCGCCGGAAGCGCAGGCGATTTACGAAGAGGTCGTCGCAGCGCTGCGAACGGTCTTCGACCCTGAAATCCCCGTGAACATATACGATCTCGGACTGATCTATCGGATCGACGTCATCGACAGACGCGACATCGACATCGACATGACGCTGACGGCCCCGGGCTGTCCGGTCGCCGGCGAAATGGTCGGCATGACGAAGAGGGCGGTCGACGCGCTGGACGGCGTCGCCAGCGTGAAGATCAATCTTGTGTTCGATCCGCCATGGCATCAGAGCATGATGAGCGACGAAGCAAAACTGGAATTGGGTTTCTTCGATTCTTGAGCTGAAGTTTGATCGGAAACTCCCAGTCACGCGGCCCATAATATATGCACGATGTAATACAGGCACGATATTCGCAACAGCCTCTACAGGCGTGACATGATTCCGCCGTCTCTCCTCGAGAGCTCCCTCCACCCGCCTGCATTGAGGCCGTCATGATCGAACTCACATCTGGAGATGGGCACAGCTTCGCCGCCTATCGCGCCGAACCCAGCGAAACGCCCAAAGGCGCCGTCGTCGTGTTGCCCGACGTTTACGGCGTGAGCCCGCATCTGCAAAAGGAAGTCGACGGCTTCGCCGCGCAGGGCTACGTCGCCATCGCACCGGCGCTCGCGGCTCCGGAAGGCGAGAGCGACGATCCGTCTCTTGCGACCGCCTTGCAGGAGATACAGGCCACAATCGACTCCGTGAAAGGCGTCGGCAAAGTGGCGATCGTCGGCTTCGACTGGGGCGCCCATCTCGCCTATGTCTCGGCCAACAGCCTCAATGACGTCGCCTGTGCGATCGGCTATTATCCGCCTGGGCTTGCGGAAGCACGCTTTGGGAAGCGGAAAATCCCCACTCTGCTGCATCTCCCCGAAAACGACCCGTCGCTACCGATGGATGATATCGTGCTGTTTCGCGCCCAGCGCCCCGACGTCAGCGCCTTCTCCTATCCCGACGCGCGTAACGGGTTCAACTTCGACGCCGCGGAGAGCTTCAATGAAGCCGCCGCGCAATCGGCGCGCGAACGCACCTTGTTTTGGATATCTCAATATGTCGAAGGCCAGCAGCCGATCGCGCTGAAGAACTCGGGCTCATATGCGCAGGCCAAGGTTGAAAAGAAAAAGAAGAAGAGCGGCGGCGACGACATGGGTCCGCCCGACGCGTGAAATGATTCGCGGAGAGCGAGCCGCGCCCTTGGGAAGGGAGCGGCTTTGCGATACGAGCCGTGAGGCTCGTACACTTCCGGGCGTAGAGTTCGAACGATGCAGCCCGTCAATCCCGCCGCGCCAGCGAGCGTAGATAGCCCTGCATGTCCTCGCCGAGTTCCATGTCTACGGCCGGGGCCATTCTGAGCAGGAGATTTGCGACAAAGGGTTCGTCGTTACGCGATTCACTCAACACGTCACGCAGCACCGGCACATTGTCCTCGATGTGTTGCAGGAAGGCGACGCCTTTCTCCAACACTTCCGTCCAGCGGTCGCGATGCCATTTGGCGAGCGGAAACATAATCTCGCGCACGAAATTGGATTTGCGCGCCTTTTCCAAGAAGCGCAGCCCTGCATTCCAATATTCCTTGGCGCGCAGCGGCGGCGGCGGCAGATCGGCGAGCAGCATCTTCTTGCCGGCCTGCCCTACAAAATCGTCTAGCGTCACCGGCGCGTCGATCTGTCCGCGAAAATTCCACAAGGCGTTGAAACCGGGAAATTCCTTGCCATAAGTTTCAGTCAAGGCGCTCTCGACCTTGTCCACAGCGGTCTTGTCGCCCTTCAAGGCGGCGGTCATGCAGAAGGCGAAGATGGCGTCATTGGCGACGCCAATCACGGCGTCGCTCTTTAGCTGTCTTTCGTCGAGCTTCGGCGTCACCCCATCCGCAGGAACAGTCGCCTCGCCGGCGCGCTGCGCAGTGATGAAGGCGGTGATCTCCAGCCATGGCGTGAAATTGGCGACGAAAGCGTCGGGATCGACATAGACGATCGCCAGATTCATCGGCTTTTTGCGCGCTTGCAGTTCCGTCATGTCAGTCATTCGTAGGCCTCTCTTACATCGCGACGCACCGTCTCGTCATGCCTCAGTCGGAAGTGATCATGACCTCGGGGGCGCCGTCAGGCTCTTCGAGCCCCAGCCCGTCTTCCTCGGCGAGTTGCACGCCGGTGACGCAGACGTCGCCGTCGTCGATGACGATCTCGATCGACTTCAACTTCTTGCCTTGGCAGGGACCGATGAAGCAGTGGCCTGTGTCGAGGTCGAACTGCGCTTGATGATGGCCGCAGGTGAGGAAGTTGCCTTCCTCGTCGAGGAACTGCCCGACCTCGGTATCGAGGCGTTCGCCTTTGTGCGGACAGGCGTTCTCGAACCCATAGAAATTATTGCCCTTGCGCGTGATCAAGATCGGCCAGGACTTCGGCTCGCCGGTCTCTTCGATCCGCATCAGCATGAAGCCCGTGGCCTCGCCATCCTCGATCGCGCCGGTCTGGCAGATAGCATAGAGTTCGTTCATCGACCGCCTCCTGGTTTGGCGCGCGCATTGCAGAACCATGTCGCCTAAGCGGCGCAACGCTTCACCCCGTGCAATTGACGCGCCATGCATTGCGCGCCCTGGAGCGAGGAGTGAAGCCCCCCGAAAAGCGGGCCACCGGCCCGGCCATGAAAGGAGCGACGATCATGAGCGTCATCGAACATGATTTTGGCTTGGCGAACCGTCTGGCGGAGCGCCGTTTCGGCAAACTGCTGGAGCTCGATGCACTGCATGAAGCGAATATTCGCGCCAATCCGCTGCCCTATCTCGAGCGCGCCAGCGAGCGCATCTTCCGGCTGCAGGCCGCCATCTTCGAAGCGATTCAAGCCGCCAAAGAGCCCACGCCCGGTGCGGCGCCGGGTGTGGACAGCGTGCTGATCGACAAGGCGGAGTATCAGCGTCTCAAGACCTGTCTCGCCTTGTTGGAAAAAGCCTACGCCGATTATGGCGAGGATGACCATAGTCCCTAGGCCGCAGTGGGAGCGGACTATTCACGCGGCTTTGGCTTGCGCGACCGGTTCCCACAGGTAGAGTTCGGCGCCCTCTTGCGCTTTCGACAATGAGAAGCCACAGCCCTTGAGTTCGTCCGCGAACCCCTGCGCGTCGCCGGCTTTCACTTCGACGTAGACCGGCGCGTTACGTTTCAATATCGCTTCGAGCAGTGTTTTGAACACGCCTTGCTCGCGATGAGCGGCGGACAGCAACGCGAGCGAGATGTTTATCGTTTCAAGGTTGCGCAGACCCCAATCGAGTTCGTCGCGGCGCGCCAGCAAGGCCCCGACGACCTTTCGCTTCTCGTCCAGGACGACCGGCGAGAACTCCGCCGTGCAACATTTCATGATCTCCGTTAGCGCCCGCTCCTGACCGCTCGCACTTTCGAGCGAACAAGGGACGTCGGCGGCCGTCTGCCGCATCAAGGCCCAAAGCTCTCCCATGTCGTCGAGCGACGCATTTCTCTGCGCGAGGTCAACCACCTGCTTCTCCTTTAATTGCGCGCTTTTGACGCTTCGCGCGCGAACCCTCCGCCCGCAAGCAAGTCTTGTTCCCTCTCGCAAAGGCGAAGCGCTTGGCAAGAGATTTGCTCGCGCAAGCTGCGAAAGCATAACCAGCGGAGCGACAGGCGTCATTGCTGGCGCAGACTATTGCGATTTAGGCTGCGGCTATAAAGCATTCGCCGACTTAAAAAGGTGAGCGTCGAGGCGCGTTTATCCCAGGCCTCGCGCCCTCGCGAGGCAAGCAGGGATTATTTGATCAAACCCAACGGGAGCTGCGCTCATGCTGCCGACAACGATTCTGATCGACGAAAGACCGCGATGCGTCGTGCGGCCGAACGACACCAAGGATCTCAACCGCTTTCTGCGCAATGCCAAGGCCTTTCTGCTCGCTGAAAAGCCGGAAGGCAAGGTTACGCATCGCGCGGCGACGGAGGTCGAACAAACGCGTTGGCGCGACGCCTTCGCTTTGCACAAGGCATGGGGCGGCGAAGATGAAGCCTTCTTCGGCGTTCCGCTACAGCAAGAGACGCAGGTCGATCTCAAGTAGCCGTCGATCGCGCCCGTGGGAGCAATTGATTCATCCTCACGGCGAGGACTCTCGATCCAAAGTCGAATGGGCTGCGAGTTTCGGAAGTCCGCTCTCGCCTCCGGCGATCCCCGCGCCGTCTTATTCGTCCATACTCGGCGCCAGGATCACTTCCGCCGGGGCGCCTGGACCAAGTCCTTCGACGAAGTCGAGCCCGCTCACGCGTGACAATCCCCCGCCGTTGTCCATCAGCACGACGGCCTCCTGCGGCAATTTCTCGAGCTTTTCGATTAACTCCGCCACGGTCATCCTTCGCCTCTCACATTGCAGCCGATCTCGACATTGAAAGCGCTCCGCCGGGCAAGAACGCTCAGCCCGGATGAATCATGATCTCCATCGTATCGTCCAGATCGTCGAGGTCGGAGATTTCCTCCTCCGCGAGTTCGACTCCGCAAAGGCACACGTCGCCATCCATCACGACGAGCGGAATTTGTTCGAGCGCCATGTCCCGACACGGACCCTTGACGCAGACGCCCGTCTCGACGTCGAATTCCGCCTTGTGTCGACCACAACGCAATCGCTGACCGTCGTCGTTGAAAAAATTTCCATCGCCAATGTTGAGCCAGGCCCCTTTGTGCGGACATATGTTCACATAGCCGACAAATTGATCGCTTTGCGATCGCACGATGAATATCGAATAGGGGCGAGTCTCTCCATCCTCGGTGACGCGCGACAGGCTGAAGGCTCTGGCTTGGCCTGGCGCAAGGCCATCGACTCCGCAAATAACGTAGAGATTCATATCGCTCGGCATGTCCAAACCCTCGCCACGCAGCCTTCCCCCGGCTTCTCGCGTTCGCCCGCTCGACAAGCGAACAAAGGTCGACATTGTCGAAAAGACAACAAACCTTCTTCGGGCCGCATCCAACGTATGATCAAGCATTATTCTTGCCGTGATGCGCGGCGCCAAGCGCGGTTCTTGCTTCACCTTCCATATCGAAGGCTTTCAGCGGAGGAACAAGGATGGCCATTCTCCAGGTGGACGAACGCAATCAAGACGATCTCACACGCCTCGCCGGCTGCTACCTCTATGCGGGGACGCACATCAACGTCGAAGACGGCGTCGTGCATCGCGAGGACGGTCCGGCCGTGATTTTCCCAGACGGCGTGGCCCGCTGGTACCTACGCGGCAAGGAAGTCACCCGCGCCGTCAATTCGCTTTTTTACGATAACAAATGGCCTATCGCGAAAGGTCTTGATACAGACGAAAAACGCGCCCGCTTCGCCGAGAACTTCCTGACCTGAATCAAAAATTTCCAGCGTGGAAAAAATGAACCCTTCCGGCTGGAAATCATTTGCGGGAGGGTTCATTTCATTGACCGGAACGCGGCAATCAGGCCGCTTCGCTTTTCGCGGCGATCCCCGTGCGCAGCTCTTCAAGTTTGTCCCGAGGAATGCGGAATACGCCGCGACCGCCCGAGAGCGCCTGATAGGCTAAGGGAACATTTAGACTGATCCAGTCGAACCAGGCCTGCGCGGAATGCGGCTTCGGTCGCTCGCTGATCTCGACGACGCTGCCATCAGGCGCAAAGCGGACGTGAAGCATGACGATGTCGGAAGACATTTTCCTCTCCCAAATTACAAGCCGGACGAGAAGCCGAGCAACTCGACTTTGATGTTTTCCGTGCCGAGAATTTTCGCTTGGCAGGCCAGGCGCGACTTGGAGCCGATCCCGACAATCGTATCGAGCTTTTCGTTCTCCTCGCGCGCTATCTTAGAGACGCCCTTGCGGCCCTCTTGCACGAAGATATGGCAAGAGCCGCATTGCGCCTGGCCTTCGCACTTGTGATTGATCGCTTCGCCGCTCGACAAAATAACCTGCAGCAAAGTCGCGCCTTCAGCAGCGTCTACTGTCTTTCCTGAAGGCATGATGGTCACGGTCGGCATTCCTATACTCCTGGTTTCGGGGTGGACGGTCAGTAAATGGCGGCGCCGGCGCCAACGTTGATCGACGCCTCTTTCATAGTCTGCACGATAAAGGCGATTTGGCGCTCTTGCAGATGGGCGTGAAACGGCATCGCAACTGCACGATCCGACACCTTTTCGGCGACGAGAAAGCTGCCGCGACGATAACCGTAGTCGAAATAGCGCCGCTGCGCATGCAAGGGGTTGCAGTAAGCGGCGGCCTCGACCTTTTCGACGAGCAAATCCTCAATGATCGCATCTCGGCTCGACTTGCTGAAGCGCGTGCCGAGATGCACGACGTAAAGGAACCAGTGCACCTCGTCGACTTCCGGCCCGATGAATGGATCCTTGATGCCCTCGAACGATTTGACGTGCTTGAAATAGTAATGCTCGATGAGCTTGCGCTTTTCGAGGATCTCTTCGAGACGATTGAGCTGCGCAAGGCCCAGCGCCGCCGAGACATCGCTCATCGCTGCTTGAAAGGGCGCGCTGGAGCCGACCACGACCGACGTTCTCTCGCTCGGCTTGTGCGAGCGGATGCGCCGCATCGCGACCGCAAGATCGATGTCGTCGGTGACCACCATGCCGCCCTCCCCGCAGACCAGCGGGCCTGGCTGCGAGAAGTCGAAGACCGACGCGTCTCCGAAAGTGCCGACCAACGCTCCCTTGTATTTGGAGCCGATCGCTTCAGTGGAGTTTTCGAGCAGGATCAGGCGATGTTTCTTCGCGATTTCTCTTAGCTCTGCCCATTGCGCCGGATGGCCGTTGGTGTTGCCGCCTACGATGGCGCGCGTCTTGTCGGTGATCAACGCTTCGACCTTTCCGGCCGCGATCACGCCAGACCAATAGTCGATGTCGGCAAAAACCGGCTTGGCGCCAGCAAGGGCGATCGCATGAACGGTCTCACGAAAGGAGTGCGGCGAAGCGATCACTTCGCAGCCCGGACCGATCTCATACGCCGCGAGCGCGAGCAACAGGCCCATCGTGCCGCTTGACGCGGCCACGGCGTATTTGCGCCCGAGATAGGCGGCAAAAGCGGCTTCGAAAGCCTCCGTCGTCGGGCCGCTCGATATGCGGCTGGAGCGCAGCACCGCTTCCACCGCGGCGATGTCATCGAGCGTGATGTCGGGGTCGGAGAGCGGAATGAGATCGCCGCCCGAGGTCTGCTCGGTCGCCGGCGCTTCTTTTTCGAATTCGTCGTCCACTTTAACCGGCGCTTCCATCACGAAGTCCCCCTGAACGCGACGATGACGCCGGTGGCGCGCGCCGGGTCGTCCGTGACTGTCACGCAATGATCGGCGCCATCGAGCAAATGCACGTCGCAATGCGCGAAGCTGCGAAACGGCGGCTCGATCACATCCGATGCATCGCAGCGCGTCCAGGACAGATGCGAGAACTTCGAACGCAACTCGGACAGCACGGGTTTTTCCTCGACGCCGAGCAGTCGTTCAATCTCCGTCAATTCCACCTCGCTGATCGCCATGGTCCGTCCTCGCTCGAGATCTAACTTATTGCCAAAAGCGTCGATCAGCGTCCTCGTTGAGATGCGCGAGCAACTCCGCAAGACGTTGAAACTCGCTATCCAGTTCCCAGACGCCGATAGCGTGGTCCTTGCGAAGAAGGCGCCAATTGCCTTTCCGTTCATCGAACAGGAGTAGGGCTATGTCGATGACGCCGCCGTCGGGGTCGATGTTGCGCGAGCAACAAGGGCTCTGGATGCGGTAGCCGTTGGCGGTCTTCAGCAACATCGGTTTGACGTAGCGGTAGCGACGCCGTTGCTCCAGCGCGCGCTGGATACGCTTATAGTCGAACTCGTTCGGCTGAGCAGAAGCAGCGCCGGACGTCATCCCAGTGACCGTCGGTCGCATGCGCGTCTTCACTCCAGTTACAAGGGCGCAATCTCTTCCTCGAAGCAGCCGACGACGCGGCCGTCGCTGAACTCGACGAGGTAGATCGGCGTGTTCGAGTCGGTGTGCGATCCGACCTGCACGATCTCTCCCGCGCCGCCGTTCGCGACGAGCAATTCTTCCCGCTGCACGTCGGGATAGCTTCCGTCGTTGATCAGATCGACAAGGGCTTTTACTCTCTGACCCCACTGGTATTTCGGCATTCTCGGTTCGAACACGTTCAGTCTCCTCAAGGCAGCGGAATATCGACGTCGTCGCGCGGAACCGCGGGTTCCAGCTCCTTGCGCTTCATACCGACGCGATTGCCGCTCTCCGTGAATTCGACGCCGTAAATGTAGAACTGTTGGAGAAACGTGCCGATGCTCACGACATAGCCGACCTCCCCCTTCTTGGCGAGAATCTCGCCAATCTCCTTGCCGGCGTAAGTGCCGTCGTTGCGGATTATGCGCTTCGCCTTCACCTTCTCTCCGAAGGAGAAGGTCGGCGGCGCCGTCAGTTCACAGGCATCGCTATCGCGAACGATGTTGCTCATCACCAGGTTCTTTCGTGGTTTCGGCCGGCGCGCCTCACGCAGCGCCGAACCGCCAGAGATTGCGTTCGTCAACGGCTGGTGTTGGCGACTTCGGCTAGCCGAAATGTTTCCTCACGAGCTACAGGCAACATGCGTGCCATTGCGCTTTGTGCGAATTCAAACGAAAGCCCTCGGCTTCTGTCAATTTGCCGACAAGCGTCGTTGGCGACAAAAATTCGATGTCAAAATTGCAACAATCGATCAGCGCGACCCGACATTGAAACACGCGGGCGGCGGCGATCATCCGCGCGCCGCGCAAAAAATATTCGGGCGCCGCGACGGGAGAATCCGCTGCGACGCCCTTCAAAAGCTGTCGTCGATCGCTCAGCCGATGAGAATCTCGCAGGCGCGTCCGATGGGAAGCGCGATCGGAATGATCCCCTGGATGGTCATGAACTTCAGCTCGTTCTTGGTCAGCACAGCGGGATCGACAATCGCGTGATGCGTCGTCGACGAACGCTTCATGATCTGCCGCGCATAGGTGCGCAGCAATTGATCGTGAAAGCGGCAGCCGACGAACAGAAAACTGCGCTCTGCGCGGCGGTTCTTCACCTCCGCGGGCAATGGCGTCTGTATGTCGATCTCCGTCAACACCTCGACGTAATCCGCGTCGGAGATCAAGAAGTTCTTGGCCGGCGCGATGCTGCCATGCGGTTTGTAGAGCAGCGTCTTCCAGGCTTCGGCTCGTGAAGCGGCGGCCTCTGTACCGTCAGCTTCATAGAAGCGATACCATCGGTCCTCGCCGATTCCAGCGCGCGTGATGCCCTGGACTTCGCCCCAGTCGCCGCCGTCTTCGAGCGCCGACCGCATCGTCGCGTCATACCAGCTGTCGACGATCATCGGCAGTTGCAGCGACGCGAGATATCGGTGTAGCGGCGTCGGCGCGATGCCGTCAGTGAAGGCCTGGACCATCAAAGTCGAGACGGTCGAGCGATGCTTCATGTTCTCTATATGCTGCGCGCTCGCCCAGGCGTTGCCCTTCGCGCGCTTCGGCAACGCCACCTTGGTCCCGAAAAACGCCGCGAGAGCCTCGGGCGTCAAGGGAACCTCAGTTGGCGAGAGCTCCGTCAACCCCGGGCCGATATAGGGGATGACCGACCCCGTCTTCAACTCCGCAGCGATTTTCCCGAGCGCTTCCTCGGCCTTATCGCTTTCGAGGAGAACATGGCCAGTAAAGGGCGCATTCATCGTGTTCACTCCGCTTCGCCGCGCTTACGCGCATTAACCGTGATCGGCAACGAAGTGCCCGCCGCCATCTCAGGCAAATCGAGAACCCACCCGTTGGCGATCTTGATCCAGCCGCCCCAAAGGCTCTCATGTTCGCTTTCGACGATCGGCTCCTCCAGGTCCTTTTTGGGGACATAGATCGATAGGCCGGTCTCGGGCGAACGGCGGATCATGATCTTCATTACATTGACTCCTTTGGCGCGATCGTAGCGCCCGCGCTAGTTGGTGAGCAGTTGCCCTTCGAGATTGCGCGAGGCCTGCGCCATTTCCCGCAACTTCATAACAATGCCAGGCAGCGTCTTCAGGACTTCATCTACTTCTTCAACCGTATTTTCGCGCGAGAAAGAGAAACGTACTGCGCCGCGAAGCGAGTTTTCCGGCACGTTCATCGCGCGCAATACGTGAGACGGTTCAGTCGAGCCCGCCGTGCAGGCCGAACCCGTGGATGCAGCAATGCCGGCGCGATCCAAATGGGTCAGCACCGCCTCGCCCTCTATGTCGGAGAAGGCGATGTTGGACGTGTTGACGAGTTGATTGTCGACGTCCCCAGAGACGCGACACCGATCGATCGACCCCATCACGCCGCGCTCGAGCCTGTCGCGCAGCGCCGCGATATGGGCGGCGTCGTCCTGCAGGCGTGTCCGCGCGAGCTCCGCGGCTACACCCAGTCCGACAATGCCGGTTGTGTTCTCCGTGCCGCCTCGCCGCGCGCGTTCCTGATGACCGCCGCGAAGGAACGGCGCGAACTTTATCCCTTTACGCACATAGAGAGCGCCAATCCCTTTCGGTCCGTGCAACTTATGTGCGGAGAGCGAGAGGAAGTCGATCTCCGTGGGCTTCAGCTCGATCGGTATTTTACCAACCGCTTGCACGGCGTCGGTGTGGAACAAGGCCCCTGCCTCATGCGCGAGGCGGGCGAGCTCCACGACCGGGAACAGCGTGCCCGTTTCATTATTGGCCCACATCACCGAGACGATCGCAGTCTTGGCCCCCAGAGCAGAGCGAAAGGCGTCGAGATCGATGCGTCCAAGAGCATCGACGCCGATGAAATGCGCCTTGACGGCCTGCGTCTTCTCCAAATGCTCGACGAGCGACAGGATCGCCGGATGCTCGACAGCCGTGGTCACGATCTCGTTGCGGCCCTCGCGCGCGGCAAGCCCAGCCATGATCGCCGCATTGTCTGATTCCGTGCCGCCGGAGGTGAACATAATCTCCTGTTCATGGGCCGCGCCGAGCAGTGTCTGAACGCTGCGCCGCGCGTTGCGCACCGCCTCGGCGACCTCGACGCCAAAGCCATGGGAGGACGACGCGTTGCCGAACTCCTGAGTGAAGAAGGGCAACATCTTCGCCACCACCTCAGGGTCGGTGCGCGTCGTCGCGTTGTTGTCGAGATAGATGCGCCCCATTACACTCTCGCTCAGTGACGCGCAGCGCCCGGCACCGGCACCAGCCGCACGAATTCACCAAGCCTTTCGATCAGCTTGGCTTGGATGCCCTCCAACGTCGCGCTGCTCAATTTGCAGAGCACGCAGGCGCCGGTCAATCGCACCATGATTTTGTTGCCGCTAATCTCGAGAAGTTCGCAATCGCCGCCATCGCGGCGCAGATTGGGGCGAATATCGTCAATGACGGCGCGAATGATCTGCTCGCGCTCCGACACAGACGCCCCCTCCGTTTGGCCGCCTTCTTCGATCGTCTGAACGTCGTGCAACATCGCTTGGTCCTTCTACCGCGCGGTCCCACGGACGCGCTCTCATGACTGATGAATTGGCCGACTTCAGCCGAACGACTTGCCGCAGGAGCAACTCGACTGTGCGTTCGGATTCTCGAAAGCGAAGCCGGCGCCCTGCACCGCGACGACATAGTCGATGGTCGTGCCGGTCAATAGTTCATGACTGGTGTTGTCGATGAACACCTTCACCCCGCCGCGCTCGATCACCGTGTCGTCGGGACCGGCCTCGCGAACGAGACCCATTTTGGGACTGATAGCCGGCGCAACCTCCGGCCTCCACCATGATCCGCAGACCGTCGACGGGATCGGCCGCGCCGGAAATAGCGGTTTGCACTGCGTTTATCGCGCTGTCTGTAAGGTTGATCATGTCGCTCTTCCAGTGTCGAAATGCGGCTAGTCGACCAAATGCAATTCATGTGCCGGGGTAGTTGGACGACGAACAGCATAGAAATCCTCGAATAATGGCCAGTTTTGTCGTGTTTCACACATTCCTGACCGCAGGCAGTCGCGCACCCCCCGACACTGCCGCAGTGAAGGCTCTTAGATTCCGGCGGCGTTCTTGCATGACGGGCCAATTGACGGAGGATCCACCGCATAAGTGCGGCGGACGGTTTGCAGAGCGGAGAACTGTCGATGACTCAAATTGAGAAGACTGCCCTAGCCCGGCTGGATCGGGAGGGCCGCCTGCTCAACGCAGTGCTTAAGGGGCCGACTACCCAGCCGGGGCGTTTCGGGTTTCGAGGCGACATCGCGCTGAAATTTCAGACGCAGCTCGCCGACGAGAAGCGGCCGCCTGAATTTTGCATCGAGCAGGTGCTGACGTTTGCAAAAGAGGGCGAGGCGACGATCAACATCCTCGCCGCTTACCTGCATAATTTTGCCTATCTTGAAACGGCCCACGAAGTGATCGGCGATCTGCTCTCGCCGAATGGCGTCTATTATATGTTCTGCAACAATGTTGACTTGCTCTCGAAGTTCCGCGTCAAGCTCGGCGAGATCACCTACAACATCCTGCCCTGCGACGAGTTCGACGGTGTGGAAAGAGATGATGGATCTCGCCATGGTCGACAAGAACGACATCAAGAAGCTCGACACCGGCGGCAAGCTCGACGTGTTGCTCGACGCCGCGCTGAATCTGAACGATGATTACGAAGTCATCGCGTATCAGCAGGGCGTCGACCGCATGGAGCCGGTTAAGAACCGCAACGCAAACCGCCCGGTTTGATGCGATCGCGGCGCCGGATAGGCTGCCGATAATGTGGTTTGGCGCGGTTTCCGGCAAGGGGGTAGAGAACGAGGCGGGACTATGTCCACTTCATTCTCTACCGCATCAGCCTTCCTCGGCGTCTTCGTCGACATCCTCCGCCAATTCGACGCCGACGACGCAAATGTCGTTGTCGACGACCGCGAGAGGGACCGGGACGAGACCGCGCCCCTTGCACGGGCCCTCGATGCACATGCCAGTGCCGAGTTCGAACAGAGCCCCGTGCTTGCCGCACATCAAGCGCAGGCCGTAATTCGGCTCGAGGAACGTATTGCGCTCCCAGTCGAGATTGACGCCGTCATGCGGGCATTTGTTCACATAACCAAATACTTGTTTGCCCCAGCGCACGACGACGATGGGGAACGGCTTTTCTTCGCCGTTGTCGTCGAGACGAATGAGGTTGAAAGCCCCGCGCCTTCTGACTCTGGAATGTCGCTCATCGCACAAATGGCGTAGACGACCGCTGCCGGGGCCGCGTCCTCCTGTTCGATCGTCGATCCCTGCTCGCTCATCCCGCCGTCTCCCACCTCTGCGCTTCGCGCCGCTTCGCCAGCAGCAAACCATTCGCCGCGAGCGAAAATTCCCGCCACGCCGCCGCGATGTCCTGCATGATCACCCCAATGTAGTCCTTCGACAACTTATGTTCGCTCGGGAAGTTGGAGAGGGCGCAGGACGTCTGGTTGAAGGCGACCACGTCGTCCATTATCGACTGCAGCAAGTCGCCAAAGGGTTTTTGGATACGGGGCGTCAGCGCGGCGCGGCCGCGTTCGATGGCGACGTCGTCCATTTCGAAAGGAAGCGTCGCCAAAAGGCTGAGCGCCTGTTCGAACACCTCTTCCATCGAACCGAGCATGGCGATCTGCGTGAGATTGTTGCGCTCTTGCGACGCCAGCGCGCGGTGGAGCCGCCGGCGATAATTTTCGAAGACCTCGTCGGAGCGGGCGTCGACCCAAGCGGCAAAACGCGCCAGGCTCGCCTCGTTCACCGGCATGTTGTCGAAGAGGGCGTCGCGGGAGGTCGCCTTTTTCGCCTCGAGCAGCGCCAGGACGCGCTCGATGCGTCTTGCGGCGTCCAAGGCGCCTTCCAGATAGCCGGCATTGCGGGCCGCCGTCTCTGAGCCGCCGATATAAAGCTTCTTATCCCAAAGCGCTCGGCGCAGCAGAGGATTCGCCACGTCGCCGGAGCCGTCGCCGCTATGCTGCGTGCGGTCGGCCGCACTGCATGTCAGTCGCTCCTTCGCCCAGTCTTGATAGTGAATGCGCAGTGGTTCGACATTGCGCCCAAATACATTGCAGATTTGACTCTCGAGCAGCATCGGCAGGCCCACGCCGAACGCCTCTCGCAAGTCGGCGTCGAGGGCGACAAAGCCGCCAAGGGCATGGAGGCCGGCGGCCAGGTCGCAGGCGTCGAAGATTTCGCCGATCACGGCTTGCTCATGGGTGACAAAGGCGGAGCCGGAGAGGTCTTGCGCGCGCCAAAAGGCTTCGCGATACTCCAACGCGACTTTCGCCTGCGCCGCCATCCAGGTCTCGGCGCCGAGCATCGCTTGATCCGTCGCCTCGTCCAGAGGCGGCGTGAAGCGCACGGTTTCGCGCAGTAAACGAGGCGGAAGCGCCAGAACGACGCGGCGGGCCGTGATCTCCAGAGGCTCTTCGCCGGTCTTGAAGGCGAGCGTCACATAGTCGCCGCAGTCGCGCAAATCCGCGAGTTCGTGCCCGAGGCGCACAGCGCCCTCCGGCAAAGCGGCGGCCAAGGCCTCCACCAGGGTCGCCATCCCGCCATGCAGGCGCCGGGCGTCCTCATAGAGCCGATTGTCTGCGATGCGTTCGGCGCTTTTCTCGGCCTCGCGCAAATGCAGCACCGCGCCTTCGTCGTGCTGCGCGAAGTCGCGCAACTGCAGTTCTTTGACGAGTTGCGAGATCAGCGGCTGCGTCTTCGGCCAAAACCAGGTCGGACCAAGATCCAAGCCGCCGCCGTCGCCGCTCGCAACCGTCAGAATGCGCCCGCCAAGGCGGTCGCGCGCTTCGAAGACAGAGATATCACACCCGCGCTGGTGAAGTCTTCGCGCCAGCGCCAAGCCGCTTAACCCGCCGCCAATGATCGCCACGTCCAACATGTTGCGTCCGCCGGTCCGTTGTTCCTTGGCGCTGGTAGCAATTAATGTGCAAGTTCCTCCGCGATACGCTATATGCTCAAATGATATAACGTTATGGCACGAAAATTGAACCTTCTGGCTGGGATGCACAGCTAAGGAGTCGAAGATGTATCTGGCCACCGAGTTCGCCAACTGCTCACTGGACGAGTTGAAGGAAATGCTGAGCGGCGGCACGTTGACCGTCTACTCTGTCGCGCGCCCTGCGACGGCGGACATACCGGTCGACCGCAGTGGCGTGCTCGCGATCTTCACCTTCGCCTCGCCGGCGTTTGGTCCTTCCGGCGAGGGCGCCGAGGCGCCCCTCTTCGTCGCCGACTCCGTTCCTGCTGGCGCGACGGGGACGCCCGGTTTCGCTCGCGCGCGTAAGGCCGACGGCACAGTGGTCGCAGATTTCTCGGCAGGCGCCGGAGACCGAGAGATCAAATTTGCGGAAGTCTCCTGCTCGCCCGGCGCTCCGGTGAAAGTGGTCAAATTCACGATCAAGCAAGGCGATTGGCCTGAGCGGCCCGACTACTACGAAACGCGTCCGCGCTCAGGTTATCCGCTCCCCTTGAGCCCGTAACGCCGGTCGTCACTCGACAATTGTGAACTTGCAGACAGGAGATTTGTCCGATGGCTGAACCCCTGACCGGCGCGCTCGTAAGCACGGCATGGCTGTCAGAGCATTTGAACGACAGCGATATTCGCATTCTCGACTGCACTTGGCACCATCCGAGCACCAATCTAGATGGCCGCAATCAGTATCGAGGCCGGCATTTGCCGGGCTCGGTTCATTTCGACGTCGACCACATCGCCGATCCCAGTTCCGATCTCCCGCACATGTTGCCGAGCCCGGCGGATTTCGCGAAAAAAGTCGGTTTGCTCGGCGTCGGGGACGGCGACCGCGTCATCGTCTACGATCGGCTCTTCGGCGGTTCGGCGGCCGCGAGAGTATGGTGGATGTTCCGCGTCTTCGGCTATGACAATGTCGCGATGCTCGACGGCGGATTCAACCAATGGGTCGGCGCGAAGCTGCCAACGGAAATGTCGCCGGTGCGTCCGCAGCCCAAGACCTTCACGGCGCAGCTCAGGCGCGAACTTTTGCGCAACTTCGAAGAAATGAAAGACGTTGTCTCCGACGGCGGCGAGCAGATCGTCGATGCGCGCGGTCCAGGCAAGTTCGACGGCTCGCAAGCCGACGTGTTTCCGTTCAAAAAGCTCGGCCATATTCCGGGCGCCGTGAACGTGCCCTGGGCGGATCTGGTCGATCCGCAAACCGGCGTGTTCCTCGACGCCAACGCTTTGCGCACACGTTTCGAGGCCGCCGGCGTAGATCTCAGCAAGCCGATCGTGACCACATGCGCCTCTGGCTTGACCTCTTGCATGGATGCGCTGGCGCTTTATCTCGTTGGTCGAGCCGATGTCGCTGTCTACGATGGTTCCTGGGCGGAATGGGAACGCGCCGAAGAAGCGGCTGAAGCGGCGGCTTGAAGGAGTGCAACCTGTGATGGACGTCAACGACCATTCGCTTGAAGCGGGGGATGAATACGCTCTGGACGCCGCGCCGGATCGGACGCGCTTCGTTCTTCACAATAAATCGGACAAAATGATCGCCGAACTGCAGGGCGATGACGCCGCACGCTTCCGCCAGGACTACGCCGAATTGAAAACCCAATATCCGGACTGGAATGCGGACAAGCTGCTCGCCCAACTGTGGGACCAGGGCGGCTATGGCTGGCTCGCGCAACAGGAACAATGACGATGACGACTCTCGTTAAAATCACCGAGGACGGACGAAAGCTTGAAGTAAGGGGCTTTGGGCTCTATCTCGACGGCAAACTCGAAGCCGTCGATCTCACCGAAGTGAAGATGCATCCCGCGAAGCGAAAGATCTGGTCGATCATGCCGGACGCAACCCATGTTGCTGGCCGTGTCGCTTTGAATGCGCAAGAGACCGAGATCATCAAAACGGCGTTCAGGGAGGCACAGGCGATGATGATCGGGGATCCCATCGCTATCGCGGAGCGCTTTCGAATCGCCGCGATGTGGAAGGCGCGCGAGCAAGGTATCGAATGACGTTTTTCGGGCAACCTGATGAATATAAAAAAATTGGCGCCAAATCAAATCAAGATCACATTCCAAGCTGGAATATCTAGCCGCCCCCATTACGACATCTCAACAATTAAATCACAACGGATCCCTCATATCGCTTCAATATGACCGTTCCGCCTATTATCTCCAAAAGCAAGCACGAAAAATGGGCGCAAATTACGGGTTTCGTCAAGGCGGTTATTCTATATAAGCGATTGAATATGGCGTGACGCTGCCGCTGGAGCGAAGAGCTGCTGCGCCAGCCCGCGTTGATAGCGGGGCCATGCGCCCGGTCGGGCAGTCCAGCAGAAATTGCGGCGCGCTTCGCCAACGCGCCGCTTCGCCGCTCAGACCAGTTCCAGGGTCGCTTCGGCGTCGTGCGTCTGGCAATTGGTTGGACAGACCCGCGCACACGCGCCGCAGCCGATGCAAGCGCCGATGTCGTTCATCACCATAATCTTCTTCTCGACCTCATCGTCCTCGTCGTCGTCGAGTGCGACCAGTTCACCCTCCTCGTTCAACCCCTTCAGCGTCATCACCTCGCGGCCGCAGACCTTGAAACAGCGGCCACAGCCAATGCATTTTCCTGGGTCGATCGCAACAAGATACTCGGGACGCCAATCGCGCCCATCGCGCGTTGCCTGTGACATGGTCGTAGACTTTCTTTCTCGAGTTAGACGGTCTCCGAAGACTTCAGCATCGCTCGCTTTTTTTCGAGTTCCGCAAAAGCTTCATGCGCCCTCTGCGCAACAACAGGAATGTCGGTCCAATTGATTGGCAGCTCCTCCGAAAGATCGTGCAGATCCATTTTCGCTTGCATGGCGCGGGCCGACAGTTTTTTGATTTCAGCCTTCAGATCGTCGATCTCACTCATCGCTCGCCTCAGTAGTTCGCAACGTCGGAAAACTTTTCGATCATCTCGACGCCGGACTGAACATATTTGTCGCCTTCCGCCGCGAGCTTCTCGAAACTGTCGAAGCCGAAACGATGCACGTCGCGCAGCTGTTTGTTCACGACAATCAACCGTCCGCCGATCAGCACCATGCGGCCGAAACCTTCATGGCTCATCTTAAGCATGGGCGAAATCATGACGCCGGTGGCGCGTTCAATGGAGAGCGCGACGGCGTTGAAGAAGAGCTCCATGCGCCAGATCGTATCCGGGTCGGGATCCCCAATGATCGGTAGCGCCCGGCGCGCTTCCTTGTCGAGGATATATGGCTGCAGCAGATCGAGATCCGCTTTCGTCTCCCAGGTGCCATGCGTGTCCTGGGCGCGCCAGATTTTGATGAGCTCTTTTATGAAGGGAAGCTCGGCGACTGACGTTTTCTCAAGCACGGCTGTAGGTTCGGTCATGGAGGTTCCTCATTCTTCGAAATCGAGCACGCGCTCTTTGCCTTTGGTCAGCGCCTTTCGCAGCCACGGCGGCGGCACGCCTCTCAGCACCTCTTGAAGCTTGTCGAGGAGGTCTGAGATGGCTTCAGGCTGATTGACCTTCATCGGATGAATGTTGTTGGCGACGACGCGCGCCGCGCCCGAGCCGCCGATTGCGGCGACGTAGAGGATGGCGCAGTCTTTGATCGCGTCGATCTTCGGCGCGAGTTTGTCTTCGTTACCGTCTTCCTTGAGATCGCCGTCGAATTGAACCGCCTCGAGAAACTCGTGACTCTCTGGACCGATCTCATAGATCGCGATGTTCTTGGCCCAGCCGAAATGCGCGTCCACGCGTTTCAGATCCTGGGTTGCGAATGCGACTTTCATGGCGCCTCCGTTTTCGCTTCTTAGTGCGAGGTTGCGGCGTGGGACGAGCCGACGTCCCCGCGCCAGCTGTCGGGTGTCGGTTCGTGGTTTTCCTCTTGATCGGCCATCAAAAGATTGCTGATGTCGAAGATCAGATCTCGCGCGCCGCGGTAGCCGACCATGAGCTGATGCCCACCGCCGAGGCGGTCGAACATTGGGATGCCCATGCGAAAGAAGGGAATCTTTAATCGCGACGCCGCCTGTCGTCCGTGCGAATGGGTGACCATCAGGTCACAGCCTTTCTCCTTCGCCATATTTTCGAGATCTTCAAGATCGCCAATTAGCACGTCATCGGTGGGTAGACGTTCGAATACCGGAGAGTGCGTGGTCGTCACGGCGACGAGAAGCTGCGCACCGATCTCCGTCAGCAGTCCGGCCATGTCGAAAAGCAGATCGGGCTCGGCGCCGATAGCGAGCTTGCGTCCACCGATATGGAAGTGACCGTCCAGCATGGCGTCAACGAGTTGGCCGCGTTGGCGTCGATATTTCATCGGCGCCGGTCGGCCGCTGATCTCGCTAAGAAAGGCCATCAGCGCATCATTGGCTTCCAGCCCGCACATCCTCTCGAACAGACGGAACGGCGTTCCCGTCTTCTTTTGCATGGCTTCGGCGGGGCGGCGCATTTGCGCGCCGATTGCGATCGTCCAGCCAGCTTGACCCATCATAGAGATTTCTTCGACGCCGACGCCTCCGATCGTCGTCGGCGTGAAATCGTCCGGTATGTGGCCGTCGAGCGAGCCCGCGAGATCGGGCAAAAACGTCGGCTCCAAGCCGAAATCCTCGATGATCGTGCGCAATTCATCAAGATCGCCCGGCGTCAAATGGCAACCCGGCAGCACGTTTATTTTGGCGGCATCGCGTCGCGCGGCGTTCTTCGGCGTCTCGACTATCGTTTCGATGATGCGCGTGACGGTCTTTTCCCAGCCATCCTGGAACGCGTCCTTAAAGTCGGGCGTCGACACGTAGACGATCGGCAGATGCGCTACCGCCGCGTGTTTCTCGCGGATAAGCTTGATGTAGCCGTCTACGTCATCACCCTTGGTCTCGGTCACGCCCGTTGAGCATATGCCGATGATTTCAGGCTTGGTTCGGTTGTAGATGTTGAGCACTGCCTGTTCGACATTCTCATAGCCGCCGAGCACTGTCGCAACTTCACTCATCGCAGTCGTCTGCATTGGAATGGCTTCCTTGAAGTGCCGCGTGAACAGCACCAGGCCAAAGGAAGTGCAACCTTGCGAGCCATGCAATAGCGGCATTGCGCCGCGCAGTCCCATGAAGGCGAGCGCGCCGCCGATCGGCTGGCTCATCTTGAGCGGGTTGACCGAACAGGCCTTCTTGCTGACGGTGACGGTCGCCATAGCCCTACTCCGCCGCGATCGCGTGAACTGCCGACGTCATCTGCGCCAGAATATCTTCGATACGCACCGCGCAGGCGCCGCAACCGCCGGAGGCGTTGGTCGCCGCACGCACACCTTCGACCGTCGTAATGTCGTTCGCGAGGATCGCGTCCTCGATCACGCCGAGTTCGACGCTCTTGCAGTTGCAAATTTTCTTGGCCCGACGCGCCTGCTCCGCCTTCACCGGATCAGCGGCGAGCGCAGCGGCCTCGGCTTCCGCTTGCGCCATCGCGCGGGTCTGCCAATTATCGCCGGACTTTTCCCACGGGGCCGGTTTACGCACTTGCGCCCAGATGGGATTGTAAATCGCTTTGTCGATTTCTTCGACGAGCTTCACCATGCCGACATAGCCCATATAGGCGTGGTGCCTCTCCTGGTTGATGTCGAGCCAGGGCATGGAGGCCTTCAGCGCAATGAACTGCGAGCGTCCGCCCGAAAGCATGATATCCGCGCGCGCGTCCTTCAGCATCTTGTACATTTCGCGAGGCGTCATGTCCTCGATCATATGGGCGTCCTGGCCCATCAGTTCCTTGATGCGCTCTTTGTCTTCCTTCGTGGACTTCTTGACCGACGTGCCGACGAGTTCGAGTCCCGCCTCCTGCAGAGCCGCGACGACCGACCAGGATTTGACGCCGCCTGTGATCAGCAGCACCTTCTTGCCTTGGAAGCGCGGCTTGTATTTGGCGATCGCCGCCCAAGCCTTGGCCTCCTCGCGCGCAATCACCGCCTCCGTTCTGTCCATCAACTCGGCAGGCGCGCCGCGTTCGATCAACAGACGCGCGATCTCGCGTAATAAATCGCTGCTATCTTCGATGCCATAGAAGGAGCCCTCGAAGAAGGGGATGCCGTAGCGCTCCTCCATCTTGCGTGCGACGTTGATCATCGCCTTGGAGCAGACCATCATCGCCGCCTTGGCGCGGTGCGACGACGCGACTTCCTTGTATCTGCCATCACCGGAGATGCAGGCCATGATGCGTATGCCGAGTTCATCGAGCAAGGGCTTAACCTGCCACAACTCGCCGGAGAGATTATACTCGCCGATGATGTTGAGGTCGTAGGGTGTCGTATATTCTGGCTCTTCCGTGCCGATCACATGCTGCAACAGCGCCTCGCCGGCGAGCTTGTTGCCTAGATTCTTAGGCCCGACGAAGCCAGGAGAGTTAATCGGAATGACCGGCTTGTTGAATTTTTCCCGCGCCGCCTTGCAGACGGCGTCGATGTCGTCGCCAATCATGGCCGGGACGCAGGTCTGATAGACGAAAATCGCCGGCGGGTCGTATTTCTCGATGATTTCCCGGATCGATTTGAAGAGGCGCTTCTCGCCGCCGAAGACCACGTCGGTCTCGTTGATGTCGGTCGTGAAGCCGGTGCGCCACAGATTTGAGCCGGAGGATTTCGCGCCGCGGTTGTCCCACGAGTTGCCTTCGCACGCGATCGGGCCGTGCACGAGATGCGCGACATCGGTCAAAGGTTGCAGAGCGATCTTGGCCCCGTCGAAGGCGCAGCCGCCGGCAGCCCCGCCCGGCTGCAACTGTTTGGTGCAACCCTTCTTGCGTTCGGCCTCGGACTTGTTCGCGTTCTTGCCGCAGCCTGGTTCGTTGAAGACATCCTGGATCGTGGCTGAAAGCGAACTCATGCGTTTTCTCCCTCTCTCGGCGCCATCAACTCTGCAGGCAAGATGCGGGCCGCTCCCGCCGCTCGGGCGGGAGCGGATAGCTTTTAGCGGATGATGTCGAAGCTATAGTCGCTCTTTGCAGGCACGTTGGTGTTCGCGTCCATGGACTCGAAAATACGATCGAGGATCCATACCAGCGTATTCAGGCCGCCCTGATAACCCCACACCGGATAGCGGTGATGGTGATGGCGATCGAAGACCGGGAAGCCGATGCGAATGAGCGGCGTGCCGGTGTCGCGCTCGAGATATTTGCCGTAGGTATTGCCGATCAGGAAATCCACCGGCTCCGTGAAGAGCAGCGAACGCATGTGCCAGAGGTCCTTGCCCGGATAGACATGGCAGTTTGCGCCGAACGGCGAGCTCGCAAACAGCTCCTCTACCTTGGTCGCCCAGTGCTTGTTGCCGTTGGTCGCGAGGACGTGCGTCGGTTCTGCGCCGAGCTCCAGCAGGAAGCCGGCGAGCCCGAGGCAGAGATCCGGATCGCCGTAGATCGCGAATTTCTTGCCGTGGATGTGCGCGCTCGAGTCCGCAACAGCGTCGACGAGACGCCCGCGCTCGCGAGCCAGTTCCTCGGGGATCGGCTTGCCGGTGATGCGCGACAGGGTCATCAAGAATTTGTCCGTCGCGGAGACGCCGACCGGGTGATTGAAGGCGACGACTTCCTGGCCATGCGCGGCGATCAGCGGCAGCGTCTTCTCGGTGCAATATTCCTGCATCGAGATCGTCGCCTTGGCGTTGATCGCATTCGCGGCATCTTCCAACGTCGTGCCGCCGTCATACATGCGGAATTCGCCGTCCGTCGGCGTGTCGAACACTTCGCTGTTGTCGGCGAGGATGGTGTAGTCGATGCCCATCAGCCCGAAGATGCGCTTGATTTCGCGCGTATTGCCGACGGTGTAGCCGTCGAAGCCGCCGATAAAGTTGATTTTCTCATTGGCTGTGCGCTCGAGCTTGGGAACCGTGCCAGCCTTGCCGTCCCAGAAATGCTCGATGATGCCCTTCAACGCATTGTCGTAGCCGGTGACGTGGCTGCCGACGAAGGCCGGGGTGTGAGCGAAGGGAACGTCGTATTCCGCCGGGACCGAGCCCTTTTCCTTCGAGGTCTTGATGAAGGCGTTCAGATCGTCGCCGATGACTTCCGCCATGCATGTCGTCGAGACGGCGATCATCTTCGGCTTATACATGTTGTAGGTGTTGGCGAGGCCGTCAATCATGTTGTTGAGGCCGCCGAACACCGCCGCGTCTTCCGTCATCGACGACGACACGCAGGAGCTCGGCTCCTTGAAGTGGCGCGACAGATGGCTGCGGTAATAGGCGACGCAGCCCTGCGACCCATGCACGAAGGGGATCGTTTGTTCGAAACCCACCGCGGCGAAGACCGCGCCGAGCGGCTGACAGGCCTTGGCCGGGTTGACCGTCAACGCCTCGCGAGCGAAGTTCTTCTCGCGGTATTCGGGGGTCTTGGCCCATTCGCGCACGCGCTCCACCTCGGCCGGTCGCGCGGGTTTTCGAACATTCTTCTTCTGTTCGCCAGCATCTGCTGGTATTCGGGACCCCGGAAGAGGTCGAAATGGTCGAGTACGTTTTCTGCGCTCTGCGGCATGGTCGAACCCTCGCGTCATGCATTTGGCGGAGCGGTCCGGCGCGTCGCGTCTGCTACGCGCCGGGCGCTGATTATTCCGCGGCCTGAAGCAGCGGCTGCTCCTCGGTCTTCCAAGGCGCCTTGGTCATTTTCCAGACCGGAGAGTTGATGGCCATGTCCATGTCCCGCGCGAAGATCGCGAAGCCGTCATAGCCATGATACGGGCCTGAGTAGTCCCAGCAGTGCATCTGGCGGAAAGGCACGCCCATCTTTTGGAAGACGTATTTTTCCTTGATGCCAGAGCCGACGAGGTCCGGCTGAATCTTCTCGACGAATTCTCGAATTCGTAGCCGGTCACGTCGTCGTAGATCAGCGTTCCGTCCTTGACGTAATGCTGAGCGGTGCGCTGATAATCGTCGTTATGGCCGAACTCGTAGCCCGTGCCGACGACTTCCATGCCAAGGTCTTCATAAGCGCCGATCACGTGACGCGGGCGGAGGCCGCCGACGAACAGCATGACCGTCTTGCCTTCGAGACGCGGACGGTATTTCGCGATCACCGCCTCCATGAGGGGCTGGTATTTCGCGATGACCCGCTCGGCGCCTTCCTTGATCTTGTCGTCGAAATAGCCGGCGATCTTACGCAGCGATTCGGCGATCTTGCTCGGACCAAAGAAGTTGTACTCGCACCACGGAACCCCGTACTTTTCTTCCATGTGGCGGGAGATGTAGTTCATCGAGCGATAGCAATGCAGAACGTTCAGCTTCGCCTTCGGCGTCGCTTCGAGTTCGGCAAGACTGCCGTCGCCCGACCATTGCGCGATCACGCGCAGCCCCATCTCCTCGAGCAGGATGCGGGAAGACCAGGCGTCGCCGCCGATGTTGTAGTCGCCGATGATGGCGACGTCGTAAGGCGTCGCCTCGAAGCGCGGCTCGGCTTCGGCGCCATCTTGTCGAACACCCAATCGCGGATCGCATCATTGGCGATGTGATGGCCGAGCGACTGCGAAACGCCGCGGAAGCCCTCGCAACGCACCGGGACGATCGTCTTGCCGCCATATTCCTTGGACTTCACCTTCGACACCGCTTCGATGTCGTCGCCGATGAGGCCGATCGGGCATTCCGACTGAACGGTGATGCCGTTGTTCAAGCGGGAACAGCTCCTCGATCTCGTCCATGATCTTGGCGAGCTTCTTGTCGCCGCCGAAGACAATGTCCTTCTCCTGGAAATCGGAGGTGAACTGCATCGTGACAAAAGTGTCGATGCCGGTGGTGCCGATGTAGTAGTTGCGCCGCGCCGCCCAGGAATACTGGCCGCAGCCGACCGGGCCGTGGCTGATGTGGACCATGTCCTTGATCGGCCCCCAGACCACGCCCTTCGAGCCGGCATAGGCGCAGCCGCGAATGGTCATCACGCCCGGGATCGACTTGATGTTCGACTTAACGCCGCAATCCGGCTTGCCTTCCTGATGCACAGTTGAGGTGCTTGGCGCGCCGCTTGGCGGTCTTTTCGGGATAAGCCTTCAGAACTTCGTTCGATCAGCGCTTTATTGCGGGTCTTGATCTCCGCGACGCTCAATGTGGGCGAGACACTCATTGATGGCTCCATTAAGTTTCTGTGGGATTCAGCGCGGCCGGCCGGATGGAGGCAGGCCGCGCCTTCTCATTGAAGACTTACGCGATCGCGAGTTCGGCGGCGGTCTTGCCGATCTGGCTTTCGTCGACCTGCTTCATGATGCCGTGCTCCATCAGCATGTCTTCGAGTTCGTCCATCGTGATCGGCGTCGGGATGATGCCGTTGCCGCGATTGGCGTGGATCTTGTTCGCCAGATTGCGGTAGTGATCCGCCTGAGCCGACTCCGGCGCATATTCGATGACCGTCATGCGGCGCAGTTCGGCGTGCTGAACGATGTTGTCGCGCGGCACGAAATAGATCAGCTGCGTGCCGAGCTTCTGCGCCAGCGCTTCCGCAAGCTCCAGCTCCTTGTCGGTCTGGCGCTCGTTGCAGACCAGCCCGCCCAGGCGCACGCCGCCGGAGTTGGCATACTTCAAAATGCCCTTGGAGATGTTGTTGGCCGCATACATGGCCATCATCTCGCCGGACATGACGATGTAGATCTCCTGCGCCTTGTTCTCGCGGATCGGCATCGCGAAGCCGCCGCAAACCACGTCGCCCAGCACGTCGTAGGACACATAGTCGATGTCCTCGTAAGCGCCGTTCTCCTCAAGGAAGTTGATCGAGGTGATGACGCCGCGGCCGGCGCAGCCCACGCCCGGCTCCGGACCGCCCGACTCAACGCAACGAATGCCAAGATACCCAACCTTCATCACTTCTTCGATTT
>CAWFZD010000138.1:0-6172 GCA_963820145.1 uncultured Alphaproteobacteria bacterium
ACCTCTGCCTTCGGAGGGCAAGAATTAGGCTTTGAGGCGAGTTTGCTAGGGTTTGCGCTGGGCTTTACAAAAACTGTGAAAATTCAAACAATTCTATTTGACGACGTTTGCTCATGTTTGGTAGAGTTTGCGCATTCCTGCTAGCTACCTGCTAGCTAGCTAACGAAGGGGGGGCGCGAGAATGGCGGAACGGGCGAAGATCATAGGGCTTCGGCGACGTGCGCGCGCTCGCGGCCCGGAGCAAATCATCTGGGACGCCAAAGTTGCCGGCTTCGGCGCCCGCCGCCAGAAAGGGCCGGGAGCTTCCTATTTCCTGTTTTATCGGACTGAGGAGGGCCGCCAGCGCTGGCAAACCATTGGCCGCCACGGGAGCGCCTTGGACGCCGGAAAATGCGCGAGACGAAGCTCGCCGGCTGCTCGGCGAGGTAGTCGAGGGCGGCGACCCTGCCGGGGAAAAAGCCTCCAAGCGGCGCGCCGAGACGGTCGCCGCAGCTGTGTGACCTTTATCTTGCCGACGCTGAGGCGGGCGGCGGCTGACGCGACGCCGCAAGGCGAAGAAGGCGTCGACGCTATTGACCGACAAGGGCAGGGTAGAGCGCCACATAAAGCCGCTCTGGGTTCGCTCAAAGTCGCGAGTGTCACGCGCGAGGATATCGACGGCTTTTTGCATGACGTGGCGGCGGGCAAGACGCAGGCCCGCGTACGAAGACCGGGAAGCTGCGCGGCCTTGCGAATGTCAGAGGCGGGCGGGGGCGGCGAGCCGCACGACGGGCTCTTGGGCGCGATCTTTTCCTACGCCGTGCGTTAAACGGATGCGCGCCCGACAATCCCGTACATGGAGTGACGCGCTTCGCGGATGGGCGGCGCGAGCGGCGACTATCGAGATATGAATTTACGGCCTTGGCGCGGGCTCGCGAAAGCGGAAGCTGAGAAGGTTTGGCCGGCTGCAATAGCAGCCGCGCGCTTCCTTGCAATGACGGGCTGGCGCCGGGGCGAAGTCTTGGGGCTTACCTGGAGCGCGATTGACCTGGAGCGCCGCACGGCGACGCTCGCGGACAGCGAAGTCCGGCCGTAGCATTCGGCCGTTATCTAATAGCGGCTTGCGACATTCTGCGCGCGCAGGCGCGTGACGGCGGCTTAGTCTTTCGAGCCACGCGCGGCGATGGCCAGATGAGCGGCTTCCCGAGCTTTTGGAAGCGCATTGCAGCTCTCGGCGGACTTTCTGACGAGATCACGGCTCACACCTTGCGGCATTCTTTCGCCAGCGTCGCCGCGGACCTGGGTTACAGCGAGTCGACCATCGGCGCGCTCATTGGACACAAAGGGCAATCGATAACTTCACGCTACGTCCACAGCGCCGACGCCGTATTGCTTGCGGCGGCGGATAGCGTGGCGGAACGGATTTGCGCCCTGATGGGCGACGACGTTGCGGTGGCGAAATGACGCCAGAGGAAATAGACGAATATTGGGGTGAGGTTCACCACCGTTTTACTAACGCAGCATCCGCCGAAGCGTCGGCGCGGATATTGGCCGAGGCTTTATGCTCCGATATGCCGCTGACCTTAGACCAGCGTCGGGTTTTTGCTTCCATGCTGCTGGGGGAATGGCCCTGTTCGCCGGGGAAAGGGCCGAAATGGAGGCTGGCGGTTATCAGGCGTCGCGATGAAAAGCAGGCGAATTCACAGATGGAGCAGCTATTGATCGCGGCGGCTGTTGCGGGGCTGGTCGACGGCGATCTATCTGTTACTGAAGCGTGTCGGCAAGTTTCCAAGAAGCACAACAGAACACAGCGCAGTGTCGAAATTATATTCAAAAACCACAAGGAAGCGGGGTTTCGTTTGTCGAGACGGTTAGGGCGGCCCCGCGATTGACGCCGCAGGCGAGCGCGAAAAAACGCGTTGCGCGCATTTTCGTATCTTTTCGAGGAATCGTGGTTAAATTGCTTGTCACCAAACGCAGCAACTCGCGAAAGGTGACGAAAAATGCCAGCGTTTTTTGACAATCTAACGCCGGAAACGAAGCTTAGGCGCGCCCCTTTTGCAGCAGCCTTAACGGCAGCGGGCTTTCCGACCTCTCCCTCTACTTTGGCGACAATGGCGACGCGCGGAGGCGGCCCTCCCTTCGAGAAATGGGGCCGCTATCCCTTGTATACGTGGGGCCCTGGCCTCGCTTGGGCGCAGGCTAGACTAAGCAAGCCGGTAAGTTCGACCTCCGAACTGGAGGCCGCGTGAAAATCGCCGCAACCTCTTGACCCCTGCGACGCGATCGAAGCCTCGCCGCTAGTCTTTCGCCACAGGAGTGCTCCACATGAAGATGTCTGCACGGTTCAAGCCGCTATTGCGGCGCGACCCCTCGCGCGAGCGCGCAGCGCCTAGGTCCTCATTTGAAAGATGGCGCGAGCGGGTCATGCACGCTGACCTTTCAGCAACTACGCGCAAGGTAGTCGGCACGTTGATTTTGGCGCGGCTTGAACTTGGAGATCGGGGCTTCGACAGTCTCGCGCGCTTGATGACGGATGATGAGAACGGCCCTGGCGCATCGACTTTGCTGGAACTCCACAACAAAAAGCTGATCAAACTCTCGGGAAAGCGGGTCGAATATTTGCCCTGAAAATCGCGGCCCCACATTCGAAAGGATTTCCGACAATGGAACGTGAAAAACTAAACCCGCGCACGCTGGCGGCGGCGCGGGCTCAGATGGTAGGCGAAACAAAAGAAGCGATCGATGTTTTACCTCAAAAGCCCAAAACCCTCAAGCTGCCGCGGAAAAAAGCAACCCTGAACGTTTGCGCTCTCGCGATCGACGGGGCGAAGGTAACGCCCCATCTCGCGCCCGAGCATCGTGGCGGCTCGGTTAAATTCCGAAAGTCTCCCCTTGACGACCTAAAGCTGTCCGACGCGCAAGCCGCCCTCGTCGCCGAAATCGTCGCCGCCGTCCGTTCCGACGAAACCGTGAGCGTCGGCCTACGGACGCTGTTGGCGGCGGCGGTTCTGGCTCCGAGCTGGCGCATCGGCGCTGTGGCGCAAGCGTTGCAGCTTGCGGGAGAGCGCGAGCTTGCGCGCGAGCTGCGGCACGCGGTCAACGCAATGCGCTCCGCGCGGTTCCTCGAGGCCGCCGCGACCTCGCTCGACGTGATGAAGAAAGGGGCCATTGCAGGGGGCGTTGCCGATTCCGAAGGAATTTCGAAATGACCCCTTACGTTGACGACGTGCTCGAAAGAACGATTGCGGCATTCTGCAAGAAGGGCCGGACGGCGGTCTTGACCCCCGAAGAGGGGTCCGCACTGTGGAAAGCCTGCCGTGCCAACGGCTATCGCTGCGTAGGAATCAAGGCGGGCGAGAAGCGTCCGGCCGAGAAAGCGTGGAACGCTAAGGATCATCCTATTTGGACGCCGGCGTTGCCGGGCATTGGAATCGTGGCTGGCGGCCTGCATCCGACAGAGCGCGACAAAGAGGGTTGGCCGTTGCGCATTCCCGTGGTCGGGGGCGCGCTTCACCTCGATATTGACCTTCATTGGGAGCGCGCCCCTGGCCTTGATCGAACGAAGCTCTTCGAGGCCGTGCGCGACCTCCCGAGCGTCTTCCGCTTGCACAAGGCGGGCGCGCTCTTGCGCTATCGAGGCGATGCGATGGACGGCTTCACGCTCTCGGCTCGCAACGACGGCTCGATTTTGAACCAACTGCCGCGCTGGTATGCCGAGGGCGTGGATAAAGCCGTCGCAGGGCTTGATGTGCTCGCGGCGGGGTTTCAAAGCGTCGGCTACGCGATCCATCCAAGCGGCGTTCCTTACCTATGGCGTGGGAACCGCTCGCCCGCGACAGTCCCGCTTGCCGAGCTCCCAATGATCGGCTTTGACGATCTCGCCCGCCTCATTGAGGAGTTGAATGGCGCGTTTCGGGCGTTCGGGCTCGGCGACAAGCCGCCAAAGGCGCGAGCGTCGAATGTGTCGGACGAGTTGCGGAGCCGTCGCGCGCCGGTTTCCGTATCGGACGAGCTGCGCGACGCTCTGCACGAGGTCGCCAAACACTATTTCGTCAATTCGAGCCAGCGGCGAAACATCTGGCGAAATTACGCACGCGTTATGAACCAGCTCGGCGACGATCCGGACGCCGCAATCACGCGCTGGCGAGAGGTTTATCATCCGAGCGAAAAGCCGCAGCGGTCGCTCGAGAAAAGCGAAGCCGAAGCGATCTCGCAAATGGAGAAGCCTCCCGGCGTGCGCGATGCGGTTGATGTAGGCGGGGCGATCAGGGCCTTCGAAGACTGGTTGCCGGAAAAACATCCGAAGCGCGATGAGTGGCGGAAGACGCTGGAGGACGTGAAGGCCGCGGCGAGGGCTACGGCCGCTCCCCTGTCGGCGGAGGATGCGGCGCGGTGGGAGGAAGCCATCGCTAGCGCGCGGGGGATGGATAGCGGCGACCGCGGCGAGGCTGCTGGCGAGGCTGCTGGCGACGTCGAGCCCATCCGCCGCGTCGGCGGCCTGACCCTGTATCCGAACGGCGCGGACATGCCGGGCATCGATGATCAATCGATTGCTGGTTATGTGCTCCCTGCGCTCGCCAAGCATAGTGGCGCAACCGTCAACCAACTCAAATTCACCGAGGGGAAATTCTGGGCTTATTCCGCCGCGGCGGGGATTTGGCGGGAGCTGACGGAGACGGCAGTTCGCAATATGGTCATGCGCGCCAATGGGCTGAAGCGCACAGACAAGCAGGTTCTCGGCCTGACAGCGCGAAAGATAGACTCCATCTGTCGACTCATGGCCGACGCGCTAAGCGACGTTGATTTCTTCGCGTCTGAACGCGAAGGCGTCGTCGTCTTGCAAGACAAAACTCTGCGCATGGCGGAGAACGGGACGCTGATTTTTGAGGAGCACGATCCAAACAACCGCTGTCGCTTCTCACTCGACGTGCGCTCGGAAGATATCGGGCGTCAATCTCTGGACGGTTCACTGCTCGCTAGGCTCATAAAGGGCTGCTTCGAAAACGACGCCGTCAAAGCGCAGGCGATGCAGGAGCTACTCGCGCGCCCCGTCTTCGGCATCCTGCCGGCGCGCCCGCTTGCGGCGATACTCAAAGGCGCGACCGCAATGAACGGCAAATCGCAATGGATTGAACTCGCCGTCATGATGTTGCCCGAGCGCGCGACTTGCGTGCTTAACCCTTCCGAGCTGGACAAGGAATTTAGTCGCGCTCCCCTCGCAGGGCGCAGGCTCCTCTACAATGCGGAGCTGCCAGACCGCCGCTTCCCTTCCGGGTATCTGAAGGCGCTGATAACCGGCGACGCTATCGACGCACGCGAGCCGCACGGACGCGCATTTTCGTTTCGCAATCGCGGCTTGATCCTGCTGGCCAGCAACCACCGCCTGGAGGCGAAAGGCGGCTCGATCGACAACGGTGTGTTGAGCCGCCTCGCCTACCTCGAATTCGAGCGAACGATTCCCGCTTCCGAGCGGATCGCGAACATAGGAGAGCGCATCGCGCGGGAGGAACTCACCCTTCTCGTTCAATGGGTCGCCGAAGGGGCGTCGCGCCTGATGCAAAACAAGGGCGAGTTCAGCCCCGATGTTCTGGCGGCGCTCAAATTGGCTGCTTCTCAAAACGTCGAAGCGGTCGATCCTATTCGCGCCTTTGCGAATGAATGCCTCGTTCCCGTCGAAACGGCTTCTACCTCGACACGGGACGCCTACTCCGCATTCAAGCATTACCTGGAGACGGAAGGAGTTCCGCGACCATTTCACGCAGCGCGCACTGACCGATGGCCTCAGGCTCGCGTTGCCGGGGGTGAAAATCGAAAGGATCAACGGGAAGGCGGGGCATATAATTCTCGGATATGCGTTAGGAAGCACGCAGGGCGAGGAGATTGATCGCAGCGATCCTGCAGTGTGGACGGCCGCGGCCGGGGCCGAATAGTCGCGCAAGCTTGGCCTTCAGGCGGAAGCTTGGCCTTCAGGCGGAAGCTTGACTGTATGGATTAGGGGGCCAAAGCTCTAATCCACGACCTAAGTATTTGATTTAAATATCTTAAGTGCGTTTTGTGGACGGTGGATTAGGCATATTTTTTTTTCTGTACATATACAACTCCTACCCATGGCCGGAAATTAATTAATTCCACCTCTGAATTATTTAATTTCCAGAACACGAATGTCTAGTCGAAGAAGGTGGCAGGTAAA
>CAWFZD010000139.1:0-8707 GCA_963820145.1 uncultured Alphaproteobacteria bacterium
TCGTTCAATCCCTCGCGTGAGTCTGCCTCAGCGCGGGTTGGTATTACGCAAGGCGTTGAACAGCAGCTCGCAGCCGGGAACGAAGGCGGCGACCAGGGTGGCGAGCGTCTGCTTCGGCTCATGGAAGAAGATTCCAGGCCCCTCTTTAAGCGCGCGCATGACATAGTGTTGGGCCCGCGCCCGAGAGCGGTCGACGCGCAACGCGCGACGAGCGAGATAGCGCAGCATGCGGGCGCTCGCGATCTTGCTGTGCTGATCGACGATCGCCGGGCTCAGGCGCCGGGCTTTCGCCAGTATCTGGACGTAGCTATCGTACATCGCGGAAAGATTGGAGGAGAGGCCTCTCTCCGTCTGGCGATAGGAGATCAGGGGATTTGAGTCTCCTTCGATCTTCCATTTCGTCAGAGCCACGCGAAAGAGCCACTCCCGATACTCAGGAATCGCTTTCAACGTGGCATCTATGCATTCCTCCAAGGAAATCAGGAACCGCAGATGAGGCCGATCCGCGCCTGTATCTCTGCAGACCATCTCGCCAGTTCGTCATTATTTGGCATTCTTAGTCCGCCATGATTACGTTAAAAGGTTACGCGAGTGCGCAGCATCGTCTGCTAGACAGACCAGCAAATTGCTTTTCATCCTTACCTAGCGTCCAAGGGCGAGTATGACAGATTAGGTTCCTTGAAAGCACCAATCTCCATTCAGTTCTCTACTCAACGGCGGGTACTTTGGACAGCATTTCGTGACCGAGCAGATCGCCGTTTACATCTCGACGCCCGTCCCCACTAGAAATTGAGCCCACTCGCGCTGGCGGATGGCGCCGCAATCCTTTGTCGATTGCCGCGCGGCCTTCGCCATGGCGGCGAGCGTCGATGGGTCGAGCGAAGCCATCACTTTCGCGACGGCGTCGGCGGAGGAGAAATCGACGATCCGTCCCGCCTTACCGACCTGCTCGGGTAGGCCGTCCACCGGCGAAACCAGGATCGGCCGCCCCGCTTGGCGGGCCTCGATATTGACGAGGCCGCCGGCCTCCCAGCGCGAGGGGATGGCGACGACGTCGCAGCGCGAGAGGAAATCCGGAACGTTCACGACTTTTCCGTAGAAGCTGACGCCTGGCGCGCCCGCGGCGAGCGCGTGAAGCACGGCTTCATCATGCCCGAACCCGCCGATCCGCAGCTCCGCGCCGCGGAAAGCGCCGGCTCGATAGGCTTCGATCAACTCGTCGAAACCCTTCTGCTCGTGGAACCGTCCAAAGGCTCCGATGCGCAGCGGCCGCGACGAAGAGAAGTCGGGGAGAGGCAAACCTTCGAGGCCTCCATTCTCGGCATAAGGATAGATCACCTTGATCCTTTGCCGGTCGATCGAGGCGGCCTCGGCCAACCAGTCGGCTTGGTTCTCCGAATCGCAGACGATGTCGTCGAAGAATCGCAGAGCGATCTTTAGCATCGCCCGAAAGCGCGTCTTGACGGGGACTTTCAGCGTCTCCCAGGCGCGGGTGTAGCTGTGCTCGAGATGGATGATCCGTGCGTTGGGATTGCGCATCCGCAGCGACGCCAAAAAGGGGAGCCTTCCCCAGCTCGGCGGAAAATTCGTGGTGATGATCTCGGCGTCGAGCCGCGGCGCAATCATCGCCCGAGGATGCACCGGAAATAGCGAGGACGAGACGACTGCCCTGAGAATTTCAGAATCGAAAATGCCAAGGTAGCGGGTGACGCCCCCCAGAGAGAGGTCATTCAGCAGGTTGACGAGCCGCGGCTTGGTCGTCCAGCTGTCCATCGGGCAGTTTCCGATCCATCCAATCGTTCATGGGTCTTTTACCCATAAAACAAGCGTTAGGCGAAAAAGCGTAGCCGCAGGCGAGTCGGAATGAAGGGCGCCCCAAGCGCCGCCGCGAGCGTGGAAAGGCCGCGACGCCGATCGCGTAGGAAGGCAGAGGCATCGATCCGCAGGCCAGTGATGACATAGCGGAGCGCCTGCGTCGGCGGGCCGCCCCCTCGGAGCACGCGGCGGGCGAGGTAGCGGTAATAGAGCGCCTCGAGCGGAGCGAGATCGCGTTCTGCGAGGAAGCGCAGCGCGACCTCTCGCCAGGTCGCGTGCATCGCCGAGAGATCCATCGACAGGCCGCCGGGGCTCAGCCGGTATCCGGTGAGCGCTGCGTCGATACCTCCGATCCGGCCGCCCGTCGCGATGAGCCGGGCGAGGAATTCCTGATCCTCGACGCGTCTCAGCGTGCGATCGAAGCCGCGAAGGCGGTCGAACCAGTCGCGCCGCATCACGAGATTGGAGGGCGTGCAGATGGGGTTCTCGCCGAGCACATCGATGAGGCGCGGCGATTTTGGGCCGAGGCTCGACAGGGTCGTCGCCTCGTCGAGGCCTTTCGCCTCTTGTGGAATGAAAGCGACGCGGGCGTAGCTCGCGGCGAGGAAGGGATCGTGATGGTGCAGCGTCATGTGACGCTCGAGTTTATCGGCCCGCCAGAGGTCGTCGGAGTCGACGAAGGCGATGAAAGGCGCCTTGCCGAGCTCGGCGCCGCGGTTGCGCGTGGCGGCGAGGCCGGCGTTCGGCTGCGAGACGATGCGGATGCGAGGATCGCGCGACGCATGAGCCTCAAGGGTGGAGAGGCTCTCGTCCGTCGAGCCGTCGTTCACGGCGATGAGCTCGAAGGCTTCGAAGGACTGGCCGAGCACCGAGGCGATCGTCGCCTCGAGCGTCGCCGCAGCGTTGTAAACTGGCATGATGATCGAGACTTCGGGCTTAATCATGCGAGCACCCCCTTCCAAGAAGTCCGAACGGCAAATCTGCGCAGGCCGAGCGGCAACACACGAACAGCATTAAAGACGGCTCCGATGGTCTGGCCTGCAACGAGACCAATCACCGCAGCCTCCAGCGAGCCGAACCTCGCGCCGAGAAAAAGCCCGCCGAGCGCTGTGACGCAGACCACGAGGCTGCTGGTTGCGTCGAGGTGGACCCGCCCTTCGGCGCGCAGCCAGCCCGTCGTGATGTTCGAGAGCAGCAGCGGCAAGCCTGCGAGGCACATGATGGCGATCAGCGGAGCCGTAAAGGTCCAGCGGTCGCCGAAGATCAGCGGGACATAATAGGGGGCCCCGATGGACTGCAGCGCCACGAGCGGCAGGAACACAATGGCGCCAGTAATGCCGACATGGCACAGCGCGGCGAGGCGCTCTTCCCTGCGTTTAGCGGCGCAAAGCATAGGGAAAGCGACGAGCCCAAAAGCGCGAACCAGCGAGCTGGAGATGCCGATGCCGGCGTTGTAGGCGAAGTAATAGGCGCCGAGAACGGAGGTTCCCATGGTCGCCGCGATGATCAGATTGTCGCCCTGGGTGCGCACCGCGGTCAGGATTTCGGACACGAGCACGCCGCTGCTGAACCTCAACATCTCTCGCATTGGCGATGAGCCTGCCTTGGGATCGTAGCGCCAGGGACGCGCGCGGCGCACCATGAACAGGAAAATGGGCGCGGTCAGCAACTTGGGCAACACGATGGACCAAGGGCTGGCCCACGCCAGCAAGAGCGCGGCGGTCAAGAGATGATCGGCGATCGCCTGAACCGAGAAGACGCGCGCCACGCGGCCATTGAGACCCTCCCGCAGCGCGAGACGCAACTGGACGTCCCCGGCCGGCGTCAGAAGATAGGCGATCGAGAGCGCCGCAAGCATGGAGCCGGCAACCGGGCGGCCATAGACATCCGCCAGCACCCATGCGATCGCGAGCTGGGAGACGACCAGCACGCCACTCCACATCCAGAACAAACGATAGGCGGTGTTGCAGGTCGCCGCGAGCTCGTCTTGGGGGCAGGCGATCACCTTCGGCCCGACGCCTGTGCTGGCGAAAACGCGCACCATCTCGAACAAGGAAAGAGCAAGTGCCGCTTCGCCGACGATATCGGGAGCGAGCCGACGGGCGATGATGACCGTCGCCGCCAGGCGCACGACGCGGTTCGCGATTTCCGCGCAGCCATGCGCGCTGAACCCCCGCAGGATTCTCCCCGCGCTGCTCGACAGTATCTTATCGTTTAGCATTTTGAGTGATCTGAGCACGTCGGGCCCCTGAGCGTGGCAAGTTTATGGCCGCCTAGCCACTGCACGTCAGGCGCCAATCGGGGGCCGCGAAGAATCCGGTAGTTAGCTTCGCGCCAGTTTGCGAAAGGTCCTCGCATTCGCAATTTGCGAATGAAATTGGGCGGGAAAGCGGGCTGCAGGAAACGGCCGGATTTTTTCGCAATTCTCATTTTGCAATGCAAAATAGTTGAACCCGGGGTCGAATATTCGATCCCGCACGCGGGCGATAGCACGTTTATCTATGAAAATCAGAGCGCCTCGCCGAGCCCCGCCTCATGGCACGGCTCGTGAAATCTCTCGCCCATGAACGCCGACCGCGGCGAACTCCTCCAGAGGTCTGAGATGTCACTTAGCGCCATTGAGATCCGTGAAAGCGCGCTTCTTCGCAATGCAGCCCGTTCACCACTGCTATGGAAGGACTCAGCGGCTTACAAGCCCACTGTAGAGCTGTTCGATCTCACTGTCGCCAACTCAACGCTGCAGGAGGTCGCCGATGACCTGGCCGCGCGCGCACGCGCTGGCTGCCGCACGCGCGTGAGCTTCGCCAATTCGCATGTGATCAACGTCGCTGCGACCAGCCCGGCCTATGCGCGCGTTCTGCAAGGCATGAACCGCTTGTACGCCGACGGCAGCGGCATGGCGTTCGCCGCCCGCTGGATCGGTTCGCCGCTTGCTGACAATGTGAACGGCACCGACCTTTTTCCGCTGCTCTGCGCCGCGGCGGAAAAGGCTGGCGCGAAGATCTTCCTCCTCGGCGGCAAGCCTGGGGTGGCCGAGGCAGCGGCGGGCACAGTCAAAGCCATGGGTCATAACGATGTTATCGCCGGCACGCATCATGGCTACATCGATAGCCCTGCGGACAAGCAAGCCGTCATCGAGCAGATCAACGCCAGCGGCGCTTCGATCCTGTTGGTCGGCATGGGCGTGCCGGCTCAAGATCTTTGGATCGCGCGCAACTTCGACTCGCTGCTGACCCCGGTGGTTATCGGAGTCGGCGGTCTCTTCGACTTCTTTTCCGGAAACGTCTCGCGCGCACCGGTCTTCTTGCGCTCCATCGGCTGCGAATGGGTGTGGCGTCTGCTGCAGGAGCCGGGCCGATTGTGGTCACGCTATTTGATCGGCAATGTAGCGTTCATCCTCCGGACCCTGGCCTTCGTAGCGCGGAAGCGGTTTGAAGCGCCGCCCCATGGAGTGGCGGCGAGAGAACGCGCCTGGCGTTGGGTTCAGCTTGAACGTCGCCTCTTCGTACATGCCGGGCCGACGCTGAAGCGAACCGTCGACATCGCCGGCGCTCTCGCCGCGCTCACGCTGTTTGCGCCGGTGTTCCTGGCCACGGCGATCGCGATCAAGATGGAGTTGCAAGGGCCGGTGTTCTTTCGTCAGACGCGGATCGGCAGGAACGGCATTCCCTTCACCATGGTGAAGTTCCGTTCTATGCGCGTCGGAGCCGCCACCCTGCACGCAAAGATGCAAGGCTCGACCACATCGAGACACGAGATTCGTTATAAGAATCACAACGATCCGCGTGTCACGCAAGTCGGCCGCTTTATCCGCAGATACTCGATCGACGAGCTTCCCCAATTTTGGAACGTGTTCACGGGAGACATGTCGCTCGTCGGTCCGCGCCCGGCGTTGCCGTCGGAAGTGAAGAAATATGCTCCCAGCGACCGCGACCGGCTACTCCTGAAACCTGGCATCACTTGCCTCTGGCAGCTCGGAGGGCGCGCGAACATCGACTTTGTCGGTCAGGTCGCGCTCGACCGCCAATATGTCCGCCAGAGTTCGCTCTTCCTCGATATCTGGCTTCTTCTGCGCACCCCTTTCGCCGTGCTGATGGGCGACGGCGCCTACTGACCCCAGCCGAAGCCGGATGCGCCGCAGCCGCGCAAAACCCAGCAAACGTTCAGACCAACGGAGCTTTGAAGATGGGCGTCGAGAGTCGATCCCCGTCTGTATCTCCGGGTTCTCACAAAGCAACTCGGGTCTCAGAAAAGACCTCGCGAACCGTGACGCGGAACGACCTCGTAACGGCTATCATGAAGCGCGTGCCGAGCCTGTCGCGGCGGGAATCGACACGCGTTGTCGAGTGCGCTCTGCAGGAAATCGCCGAGGCACTGTCGCAGAGAAACGAATGCGTGAAACTGCACGAGTTTGGAACGTTCTTCGTGCGCGAAAGAACGAGGAACGCAGGCCACAACCCCCTCACCGGAGAGAGCGCATCGATCCACCGACGCAAAGTTCTGAGCTTCAGGCCATCGCATCGATTTAAAGAAAAAGTCGAGAAGGCCCACGCTCAGAGGCCGACGCGCGGGCCTAAACAGAATTCAGGGTATCATTCCGAAGCCGCGAGCCCTTCAACAGCGCCGCCACAGCTTTAGTGCCGCCACACCCAACCGCTTCATTTTGGGAAGGGACGTGCCAGCCACCGGTCCAATATTGCTCTCAGGATTGATTCCGAAATCGGCTTTGCGACGTAGTCGTCCATCCCAGCTTTCAAGCACGCCTCTCTGTTGCCGGGCATGACGTCAGCGGTCATGGCGATGATCGTCCGATGGGGAGCATTTGATACGTCTTCGTGTTTGCGGATCCTTCGCGTCGCTTCATAGCCATCCATTTCCGGCATTTGGCCGTCCATAAATATCAAATCATACGATCCCAACGTGGTCTTTTCGACGGCGACTCGCCCATTTTCTGCAATCTCTATAACGAACCCCAGCTTGGTCAGCAAGGCTTTGATGGCCAATTGGTTGGCTTTGGTGTCTTCGGCTAATAAGATTCGTCCTCGATAGGGCGGATACTCTATATGAGTTTTTCCAAGGTGGAATGATTTGCTGACTTGATTGGAGCACATTGTAAAATGCCTTCCAGGAACAGGGCGCGTGGAATCGCAAGATCCGCCACCTGGAACCCGGCGTAACGGAGATGGCCCACGACGTCCCGGCCAATTTGATAAGCTTCTCTGTGATGGTCGTCAACGATCAGCTCTTGATCGGCTGTAGGGTCGCCGGCATGTGCTCGACTTCCAGCAACGAGGACCACTCTCAACTGCAGGTTTAAGCGGGAACGTCAGAGCTTATCGCCAGCATCGGCCCTCGTTTCTGCTCGCTCGGCGCGAATGACATACCGCCCTCTAACGCAAGAGCCGCCTCGCTCAACTGAATACACAGCTCACATCGGACTCTCGCAGCTGATGACCTCCTTGGCCCGTTTCGAATTTCGCCCGCTGGCCTCGAGCCAGCCGCCGCGCATGTCCTCGGCCAAGTCGCCTGAGACAGGTTTCATCGCCTTAAGAAGCGCCTCGAGCTTCCTCCAAATCGAAGCACGCGCCGAAGCCAACACTGACGCCAAGCGTGAAACCCGATTTTCAGGCGAGCCACACGCTCGCTTTTTGTTCCGCCGCGTCATGCGTGCGAGCAGCGCTGGATCGTCGAACGGCGCATCGACGAAACCGGGAAAATCGGCGAGCGAGGCAGCATCGCGCCGCCATTCCTGCGGAAACAGCGCCACAGTCTCTTCGCGCTCTGCGGGCGGGTGTGGCGTTGCCGCGCCGCGGATGGCCTTGGCAAGCGCGGCGCACAGGTCCACCCCGATGCGCGGACCCAGGTGGCAGACCTGCACGGGGCGCAAATTGCATTCGAGCAAAAATGCCTTCCCCGTCGCAGTTTCGATCATAAAATCGAACCCGACGAAGCCGGTCGCGCCCGTCGCGGCGATGAGCGCGGAAGATGTGCGCGCCATCTCCTCATGCCTTGCAAGACGCACGACGCAACTCGGACCGTTCGCAGAGCCCGTCCGCTCAACGAAGCCCGGAAAGCCGGCCAACATCTTTCCCTTCCACGCGAACGCGGTAAAGAAGGCCGGAGAGCCGGCAACGGCCTGCTGGACGTCGACCCTAGAGCTGACCGGATACCAGTCGCGATGCAATATGCGCCTGGCCGCCGCATAAAGCAGATTCCCACGACGGGGCTGCATGGAGGTGAAAGCCGTGACGACTTCCTGGGGAGTCTCTGAACGAATGACGCCCTGACCCGCCCAGCTGAAGGACTGTTTGACGTACACCGGAAAGCCGATACGCTCGGCGAGCGCCACGGCTTCCTCAACCGAACTCACGCTGCCGCCCTCAGGCGTTCTCAGCTCGCATTGACGCGCCAAGGCGACGGTTTCGCTCTTCATGAGAAGAGTGTCGTAGTGATTGGCGTCGCCGAGCGAGCTGACCAAAGTTGAGAGCGAATAGGCGTCGAACGGCATGCGCTCTCCGCTTTTGGCGCGTCGAACCAGCGCGTGGAGGAAGGCCACTGCACGCTCGTCTCCGGGAATGACGAACACAGGCCCCCAGTCGCGCATTGCCTCCGCCAGCGCCGGCTCAATGCGTCGCGCGTTCTTCACGTCGTCGAGGCTGTAATGCCGCCGCAAGTAGCGGGTTTGCGTCAACGTGTGATTTGGCGGACATAGCGCCGCAACTGCAAAGCCTGATTTTTTTCAAGGCCTTGACGAGGCGAATGACGCCCCAGCGCTCGTCCTCGAAAGAGACGATAAGAATGTTCACAGCCGTCCTTCCTTTCTGGCCGCGCCACAACGCCGTGCTATCGACTCTGCGAGCCGAGATCAAATCCGCAGGCCTGCCGCACAGCT
>CAWFZD010000140.1:0-48870 GCA_963820145.1 uncultured Alphaproteobacteria bacterium
GATGTATTGCTCAATGCCATTCGCAAAGGCGCTTTACTCTGGCACTTTTTGCGCCGCCGTTGAAGCGCGGCGCGGCGGGCTTAGCGGCGCTTCGTTGAAAAGGGCAGGTGCAGGCGGCGTTCGCAGGCGTCGATAACTTTGACAGTCATGTGAATGACATATGAGCCGTTCGGCTCAAACGCGCGCCTTGAGATTGGAATTACCCATTGGCGTCGGTTGGCGGGAGGAAGATTTGACGACCGAGCGGAGACATCAGCGCGATCAAAAAGAAGACGGTTGCAGGCTTGAGCGCCGCAGTTCACCGGAGCGATAAATTTTCCAAAGCGGGCGCGCTTGAGCGACTTTTTACACATGTATTCAAAGGCTTGGTCTATCCCCAGATTTGGGAGGACCCGGTCGTCGACATGGAGGCGCTGGCGATCAAACCGCATGAGAGCCTCGTCGCGATCGCGTCCGGCGGCTGCAACGTCATGAGCTATCTGACCGCCGATCCGGCCAAGATCACCGCCGTCGACCTCAATGGCGCGCACACGGCGCTGCTGCGGCTGAAGCTGCGCGCGGCCAGGGATTTGCCGGACTATGAGGCGTTCCGCCGCTTTTTCGGCGAAGCCAATCGGGCCGAGAACGTCGCCGCCTATCATCGCTACATCAAGCCCAATCTCGACGCCAAGTCGCGCGCCTATTGGGAAGGCCGCGATATTTTCGGGCGTAAGCGCATCGGGCTGTTCGCCCGCAATTTCTATCGCTACGGGCTGCTTGGCTGGTTCATCGGCTTAGGCCATTGGGTCGCGCGCGCGCATGGCCAGGACCCGCGCCAGATGCTCGAAGCCCGCTCGCTCGAAGAGCAGAAGGAGATTTTCGACAATTCTCTCGCGCCGCTGTTCCAGTCGCGCGCCGTGCGCTGGATGGTGCGCCAGCCGGCGACATTGTTCGGGCTCGGCATTCCGCCGGCGCAATATCGCGCGCTCGCCGGCGATCATGAGGGCGGCATGATCGAGGTGCTGCACCAGCGGCTGCGCCGTCTCGCCTGCGACTTCGACCTCTCCTCGAATTATTTCGCGCAGCAGGCCTTCGGGCGCGGCTATGGCGCAAGCGAAACGGCGTCGACGCCGCCCTATCTCGAACGCGGCGCCTTCGAGGCGGTGCGCTCGCGCGCCGATCGGGTCGATACGAAGCACATGTCGATGGGCGACTTCCTCGACACCTGCGCCGACCAGAGCCTCGACGGCT
The DNA here is from genome assembly GCA_963820145.1 of uncultured Alphaproteobacteria bacterium. Lineage (GTDB taxonomy): Bacteria > Pseudomonadota > Alphaproteobacteria > Rhizobiales > Beijerinckiaceae > Methylocystis. Next base: position 1,231 of record CAWFZD010000140.1, read on the forward strand.
ATGTGCTGCTCGACGCGCAGGATTGGATGAACGACGACGACCTCACCGCGATGTGGGAGAAGATCACCCGCACCGCGCGTCCCGGCGCGCGCGTCATCTTCCGCACCGCCGCGAATGAGCGCCTGCTGCCGGGCCGCGTCCCGGATGAGATCCTCGGCCGCTGGGCCTATGACGATGAGCGCTGCGGCGAACTCAATGCGCGAGATCGTTCGTCGATCTACGGCGCCTTTCATCTCTATACGCTGAAGGCCGCCGCATGATCGAGGCCGCGGCGAAACTGATGGACGAGATGTACCGCCCGCGGCGGCGCATCTACGATCTCACGCGCAAACATTATCTTCTCGGCCGCGACACGCTCATCAAAGGCCTTGCGCCGCCGCCGGGGGCGAAGGTGCTGGAGATCGGCTGCGGCACCGGGCGCAATCTCATCGTCGCGGCGAAGCGCTACCCGCAGGCGCGCTTCTACGGCGTCGATATTTCGCAGGTGATGCTGGATCAGGCCCGCAAATCCGTTGCGCGCAGCGGCGTTCCGGCGCCGATCGCGCTCGCCAAGGGCGACGCCTCGAATTTCGACGCGCAGGCGCTGCTCGGCGAAGACAAATTCGAGCGCGTCTTCATCTCCTACGCGCTCTGGATGATTCCGCCGTGGCGCGAGACGATAACCCATGCGCTCGGCCTGCTCGCTCCCGAAGGCGCGTTGCATATCGTCGACTTCGGCGATCAGGCGGATTTGCCGGGGTGGTTCAAGACCGTTTTACGGCAGTGGCTCAATCTTTTCCATGTCAGCCCGCGCGACGACCTCGCCGCCGAAGTGGCGCGACAGGCGCAGGCGAAGGGCCTCGTCTGCACGCATAAACCGCTCTACGGCGGCTATGCGTTTTACGACGTGATGGAGGCGGGTCCGCGCTGAAATTCTGCAGTCGATGAGAAATCGCTCCAGAGCGAAAACGATGCGGCGAATTCTCATCGAAAAAGTTATCAACTTTTTAGAAACTTGTTTTAGTAATGGCTTTAAACAAAGGCGGCGCGTAAGCAATTCGTCGCCTCACTCTCGCCCAATATTGCTCTCAATAAGCGATTTTGGCGCTCCTGGTTCGCGTTCGCGCCGCTTCTTCGTCGATCAGCGTTCAAAAGCGGAGCCCGCCTCCGCCGCATTTTGAGGAATTGACGCCATTCAATTGGGATCGACGGATGTCCGAGCAAGCTGTGATGACCGAAGCCGCGCGCCTCAATCCTGAGACGGACGAAATCTTTGCGCTGAGTTGCGATCTGACGCTGCCGCTGGTTCTCGATTTGGACGGCACGCTCGTCACCACCGACACGCTGCATGAGGCGCTGTTTCTCCTGCTGAAACGCGAATGGCAAGGGCCTGGCGGATTCCGTTGTGGACGCTGCAGGGACGCGCCGTCGTCAAGCAGAAGCTCGCCGAACTCGTGACCGAGGAGGACGTGGCGCGCTTTCCGATCAACCCGGAGCTGCAGGCTTGCGCGGAGCGCGAGGCGCGGCGGGGCCGCGAGATCGTGCTGGCGACGGCGGCCGATCGTTCGATCGCGGAAAAGGTCGTGAGGCGCTTTCCCTTCATTTCGAAAATCATCGCCTCCGACGGATGCACGAATATGCGCGGACGCGTCAAGGCCGACGAGCTTGGCCGACTTTACCCGGGCGGCTTCATCTACGCCGGCAATTCGAAACCGGACCTTCACGTGTGGCGCCAGTCGTCGGGCGCGATCGTCGCCGGCTCGTCGCCCGGTCTCATCGGCAAGGCGCGAGAAGTGACCGAAATCATCGCGAGCTATCCGCGCCGCGCGCTCGGCCTCAATGGCATTCGACGCGGTCTGCGCCTGCATCAATGGGCGAAGAACGCGCTCATTTTCGTGCCGCTGGTCCTCGGCGGCAAGGCGACGGACATCGGAGCCTGGACGCACGCGCTGGAAGGGTTTTTCGCCTTCGGCCTGCTCGCCTCGGCGACTTATCTCCTCAACGATCTTTGGGATCTGCACGAAGATCGGCAGCATTGGTCGAAAAAAAATCGCCCCATCGCCAGCGGCGAAATGCCGATCGCCTTCAGCGTCGGACTGATCGCGGCCTGCGGGCTCGCGGCGCTCGGCCTTGCGCTCGCCGCAGGAACGGGCTGCATCGCGATGCTGGCGATCTATCTCGCCGTTAGCCTGTCCTACTCCTTCCGCTTGAAGCGCGAGCCGATCATCGACGTCTTCCTGCTCGCGACGCTGTTCACCCTGCGCCTCGCATCCGGCGTCGTGGTCACCCAGGTCGTCTTCTCGCCCTGGCTCTTCGTTTTCTCGATGTTCATCTTCCTGTCGCTGTCGCTGGCGAAACGGCAGACCGAGATCACGCGCATGGTCGCGCACGGCAAGGAGTTCGGCGCCGGGTCGCGGCTATAAGGCGAGCGACGCGCCCTTCGTGCTCGCGACCGGCGTCGCCACCATGATGGCGACCGTCCTCATCATGGTCATCTATCTGATCGAAGACGCTTTCCCCAAAGGCTTCTACAAACATCCGGATTTTCTTTGGGCTTTCGCCGTCATCATCTTCCTGTGGCTGGCGCGGGTCTGGCTGCTGTGCCATCGCGGCGAGATGCACGACGATCCCGTCGCCTTCGCCTTGAAGGATCGGCTGAGCCTGATCTACGCAGGGGTGATGGTCGCGTTTTTCCTCGGGGCGGTGCTCTGATCACAGGGAACAGATTTTGACCTCTTGCTCCTTCGCCTCGCGCGACGACGTCGCGTCTTGGGGCCGCGTCTTCAAGCGTCCGCAAAGCGTCGCTCGTCCGCGGTTCCTCGGCGAGGTTCCGGCTTTGCTGAAGGACGCCGCGCCCGGCGGCCGCCTTGCAACCGGCCTGCGTCGCTCCTACGGCGACTCCTGCCTCAACAGCGGCGGCGGGATGATCGACATGACCGGTCTCGACCGCTTCATCGCCTTTGATCCGGACGCCGGCGTGCTGCGCGCCGAGGCCGGCGTCTCGCTGTCGCAGACTTTGCGTCTCGTGGTTCCTCACGGCTGGTTCCTGCCGACGACGCCCGGCACGCGCTTCGTCACCCTGGGCGGCGCGGTCGCCAATGACGTGCATGGCAAGAATCACCATCGCGCCGGGTCTTTCGGCTGTCATGTCAAAGCCCTGGGTCTCTTGCGCAGCGACGGCGAGCGCGCGCTTGCGCCTCAGAGCGATCCTGGCCTGTTCGCCGCCACGGTCGGCGGACTCGGCCTCACCGGCGTCATCACATGGGTGGAGATCGCGCTGGCGAAAATCTCCAGCGCCTGGCTCGACGTCGAGACCATCCCTTTCGTCGGCCTCGACGAATTCTGGCGCCTCGCGCAAGAAAGCGCTGAGAGCTTCGAGCACACGGTGTCCTGGATCGACTGCGGTTCGCGCGGGGCGAATTTCGGACGCGGCGTGTTCTCGCGCGCCAATTGGGCGGACGACCGCCTCTTCGCTTCGCATGACGACGGCGGTTGGAAAGCCATTCCGTTCGACGCGCCGAATTTCGCGCTCAACCGGTTCAGTGTCGCCGCCTTCAACGAAGTCTACTTCCGCGCGAACAAATCCAAAGCCGGCAAGAGCCGCCAGCATTATGCGTCCTTTTTTTATCCGCTCGACGCCATTCTCAATTGGAACAGGCTTTATGGATCGCGCGGCCTTTACCAATACCAATGCGTGCTGCCGCCGAACGCCGCGCGCGACGGCGTCGCCGCCTTGCTCGACGAGATCACGCGCTCCGGGCAGGCGTCCTTCCTCGCGGTGCTGAAAACCTTCGGCGAGCGGGCGTCGCCCGGACTATTGTCCTTCCCGCGGCCGGGCGCGACGCTCGCGCTCGATTTCGCCAATCGCGGCGTTTCGACCTTAAGCTTATTGTCGCGTCTCGACGCTATCGTGAGCGAAGCCGGGGGCGCGCTCTATCCCGCCAAGGACGGGCGGCTGCCGCCCGAGATGTTTCGCCGTTCGTTTCCGAACTTGCGCGAATCTCTCCAATATAAGGACCCTGTCATGCAATCCGATTTCTGGCGGCGGGCGAATTGATGAGCGACGCGAAGAAGCGAATTGTCATTTTGGGCGCCGTCTCCGCCATCGCCGAGGCGACGGCGCGACTCTGGGCGGGAGAGGGGGCGCGCTTCGTTCTCGTCGCGCGCGATAAGGATCGCCTCGACTCGGTCGCGCAAAATCTGCTGGCGCTTGGCGCGAGCGAGGCGCGCAGCGTCGTTCTCGATTGCGCGTCGGCCGACGCCAAAGCCGAGCTCTCGGCCATGGTCGAAACGCTCGGCGGGCTCGACGTGCTGCTGCTGGCCTATGGAACGCTCGGCGAGCAAAAGTATCTCGAGGCCGACCCGCGAGCCGCGGCCGACCTCATCCAGACCAATTTCACCAGCGCGGCGCTGTGGTGCCTCGCCGTCAGCGCGGTGCTGGAGCGCCAGCGCTCGGGGGTTTTGCTGGTCATCGGATCGGTGGCGGGCGATCGCGGGCGCCGCGGCAACTTCGTCTATGGCGCCTGCAAGGGCGGCCTCGCCCGGCTCGTCGAAGGGATCGCGCATAAGCTCGCGCCGCTCGGCGCCAGGGCCGTCGTCGTCAAGCCCGGTTTCGTCGATACGCCGATGACCGCCGCCTTCACGAAGAAGGGGCTGCTGTGGGCGAAGCCCGAGGCGGTGGCGCAGATCGTCGCACGCGCGGCGGAGCGCGGCGGGCCCGTCGTCTATGCGCGGGCCTTCTGGCGCCTGATCATGCTGATCATCCGTCACCTTCCGACGATCGTCTTCAACAAGCTGAATATTTGAGGCGCGCATGACCACGCAGAGCGAAAGCATCGTCAAGCCCGGCGCGCAGGCCTGGCAGTTCCTGCGCTTTATCGCGCTCGGCGGCTGCGCCGCGCTCGTCAACTGGCTTTCACGCTTTCCGCTGGAGCCGAATTCTCGGCTTTTCCGGCGCGGTCGTCGTGGCCTACATGATCGGCATGGTGGTGGCGTTCACGCTGTTTCGCCTCTATGTGTTTCCCGCGTCGCCGCAACCCCTGGAGCGGCAGGTGAAATTCTTCGTTCTCGTCAATCTCGCCGGCATCGCGCAGGTCTGGGCGGTTTCGATGGCGCTCGTCTATCAGGTCTTTCCGGCGCTCGGCTTCGTCTCGGCCCTGGCGGAGCCGATCGGACACGGAATAGCGATCGGCGTCCCGACGATATCGAGCTATTTCGGGCACAGGTATCTGACGTTTAAGAAGGTCTAGAGCGCTTTCCGCTCGAATGGAATCATTCGAGCGATAAGAAATCGCTCCAAAATTAAATTCTTAGAAAACCGCTTCGCACTTTTTGGGGACATGCTCTAAAGGCTGCGATCCGGCCGCCGAAGAGGGACGATGCTCGCGCATCCCCCTCTTTGGCGCTTTGCCAGTCAGGGCGTGACCGTGACGAGCACGCCGTGCGTGTTGTTGGCGGCGTCCGTCCAGAAGCCAACGATCTGCCCCTTGTTGTTGATGCCGTTGAGCACGGTACCGTTGAAGCCTCCGGGAACCTTCACAACGGTCAGGGCGCCGTTGGCGTAATAGAGGCCCTGCATAGTGTTGTTGCTGTCGACATAGAAGCCGACCGCGACGCCCTTGTTGTTGATGCCGAGCAGCTGCGTGGTGGGGCTTCCCGGCTGGGAGACGCGGGTGAGACCGAGCGCAGTCTTCACGAAACCGAAGGTTATCTTGCTCTTCGCGTCGGTGTAATAGCCGCAGATATCATTACTGTCGTTGATGCCGGTGACCGCGGAGCTCGACGCCGCGGCGATGTTGACCGCGGTATAGTCCGAAGTCGTGAGATTGTAGGCATAGCCATGCGAGGCGCCGCTGGCGTCGTTGTAGAAGCCGACGACAATATTGCTGTTGTTGATCCCGAGCGCCTGGCTGATGCGCGGCAGGCTGGCGGTCAGCGAGTCGATGGCGCTGACATAGGCGTATTTGTCGCCGACGCGCAGGCGGACGAAGGCGAAATTGGCGTCGGTCCCGGTGTTGGTGTCGGACCAGAAGCCGGTGGTGATGCGGGCGGTATTGATGCCGGTCGCCTGGGTCTGCACCGAGCCCGGCTGCATGTTGGAGACATACTGCGTATAGGGCGCGGCGATTTCGTAGCCGATATTCGGGTGGCCGGGCTGGCCGCTGCCGTAATAGCCGACGATGTCGCCCGCGTCGTTTATGCCGAGCAATTGGTTGAAGGTCGGATCGCCCGGGTTGTCTATGGTCCGGAACACGAAGCTGAGCGCGAACGCCGGCGAAGCCATGAAGCCGCCGATGAGCGCTGCGAGAAGAAGTTTGCGCATGATATCTTTCCTTATGATGCCAATTTTAGGCGCCGACTCGGCGGTCGACGTAAGCGAAGTTTTAGGCCGGCGAGGCTTTTCACAATGTGACAGTTTCCCCGAGGGGGCTGAAGCTCAGGCGGAGCGCTCCGCGACAGCGCCGCCTTGTCAAAAACTCCAAATGAAGAGACGATGTCGTCCGAACGCGGGGGCCGCCGACGGCGCGCCGGTCGAAGGGAATTGACGATGAAGATATCGGCGGTCGAGAGCGGCTTGATGTCCACAGGCCTCGCGGCTCCCGTGAAAATGTTTCGCCTCGCGATCGCGCTCGGCTTCACGCAAATTTCGCCGAGCCTGGGCTGCGAGGGCGAAGCCTTGGGGACGGGGCCCGGGGCCAAGAATTTCTTCATCGACTCTGCGGGCGATCCAGAGCTGACGCTGTTCGACGGGACGATTCCGAAAGCCGTCAGAATATGCACGCGGATGAACGGTTTCGTGCGGGTCAGCTACACGTTTTCAGACAGGAAGACAGGACAATTCCTCGCCCCGCCGGAGACTTGCGCCGATATTTACGCGGCCAGGGTCGCCGTCCGACCGGATTGCGCTTCTCACGAGCATGGTTGTGAAAAGTCGAGCTACGCCTGCAATGACGGAACGAGGCATGAAGCTCTCTCCTATGTGATCACGAAATATTCCGAAACTCCGGCGGAAGACTCGGACTTGTCGAAGCGAACCACCGCGGGGCGCGTGCCGGATGAGATGCCCGAGGGCGGCGTGACGCTGTTCGTCTCCGAAAAGCCCATGGACGTCGATCTTTGGTACGGTGTAAACGCCAAGATATCTTTGAAGGAAAAATATCCGGCGTCCGGAGAGGCGGTCACGCAGGAAACCAAAAACCTCGAAACCCGGCTGTCCGGCGCGTCGGTGAGCATCGCGGGGAGGACGGAGAAGTCGGGAGAACTCTACAGCTATCGGATATTCTACAAATAAAAACGCGAAGGCTTTCGCATTCTGGATAGGCATAGTTACATGATTTATAACATGTATCCATTATTTGAGTTTTAGTAGGACCAACAATCTAATGCGGCGGCCGACTTCCTGAGGCGCAGACGCGACGCAAGGCCCGCGAGCTTGGCAAGTGGTGACCATCATTCATGGTGAAGCGGAGCGGCAAGTCATGGTCAATGGCGAGCAATCGCCAATCGAGGTGTCGAAAGCGCGGTAGTTGATCCATGGTCGACAGCGACATTCGAGAAAGCCATCCGCTGGCGAGCCGCAGCCTTCGTAGACGTGCGTCGGCGCGCAAGGTGTTCTTGCGCGTGCATCAGGTGATCGGGCTCTTCGCCGGCGCTGTCGTTGTCTTGGTCGGGCTGAGCGGGAGCTTGCTCGCGTTCCGCGAAGACATCGACGAATGGCTGAATGCGCCGATCATGCGCGTCGATGCTCCGCCGCAATCCGTCTATCGTCCGCTGGATGAAATTCTTGCGGCCGCTCAAGCTGCAATGCCGGAGGGCGGCAAGGCGGAACGGCTGACGCTGCCGCGCCACGCGAGGGCCGCCGCTTCGATCGGCTATATGCTCGAGACGGATGACCTGGACACTTATGCGTATGAAATGTTCGTCGATCCTTACACGGCAAAGGTCACAGGGCAGCGGATGACGTCGCATGGCGACAGCCCGCTGTCGCAGCCCTTCATTCCGATGGTCATGGCTTTTCACTGGACGCTGCTGCTTGGCGCCAACAAGGCCTATCTCATCGGAACCGTGGCGATTTTACTCTCCATGTCCATACTGGCGGGCCTCTATCTCTGGTGGCCTGCGAATGGCGCGTGGCGACTGGGATTGAAGGTCAAATGGGGCGCAAGCCCGGAGAGGGTGGTCTACGACCTGCACAAGAGCGTGGGAGCCTACGCCGCCCTTTTGCTGTTGATCATGCTGTTCACGGGCGTCGCGATGATCTTCAAGCCGCAAACGCGTTCCCTGGTCTCTCTGATCTCGCCCGTGCGTGCGGACCCGGACTTCGGACGATCGGCTCCGGCGCCGGGGCGTTCCGCCGATCGGAGTCGATGCGGCCGTCACGATCGCGCGCGGAGTTTTCCCGAGGGGCGGCTGCATTGGGTGCTGCTCCCGAGCAGCCCGGCCGGCGTCTATATCGTCGGCGAGCAGTCCCGCGTCGAGCCGAATCGAACCAAGACGTATCGAAACGTCGGGATCGATCAATATAGCGGACACGTTCTGCACGTGCAGGATCGCCAGGACTTTACGGCTGGCGAAAGGCTCCTCGAATGGCTTTATCCGCTACATGCCGGCGAAGCCTTCGGCGCGCCTGGGCGCGCGCTCGCGGCGCTCATCGGGGTGACGCCTTTCGTGCTCTACGTCACAGGCTTTGTGCGTTGGCGACAGAAGCGCCGGGCGCGAAAGGAAAGCTTGCGATGAAGGCTGTCGATTCCCAAAGCAGGACCTGGTCAAAAGCGGAGACCGTCATGCAGCTCCTGCTCCTGACCGCGTGTTTTTTTGTCGCTCGCAGAGGTGTGCCGCGCCCAAGACGCGTCCAAGATCGATTGCTCAGCCTTTCAGCGTCAGGCTGATGGTTCTTGGTTGTTAATCCGACCGACGAAAATCGAAAAGGGCGCAGGCGGGGCGGTAAAATTGACTAAAGGAATTTTTTCGTCGGATCAGCTTGATCCGAAGAGGACCGGCTTAGACATGCCATCGCTCTTGAACTCGGCCTGCCGCTAGCATTGCTTTTCAAGAGCGTCACTGTCCGACCAGGATGGGCATCTCGATGATGTCCTCCTTCTCCTTCCCCTCGCCGAAGGCGATCCTCAAGAGATATTTGCCTTTATGCGCGACCGTCGCGTCCGCGGACAGCATTCCGCTGGAGTAGGCCTTCGGCGCCAACGTGCTGATCTCCTTCAACCCTCCCTTCGCATCGGCTTGGAAGAAGGAGAGCCCGATGGGCTGGCTTCGGACTTCCTTCTCCATGAAGGTGACGGCGAAGATGACTTTGCCCGTTCCCGGCACGCGGTCGCGGTACTCGTCGTATTTGCGCATGTCGTCCACCGCGCCGCCGGCGTTCTCGTCGGAGTCCGCCAAAAAATAGGTCGTGAGATGGACGGAGTAGAAGTCGCTCACGCCGAGGCAATCGGAGATCACGCGGTCCCCGGCCTTCACGGCGGGCCTCAGTATTTTTTTGTTCCAGTAGTCGTTCCAGGCGATCGCGAAGCTCGGCCCCCACAGCTTATAGGTAAAGGCGGTCGCGTTGCCGCCGATGAGCAAAAGGACGGCAAAGAACAGCATCAGATTTAGGCGGGTCTTTGGATTCATGTCCAATTCTTTCTTTGCGGCCCGAGCGCGAGAGGCTCGTCCAAGCTAAGGTTGCACCTCGAACTCCCAGGCGCCGCTGACCATGTGCCCGTCGGCGGATAGCGCGCGATATCGCACGATATATTTTCCCGGCGAGAGCGGGTTGACGCCAACCGAGACATGCGCGGGGTCGCTGGCGTCGATCGCCGCGTCACGCTTGTCAACTCGCTCGCCCGAGGCGCTGACCACCGCGAGCGCCGCGAAGGCGTCGCGAATGCCGGCGTCGTCACCACACATCCACCTTGCCGATATCGGCGGCGCCGACGCCTCCCTGGGCGGGCGAAGTGCGTACGACGATCGCATGCGCCATCGCGCCATGGCACGCGGCTTCCGCCATGAGCATCGTCAGTGCGAACGACAGCCTCGCCGACGACGCGAGGCCCCTTTTGAGAAGCGCCACAGGCCTTGACCTCGACTTTCCATCTTTTGTATGAACTTTATGACTATAATGCATACGCCGCGTCCTTTCGCTGCGTCAAGGGAGCCTGCGGGAATGACGAGGTTACGGCAGTTTGCGCTTGCGCTCGCGCTGGCGATCAGCGGCGCCGCGCCGGCCCGCGCGCATACGGCGAACATCTCCAGCAGCCGCATCGTGCCTGAAGCCGATCGTCATTACCGCGTCGAGGTCGGATTTTTGGGGACCGACATCGAGCGCATGTTCGCCGAGAACAAGTCGGACCTCAAGGGCGTCGATCTCACCGAGCCCGGCGTGATCGAGGGCATGATCGGCAAGTTCATTCAATCGCGCGTGGATTTGCAAAACGAGGAAGGCCAGACGTGCCCGAGCACGGTCGTTTCGGTCGGCGAGGACTCCGCGAATCCATACAACTCCAAAGCCGTGCTGCGTATGGATTGCAGCGGCGTGGCCGGCCAGATCCTTTACAACCCCGACAGGCTCATCAGCGCCCAAGGCGCCCGCGCGAAACATTTCGTCAGCATCGGCGAGAAGGGCGACGAGTCGCAACTGAGCGAAGCGCAGCGCACGGGCAAAGAGCCGTCGCCCGGTCAGGTGATCATCTTTCCGGGCGACGCGCCGATCGATGTTTCCAAGCCGCTGCTGACGCCCTGGCAGCTCGCGCCGAAATTTTTTGCGGCCGGCATAGAGCACATCATGACCGGTTACGATCATCTGTGCTTTCTGCTCGCCGTGGTGCTTTGGGCGTCGCGCGCCTGGCCGGTCATCAAGATCGTGACGGCCTTCACGGTCTCGCATTCGATCACGCTGACGCTCGCCGCGCTGCAAATCGTCAATATTCCGAGCGCCTGGACCGAGATCGCCATCGCGATCTCGATCATCTATGTCGCGCTCGAAAACTTCTTCACGCGCAAGGTCGACGGCCGTTGGCGCGACACCTTCATGTTCGGCTTCATCCACGGCTTTGGCTTCGCGAGCGGCCTGATCGAGCTCGGCGTCCCGCAGCGCGCCATCGTGCCGGCGCTCGCAAGCTTCAACATCGGCGTCGAGGCGGGACAGATCGGCGTCGTGCTGTTTGTCATTCCGACCCTCGTGCTGATCGACAGGGCCTTCTTTCGCGGGGAGCGCAGCTTGCGTCTCGTGCAAACATGCTCGGGAATTATCGCCTGCTTCGGCGCCTATTGGTTTTTGGTCCGCATCAATGTCTTGAGTTGAAAAATCCGCCGCAAGGGCGACATGCCCCCGAATTGTTGGTCTCAGCGCCGAGCCGAAAGCGCCACAGACCAACAAAAAGACCGCATCGGAAAGCGGCCCAAGCTTCGCGGAAACCTTTGCGAGCGCCTTCCACGGTCATTGGGCCGTGGAGAACGAGAACCATTGGGTTCGCGACGTGACCCTTGCCGAAAGGCGTCAGCCGCATCCGGGTCAATCCCGGCGTCATGGCGCGTCTGCGCTCACAAGCCCTTAAAATCGCCAGAGCAAACGGCGTCGAAAACATCGCCCAAGCCCTTTGGAGCGGCGCCATTGATCCCGCCGTCACCCCCTCGTACCGAGGCTTGTAATGAGCGTTGAACAGCCCTGACCCAACGGGGGCTTCGCGATTCCAAGTGCGTATCCCCACGATATTTGATAGACGGCAAGCGCTTTGCGTCAAAATAGAATGATCCGGAGTCGGCGGCGTGCTCAATTCGCTCAACGATAGTATTTACCGACTCCTTTCGGATCAGGAGAAGCCCGCCCTAGAAACGATCGAGCAATTCGGGCTGGCCTCGATAGTTGGATGGCTACGAAATCGGAACGAAGACGTCGCAGTGATTTTAAACACCGGGCACGCTCGCTCGCCTGAAGGCTATTACACATTTTCAATAAGCTGCGCCGGCAAAGCCGATGGCCGACAAGCGGCGCCGATTGCCGCAAGCACATTCGTGTCTCCCATTCTGCACGCATCCTTCGCAAAAAAGCCCGACCGACACCGCCGGCGCCTCGAGCTGCTTCGCACGGCTGACGACCCGCAGACCCAATCCGCGGGACGCTTCGCCCGAAGCCCTGACGCACCCGACAATCAAACTCGTCGCGACGCAGCCGGACATCGATCAATGAGGCGAGGCGCGGGCGCCGGTTTCACTCTGCTCGAAATATTGCTGGCGATGACGCTGATGTCGCTGATCCTGGCGTCGATCGGCAGCGGACTGCATCTGGGGCGCCGCTCATGGGAGACGGGGCTTCTTTATGAATCGGTCGCCGAAGTCGAAGAAGCCGCGCGCGCCGTCGCTGCGCAATTGGCGCAAGTGTTTCCCGTGTCGCTCGCAAGGGAGGGCGCTGCTGCGACGGTCGCCTTCAATGGTCGCGCGAACGCCTGCCGTTTCGTGACGCTCTCGGAAGGCGGCGGCCAATGGGGCGGCCTCAATCTGATGGAGATCGGCGATCAGGCGGGCGGGAGGGGCTCCGAAGTCACCGTGTGGACGCGAGTGTTTCGCGCCGAAGAATGGGCGAATGCGGCGCGTCAGAGCACCCGCGCCGTCTCGCTGCTGCGCGATGCGGCCTATTTCAGGCTCTCTTATTTCGGCGAGGTCCGGAAGGGAAGCCGGCCGGTCTGGAGCGACGATTGGGTCGATCGCGAAAGCCTGCCCTTGCTGATCGGCGTTCGCCTCGGCGCGCGTCGTTTCGGCCGCGTGGTGGACGCCTCGTTTGTCGTCGCTGTGCGGCAAAGATGCGGCGGCGGATTTTACCGCTGTCCCGACTGAGGCGCGCGACGGGAGGTCCTTTGCGCCCTTTTGCGCCAAAGGATGTCGCGAACCGGCTTGCGCGGCGGGAGTTCGGACCGAGCGACTGGCGCCTGATTTACACCGGCGTCGGCGCCGAAGGCGCTTCAGGGCGTCGACGCAAAAAATCCGCCCGCGACGCCGAACGGGCGCGCCTCGGGCGGACTTAATCTTTCATTGCGGCCTAAAGCGTCAGGCCCGCGTCACTGCTTCTGCAGGACATGGGCGTAGACGTAATCGCCGATCGCCTCGCCCAGCGGCGCGGCGTCGGTGGCGTCGGTGTGCCAATGCACGCCGAGATAGATGCGGCTCAGCGTGTTCTGACTTTCCGCATCGCTGAAGCTCACAAACTTCAACGGCTTGCAGTAGATCGGACTGACGTCGCCGTCCTGACAACGGATGAAGTTGTAAGCGTCGATGTTGGGCTGCTGCGTGCCGTCGGCGGCCTTCGGACGCGCCGGTCCGTTGAACTCGTCGGATTGGAACGAGAACCCATGGTCGCTCGGAACGAACTTGCGCAGGATTTCGAACAGAGCGCCGCCGAAGGTGCCGTGACCCGACGGATAGGCCGGGAACGGCGGCGTGACGTTGTACGGCGTCTGACCGTTGGTGTTCTGGCCCGAAAGCGGATACCACAATTCAATGTGGCTTCCAGCCGGATTCGCGGCCACCTGCGCCGCGCGGATGCCTTGGACGGGACGCCAGAACTGGTAGTAGTATTTGCCCTCCCAAGCTGCGATCGCCGCGTCGGCGAGCGCGATGTTGATCACGCCATAATAATGGGCGACTTCCGACGCAGCCGCGACGTGCTCCGGCGGGGTATTGATGTGCGGCGCGATGGTCGAGCTATATTCGCTCAGCACTTCGTCGGCGATCTGCTCATAGAGGCGCACCGGGGCGCAGAGCCCGGAGGTGGCGTCATAGGACCAGAATTTGCCGATGAAGTAGTCATTCGGATTGGGATCCGTGCGCGGTATGTTCAACCGCGGATCGCCGCCGTAAGCCGCCACCTCGTTGAACGCGTCCTGAAACGCCTGCGAGTTCACATCCGGCGGCCCGGGGATATAGCCCTTGTTGGTGCGGAAGTAATTGGCGGACGGGATGATCCAGGGCGTCACGGTCGGCCAGTTGGCGCCGAGAGCGACCTGAAGGTTGGAGACGGGATCGGGCTCCCATTGTCCGGGCGTTCCCGGCGGGTTCTTCGGCGTGAAGTCCACGCCATAGGTGGGCTCCGGCACATTCTGGCTGCTGTTGGCGTTGTCACTGGCGCGCAAGGCGAGAACCGCGTTGGCGACAGAAACGCCATAGGCCTGACCGGCTATCGTGGAAGGCACGGTCGGCCCGAGCGCCGCGATCGCCTGATCGTGGATGCCCTTCAGATTGGTCGCTTGGCCCGAATAGAGCGAGACCAGCGTGTTGTAGGCCGCCTCGATGATCGCCGCGGCCTCGGAAGCACCGGCGGGAGGCGCGCCGATGGTTGGCTTCTTCGTCACCTGGTTCACATAGCTCTGGTATTTGCTGCCCGCCGGCGCGAAGGCGTTCGCGACCTCGAACATCGCCGTGTGCACGATGGCCATGGCGCGGCTCGTGCGATGCGGACCAAATTGTTCGAAATGGACCTGCTGCACCGGGGCGCCTGGATAAGTCGGCTGGGGGGACGAGGTGTGATCGACGGCGGTCACGTTCAGCGCCGTGAGATGCCACGCCATGTAGGTGTCGAGCGGATCCGACGGAGCCACGACGAGGTTGGGCATCAGTTGCGCCACAGCGGCGGGCGTGACGGTGCTGCGCAGCTTGTTGGCCTGTTCGACCGAGGTCGCGGTCGTGCGGCCAATGTCGTTGAAGTTTTGACCGCCGAGAGACGACGCCGCCTGAGCACCCGTCGCGACTGCGAGCGCAGCGCTCGCGACAGATGCAAGTAACGCGTATTTAATCATATTGTCCTCGCTTGATTAAGGATAAACATTTGTCGCAATCGTGAACTTCGAACGCTGTCATCTCAGTGCGACCATCATGAAGTAGACAACGAAATTAGACATAGCATTCAAGCTTAATCCTGAACGCCGCGCCAAAATCAAGCTCACGATACTAGATCCAACCCATGAATAGCTTATAACAAATACAACCATGGGTGGAATTATGCATTTATTCTCGCCCGCTCCCCCCGCTATCGATGAGGAAACTATCTGCCAGACATTTTATACAATAGTTTAGCTCATGTCTCATCCTCTTGCAAAAATTTTTTTGAAAATTTGGCCATGAGTTAGCCATGATTGAGAATCCCGCGCTTCCATCCGGGATTCGTTGGATGGGCTTTGGTTCGGAACGGGGCGTTCAACGCTCTGTGCTTTGGTTTGATGGCGTTGGAGTGACGCTCGCCGAAGAGACCGAGCATCCGCGTCAACCCGGGGCGTCATGGCGCGTCGTAGTTCACAGGCCCTCGACATCGCAAGGGCGAACGCCTTCGCCAAAATGGCCCAAGCCCTGAGGACGGCGAACTCGATCCAGACCTCATCCCCTGATGCCGAGGACGATAAAAAGCGTTGAACAGCCCTGGGGCGGAGAGAAATGTTCTTCGTTGCAGAAGTCAAGATTTTTGCATATATGCGGAATCGCCGAGAAAATAAGACGAAATCCGCTATTTTGACCCTTTGATCGTTCTTAGAGAGCGTCTATAGACACGGCCTACCCGCTTGAGAGCCACAATCTGGGTTTCCTCCAGAACCTCTGGATCGTGAACGAGATGGACTTCCCAGAGCCCCCCGTCTATCGAACGCTTTCACGTCTCTACAAGCGTCCAAGCACAGCGCTGCTCCGTCGGACGTTTTTGGACGCTGCCAGACAGTGATTTGGTGCCCCTGGCCAGCACCAAATATGTATATTAATCAATAAATTAGGTGTTTGGTGCCGTCAACTGCACCCAGGACTGCACCCGCGGGACCCAGTTAGAAGTTGATAAAGAGTGAAAAATTGTGGAAAACTCTGTTGACAAGCTGAAGATTATAAAACATATTGCTGAAGCTGATATTTCCGTTTCGCGCGGAATATCCACCGGCGCAACGAGCGTCGGGCAGGGGTCTTGGTGAGCGCTTGTAAGACAGCGCACCCCGGCGAGCTTCAAGCTACGGAGCAGCAGCACCGCGAATCTTCAACGCAGGCCGAAGGCGCGCCAGCTTTGAGGATTCCGTGTTCGCGCCCAAGGCTTATTATGATGCTCAATATCGCCACCGCCGCCGAGCGCGGCACATCTCAACGTAGAAACTACATCGCAGCGGACCCGCTGCTTACCAGAGATCAAGTCGCGGCTGAACTCGGCGTCTCGTCTATGACGGTCGACCGATACCGCGTGCGCGGAATCATACCGCCGCCGACAATGATCGCCAATCGACCGCGCTGGCGTCGAAGCGCGATTGAGGCCCTGAAGAACGGAGCTGTCGCGTGATCGGCTCCAGTCTATTTCATAACGCGATCCGCGCCGCACGCCTCGCCGATCCGATCTCCCCCGAGCATCGGCGCGTGCTCGAAAACCCGCCAGCCGGCGCTTTTGTTGATCCGATCGATGCGGCCGCCGATGGATACGTCGGGCTCCGCGGCGAGGTGAATGTCGCGGTCTTTGCGCGCTTCGTGCTCGCACAGCACGATCGTCGCATCGCGATCGTCGACGCCGCGCTCGCGGCGCTGCGCGACCGAACGCCGATCGACGCAGACAAGATCGAAAGCCTCGCGCGCGCGATCGCCGGGTTTCGGCGCGTGCCCGATCGTCTCGCCTCTGCTCTCGAGCTGCGCGTCGATCCGGCGCCGAGCGTCGCCGCCGATCGCCTGGAGCGCGAGTTGATGATGATCACGCGCGAAGCGCAACGCAATCGACCTGCGAGGATTCTGTAATGGCAGCAATTATCGACCTCGCCGATGCGCGCGAGCAGCGATGGTTGCGCGAGATGCGCCACCTGCTGCTCGCACTCGACGACGAAGAGTTTGTCGACGTGTGGAAGCTCGCACTGCGCTGCGGCGCGACCGAAGCCGAGCGCCGGGCGTTCGCCGATGTCGCGATCGAACGCGACCGCGCACGCATGAAGCGCGCAATGAATGAAGCGGTCGCGGCGACGCGCGACCTTCCTCGATACGACCTCATAATCGAATTTGGAGACGCCCAATGATCACGACTATCCCTGCCTCCCCAGACGCGACCGCAATTTTTGTGAAGATGGACGCCCTCGGCGTCCCGATCGTGACGATGAGAACGATCGTCGGTTACGAGGTGCAGATCGAAGACGACAACACGCATGCCGAACCGATCTTTCTCGGCGAGCGTGAAGTTGGCGACGACTGGCCTTCATTCATCTACAGCGGCGGCGCGCTTTGCGACACTTCGGGTCAGCGTGTCGAGCCGCAAAACCTTGGGGCGCATGTCGGGCGCATGACGCTGGACCATGCGCGCGAAAACGGCCGCGTGTTGCCAAGGGCAAAAGCGCTCACGAAGGCGCGATGAAATGGAAAAGCCGCCGCGGGAGGCAACACCGCGGCGGCTTCGAAATCAATCAAATCGAGGTGAGGATTTTATAGTGCAAAGCGTGCCAACCGTCAAGTTAAATCTACCAAACATACCCGAATTAAAGCGAGTAAACCTTCCGCTAGCGCTTGGGCTCGCGAAGGCCGGCGCCTTTGTTTTTCCCGCGAATGAAAATAAACAGCCGTGCGTCAAATGGCGCGAAGGCTCGACTCGCGACGAAGAAGAGATTTGCCGTCTTTGGAGTCAATTCCCAACGGCCGCGCCGGCTATCGACTGCGGCAAAACTGGCGTGGTCGCCGTCGACGCTGACGTGCATAAAAGCGGGCCTGAAAAGCTTGGGGCGTGGCTCGCCGAGCGCGACATCGATGTTTCGACGATCCCGAAAACCGTCACGCAATCGGGAGGCGTGCATCTATTCGCCCCAAATGCTGCGGGCCTTGGCTGCGCCAAGGGCGGCTTCACTGATCTAGGATGCGACATCAAGGGAGTAGGAGGTTATGTCCTGGCGCCTGGCGCGCTTCTGCCGAACGGGCAACGATATCAGCCTGCGGCCGGCCATCCCGAACTCGCCGTGTGGCTTGCCGGCTTGGATCAGGACCTTGACGCCACGCCGGCATGGATCACAGAAACTATCGGCGCCGCGGCCAACGCGCCAACGAAGGAAAATCCTACTCGCGAAGCCGAGCTAATTGCGCGCTTGATTAAAGACGACTGGCCAAATCCAATTGAGGTGCTGGACCCGACGCTCGGCGGTTTCGACCTCGAAGCCTTGAAGGCCAAAGACAAGCGATTGCGTGATCTGCTGGAAACAGGCGTCGCGATTAATCAGCGAACCGGTGAGCCGATGTCGCACAGCGAAGCGCTGTGGCATTTGTCGCTGTCACTGCACGCTGAATACGGCGAGAGCTTCAACGTGCTCGATTTCGCGGCGTTGATCCAACATCTAAACGATACTGAGGGCCTGCCTTCAAATGGGGCGTTCGGCGTATTTGTTGGCGAAGTCAGTCCGCGCGTTGGCGAGTTCGACTATCGTCAAATTGCGCGCTCGTTCATGCGCGGCGAAAACAATAGGTTCATAACTGAAGGCGCAGCGCTTATCGCCGTCCACGACGAAGAGGAAGCCGAACCGCCGAAGGCGAAAGTCAAAGCAAAGCGCGCGCTCCAATTCGAAATGTTCGACGCGGTCGCGGAAGCCGCGCTCGTTGAAGCCGACAAGCCGCTGATCGCGGGATTGCTGGACGAAGAGGCGATGAGCGTGCTTTACGGCGAGTCGAATGCCGGCAAATCGTTCGTCGCACTGGACATCAGCTTTCATGTCGCAACAGACCGGAAGTGGAACGATCGCGAGACTTCTGGCGGGCTGGTGATCTACATCGCAGCCGAAGGCGGCAAGCGCTTTGCGCGCCGCGTCGCTGCCTTGCGCAAGCATTATGGCGATGATGCGAAAGGCGCGGCGTTCGCGCTTGTGCGATCGACGATCGACCTTCGATCGCGCGACGGGGACGCGAAAGCAATCATTGATCTTGTGCGCGAGGCGGAGCGCAGCGCGGGCGAAAAGGCGGCGCTTGTTGTCGTCGACACGTTGAGCCGCGCGATGGCGGGCGGCGACGAAAACAGCTCAATTGACATGGGCGCTCTCGTCAACAATTGCGACCGCATTCGAGAGGCGACCGGCGCGCATCTCATGATCGTGCATCATACGGGCAAAGATCGCGCAAAAGGCGCGCGCGGTCATTCACTCTTGAGAGCCGCGACCGACACTGAACTGGAGGTCGTCGATTCCACGATCGTCACCAGGAAACAACGCGACCTCGAATTCGCGAACAAGATCGCGTTCTCATTGAGAGACGTTGATCTTGGAGTCGATGCGGGCGGACATGCCCATAAATCTGCCGTAGTCACGCTTGGGGCCGCCTCGCCGCAGTCCGCAAAAGTTGAAGCAGCGCAGGCTTTACGCGGCAATCAGCTCGAGCTTTTTTCGGTCATCAAGGCGATGGCCGCGGAGCGCGCCGCCGTGGCCGGCTGTCCCGCCCATGCAATCGAACTTGCCTTCGTCGAAGTGCGAGAGCGCTTGGAGGCGCGGCGCAAGGCCGATGGCGCAAAAGAGTTGGGCGACAACATAAGAAGCGTCAAAAGGTGCCTCATCGCAAAAGGCGTCATCCTGGAGCCACGGGAAGGAGTCGTGAAACTTCCCGGCGCCGGAGACTCGTTTGAGGCGGTCGACGACGACAAACAGGACTGACCGGCCGTAAAATCTCAACAGCGGCTCGCCTGTCGGCGGGTCGCTTTTTAATTTTAAATGGTGCGTTTTAATTTTATCTGTCTCATTTTTACGTGCATGGGGCGTGCAAAACGTCCGTGCACGCTGAGCACCCCGTGCACGGC
The DNA here is from genome assembly GCA_963820145.1 of uncultured Alphaproteobacteria bacterium. Lineage (GTDB taxonomy): Bacteria > Pseudomonadota > Alphaproteobacteria > Rhizobiales > Beijerinckiaceae > Methylocystis. Next base: position 20,948 of record CAWFZD010000140.1, read on the forward strand.
GTTTTGCACGGGCGTTTTGCACGCTTTTGCACGGGCGTGCACGGCGACGTTGAATGAAATCAATGTGATATAAGGGGCGTGCAAAACCGTTTTGCACGCTTTTGCACGGCAGGGCGTCCGTGCATGAGCGTGCAGCAGTCTATAGGACTGCTGCGCATGCACGCCCCAACTTTGAGACGCAGGAAACGTGGTGATAAATTATATTTATTGGGCATAACCGATTTATAGCAACTCGCCTTGCCTCCCGTCAGCCTCCCGGCTCGCCTTCTTTAAGCTTTCCGTAAAGCCGAACGGAACCTGCGGTCGCCGGTCATCTATTACCTCCGCCGCTGTGAGAATTTGCAAGCGGGGGAACTTCCTGCCGCCGGTTTCATAGAAGCCGGCTGAAGCCGCTTCCTTCGCCATTTCGCGGGTCGCCGGATTGAGGGTTAGGAAAATTCCGAGCGCCGCGCCTTCACGTTCCATCGTTCCCTTGAGGTCGCGAATATCGCCGGACTTAATGCCGCCGCCCTTCACGGAAATAATCCCGAACTGCGGCTTCTTGTCCGCGTCGCGGAAATGCAGATAGCCGTCGATTCCGCGATCCATTCCCTTTTTGCCGCCCTTGTAGGGCTGGCCTTCAATCGTCGCGACGATCCACTTTTGAAATTCGTGCTTGTCGCGCTCGGCGAGGTCGCGCGCGCCAGCGGCGTCTTTGGGGACGCCATGCACCTCATAGGCAATGCCGGGGAACGCGGCCTTGAGGCGATGTTCGATTAGCGCGATGGCGAGGTGAGTTACGTCTATGCCGATCCATTGGCGATTGAGCTTCTGCGCAGCGTGAACGGTCGTGCCGCATCCGCAGAATGGATCAAGGACAACGTCGCCTTCGTTGGACGATACGGCGATGATACGCTCAAGGAGAGCAAGGGGCTTCTGCGTTGGGTAGCCGAGACGCTCTCCCGACGTATTGCTTATTCGGTCTATATCCGTCCAGTTAGTTGTAAGCGGCTTTCCTTTTGTTTCGTCCAAGTATATCTTTAGCCCGTCCATTCTCGGCGATCCGTCTTGCCTGAGAAGAATACGTCCTTCCGCATACCACTTCTCAAGTTGCTCCAGAGATGCGCCCCATGAACGGTTTGGTGGCGGGCGAGTGCCCCGCCACTCAAACTGACGACTTGGGTTAGCAACAGAAAACGTCATGTTCTCCGCTTTATACAGCCTACCATTTTCATCGGGCTTGAAGCGTTTCAGTTGCTCTGGACCATAAGCGGTGTATTGTTCATTAAATATGTAGTTCTTCGTCTTAGTGTAATATAGTATAGTATCGTTTGCGCGCACGTAGCCTCTTGTCTTCATGTTGTGGGCATTGGTCCTTTGCCAAATTATTTCATTTTGAAAATTCACAGGGCTGAATATTGCGTCGAGCAAAATCTTCAGATAATGGCTCGCGGTCGGGTCGCAGTGCAGATAGAGCGAGCCAGTCGGCTTCAACACGCGATGCAGTTCGATCAGGCGCACAGCCATCATGGCGAGATATGCCATCATGTCATTTTCGCCGAGCGCCGAGCGCATGGCCTTGAGCATGATCGCCGCGTCGGAATGCTGTCCGGTCAGCACTTCGTCGAAGGCTCGCTCGGCGGACTCGTTCCAATGCCAAGTATCGTCGAAGGCTTCGATTTGCGCCTGAGATTGTTCGCCGGACGGAGCTTTGAACAAGACATTGTAGGAGGCGTTCGAATTGAACGGCGGGTCGAGATAAATGAGATCAACGCTTTCGTCCGCTATGCTCTCGCGAAGGACGCCGAGATTGTCGCCATAAAAGAGCTGATTTACTGCCGATTCTCCCCGCGGTCGCGGCAGCGTAGCTTGCGCGGCTAGTTTGGCAACCGGGCCGATCAGTGAAAATGATAAGCCCGGCGCAAGGCCGAGTTCGGCGGCGACGATAGTGGTGCTGCCGGGTATTTTCTTCCGACCAGCCCCTTTCGGATTTTTGTCAGATTTAATTTCGGCCGGTATGCCGACCGAAATTAAAACAGTCTCCACCACTTCCCGTTCGACGATCTGCGCAAGCGCTTCAGTGCGCAAGGCCAGATCACGAGCAGTAAGATCGCGACGGCAGATCGCTTCCCAAGAGTCCGAGCGGTCCTTGGATATCGCGTGCCGCGGCGCGGATGCCGCTCGGAGGACGATCTTCTGGCTTTCCGCGCTTACTGAGTTTCGGTCAGCCCGCGGCGTGGGGCGACGACAAAAATTTTAACGCCTAGAACCTAGCCTTCGTGGCGGAGGATCAGCCATGTCCATTCAAGCTAATATTGTTGCGCACGCCGCTTACGCCGCGTTCTGGCGCAAGCGCATCACAAATATTCACCGCGCGATCATAGTCGAGGCCATCGTCGATATTGCGCTCCGCGACCGCGGCTGGAATTGGTGCGCTGCCGATTATGCCGGTTGGGATTTTCAGCATGAGGACGGCACACGCTTGGAGGTGAAACAGTCCGCGGCGCTGCAAAGTTGGAACAGAACGGAACCGAGTAAGCCGCTTTTCGACATCGCGCCGCGCACGGGCTACTATAAAGATGGCGTCGAATGGATAGTAGCGCCGGGTCGCCCCGCGCAAATTTACGTGTTCGCGCACCATCCGAAGACAGACGAGTTTGCCGATCATCGCGACCCGTCTCAATGGCGTTTTTACGTGTTGGCGGAGGCGCGTCTGCCCGACCACAAGACAATCATGCTCAGCTCGATCAAAGCGCTTGACGCCTCGACGTGCCTGTTTGGCGAGCTTGCGGATACCGTCGAGGCGATTAGGAGAGGCCTATCCTGAAATGAGAAGCCCGGCTCATGGCCGGGCTCTTCGTCGCTGCGGTATGCAGTGTCATCTGCGGTCGCGGACGACCACTTCGTCTCGCGGCGCCGGGTCGTTCATCAATAGGATCGCATCGTCGCGATCGGCGAACAACGCCTGGAGCCGCTCCTCGAGCGACATTGGCTTGGGCGGCTCTGGCTTTCGCGGCCGACCCGCGCCCCGCCTCGCGCCGCCCCATCCGCGCGACGCTTTGGTTGCGCCGTCTTGTAATCCACAAATCTCAGGTTGTATTTCGTCCATAACTTGAATTCCCAACTTTTGGGCCGAGGCCCCAGCAAAGACGTTTTTCCTTCTAATTCCGCAGCATATACCAGACCTATCTTGAATTTGCAACGGCAGTTCTACAAAATGTTGAAAAAGTCAATATATTTGTTGACACTGTCTGGCTCAACGTGTATAATTCGTAAATTGGAAAAAATGCGCTCTCAGAGCCGATACGGCGTCCCGCCCGCAACTTCCTCCCCAATAATCCGAGATAGACGTCGTCCGCCCCGCTCGCCGGCAGACCGAGCGACAAGGCGGATCGGCGTCTTGCGCCGCGGCCACCCGAGCGGGGCGGCGAGGCCGCGGCGCGCCCTTCATCACCCTCTACCAATTCGGAGCTTTCCCATGACCCTTTCCATTCCGAAACACCTGACCGACCTTTTGCTCAACGTGAGCAAAAGTCCAATGACCCGCGTGCTGGACGTCGCCGCTCGGCTCGCGCCGAAGGCGCGCACCGCAGTTGAGACGAAGCCGAAGTCGTCCGAAATAGCGCCGGGCTTCACGCTCGCTCTCGCGTCGGATGTCTCCCGCGACTGGCGACCGATGCGGAAGTCGAAATGAGTAACGAACGAACGCACGAGCGCGCCGTCGCAGAGACGCAAGCGCAGCACGCCGTGCAGAACATGCTTTCACGAATCGCGCTAAAACCCGGCGACAAGATAGACGTGCATGTGACCGTCGCATCGCCGCAAGGCGTAGTAGCAACGGATCGTCGACGCGTGCAGGTGCAAGAGCCTATGTTGAAGTAAGGCGAGAGAATGGGCGACATCGAACTCAAAACTACGATGGATACGCGCCAGCTTGTCGACCAATTGGAGAAGGCCTCGCGCGGCACAGTGAATGCGCTTCGCCGCAGCGTCGATCGAACGGCACGCGCAGCACGCAAGGATGCGATCAAAGTTATGAGCGCAGACATCGGCGTCGGGAAGGCACAGTTCGCGAAGAGCGTGCCGCCCGTGAAGGGCTCAACGCAATCGAACATCGCGGCGACTTGGACTGTCTCTAAGGCGCGCATCTCAGCGCTCAAAATCGGATCGTTCACGCCAGTCTTGAGCGAGCTGCGCGGATCGTATAGCGGGTCGACGTTCAGAGTTACGGGCGGTGGCTCATCGGCGCTCAACATTCAAAAATCGTTCGTCATGCGCGCTCCCAACGGGGCTCTGTTGCTGCTCGTCAGGCACGGGAAAGACATCAAACCTGTGTATGCCAAATCGCCGAAGACTGGCCTTGGTCAGGATGACGGCGCGCCGCGTAAGACGTGGATGAAAACCGCTGAGAATGAACTCGCAAAGAACATATCGACTGAGCTGCAGTCCGCATTGAACGGCGTCGCGCTCTCGCCGATCGCGGCGGAGTCCAGCGAATGAGATCGTGTGCGCATGGGCGGGACATTCCAATGTGTAGCGGCGCGATTGGGGCTACTCGTTAATGTTAACAATCGTCGCCGAATGACCTGTTAAGGTTAATGGGTCCTAGGCGTTAACCATACCTTGCCAAGTGCGGGGCGCTGCCGCATCTTTTTGCAATTTTTAACCATGTTTTTGCTCACTTCACCCCAAGAAACACAAGGAAACACGGGCCATGCGCAGCGGTCGCGTCGGCATTACAGCGTTGATGAATGAGTTCAATCAACCGCACACGAAGATCGCGCAATGGCTGCGAGACGCCGGCGTCGAGCGCGCTTCAGACAAGACGTTCGATTACGAAAAAGCACACGCCGCAATCAAATTGCGGACCGACGAAACGTCGCTACTGCGCGAACGTCTGACGAGCGCCGCGCCGCAGCGACTTGGCGACGATCCGGCTCGATTGGCGTTGATCCAATCGAAGCGCCAATTTGCTGAAGAGCAGACGCGCAAACTCAAGTTGCACAATGACAAGTTGGAAGCATCGCTGCTTGATCGCGAGGTCGTCGCCGCGACCGGCAAGGATGTCATCGCGCGCGCTCGCGTAGCCTTCTTGTCGATCGGCGCAAAGCTGGCGCCTCGCTTGGTCGGGGAAGTCGAACTCGAAAAAGATCGCGGCGATGATTGAAGAGGAAGCGCGCGCCGCTCTCGCCACTCTCGCGGACTTGGATATGATTGCGTTGGAATGAACAATGATAGATTCCCAACTTCAGGCGGCATGGCTCACTTCTTTCGCGCCGCCGCCAAAGACAAACATCGTGGAGTGGTGTAAGTCGAACATCGTCCTTCCCGCGAGCAACGCCGAGCCCGGGCCACTTTCACTAGTGTCTTATCAGAAAGGCCTTGTCGAGGCTTTTGCCGATCCCGACACTGAGACCTTGGTCTACATGTTGGCGAGTTCAGACGGGGAAAAGTTTGGCGCTAGATTCAGCGCTACTTTGGACGATCCCGAACGCTCCAGGACCGAGCCTACTTGTGCATCCTTCGGAGGGAAAAGCTCTAGATTTTTGCAAGAATCGGCTCGACCCGCTTATCACTTCAACCGCCGCCGTCCGCGAACTCATTGGACAAGGCGCACGAACAAGCGGCGGCTCAAGTATACGTCACAAGGTCTACCCTGCGGGCTCAATCTCAATAGGATCAAGTTACAATCCCGACGACCTCGCGGCGCGCTCCATTCGTTATCTTTTTCTCGACGAAATAGATCGATACGCCCGCAGCGCGGGAAGCGAAGGCGATCCCGTTCAACTCGCAATCAAGCGAACGCGCACTTTTGCGAACCGCAAGATCGTCATTGCAAGCACGCCGACCGCAAAGAACTCCAGCCGCATCGCGGAGTGGTTTGCGCGCGGAACTCAAGAGCGTTTTTTCGTGCCATGTCCCGAGTGTGGCACATTCGATTATCCGCGATTCGAAGACCTGAAGTGGACGCCAGCCCGCCCCGAAACTGCGAAGCTCGTTTGCTCTCATTGCGGTCATCATACGTCCGAACGTGAACGTCTCGACGCGATCGACATGGGCGCGTGGATGGCGACAAACGACACGCCGGAAAAAGGCATTCGCTCGTTTCATGCAACAGAACTTTTATCACGCTTTTCGACTATGGAATCTGTCGCAGCGCAATACGAAGAGGCCGAAAAGCAACCCGAAAAGTTGCGTGTGTTCCACAACACCGTTCTCGCCGAACCATATGATTTTGGGGAAGAGTTCTCTCTCGACTCCTCTGAATTGCAACAGCGCGCCGAACCGATACCGATTCCGTTGCCCAAAGAGATCACAAAGATTGTTGCAGGTTGCGACATACAGGGCGCGAGAATCGAATGCAGCATCGTCGGCTTCACAGACGACAACCGCGCGTTCGTCATTCAACACCACAAGATAATGGGCGACACTGCGGGAACGATTCCTTGGACAGGACTCGACGAACTTCTAGGCATGACATTCACGACGCAGGATCGTCGCGTGCTGCCAATTGCTTCCGCCGCGGTCGATTCCGGCTTCAACACGTCTTTCGTCGCATCGTTCGTCTCACAACAGCGGCGCAAGCAGCGGCACGTCATCGCCATTAAAGGCGTCGGCGGCTTCGACAAGCCAATAATCCGCAAGGGCTCGCTCTTGCGTGGACTGACTTAACTTTATCTAGTGGGGGTGGATGCGACGAAGGCTAGCATTCAGAAGCGGCTCGCTATGCAGGAAATCGGCCCCGGTTTTATTCACCTCTCCGACGCACTTGAGCCGTCTTATTTCGAGGGACTAACGGTCGAGACTTTGAGAACGCGGTTCGTGCGCGGATACGCGAAACTTGAGTTTCACAACACCGCGAAAGGCGCTGGCGGCGTCGGCAATGAGCCGCTCGATTGCCTGACCTACGCCGTCGCCGTCGCATCTATCACGAAGGCCTCTAAGGCCGAACGTGCAAGCGACAAGAATTCAATCAATCTCGCCGACATCGGCGAACGTCTCAACAGCAATACGAGGTCGAATTACCATGTCCATTGAGAATCCAAAGCCCAAAACCGAAGGCCAGGTTCGCGCGGAAGAACGTGCTCGTCTCGCGACGATCCTGGAGCATCCGAACGCCGAAGAGCGCCCCAAGGTCGCGCTCAAAATGGCGCTCTACACGCCGCTCGCCGCCGAAGCTGTGATCGAGATGCTAGCCGACCTTCCGGCCGAAAAGGAACCGCGTCACGACGCGAGCGCTTTCCTCGCCGCGATGCAAAAGGAAGGTTCAACCGGCGTCGCCAGCGCGCTCGGCTCGGCGCCGGTGAACAGCGCGAAAGAACGGCGCCTCGCCGAGATCAGGGACGTCGTGTCGAGTTACAATCTCGCGCAGGGATACATCTCGCCGCAGCAAGCAGCGGCTCGCGGCGTGGTCGTGAGAGGTCTATAAAATGGGCGACATCATCTCACCGCAGCTCGACGCCGGGCCGCCCCTTGCGCGCCTGCCCGACATCGCGCAGGCCATGCCCGACGCCGCGCCCAAGGGTGCCTTCGCCGTCCCGTCACCGCGGGTCGCATCCTTTCTCGATGCAACTTCGGCTACCGGCGAGCCGCGCTTAGCATGGGCGCGGTCGACGTTCGGATCGGGCTTCGGCGGCGCGCACGCTTGGTCTGGGCAGGTGGCCATTACCACGGGCGGGCGAACTGCGCGCGATAGCGCGCTCGCCAGCGCTATCAGCAACGAAATGGCGACGCAAAATTCGACCGTCGCAACACTGCTCACCAACCTCACAGCGACCGCGGTCGGAACTGGCTTGACGCTGTCAAGCAAACCGCGCGCCGCCGAACTCGGCATAAGCGAAGACGAAGCGCGAGCGCTCTCGCATAAGATCGAATCTAAGTGGTGTGCATGGGCGTCAAACCCTCTCGAATGCGACCTCTCAGGCCGCTTCGACATGACGGGTCTTGCGAGCGCGTTTTTCCGCCAATGGCTATTGAACGGCGAGGCGCTCGCCTCTTTGGAGTGGGAGTTGTTTCGCGGCGCGACGACGCGAACTAAGGTGCAGCTACTCGACGTCGCGCAACTCGACCGATCGATAACGCGAATGGAAAAAGGCGATTTGAACGTCCTTTATGGCGTTGCCTTCGATCAGCGCGGTCGCATTCGTGGTTACATGCTGCGCGAGCCGGCGCTCGGTGCTTGGACATCGGCGCCGATGGCGGAGCTTGTGGAGGCTTTCACATCATGGGGCAGGCCTCGCGTCATTCACGTGATGCTAAACGATGACCCGCGCGCCGTGCGAGGCCTGTCGCCGTTGATCGCGGCGCTAACGCCAGCGCAAGAGGGCGCGACGCTCCAGGAATTCACGCTTGCGAAGGCGATGATCGATGCGAGCATAACGAACGTCATCGAATCGGCGCTGCCGACTTAGCAAGCGTTCGACACTCTCACCGTGAACGATCGTGAGTTAAACATCTGGCCAAGTCTCGACGGCTGGCTCACCGCGCACAAGTCGTTTTATAGCAAGGCGCGCATCACGCCGTCAGCCGGTTCGGTTATCCACTTACTCGCGGGTGATAAGCTTGTTCAACACGACTCGAAAGCCATCGCGAACACCTACGAGAGTTTCGACCGCAGCATTCAACGTCGCGCCGCTAAGGCCGCTGGCTCAAGCGTCGAAGATTTGACGGGTGACTATTCGCAGACGTCATTCAGCGCGAGCCGGCTTGCGATGGCGCTGCCGAACCTGCTTAACGACATCCGGCGCAAACAGATAGTTGAGCGCTTCTACAAGGCCGTCTTCGTTGCGTGGCTCGAAGAGCAAGTCAACATCGGCGCGATCGAACTGCCGAAACACGCCGTAGGATTTTATGAGGCGCGCGAAGCATATACGTGCGCCACGTTCAACGGTCGCGGGCCTGTCTCAAGCGATCCGAAGAAGACGCGTGAGGCTTTAATCATGGGCCTCGAATCCGGGTTGATCTCACTGACCGAAGCGCTTGCCGAAGACGGCAAGGATTTGGAGACGCACCTCGAGCAACTAGCTCAAGAGCGCAAGCTCTTGAAGCGCTACGGGCTAGAGCACCCGCTCTATGCGACGCTTGTCGGCAAACAGCCCGAAGACGAGGAAGTCGAAGCGCCTCAAGGCAAGTCGAAGGCGGCGCCGGAACGCGAGACGTTCGCAGCTTCGCAGCCGCGTCGTCGCGGTCGACCTCCAAAGGTTCGGATGGTCGACGACGAAGAGAAGAGAGAGGAAAGTTCAAGATGACGAGCTTCAATCGGCCACCTTTGAACCAATCGAACTATCCGACTCAAGCAGGACCGCCGCAGACCATCGCGACGCTACAAGATGAATGCGCGGCGCTGCCATCGTTACGCGCTGCCTATTATCAATTGTTAGCCGGCGCACAAAGCGCTCAGGTGCGCGACGGGGAGCGTTGGCAAACTTGGCAACGAGGCAACGTTGTGGAGCTTCGAAATTTGATTTAGCGCCTCGACACGCAATGCACTCACACGCATGGGCGTGGCCGCGCGATCCGATATGGCGGCTTCAACGGTCCGCGTTTTGGCGGCTACGGCTCCGGATATTACGGAGGCAGCTATTGAGTATCGCCTATCTCACGCATGACGGCGCCAATGCCATTGCGCCGGGCTTGGACGCGCCCATTTCCATCATCGAAGCCGAAGCGCTCGGCTTCGATGTCGCCAAAATCGCGTTCGATTACGAAGGCGTTCAGGGCCGCCGAATGGTTCGCTACGCCGACATGCGCTGCGGTTCGCGAGAGCAGGCCGAAGCGAATGGCTTCACGATCGAACCGATGTCGGAGTCGATGCGCGCGGCGATCGATCGCGAGCGAGCAGACGCGCGTCCGGCGAAGCGCAGACGAGCGACTTCGGTCGAAGCCGCGGCGCCGTTGAGCGCAGACATTGAAGCGCCGCCGACGCCCAACTCCGAACCAAAGCTCTCGGCATGGGCGGCAGCGATCGTCGAGAGCGAAGAGTTCGAAGCTTCGTCCCGACGCAACGAAGACGCTGCTTTCAATCCATTCGAAAGAAACGCTATCCGCCGCGCGCGCAGTTGCGCTGCTCGGCGCGTTGCCAGTCGAAACCTATCACAACATCAAACCACAGGACCATCAAATGACTGAGACCGCAACTAAAGCGATCGTTCGCGCCGCTGAAATCCGCGAGGCCTCGCTATCGCTGCGCGGCGCGCGCGGCGACGAAAAGGCTTCTCTCGAAAGTCGTCGCCTCGCGAACGCGCTCTCGAACCATCGCAGGCTCGGCGTCAACATCGTCGAGGCCCTTCACGCCGCGGGCGCTGACGTCGACGCCGTCGCAGCTATCGCCAAAACCGCCAATTAATCGGAGATCACATCATGTCAAAGACCGTTACCGTCAAACTCTCGCAAGAGATTCAAACGCATCAAGGCCCCAAATCAGAGATCGAACTGAAAGAGCCGCTTGCGCGCGACTTTCGTATGTTCGGCGAGCCCGTGAAGGTGATCCCGCAAGGCGATGACAAGATTTCCTTTGACTACCGCGATGAGGCAATGCTCAAATTTTTGACGAGCATGTCAGGCATTGACGGCGCGATATTGGACACGCTTTGCGCCAGCGATTATCTGAAACTTCGCGCGGCGGCTTCGAACTTGGTGTTTGGAGTCACTGGTGAGAACCCTATTTGACGGTGGCACGCGCCATGACGGCGCTCGTTGTCGAGTTTCGGATTTAACCTAGCGAGGTTGACCGCATGACGATCAGCGAAGTCTTCTGGTGGTGCAACCGTATCAATCTTCACCTAAATGAGCGCGCGCAGTGACGGGCGCTCTTTTCGTTTTTGCATAGGATTTATAATGACGATCGGTCCCCAAGTTACCGCGACGGTGACGGCCGTAGATCACGCGAGCGACACGCTGAAACGCATTGCGGAGCTAGCGCGATCGGTCGCCAAGGAACTCGACAAAGGCGGCAGCGGCGCGCTCAAGTCACAACTCGACCTTGCGAACGGCGGCGCGCGCCAACACGCCGAGAGCGTTCACGCAATCACGCGCGCCTATCAGGCGGCAGCGAGCGCCGCCAAGCAGCTCGCCGGCATGGCTGCCGTCAAAGCGTCATTCGCCATTGAACACGGGGCTGTGGCCGCAGTCAAAGCTGGCGCGCATCTTCAGCATGAAGAGATCAATCTTCGCGCGGCTGGCGTCCCGCAAGCGGACATCGAGGCTTACAAAAGACAAATCGTCGATTTGCAGCGCACGATACCGGGTGTGTCGATCGAAGGCGGACTCGAACTTGCGAAAGAGTTGCGCGGCGTTCTACTCGACGTCAAAGAGGTTCCGCACATCCTGCCATCCGTGATGAAAGCACGCGCGGCGATTGAGGCGGGCGGGGGCGATGCAAGCGGCCTAGGGCAGCTTGTGAAAGCAGGCGAGCTGCTTGGCTACGCCCAAGACCCGGAAAAGTTTCAACGCTATCTAGACGCGCTTGTCCGCGGGCAACAGGTGATCGGGAAGCTGATCAATCCTGAAGGCCTGTTCGAACTGGCCAAATATGAAAAATCGTCAGGGCGCAATCTCAGCGAACGATTCCAGACGACGACCGCCGTCTCGCTCGCCGCCGAACTTTCCGGCAGCACAACCGGCAAGGCGCTAGACCAACTCATGAAGCAGTTGCTCGGCGCGAACAATGTTCACGCCGCATTCAAGGAAGCGGTGAGCCTTGGGCTTTTGCGTGACAGCGATGTGATCAAGGTTCCCAAGACTGGCGAGGTAAAAGGCCTCAAGCCAGGCGCGTCCTATGCGCAGAGCGACCTCGCGCAACGCGATCCCGACAGGTGGGTTTGGGATGTGCTCGAGCCGGCGCTCGAAAGGCACGGCTTCACGACTCCAGAGCAACAGATTGCGGAGGTCCGCAAGGCCTTCCCCAATGGCAATGCGGCCGACCTGATAAACAAGCTCATTTCGCAACGCGAGAGTTTTCAGAATCACGCCAAACTATATGATCAAGCGTCTGGATTGAACGCCGCCGACTTGTATAAGAGCGACGCGCTTACCGCGATCAAATCGCTGAGCACTTCGCTTCACGACTTCGGCGCTGTGCTCGCCGAACCGATCATGAAGGACGCTGCCGGCGTCATCTCGTCAATCACCGCGGCGCTTTCCGAATTGAAAAAGCAGTTCGTCGATTGGTCGTCGCAATATCCCCTCAGTGCGAAGTTCATTGCATTGGGCCTTGGCGGCGTTGGCGCGCTCGGCGGCGCTGGGGGCCTAATCGGCTCCTACAAACTATTACAAGGCCTGCTCGGCTCAACTGCGCTCACGGGCAGCGCTACGGCGCTGGACGGCAGCGCCGCGGCTCTCGTCTTGGCGGCGAAGGCATTGGAGGGCGCCGCCGCGGCGCAGACTGCGAAGAGCGTCGGATCGAAAGTCGTCGATGAATTTCGAAGCAACAGCGCAGCGGCGGCTGCGGGCGGCGCGGCGGCTGGCGGAGGCCTTGCTGCGCTTGTCGGCTCGGCTGCGATTGGCGCAGTAGCGTTCGCAATTCCGAAGTTGTCGAAGAGCCTCTTCGACACGTCGCACGACATTCGCCAGCGCGAGAATTTCGCGAGCGAATGGATGGAGCATCACGTCTTAGGCGGGACGCATAAATCCTTTGGCGAGACATTCGAGCACCATCGTTGGCCGCAGATACCGGCGAGCCCGTCGCTTCCATTTTTTGCGCGAAGCGGGCAGCCGACGACGCCGCAGCAACCGCCGCTCAAGCCCGTCGACGTCAACGTGCAAGGCAACGTCAAAGGCGAAGTTGCGATCATGAACAAGATTTCTGTCGAGCCGTCTGCGTTGCTGCGGGCCATAGTTGAAGACGCCAAAAAGGCGACGGCCAATGTGTATGGCGAACTCAACAGACTAGGTCACACAGCGACGCCAGATAGCGGCGTTGTGCCGGCGAGGTGATGAAATGAGCTACATGATAACCGATTGGCGCCGCGGTATTGGCCTGGTCTCCACCAAGATTGACGAAGCCTTCGGGGAAGCCCTTTCAATCATCCCCTGCGAGGCGAAGCCGAATTTTTCTCCCATTTCATATGATGAAGAAGCAGTGACGCTGCGCGGCGAGTTTTCCTACCGCAACAAGCTTGTCTTTCGCACTTCGCACGCTGCGACCGCGATGAGCGGCGACTCTGGTTTGATTGAATCGCGCGTCCCAATAGTGACGCTCACGCACAATTCTCTGCCCTGGGAAATTCACCGCGGCGACCGCGTCCGGCGCGAAACGGATCATACGCTTTTCGAAGTCACCAAGGTTGAAAGTGACGGCGTCTCGCGCGTTACGCTGCACCTAACGCAGCTTGGCTTGCAGGAAATCTAGACCAATGGGCTTCAACATCTTTCTTGTCGCTGCGTGCATCGTCGCAGCGCCGTTCGTTTGGTTCGCCGGCGCCTTCCTCTTCGGCTGCGCGCAAGGCCTATCGCTCGCGGTGCGCTACGCGCGCGAGCTGTTCTCGCCACGCGCGTTGCGTCGATAAAGTTTGCCTTCGCTTACTGTCCTTAGATGCGACTGCGCGGATTGCGGAGGCAGGTTCATGAGTGCGCGCAGTCGCCAACTTCGGGGCGCGGTTCGATCCACAAGATCGGCCGCGCCCCTTTTTTTTGTCATGACTTGAAGGCGTGTGTCATGACGTAACCCTTTTAATCATATGGCTTTTCTCCAATTGACTGCGGCGACGGTTCGGCTAGGCTCTATCGCATCGAAACACACTTTTTGGAGCCTTCAGCATGTCGCCTGCTTTTTTCGCAATGTATGACCATGCCAACGGAATCCTGGACGAGACAGCCAACTTTCTAGGGATGTTCGAGAAAGCGGTCATCGAGGCTCTACCGCCCCATATCTCAACCATCGTCGCCGAACTCATCGAAAATGACCATGACGTCGAATGCGCGGCGCCCGCACTCGCCGCGATTATGCGTCACGCCACCGCGGCCCAAGAGATAGTGCGCGGCGGCTTCCTGCCCGACGACCGCCCGCTCAAAGAGTTGGTCGACGCCGCAGTCGCTGACGTGCGCGCGATCGTCAAAACAAGCAACGTGATTCCGTTCCCAAGAGGGCGCGACTGATATGCGAAGCCGCATCCTTGCGCTGACGCTATTGCTTACTCCAATGGGCGCGTTCGCCGAAGAGCTGCCGCTCAATTCGGTCGTCACGCAAGCGACGATTGATCGGACGATTTGCGCGATCGGCTGGACGAAGACGGTTCGCCCGCCACGGTCCTATACGAATCGAATCAAGATCAAGCTCATTCGGGAACTTGAGTTGCCCGAAGAGCTGCTTGTCGACTTCGAACTCGACCATCGAATCCCGCTCGCGCTCGGCGGCGCGCCATCCGATCCGCGCAACCTCGAATTGCAGCCATGGGACGAAGCGGGGGAAAAGGACGCGATCGAGGCGTGCCTCGCAAGAGCCGTCTGCGCCCATAAGATCACGCTTGAGGAAGCGCGGCGCCGGATATGGCGCGACTGGCGCGAAGCCGGTAAGGCGTGCGAAGTCATGATCGTCTTCGGATCGCCGACTTCACCCGTTCCCAATGTCCAGGCGGGCGATTGCCGTCGACGATCTCATGGTCGGCGTCATGCTGGCGAAGGCGCGCCTCCAGATAGGCGTCTTCGCCGAACCGCTCGATTAGAGCTTGAGCGTCTGATTCGATCAAGGTTCTTGATTCACTGCGGCGGCGAAGCCACTTTTTGACAATGGAGAGCATCGGAGAGATGAGATGGAAGACCTTGAGCGCTACCTCGAAGACATCGTCGATCCAACGATCAAGGACTTCGAAGATCACCCGACCTCGGTTAGGCACGCATTTCTAGCATGTGTCGCGGTCTTTCATTCCGTTGATTATCTCGCCTACAAACCAGACAAAAAGGCGCGGTCGGCGATTTTACGGCAAGAATGGAAGAAGGCGTCGCCGGATTTTGCGAGGGTTGATGAAGTGGCGCACGCATTCAAACATGTCATTGTAGGTCCTCTTCTTAAACCGAAGCTCAAGGCCACCGATGTGATTTCTCGTCCTCCCGGGGTTTTAGGTCGAATGAGATGCGGCTTGTCGCGCTTAAACGATCCGGCTGGCGGCGTTACGCTAGATAATGATCGTGACCTCGATATTCTTGATGTTGTCAAGTGCGCCGCGCAGTTCATTCGCGAGCAGTTAAAGGCCCAAAAATAATTCTGATCAAGCGAACCGGGGTCATTCGCCATGCCCTCCCGATCCTCTTACCAGCCCATGACACTCACGAACATGCGCGCCCAAGGCGTGACCCGCATCGAAGCCGCCTGCTACTGCGGCCACAGCGCCCGCGTCGACGTGTCCGCGCTGCCCGGCTCAATTCCCGTCCCGTCGCTGCGCGGGCGGCTGCGATGCGTGGAATGCGGCGAGCGGCCGATCGACGTCCGGCCGGATTGGTTGCAGCGGCTCAAGCCGGGGATGGGGATTGGAGTTTGATCGAATGAGGATTGCACAGATCGCGTGACGGGCTGTAGAGTTGCACAAGTGACTTAACTTTAGGTGTTTCATGTCCAGCGAACTTATTGATCCTGCGACGGCTGGCGCAGCCGGCGAAGCGGCCAAAGCGGCCGGCAAGGCCATCGATCTAGCGTCGAAGTTCGGATCGTTTTTAGGCCGGATATTGGGAACAATTCCCGAGGACGCAGTTGGGTTAGTCGTTGGGGACCCGCTTCACCATGTGCGTCTTCGTAACTGCGCGAAGCTAGAGCAGCGGACGGAGGAAATTCTACGTGAAAGAAAAGTCTTTGACCCTATATCTGTAAGTCCCTCCGTGGCAATACCTCTATTGGAAGCCGCCAAAAACGAGAGCCGCGAAGAACTTCAAGAGTTATGGGCCAGGCTACTAGCTGCCGCTATGGACCCAAGTCGGAATGATCGAGTGAGGCAATCATTCATTGATACTCTCAAAAGACTTGATCCAGTAGATGCACTCATGTTAAGTTTTGCATATGACGTAACTAGTAGAGAAATCGAATCAAAAATAACAAAGCCAACTGTTGACTATTCTTTTTATATCGATGCCTTAAAGGCAAACCCTCAAGTCAATGCCATTGAGGTCTTAGCTAAAAGGTTTGGACTTAGCGGCGATGCTGTCATAGTTTCATTTGAGAATCTGAGGGAGCTGAAGCTATTTAATTTTAGAGAGGTTTCGGTGACAAAAATTATAAATCTACTAACTCCAGCCGGAAGGATGTTCATGAAGGCTCTTTATGATTGACCTCAGCCGGCGCCGCCCCGCAACAAAACGCCGCCCAAGCCTCCATAAGCTCACGGCGCTTCGCTAAAAGATCGCCGCGCCGATAAGCCGCTTCCACCTTGTTACTCACGACGTGAGCGAGCGCCATCTCGGCGACTTCGCTGCTAAATTCCGTGGTCTCGGAAATCCAATCGCGAAACGTCGATCTAAACCCGTGCGCGGTCAAATCGCTCCTATCCATCCGGCGCAAGAGCATCAAGAAAGCCATGTTCGACAAGGGCCGGCCTATCCGGTCGCCGGGCCAAAGCCACGGCTCGGCGCCGCGTCGGAAGTCGGCGACGGCCTTAAGCAGGTCGATCGCACGGGCGGACAACGGCACGGTATGAGGCTTGCCGGCTTTCATCCTGGAGCCCGGAATGCTCCAGAGCTTTGCGTCGATATCGACCTCTTGCCACGTCGCGCCCAAGACTTCCGACGTTCGACAGGCTGTCAAGATCGCGAACTCAAAGGCTAGTGCGCCGACGCCGGGGCGCTCTCGCAAGGCGCGAAGGAAAGCCGGCAACTCGGCGTAGGGCAGGGCGGGGTGATGCTTGACCGTGCGAATTTTGGATTGATCGACGAAGGCGAATTGCAGATTGCCGCGCCATACCGCCGGGTTGTCGCCGGACCGATAATCGTGAGCCCGAGCGAAATTTAGGACCGCCTCGACGTGGCGGCGAACCCTGCCAGCCGTTTCCGGCTTCTCATTCCAGATCGGCCGCAGCAAGCTCAAGATCATGGGCCGGTCTATCTTGTCGACCGCGACCGCGCCGAAGGCCTTATCCGCATAGTGCTCTAACGAGTGGCGCCAGATATAGAGGGTCTTGGCGGATTTCCAGCCGGCTTGGTGGCTCTTGATATATTCTGCGGCGACCTCTGAGAAGGTTTTGCCGGCGGGCGCGGCGGGCGCCGGCGACTCGGCCTGCTTGCTGGCGCGTTTCTGCTCAAGAGGGTCGATTCCCTTGGCGCGCATCCGCGCGCACTCGCGCGCCTTTTCGCGGGCGTCGGCGAGCCCGACCGCCGGATAGGCCCCAAGGCCCATTACCTTAACCTTGCCGCCGTCCTTCCAACGATAGAGCCAAGATCGCGACCCGGTCGCCCTCACCTGAAGGTAGAGCCCTGCGCCGTCGAAATGGCGGCCTTCAGACAGGCGACCCTCGATAGCCTTCACCGTCAATGAGCCCATGCCAACTGCACCCGCCAAAGATCGTCGGCGCTGTCTGACTGCACCCGCCCGAGACCGCTAGCGCCACCTGACTGCACCCTAGACTGCACCCGCGCGGCCTGTAAAGAAGCGAAGAAACTTGCTGACGGATGATGATGTTTGCGTATGAGAGCGAACGCATAAGCAAGCAAAATCAGCGAGTTCGGCGCGCTTTGAGGGCGACGTTTGAAGAGATTTGATGATGTTTGGAGAGGGTCGGTGGTGCCCCTGGCCGGAGTCGAACCAGCACTCCTTGCGGAACTCGATTTTGAGTTCGAGCGCGTCTACCAATTCCGCCACAGGGGCGCGGGCCGCGGCGAGGACTTCTCGAGCGGCGCGCGGGGCGGATATTAGCCAGCACCGGCCGCCCGTCAACCCGCCGTCAAGCGAATCGGTTTAGTAATTCACAACTCGCGACTTGAATGACGGCGCCGCGCGAGAGCGTATGGCCGGCTCTCTATCGCAGCCCTCGCGCCAGTGCTATTGGAGACCTATGTTCAAGAAACTCTATGCCTGGACGATGTCGCTCGCTTCGAGCCGGCACGCCCCGCTCGCGCTTTGCGCCATCGCCTTCGCCGAAAGCTCGTTCTTTCCGGCGCCGCCCGATCTCATCCTGGTGCCGATGTCGCTCGCCGCGCCCAAGAAATCCTGGGGCTATGCGGCCATGTGCACGGTGTCGTCGGTCGCCGGCGGCGCGCTCGGCTATGCGCTCGGCGCGCTGTTCTACGACACGGTCGGGCAATGGCTGATCCATCTCTACGGCTATGAAGACAAGATGGTGGCGATGCGCGCCTTCTATGCGACATGGGGCGCGATCTTCATTCTGGTCAAGGGCTTGACGCCGATTCCCTATAAGTTGGTGACGATCTTCTCCGGGCTCTTCGGCTATAATTTTCCGCTGTTCATCCTGCTGTCGCTGATCACGCGCGGCGCGCGGTTCTTTCTGCTCGCGGCGGCGCTCAATCATTTCGGCGATCCGATCCGCGAGAGGCTGGAGAGCCATTTCGGCGTTTTCGTCGGGTCGCTGGCGGCGCTCGTGGTCGGCGGCGTGGTGATCGCCGTCAAGCTGTTTTGATGCCGCTGGCCAAAGCGATCATGCGCCATCCCGCGCGCGCGTCGGCGCTTCTTTGCCTCATCGTCGCGAGCGCAACCATCGCCGGCGCCTGGACGCTGCAGGCGATGGGCTATATCCCTTGCGAATTGTGCCTCCTGGGGCGCATTCCCTATTATGTCGCCATTCTGATCGCCGCGGCGACGCTTGCGCTTTCCTGGCGCGGCCCGGCGCAGCTGGCGCGGGTCGGATTGGCGCTGCTCGCCGCGGCGTTTTTGGTCGGAGCGGCGATCGCCGTCTATCACGCCGGGGTCGAGCTGAAATTCTGGGCCGGCCCCACGGAATGCTCGGGCGCCTTGACCAAAACGCTCTCCGCCGAGGATTTCATGGCGGCGCTGAAACATGTGAAGCCCGTGCGCTGCGACGAGCCGGCGCTGGTGATCTTCGGCCTCAGCCTCGCCGCCTGGAGCGCGGTCGTGTGTTTCGGGCTTGCGGGCGTCGCGGCCTTGGGCTGGCGCGCCTCGGCGAAAGCTGACGTCGCATGAACCTTTTCTCCTACTCCATCGCCGCGTCGCCGCTCATGCCCGCAAGCAAACTGCGCACGGCCTCTGTCGCGACGGCGAGGCGCGCCGCGTCGCGCGAGCGCAGCACAATCTCGTTGCGCACGCCTTCGGCGGAAAAATGCGGATACGAGCCGAGACTGACTTCGGGCTCGGCGTCTGCGATGAGTTTCAGGCCCGCCGCATAGCGCCCTTCGGCAATATTGCCGGCGGCGACGGTTTCGACGAGGACGACAGCGCCGCACCGAAGCTTGCCGGCGACGGCGTCGAGCATCGCATGCATCACCATCGGCACGCCGGCCATGACGATGACATTGCCGATCATGAACCCCGGCGCCTTTGAGATGGGGTTCTCGATCAGCTCGGCGCCATGCGGGATGCGCGCCATACGCCGCCGCGCCTCGTTGAGCTGCTCCGGTTTGATGCGCTCCAGCAGCATTTTGATCGCGCGCTCGTCTTCGCTGATCTCGACGCCGAACGCCTTGGCGATGGCGTCCGCGGTGATGTCGTCATGCGTCGGACCGATGCCGCCGGTGGTGAACACATAGACATAGCGCTCCCGCAGCGCATTCACCGCGGCGACGATCTCGCCCTCATCATCGGCGACGACCCGCACCTCGCGCAGCTCGATGCCGAGCTGGCTGAGATATTTGGCGATGTAATTGCTGTTCTGATCCTGGGTGCGACCGGAGAGAATCTCGTCGCCGATGACGAGAACCGCCGCCGTGACTGTCGCTTGCTGCGACGAGATGGCCATTATTCCCCCTGCTGCTCCGATTTGCGATCATATGACCGGGCAACCGCTCGTCAACCAACTTCTCGAACTGGCGCGACCCTTAAACAGCCGGTTCAGTCTTTGCTGCGCGAAATCGATCTAGACAGTGACGCGATTATTGCGAGGCCATGTATGTCGGCGACAGGTTTTGGCAGACGGGGATCGGGATCTACGCGCCGGTCGTTTCCGCGCGAAGCGCTTCGGCTCCTGCACGGGGCGTCTCGCCGCGGACGCTGGCGTCGCAGGATGACGACGATCTCGCGCTCGACCACCTTCTCAGCCGCGTGCCGCTGCTGACCGCAGCGCTCATCCTGCTGCTGATCGGCGTGTTTTACATCGAGAAGCGCTTTGCCCTGGACATGGGTCCCGGCGACGCGATGAGCCTTACGACGCTCATCGCCTTCGGCGCCTCGAGCTATGACCGCGTCGTCATTGAAGGCGAGTGGTGGCGGGCGTTTCTCACGCCTTTGCTGCATCTCGACTGGAGCCATCTGATCGGCAACTGCGTCGCTCTCGCCTTGCTTGGCTATTATCTCGAGACCACGGTCGGGCGCGGCTGGTATGGCGCGATCTTCTTCGTTTCCGCGCTGACCGGCGTCGCGGGCTCGCTGCTCGGCAATCCGCATGCGCTCGTCACCGTCGGCGCGTCGGGCGCCATCACAGGTCTCGTCGGCGCCGTCTTCGTGCTCAGCTTCCACCACAGCCGCGATGCGCGGGCGCAGGCGGCGATGCGTAGAATGTCGCTGCGGCTCGCCGTGCCCGCGTTGGGCCCGCTGCTGTGGGGCGCCGCCTCTAATGTGGATTATCATGCGCATTTTGGCGGCGCGCTCGGCGGCGCGGCGATCGGCTTCGGCATATTGGTGCTGTGGGACGGCGACAGCTTCCGTCCTGGCCTTTCCCGGACCGCGGCGGCGCTCGCGACCTTTGGACTGCTGTGCGCGGGCGTCTCCGCGAGCTTCGCGGCGGCGGGCATGCCGCATTACGCCGAAGTCTCGGCGCAGGCGCCGACCATAAGGGAGCTGCGGGGCGCCGTGAAGGATATCGTCAACGTCGGGCCGGACCTCGCGCAGCGCTATCCGCAGGATGCGCGGGCGCATTTCCTCGCCGCGCTCGGTTACGTCAAAGACCGGCAGGGCGTCGCCGCGGAGGAGGAGTTGCGTGAGACGATACGGCTGACATCGGAGCCAAAACTGCGCCCGCTCAATCTCGCCGCAAAATATTACCTCGCCTTTGTGCTCGCGCAGCGCGGCTTGAGGCGCGAGCCGGCCGAACTCGCCGAGGAAGTCTGCGCCGATCCGGAGGCGGATCGGCGGCTGCGCGCCCAGCTCAAAAAGGTGAAGCTCTGCGATTGAGTTCGGTGGTCTGGCGCGGCAGGATGACGCTGTCGGTTTTTCGAAATCGCTCTGGCCTATTGAACCACCGGCGCTATCTAGCGCGCAGATTCAAAGGAGCGACATCATGCAGGCCGACGCCATCGACATGCGCGCGATCGACGCGATCGCGCTTCCCTGGACCACAAAGAAGCTTTCCCGCGTTGCGCTTGGAACCTGGGCCATCGGCGGCTGGATGTGGGGCGGCGCCGACGACGACGCCTCCATCGCGACGATACGCGCCGCGCTCGATCGCGGCGTCAACGTCATCGACACGGCGCCGGTCTATGGCTTCGGTCACGCCGAAGAAGTGGTCGGCCGCGCGCTGGCCGGCGTGCCGCGCGAAAGCGTCGTGATCGCCACCAAGGTCGCGCTCGAGTGGTCGAGCGGCAAACCGCGACGCGACGCCAGCCGCGACCGCATCATGCGCGAGATCGAGCAGTCGCTGCGGCGCCTGCGCGTCGATTACATCGACGTCTATCAGGTGCATTGGCCGGACCCAAAAACGCCGATGCAGGAGACGGCGGAGGCGATGAGCGACCTGTTCGCGCGCGGCGTCATTCGTTCCATCGGCGTCAGCAATTTCTCCGTCGCGCAGATGGAGGAGTTCCAGCGTTACGCGCCGCTGCATGTGCTGCAATCGCCCTATAATCTCTTCGAGCGCGAGATCGACGCCAAGATCCTTCCCTACTGCCTCGAGCATGACATCGCGACCCTCGGCTACGGCGCGCTCTGTCGCGGGCTGCTGTCGGGACGCATGCGCCCCGATACGCAATTCTCCGGCGACGATCTGCGCCGCAACGATCCGAAATTCCAGCCCGAGCGCTACCCCGACTATCTCGCCGCCGTCGCGAAGCTCGACGACTTCGCGCGGGAGAGATACGGCAAGAAGGTCATCGATCTTGCCGTGCGCTGGGTGCTGGATCGCGGCGTGAGCGTCGCGCTCTGGGGCGCGCGCCGCCCCGATCAGGTCGCGAATGTCGGAGCGGTGAGCGGCTGGTCGCTCGACGATGCGGCGATGGCGCGGATCGACCAGATACTGCACGAGACGATCAAGCATCCGGTCGGGCCGGAATTCATGGCGCCGCCGTCGTGAAACGCTTCGCCGCGCTCATTCTCGCCGCCGGGCGTTCTTCGCGCTTCGCGACGGCGGACGGTTCTTCGAAACTGCTCGCGCCCTGGCAGGGAGAGCCGATAATTCGCCATGTCGCAAGGCTCGCGCTGATGAGCGCGGCGTTTCCGGTCGTCGTCGTGACGGGACATGCGCGCGGCGAGGTCGAAGCGGCGCTCGAGGGCTTGCAGCTGCGGTTCGTTTTCAACCAGAACTTCGGCGAAGGCCTGTCGTCGTCGCTGCGCGCCGGCGTCGCGTCGCTGCCCCACGACATCGACGGCGCGCTGGCGCTGCTCGGCGACATGCCGACCGTGCGGGAAGCGACGCTCGGCGCTTTGCTCGACGCGGGCGGAAATGCGCCGCCAAGCTGCCGCGCGGTGCTGCCGACGTTTCAAGGCCGCGTCGGCAATCCGGCGCTGCTCATGCGAGCCGTGTTTCCGAGCCTCGACGCGATCGAGGGCGACGAAGGCGCGCGGCGGCTTTTGACGCAACGCGGCGATGTGCAGCGCGTCGAGGTCGACGACAAAGGCGTTCTCATCGACATCGACAGCTGGGAGGATTTCCTGGCGATCGGCGCCGAGGGCTGCGCGTAAAGCCTTTCACGACCGCGTCGGAAGAAGCGCGAGGCTGAGATCAGTCCTCGAATCCTCCCGGCCAGAAGCCTCCGCCCTGCGGGCAGCCAGAGTTCTGGTGGAACGGCGGTTTGTCGGCGAGGGCAATGAAGGTCGGGTTTCCTCCTGCTTTCAGAGAAGACAGGTCCTTCCCGATCAGGACGCGCAACTCGCTGATATAGGCGCGGGCCGGGCCGCCGTCGCGCGGATGCGCGAATTGGCAGTTCACAATGATGGCTGAAGCGAGGTCCGGGTCCTTCTCGGCGATCTTCGAGACGAGGCTGGAGATTTGCGTATTCGTTCCAAGGAAATTGTTGTCACGAACGACCGAACTGATCTTCGCGTCCATCAACGCCGCGAGTGTGACGATGTCGCCGAAATATTCGCTATAGCCAAGCCCCGAACAGCTGCCGTGCGTCGCCCATTCATGGTCGGCGAGGCCGTCTTCGACGCCGGGCATGGATCTCGCGAGCCCGGCTTGAACCGTGCCCGGCAACTCGTCCGGAGATTGCGTGGTGGCGCAATCCTCCGGCTGATTGCGAGTGGGCGTGTTGTCCTTGTTCGGCCAGAGGCCATGCACAGTGAGCGGCGTCGCCTGATAGGCCGCGTCGGACCCGTGAAAACATTCGGCCTTGTGCTTCTTGAAGCCGGTGAGGTCGCAAAAGCTTGGCGCGACGCTAAGCGACAGGATGTAGAAATCGAAATCAGGCTGATTACCGCTGGCTTGAGCCGAGGCTGGCCCGGCGAAGGGGCTGGAAAGCGTCAGGCTGGCGAGGAGTGCGGCTTTAACTGTTGTTTTCTTCATGAAAGTCACTCTTGTTTTTGATGGCTCGGGCTGCGTTCGCCGCTTTGTCGAATATTATTTTTTGAAACTTGGGCGGGCGCCCGCGCCGTGTTGGCGATCTGCGCAGGTCAAACTTGACGCGCGCGACATATTGCATTTCTGGCGCTCCAGGCGCAAGCGCAGGCCCGTCCGGAATCAAGCAGTCCCGCCGCTGCGGCCGAAGTCAGGCGCCGCCGTATCCTGCCCCTGTTCGACGACGCTGCGGCGTATGGCGCGCGTGCGCGTGAAAAGATCGAACAGGCCCTGGCCGTCTTCCTGCTCGATCATGCGCTGCAGCGATTTGAGATCGTCGTCGAAGCGCGCCAGCATCGTGAGCACGGCGTCCTTGTTGTGCAGAAACACGTCGCGCCACATCGTGGGATCCGAGGCCGCGATGCGCGTGAAGTCGCGAAAGCCCGAGGCGGAGAATTTGATCACTTCGGACTGCGTCACCTGCTCCAGATGATCCGCTGTGCCGACGATGTTGAAGGCGATGAGATGCGGCAGATGGCTGGTGATCGCGAGCGCAAGGTCGTGATGTTCGGGCGTCGTCGTCTCGACCTTGGCGCCAAGGCGCTTCCAGAATTCGGCCAGCGCCTCGCAGGCCGCGCTCTCGCCAAAGGGCGGCGTCAGCAGGCACCAGCGGTTATGAAACAGCGTCGCAAAACCCGCGTCGGGCCCGGAGGATTCGGTGCCGGCGAGCGGATGCGCGGGGATGAAATGCACGCCCGAAGGCACATGCGGCGCAACCTGCGCCACGACCGAGCCCTTCACCGAGCCGACATCCGAGAGGATCGCGCCGCGCTCCAGAAAGGGCGCGATCTCCCGCGCGACGGCGCCGATCGCGCCGACGGGCACGCAAAGGATGACCAGATCGGCGCCGCGCAACGCGGCTTTGAGGTCGCCGGCGGCGTCGTCCGCGAGGCCGAGTTCGCGCGCCCGCGCCATGACTTGCGGCGAGGCGTCGAGCACGGCGATCTCGCGCGCTGCGCCGTAGACGCGCGCCGCGCGCGCGATCGACGAGCCGATGAGGCCAAGACCTATCAGCGTCAGCTTTTCGAACAAGGGCTCTTTGCTCATGCGCGGTCCGTCATGAAGTCCTTCAGCGCCGCGACGACGCGCTCGCACGCCTCTTGCGACCCGACCGTCAGGCGCAAAAACTGAGGCATTCCGTAAGCGCCGATGGCGCGCAGCACGAGGCCGCGCTGCGTTAGAAAAGCGTCGGCGTCGGCGGCGCGCCGGCCTTCGACGTCGGGAAAACGGATGGCGACGAAATTGGCGACGCTCGGCAAAACCTCGAGGCCGAGCGCTTCTATTTCGCGCGTGAGCCACGGCAGCCACCGCGCATTATGCGCGATGGCGGCTTCCAGATGCGCGCGGTCTTCGAGCGCCGCGATCCCTGCCGCCGCTGCGACCGTCGAGACGTTGAACGGCGGGCGGATGCGGTTCAGGGCGTCGATGACCGGCGCCGGGCCGTAACCCCAGCCGAGCCGCAGGCCGGCGAGGCCGTAGATTTTGGAGAAGGTGCGCGTCATCACGACATTGTCGCGCGTCGAGGCGAGTTCGACGCCGGAGTGGTAGTCTTCGGCCATCACATATTCGGCGTAGGCCGCGTCGAGCACGAGCAAGGCGTCTGTCGGCAACGCGTCGGCGAGCCGCGCGGTTTCGCGCGCGGGAAGGTAGGTCCCGGTCGGATTATTGGGATTGGCGAGGAAGACGATCCGCGTCTTCTCCGTCACCTGCGCCATCAACGCGTCGACGCTCGTCGTGTAATTGGTCTCGGGCGCGACCTTCGGCGCCCCGCCGGCGGCGAGGATGAGGTTTCGATAGAGAAGAAAGCCATACTGGCTGTAGACGCCCTCGTCGCCGGGCCCGACAAAGGCGAGCGCGAGCAGCTCCAGAATCTCGTCGGAGCCGGCGCCGGCGATGACGCGCGCGGGATCGAGCCCGTGCCGCGCGCCGATCGCCTCGCGCAGCAGGCGCGACGAGCCTTCAGGATAGATCGCGGCTTCGGCGAGGATGTGATGCGCCGCTTCGATCGCGCGCGGCGAGGGGCCGAGCGGCGTCTCATTGGCCGAGAGCTTGAACACCGGCCCGGCCGCGCCCGTGCGCTTGGCGGCGCTCTTGCCGGGAACGTATGGGTCGATGGCCAGCAATGACGGGCGGGGGAGGGGGGGCATTTTTGCAGGTCGCTCGCTTTTCGCTCAGGTCGTCGGCGCGAAGACGCCCGAACGCGCCTCCGTCATTTCAAAGCGCGTCGCATGGCCGCCGACGCTTTCGACGCGCGGCTCACGGAGCCCGCAGGCGCACAATTCGCGCGCGATGCGCTCTGCGCCTTCGCTTGCCGGGGCGGCGACGAGCAGCGCCTGCGCGCCATGGGCGGGCGCGCTCGCCAATATCTCGCCTTGCGCCGCCGCCAGCGCCGCGGGGAGATCGTGGCTCCAGCGTTCCAGCGTAATCGCGTAAAGCCCGATGTCGAAGCCGGAAAACTCCGGGCCGGCCTTGGCGACGACGAAGACCGGCAGGCCCGCCGGATGGTCGGGCCGCTCGACGAAGGGCAGCCGCGCGATGATCTTTGGCGCGCCGTCGCCCGCGAGCTGCAGCCACCAGGCGCCGTCGCCCGCGGCCCCGGCCGAGCGAAGGACGCCGAGATCGCCCTTCGAGGCGGCCACCGCGGCGATCACCGCGCGCGCGCCGTGATGGCCGACATAGGGCACGGTGAAGCCGAAGTGGAAGCGGCGCTGTCGCGCATCTGCGCATCGCCGCCGGAATCGTCGGCATGGACGGCATAGGGCGCCTGCACGTAAGTGAAGGTCGAGACGATGACGCGCCAGATGCCCTCGACGGCGTCGAGCGGCAGCAGGCCGCGGTGGCGCTCGACGAGCGCGCGCATCATCTGCGCCTCGCGATCGGGCCGGAAGGCGCACGGGCTCCCCTGCGCGCGCTTGACCGCGATGAGCCGGTCGATGATCTCGCCGCGCTGCATCAACAGGCGATGCATCGCAAGATCGATGTCATCGATCTCGTCGCGCAGCTGGCCGAGCGTGTCGAGGGCGTTATCGGGCAAGGTCTTGTCTCGCGGAGGCGTCGCGCCTCTCTTAGGCCAGGGCCTTTGAGAGCGCAATCTGGGGCTTCGGCGCAAGATCATGGCTGAGGCCGTACCGAGGGCCGCATGGATTGCTTCGCTTCGCTCGCAACGACGCCCGGGCCAGGTCGAACGGCGTTTTCGCGCGCGCCGCTTCCGTTAACACACAAAGCCGGCTAGAAGCTCGGACATCTTTTTTCCAGGAGTATTCATGCGTCCTTCCAAACGCGCCGCCGATGAAATGCGCCAGTCACGCTCGAACGCAGTGTCGCGCGCTATGCCGAAGGCTCGTGTCTCGTGCAAATTCGGCGAGACCCATGTGCTCTGCACGGCCTCGCTCGAGGACAAGCCGCCGCCGTGGCTGCGCGGCCAGGGGCGCGGCTGGGTCACCGCCGAATACGCCATGCTGCCGCGCGCGACGCATACCCGCACCCGGCGCGAGTCGCCGCCGGCAAGCAGTCCGGCCGCACGCAGGAGATCCAGCGCCTGATCGGCCGCTAGCTGCGCGCGGTCACCGATCTGCAGGCGCTCGGCGAGCGCCAGATCACGCTCGACTGCGACGTGCTGCAGGCCGACGGCGGCACCCGCACCGCCTCGATCACCGGCGCCTGGGTCGCGCTGCACGACTGCCTCAAATGGATGCACGGCAGCGCTCGATCCTCAAGGACAGCCCGCTTGCGCGACCACGTCGCCGCGGTCTCCTGCGGCGTCTTCAATGGCGAGGCGGTGCTCGACCTCGACTACGCCGAGGATTCGGCCGCCGAGACCGACGCCAATTTCGTCATGACCGGCGCCGGCGCGCTCGTCGAGGTGCAGGCCACCGCCGAGGCCGCCGTCTTTCACCGAAGCCCAGCTGCACGCCATGCTGGCGCTGGCGCGCAGCGGCGTCGCTGAACTGGTCGACGCTGCAGAAGGCGGCGCCTGAATGAAGCGCGGCGAACTCGACGGCCGGCTCGTCATCGCCACGCATAATCGCGGGCAAGCTGTGCGAAATGCGCAATTGCTCGCGCCCTACGGCGTCGAGGCGGTCTCCGCCGGCGAACTCGGCCTTCCCGAACCGGAAGAGACCGAAACGACGTTCA
>CAWFZD010000141.1:0-16254 GCA_963820145.1 uncultured Alphaproteobacteria bacterium
GAAATCGCCGCCGGCGTTGCCGATGAAAACGAGGCCGTTCCAGGCGATCGGGGCTGCGGGCGCGCTCTCGCTCTTCTTGGGGTCGGCGATCGCGGTTTCCCACAGGCGTTCGCCGCTTTTGACGTCATAGGCGACCACGCGCCCGTCCTGCGTTCCGCGAAACACCGGCCCGTCGAGATAGGCGACGCCGCGGTTGACGGCTTGCGGCGTCGCCGGCGCATAGCTTTCATGCTTGCGCCAAATTTCGCGGCAGTTGACGGGGTCGACGGAGAAGGTGTCGTGCTCGGTCGCAAAAAGGAGCGCGCCGTCCACCATCAGCAGGCCCGAGTTGAAGCCGGTGTCCTGGCCAGTATCGTAGGTGCAGAGCACCTTGAGCCGGCCCGCGTTTCTCCCGGTCATCTCATTCAGCGAGAAACCGGTCTGAGGCGAGCGTCTTGTTGTAGCTTGGCCAGAGGCCGTCATCCGGCGGGAGAGACGGGGCGGCTGCGTGCTCGCGGCGTCGAACCCGGCGCCGTCTCGACCGTCAGCTCGCCCTTGGGCGCGTTGAGGTAGCGCACATAATTGACGCCCATCGCCGCGATCGGAACGAAAGCGTTCGAGCTCGCGTAAATCGCCCCCGCGACCCCGGCGCCCACGATCGCGGTAACGCCAAGCGCAAGCTTCGTCGCTTCCCTCATGGGAGACTCCTCTCGCCTGGATGGCCGCGACCACTTCGGCTGGACCGCTCGCGGGCTTCACCCGTGCTTGGTCAAATCCAACGTCACCACCTCTCCCGGCGCGGGCGCGCGGTTGAGCCAATCTGGATGGTTGAATGTCTTCTCTACGTCGAGCTTGCCGTCTGCCCAATTGCGCTCCATCGTGGACGCGAGAACTCGTAATCCTTCAAGGCGCCTTCGCCCACCGCGCGGCGATGGATCAGATGCACGATGGTCGTCGTGTCTTCGCGCGCGGCTTCCTTCAAGATGCGCCAGTCGGGGTCATCCCACAGCGTCTCGGCCACTTTAGGGCTCAGGCGCGCCAATGCGCGGCTCAAATTCTGCAGCCGGCACATCAAATCGGTGTTCATGCGGGTGCGCGAGGAATAGCGAATGTCCTTCTCGCGCTGGGTGATCTAGAGCAGCGTCTCCGGCAGCTCGCCGCGCGCGCTGAACAGATCGAGCTGGAACACCAGCATGTCCTGCGGCGGCCGCTCGTAGTCGAGCACATACTGCAGCGGCGCGTTCGAGACGACGCCTCCGTCCCAATAATAGTCGCCTTCGATCGCGATCATCGGAAAGCCGGGCGGCAGAGCGCCGCTGGCCATGACGTGTTCGGGGCCGATCCGCTCGCGCGCCGTGTCGAAATAGCGGAAATTGCCGGTCTTCACATTGACCGCGCCGATGCTGTAACGCACCGCTCCGGAGTTGAGGAGGTCGAAATCGACGAGCGACAGCAGCGTCTCGCGTAAGGGCGCCGTGTCGTAAACGCTCAATTGCTCCGGCGGCTGGGGCAAGCCGGGGAGCGCGGGCAAGCGCGGTCGAAAGAAGCCCGGCGCGCCGAAAGTCGCGGTCATCGCTGCGCTCGTCTCGTCGAAGAGCTTGAGGACCCACTGATTGCCATCGAGCGGCGCCGTCGTGACCAGGCTCGAGGTCTGACGCCAGAACTTCGCCAGTTGCTCTATCCGGCGCTCTGGCGGATTGCCGCAGATGATCGCGCCGTTGATCGCGCCGATCGAAATCCCGGCCACCCAGTCGATGCGCTGGCCGGCGGCGAGCAACGCCTCATAGGCGCCCGCCTGATAGGAGCCCAGCGCGCCGCCCCCCTGCAGCACAAGCGCTAAGAGCTCGGCGCCGCTTCCGCTCATGTCGCCTCCCGCCCATAATCCAGCTTACGCTGCACACTTATGCCCGCCGCGGCTGAAATCCACTCTCGTTGGCGAGAATGGGCGCCGGCAGACGCTGGCGGTTTAGAAGCAAAAACGACGCGCGCTCCGCGAACGAGCACGCTATTCAATGAGTTGGTGAAGTCTCCGGCGTGGAGAACGCTCGCAGGGGAAGTCGCCGCAGAGTGCGAGTCTCCTCGGCTCGGCTGCGGGTCCGCCTTCTCTCCGGAGAGCTTACGAGTTCAGCCCTTGCGCCGCCCGCCACCCCAAGCGACTGTCTCGCCTTCGCTCCAGCCTTGAAATGACCTTGCCGCTTTGGCATAGAGACGCATCCGCGCCTTTGCCGGCGCGACGCGGAGACGTGGCCGAGAGGCTGAAGGCGACGGTTTGCTAAATCGTTATAGGGGAAACCCTATCGTGG
The DNA here is from genome assembly GCA_963820145.1 of uncultured Alphaproteobacteria bacterium. Taxonomy (GTDB): domain Bacteria; phylum Pseudomonadota; class Alphaproteobacteria; order Rhizobiales; family Beijerinckiaceae; genus Methylocystis. The sequence continues at coordinate 2,283 of CAWFZD010000141.1, forward strand.
GTTCGAATCCCACCGTCTCCGCCAACGCACTACTGCAATCTACTGAATTAAAGGGAGTATCTGCAAAGATTGAAGCTTCGGTCTTACGATTGGTCTTACAATGCGACGCGCCTCAGGGGTGGATTGAACGGGACGGAAACGCACAGGTCGACCGAGAGGACAGCGCATGGACATTGCGAACCTTCTGCTTGTTGCGATTCTGGTGGCGCTGGTCTGGACGGGAGATACCCTGCTCAAACTCAAGCTAGAGATTATTCGGGCTCGTGAATATGTAATGACCTGCGGCCTGACGGATGCCTATGGCAATTCTAGAATCGAAGAGATTGTCGGCGACTTGAACACACTCATTTTGGCTATCCAGACTTTGGATCGCAAATAGACCAAACCAACCTCGTTTAGCGTCCCTCCCTGCTAAGCCGCCTGGCGTCAGGCTACGACGGCCGCCATGGCGTCGTTCGTCGCGATCGCCCAAACGAAGGCGGCGAGTTCGCGCGCGATCGCGACACAGACGACATTGGTTGGCTTTCCCGCCTTGGCGAGTCGGCGATATCTGGCGCACAGCCGCCCCTGCGCCTTCCAGGCGATCTCTTTGATCGCCTGGGGCAAGGTCTCATTGCGTCTGAGGATATCAACTCCCATTCGCGCCGGCAGCCGGTAGGTCCAGGCGCCTTCGACGAGCACCCGTCTCGCCCGCGTGTTGCCCGCCTTGGTGATGGAGCCGCGCGCCATCTTGGCGCCGGAGGAATGTTCACTCGGCGTCAGCCCCAAATAGGCCATGAGCTGGCGCGGGTTGGCGAAACGCTTGAAGTCGCCGATTTCGGCAACAAGAGTGATGGCCGAGATCATCGCGACTCCTCGCAGCGCTTGGAGGGCTGTAACCACCTTGGCAAGCGACCAGGACGGCAGAAGCTCCTCCATCTGCTGGGCCAGCCGATCACGACGAGCTTTCGCCTCGTCCACCGCCTGCGCCAGCTCCTCGAAGGCGATTTGCCTCGCCGGATGCTCGAAGCGTTGCGTCGCGAGCCAGAGACGATGCTTCTTCGTCCAATTCTCGCCGCCCGAATAGACGCGGCCTTGCCGCAGTAGGAAGCTCAACACTTGCTGCCGTGCGCGCCGCAAAGCCTCCACCGCCGCTTGCCGAGCGCGGGAAAGATCGCGCATGGCTTCATGAGCGTCATCTGGAACCCAAACCGGCGTCAGCTCGCCCGCGCGGAACAAAGAGGCCTGTGTCACCGCGTCACGGCGGTCGGTCTTAACTCGGTCGCCCGGTCGCGTGGGGATCAACGAGGGCGCGACAACGACGCATTCATGGCCGAGCACCTTGATTTGTCGATAGAGCCCGTAGCCGCAAGGCCCGGCTTCATAGCAGAACGCCACTTGACCATGCTTTTTGGCGAGGCGGTCGACCATCTTGGCCACCGCCTCCGGACGACTGGGGATCTCGCCAATGAAGCGCGTTTCCCCGCGTCGCCCACCTTCCGCCAGCGCAATTGAAATCGTCTTCTTGTGTGTATCCATCGCCACATAGGTCGTCGTAGACTGTTTCATGGCTCGTTCCCCATGCATGAGGCTCTGACCAATTCGTCGGCCAACCCTCGTTGTTGCATGCCGCGGAACGAGCCACCCTAAAAAGGACATAGCGTCTCACGCTGCTCTCGCCGAAGTCTTCACAGCCTCGCATTTGCTCAGCAATTCAGAAAATAGCGGCATTCCGTGCGAAGGTTGCGGAGCCATCCGCTTGTTCGTAGCAAGGAAGGTCATCGCAATGGATATTATGGAGATCGCGGAGGCTGCTGCGGGGAGGGGGAAACAGCGATGGGCCTTTTTACTAATAACAGAGGTTTTCGCGTTGATAGTTATCGCCTATGGCTTTCTTACTGACTTGCCGTGGCCCATAAAAAATCTCATGGCGATGGCGGTTACGCTTTTTATGACCGGTATCGAGCGGATTTCATCTGATTTAGCTTACCAGAGCGCATTGATACACATTCATGGGCATAATTCCGAAAGAGACCGCTGGTTTGAAAACCTAACAATGCGTTTTGCGCTCGATGACTTAATAAAGCAGTTGGCCAGTGGAGATAAATTACATTTTGATTGGACTGAGGCGATGAATCGGGCGGCGGATGACATAAAAAGGTATGACACGGATCAGCGCATCGCCCGAAAATATATACTTAATTCGTCCAAATTGTCGTCCGAGTTCGGCTTCTTGGCTACAATTTTCCTGTGCGCGTTCTCAATGTTGGCGCGCGGTTTTGGAGGATATGGATTAGCTTGGATTGCAAAGACTTACGCCCCTCACTTTGTTGCAGCGATTCTCTGAGCTCGACTTTGCGCATTTTTGAAATTTCCCATTTGAAATCAATGGCTTGCGGAAAAGACCGCACCGCCCCAACTCATTGATTTATTTGGGTGTTTCTCAAAAATGCGCAAAGTCGAGCTGAGACCGCAGATTGAGATCGCTTTCCTTGCCCCCTTCCATCGCCTTCGCCTCCGCCAGTAGCCGCATCAGCGCCGCAGCGCGGTCGCGGTCCGTGATCTCTTGCGTCTGTATCGGGCCGCCCTTTGGTCCGCTCAATTCTGTCGAGGCAAGCCGCGCATGGCAATAGGGTGCCGCCGCTTTTGCCGCGTCCAGCCGTGTATGCGGCTCACGGGTTTCGTCCCGCATGACCGCCAAGAGGAAATCCAGCGGCATGAAACCGCCCTCCGCCGCTCGGCGCCGGGCTTCCTCGTCAATGCGCGACACGCTTCCGGGTTTTCGTCCCGCGCCCTCTCTTTTGCCGCCTCGCATCTTCGCCCTTTCGATTAGTTGATTATCAATCCGCGCGCATGGAGTACGCCGCCCGCAATTGCGTAGTGAACACAAATTCTACTAGTTATGGCGTCCGCCTCGCCCTCTCTTGCTGGAGCTGCCGGTAAGGCGCGGGTGACAGAAGGGAGCTGCAGCCTTGTCGGCATCAAGCGCCAGCGACAGCTCGCAGTCCGCGTAGGCCTTCCGCATCACGCTAAGCAGCACGTTCAGCGGCGCGTCGCTGTTGGCGAGCGCGGCTTCGGCGATGAGCCGCGGCCGTTGCCCAATCGAGCCCTTCTTTCGCCCCGGCTCCGGGTCGCGCCCCGCCGCGGCCGCCTTGATTTCCTGCGATTGTTTTTCTTTCCGCGCTTCCTTCAATGCGCTCGACCTTTCCGACGTTCCGCGTCGTGCTCCACAACATCGAGCAGCATGCTCCCGAACCCGGCGTCGTCTCCCCCGCGTTTCAATGCCTGCGCCGCGCGAAGCTCCGGCGTGTCATATCGGAAGATCACGACCATTAAGTCGTCGCCGCTCGCCATTTCGAGGGAGGCGAAGCCCCTTTGCGCTTGCTCGAGCTTCTTTACGCGCGAAAGGCGAGCATTCAACCTACCGGCCATGCTCAAACCTCCCTTCGAGCGACTGTAAGCGTCGCTCGAATTCCGTCGCCTCCAGGGTGCGGGTGAAGGCGTCGAGCAGCTTGGCGACTTCGCCCGCCTCGGTTGGCGTCAACTCGCCGGAAGCGACCGCGGCGATTATCGAGCCCATCGCCGCGCTAGCATCTGCGGCGGTCGAGATTGCCGGCAAGTCGAAGGCGACGGGCAAGTCTTTCCGTGGCGGGGCGATTCGGTCGAGAACGATCTTCGCCGCAGTGAGGTCGCCGGCTTTCGCTGCCTCGACGACGACCTTTACGACGGCCTCCGCGTCTTCGCTCATGAGCTTTTCGGCGAGCAGCGTCGTCTTGTGGCGCGCGCCCTTGGGCTTGCCGGGGTTGCCTTGCTCGAAGGGCCGACCCCGCGTTTTGGGTGCGTTTTTACGCGGCTCTGTCATGACCAGCCCCGCTTCGGCAAAAGGATCACATTTGTCAGTGCGTGTACTATCTCGCTTTTCTCGCAGTGGTGGCGCTCCGGGTCTCGGCGATCGGGCGCGAGCTTTTCGATCCGCCGAGCCAGGTCGGAGAGGCTGGGTGCTGTGTCGCTTTCGCGGGCGGGCGTCGGGCGCGGCGGCGATGGCGGAGGGCTGGCGATCATTGTTTCATTCCCTCTATCGACACGGCCGCGAGCTGCGCGGCGCGGATCGTCATGCCTTTGCCCGAGCTTTTCGGATCGCCACTAGGTCCGCGACATTCTTGGATCGAAACTGTCGGTTAGGGTGGCCTCTTTGGCTTGGCGGCAAGTCCTCTTCTGGCACAACGAGATCGCGCCAAATTTCCTCTTCCGGCCTGTTCCAGAACGCCTCAGATGCGGCTGCATCCTTCACCGCGCGTTCGCGGTATTGCTCCCAGCTTTCTCCGCACTCATGTCGCCAGCGTGCCATTGTCTCCTCCTCCCGTTGCGAGGCTCCAGGCCTTCCACCCCTATCTAGTTACTTAAGACAAGTAATAGACACAGATAAGAATAAGACCTGTATTCCTTCCCGTGAAACAGATTGGCGAAATCTGTTTCATGGGGAACAGGGCTGTTTCATGGGTGAAACAGATTGGCGGCCTCCGGGGGTCAAAGGGTCTCCCTCCCAGGTCGGGTATTGAGGGGGATGACGCGCGGAGCTTTCCGAGCCGCCCGCTCGACAGTGACGAGCCCTGAGAGCTTCCAGTTCCGCCAGCGCCCTGAGCTTTTCGACGCGGGATATTTCCAGATCGGCGAGCACTACGTTCGATAGAACGACGGGGGCTCCTTTATACCGCCAAGCTCTGTGCAGAATGTAATGCGCCACCGTCCAGGTTGCGCGGCTTTTCGGCTTTGCGAGCGCGTCCACCCAAACCAGCGGGACCATGACAAAGCCGGCCTTCCGTTGCTCCCGGCGACGCTCCGAGGCCGGCGTTTCTACCTTCACGCCCTGTTGCTCCAGCTCTGCGGCCTTCGCGTAGCGCGCGGCTGCGTCTTCGTCCGTGAGAGCGAGGCTCGAAAGGTCGTAAGGGTCGCGCTCGGCGACTTCGGCGTCTCGGTCCTCCCTCATGCGCCGATCCTTCCGTCTTGCGCCGCGCCGCCTTCCGCTTCCTCCAGCGCGTCCATGAGACGCGAGACGCGGTCCCACATGACGACGCCGCGCTCGTCCGTGAAGCGATCGGGAAAGCGCGTGATCTTCGCATCTGTGCGCAGCTCAAAGCCCCGTAGGACGGCGCGGGAAGCTTCGACCATGGCGCGTTGCATCGTCGCCGTGTCTTCCTCGATCCGATCCAGCGGCGCGTAAACTAGAAAGGCGTCATGAACGGGCGCGACAATCTCAACGCCCCGCTCAGTCCCGAGACAGGCGGCGATCCGCATCATTTCCGCGCCGTTGCTTTGCATTTTGAAATTTTGCAGGCTTCTATGTGTGGAGCCATGATTAGTAGAACATCTAACGTCCTGAATTTGCCAGCCGAAGACCGTCTCCAGCCTGTCGCACAACGCCGCGCGGTGGACATTGTCATCTGACCAGCGCCAGAACTGCGGGAACGCTTCATGGTGCGCCCGAAGCAGAGCGCGCGCCTCGATCGGCGCTCGATTGATCCGCAGAGCCAGGGAATTCTCTTCCATGCCGTATTGCACGCCGAGCACGCATGTCTTGAAAAGCTCGCGCGTGGGCCCGTGCGTCGCTTTCGTCGCGTCCGGCGGGACGGCTTGCGCTTGCTTGGCCAGCGCCAGATACGGGTCGCCGCTTGAATAGGCGTCCATCATCGCGCCATCGCCGCTCAACGCCGCCGCAATGGCGAATTCTTGCTGCGCCCAGTCGACATAGGCCAACGCATGTCCGGGTGCCGGCTTTATCAGCGAGCGCAGCCAGACGCTCGGGCCGAATATAAACCTTGTATTGCTCGGCTGATTTCGCCCCGTTTTGGATTGAAACGGCGAGAGAAGCGCGCGATTCCTGCCGTCTTTCCCGACTTGCAGCTTATTGAGCCGCATTTCGCTGAGCGCGTGACGCAACTCTCGCAAGGGTGAAACAATGGGGTGCGCCTTCGCCATCTCACGGAAGGTGTCATCCTTTAGATCGAGCCGGCCGCTTTCGAGTCTTGGCCAAGCGATACCCACGCGGGCCAAGAAAGCCTCGAAGCGATCCGCCCGGAATGAGCGTCCGTCGTAAACGCCATATCCGCGGTCAATGTCGGCAATGATTTCGTCTTGAATGTCCGTCCAGTAGCGTAGCAGCCGATCCAGCGCCGGAACGTCGATCGGCACGCCAGCGGCCTCCATGCGCGCGACGGCGGCCATGTAGCGCCCTCTCAAGAGCGCTCGAGGCAAGTCGATCTTCGGAGCCATCGCGTGCAGCAGGCGAACGAGCGCCGTCACGTCGCCTTCGCAATACGAGATAAGCTCGGCGCGCTCATGCTCGGAGTAAGGCCCGCCGCGCATGGCGATCCCGCGCTTTTCCTCTTTTTCCGCAGCGCCAATATGATCGAGGCCGTAAGCCGTCAGCGCGCCGATCAGGCCGCGGCCGGCCGGTAACTCCAGGCCGTTTGTTAGACACCTAAACTCGGCGAAAAGATCGAGAATGCGGACCGGCAATTGCCAATTGAGCGCCAAGTGGACGCCCAAATCCGCGCTGGAGAAGAACGCGACGAAAAGCGAATTCTCGCCGATATCATAAGGCGGCGCGGCCCCCAGCTCGTTGCGCCAGAAACGCAAGGTTCGCCCGCTGCGCAGCTCATGCGCGACGAGACAATGCAGGTCGGGACGTTCGCCAGGATAGGCCGTGAACTCGGTGTCCACGGCCCATACCTCACGAAAACACGCTAGCGTCTTGGGCAGCATCTCAGCCCCGGCGAAGCTTCAAGATCGCCTCATGGTCCGGCTTGTCGATGACCTTGTCCCGGAAGCCGATATTAAATATCTCCTGGAACAGTAGGTCCGGCCATACCGGGTCCGGGCGCTTTATTTCCGCCTCCCAGCAGTCGTAGCCCCGCAAGGACATATTCGCTTTCATCCTCAGCCATTTAGTCATCATTCGCTGGGCGATGGTGTCGGCGGACTTGCGGAATTCGTTATGCCTCCCGTCCCGGTCGGGACCCCGGACAGGCCACAGAAATACGACGCCCTTCGTGTTAATAGCTAGGTATAGCGTCCCACTGAAAGTTTCCTCCGACAAGTTAAAAAGGTGCTCGTTAGCTGGCGATATTGCGTATATCTCCTTCTCGTCCCTGTCTTCGTAAAATACCATTTTGCAGCGGTAGGCGGGGTCCGGGTGGACGCGGCAGAACTCTTGCGGTCCAGGCTTGCGGATAGGGATAGTCAGTATGAGCTTCTTGGCCGCCGGGCCGGATAGATAGCTGTCATCTATGCTCAGGCTATCCAAATCATATGGATCGGGGACTTTGGGCGCGGCCTCGGCTTCAATGCTCGGATCGGCCGGGCTTACCAGTTCGATTTTGGGGGGCTTGGTCATGTCACAAATCCTACCGTAAGCGGGATCGCACTTTGGCGAGGTCCACGAGGGGGCTGAAGAGGTCGAGTTGCTTTTGAGGGTCGGGCTTCGCGAGCTTTCGCCGCTGCGCTGACTGGTCCTTCCGTCGGCGCTCGGCGCAGAGCATCAAGGGGTCGCGCATTCGGCTAGCCATTCACTGCAAACCCTCCGATGCAATTCGGAGAGCCTCAGACGCGGGAACGAGCACGCGCCCGCCGATGCGAATGGTGCGGATTTTCTCGGCCTTGTGATATTTCCAAAACGTAGAGTGAGAAATGCCGATGCGCTGGCAAAACTCCTTCACCCGGAGCGCCAGCGGCTCACTTTTCTGGTTGCTTCCTGACATTCGACCATCTCCGCGATTTGCTTCGATGGCCCCAAATAATATGCGGCGATGCGGCTCTGTCTGTCAGCGTTTCCGCACTCTGCCAGAATGGCCTTTACTTTCTCCGCATCCTGTCAGAATGGCCTTTGAGAATGGCTTGAATGTCGCGGCGGATGGTGCGCGCGGAGACCGGCTTTAGTTTTTCTCGCCGAAATTCCTCGTTCATTTCGGGCTCGATTGATCCGGCGAATTTTTCGGAGTCTCCCAAACTCTCCAGCTTAAATTTCGTCGCGATGATCTCTCGCCGTCGCTCGATTTCTGGCTTCGTTTTGAGCGCCTTTGCGTCGCGGGCATGCTGCGCGGCCTTGCGACGGATGCGCTTAATCTGACGCTCATCAAGCTCTATGACGGGATTTCTGCTGGCCAGGAATCCGGCCGCAAGAGACAAATCTACTATTGACACAACAGATTTCCTATAAACATCATCATGTATTGACGGGAGAGCATAGGCAAGAGATTCCTTGCAATGGCGCAGATAATCTGAATATCTTAAAATATAAGATTTTTCACTTTCGGATAAGCCGGGCTTATCTAATAAACGCGCATGGCTGTCTATGAAAGATTCCAGGGCGCTTCCTTTGAGCATCGCCTCTAACTCGCAACTTTCTAGCTTAAAAGGAAATCCTAACTCCTTCGCGTAATCTCGTTTGCCTAAAGCGTCAGTCTTTTTCCCCATCGCGCGCACCCGCGAGCATCGGAGTGACGCGCGGAAACCGGGCGATGCGTCCCGGCTTGTCGGATGGCCGTCCTATCCGCGCGAAGCGATTTTATCGGATTCGCGTCACGACGGCGCGTCTCTCAGTTCCAAGTCGCGTTGAAATTCCGCTTTTGAAGGACTAGCGGACCAGCGCGAGTTGCCGCCGTTCGTCGCAGGTTGACCCAAGGCGGACATCGACCGGCGCGAACATTGGATAGCGCTTCTACTTTGCCCTTTGTCTGGGGCGAGGACGCCCGCTGGCGTCGCCAAGACCTCCAACAGCGAAGACCGACATCCGCAAGGCGATCTTTCGCACACATGCGCACCGATTGACGCTCATTATCGTGCATCCTCCAGGTGGGTGGGAAGCGCCGAACCCGAGTCTCGCGACTCCGGTCGGAGAAAAAGACCTTTTCAGCCGGACTTCATCACCGGACTGATAAAGTGGTAGGAATCACGCTGGGTTCGCGAGACAAAAACTTTTGCCGCTAACGATCAGTTGGCCGCCAAGAAGACTTTCATCATCCTCTGTAAATCGGTTGGCGTAATGTCAATCAGCGTGTTTGCGATCCCCTCCTCCATCTTGCGGTAATCCGTGTCACGGTTTGGTTTGCTAAGAGCCTGACTCAAAAGACAACTATCGCGCGAGCCGCCGGATTGCGATCTGGATCGACGCGAGAACGACGAAGGTTTGCAGCGTGGTCGCGAGGTTTTCCCAGTCTTTGGCGAGGCGTCGGTTGCGTCCAAACCATGAGAACGTTCTCTCGACCACCCAACGGCGCGGCAGCAGAACGAAGCCCTTCGTGTCGTCACTGCGCTTGACGATTTCAATGCGCAGCGAGGGAACCCTTGCGACAGCCGCAGTGACTTGATGAGCGTTGTAGCCGTTGTCGGCCCAGACGAGTTCGAGCCAGGGAAAGCTGTTGCGGATTTTGTCGAGCACGAGCGCCGCGCCATCACGGTCCTGCACGCCGGCGGAGTGGACGATGACGCGCAGCGGCAAGCCTTGCGTATCGACCAGCGCGTGAATCTTGCGGCCCTTCACCTTCTTACCGGCGTCGTAGCCGGTCAGGCCGTCATGACCGCCCCTTTTTCCGCCGACTTCAGCGACTGACTGTCGATGATCGCCGCCGTGGGGCTCGCCTCGCGCTCCATGTCTTCACGCAGCGCCATGTGCAATTTGTCCCAGATCGCGTCCCAGACGCCGTCCTTCTGAAAATTGCGGAAGATGTTGTAGACGGTCGACCGCGGCGGAAAGCCGTCGCGAGGAAGATAGCGCCACGGACAACCCGTGCGCAGGAGATAGAGAATGGCGTTGATCGCCGCGCGCATGTCGGTCTTGCGCGGACGACCGCCGTGCTTGGCCGCCGGGATCAGCGGCTCGAGCAGAGCCCATTCCGCATCCGTCATGTCGCTGGGATAACGCCCGCCGACGCGCACGTAGGTCTTGCGATGCTCTTGCGTCCACATTCCGAATCATCCTCCGATGCTTCGGAATCCCCAGAATCATGCAACCGGGGCGCGTGCAAGAAACTTTTGGATCAGGCTCTAAAGCGTTTTAGCTTCATGCCCCACGCTGGATAAGTAAGATGGTCGATCTTCTCTTGAACAATAGTCTTGATTGCGCCATGCCTAGAATCTTCTAAGATGCTGTTGTAGATGTTGAGTGTTCGAGAGCGCTCTCCCTCTAATACCTGCATAAAATTCACTCCGTTAAATAGTAATACTCCAGTAAAACCCGCCAATTTATTGCGGAGTTTTGCCGCATGCATAATTGAGTCCAGATCATTCTGATTGAGTCCAAGTCGCGAGTTGCTAACATAGACAAGCCGAAGAATAGGGCTAACATAGGCAAGCCGAAGCATAGGCGAGTTCTCCATCAAGATGTCCACCCATAAACCGGGCGCAAATCGTTCCTGTTTCCGGGGGATTGCGGGCCGCAACGCTCAGTGAAGACGGTTTTTGTGACGCGATTCCGCCGGTTTCTCACTGGTCGATCCTGGGTCGCGTCACTTCTTCGCGCCCGCCAAGCGGGCGTTGCATTGCTTCCAATATGTGTTCCAGGTCAGTTTTGAGTGTTTCTTCTTCAGTTGATCCGATTCAGCCTTCCATTCAGCGCGACATTTCTTTTCGCGCGCTTCGGCGTCGGCCTTCTCATCCTTGGGCGTGACCGTCGGCGTTTCAGAGATGGGCGCGACGCTGGAGGCGGTAGGCACAGCATTGGCGGTGGCGGACTCCGAGGCCGGCTCGGCAGGCGCCATACTGGCCTCCGCGTCGGTCTTCGGCGCGGAGCCGATGAATTCAGCAGCTAAAGCGGGCTTCGCCGGGAAACCTTCGGGCTGATTGGCCAGCGCGAGCCTCACCCCGACGATTTCGAATTGTGTCCGGCGTCGGCACATCAAGGGAATGGGCAGGTCGAGAGCGAAGAGCTTTTGAGTGTATTGGAGGGTGACGGCGCTTCCCGGCGGAACAGCCTCCAACTGCTTGCGGACATCCGGGTCGGGAACTGAGAAATAAAAAGTGTTGTCGATCGCGGTGTTCTTGGAGCGCAAGGCGCTCGTCTTCGAGAAATTGGGCTGGGCGAGTTCCCCCTCCATCGTCCAACAGGCGACGCCCTTGGTGGAGAGTTTGGAGACGACGCCCCAGCGTTCGCCGACCGAATAGTTGAACATGTCAAGCAAAAGCAGGCCAACCAAGAAGAGCGAGATCGGGGCGATCGCGAGGACAAGCAGTTTGAGCGGCCAATTCAGAGCCCAAAAATGGCGTAACACGCCAGTCTGGGGTGGGGTCGAACTCATGACTTCCATCCCTATCCGTCGGTCAGCCGCTGTGTCCCCGCACCTAGTGCAAAGACTTCAGACAGAAGATGCAGCGCGTCGAACGCACCTTTCAAACGTGACCGGCCTTGCTTCGCATTTGCGCTCGCCGGCCCGTGAATTTTTCGTCGGTGTATGAGCACTAGCCCGAAACGGCCAGACCTTGCACGCAAATGACGCAGCACACAAGACTATTTGGCCTTTCCTCGTCCTCACGGGCGTGTGGACCAAGGGGCGCGGCCTCCTGACGCGGTGATCGCCGGGAGCGTGATGGCACGCCCACGATCGCCGATCTCCAATCCAAGGCTTCGCTGAGGATTTTCTCCCCGGCAACTCTCAGGGCAACAATCGGCGCAATTTCGTCACACCATCATGTGAGAATTCGTCATTATGCCGAATCCACCCACGATTGCGCATCTACAATCCGACGGCGTCGCCGGCGCATGGGTGACGTGCCGCAATCCTGTCTGCCTGCGCTCGACGCCCGTGAGCTTCCAGGCGATCGGTCTCGCACCAGAAACGCCCTTCCCCTCTATCGCAAGGACGTGCCGCTTTGTCTGCGCCGCTTGCGGCTCAAGGCGCATTGACGTGTCGCCGGACTGGCGCGAATTTCGAGCGGCGGGGATGGGGCGGTGATGACACCAACCGGCCGTTCCCCTCGGCTCTGGCGAAGGCGCAAAATCAGCGATTAGTTCTGCACCGGAGTTTTGCGCAGAAAATGCTCCTATTTTTCAGGGGCTTGGATTTGGAACGAAAGGGTGCTTCAAAAAGAGTTTTTCAACAGTATCGGCGCAAAGCTGCAATTAGGACTTAGCCTGCTCGGCCTGCTCGCCGTTCCTCAACTGCTCTGTTTGGCGTGACTCAGACGCTTTCGGCTCCCAAATGAAGTACGTTGAAAGGAGCCGGAATGTGGGGATCTCCCCGTAACGCTCACGGCTCCCGAGCCTGCTTTTGCTTTTGATTTTCAACGTTCCGCGCCAAAGCGGTATGCGTAACGAATAACCCATGATGCAGGCGCTCCTTTCCAGTTGTTCAGGCGCAATTCTATGCAATTAATGCACCATACATGATGGCATAACTGTGACACCTGAGTTACCGGAAGGGGTGCAGCGAAGCGGAGCAGGGCGAAGCCCTCGACTATGCGAGCACGGCGCTAGGCTCGCTGACCTGCCCCTGAGATTTTCCTCCACACGGAGCTAGAGTCCGGCCCTGAGGCTGAGAAGGGCGGACCTATGAAGCGATCACCGTTCACGGAAGAGCAGGTCATTGGCGTGCTGAAGGAGCACGAGGCCGGTGCGAAGACCGCCGATCTGGCGCGCAAGCATGGGTGCTTCAATCGCTTGCTTTCCATCCGCGCAACTTCGCCCAGCGTCGACGCTGAGCCTCTGCAATTCCTGTCTACCCGATGATCAAAGCGACAAATGTCCACTAATTGCACCACGCTGCCGTGGGCGCTTCCGGCAGGCAGGTCGGCTTACCGAGGAATACCGGCTTGCAGCGTCCCATGGGCTCCGCCGGTTGATGGAATAGCTTCAAGCAGTCATCTTGCGTTCAGATATGGCTTGCTAGCCTCCTCTTGTCGAATCAATTCGGCAAGAAGGGACAACTCCGATGAGACTGACTACCAAATTGCTTTTTGCGGCGGCGATCACCGTCGCCGGCGCGACGGCTTCTCAGGCCATGCCGCTCGCCTCTTCCGACTCCGTTGGCGTCGCGAAGCCGCTCCAACAGGCCGGCTGGCGCTGCGGACCAGGCTGGCACATGAACGGTTGGGGGCGTTGCGTTCCTAACCGTCCCTGGCGGTAATTCTCTTTTCTTTCGGACGCCGCGCGTTTTGCGCGGCGTCCGATGCGCTGGCGCATGTCGCTTCTACGCCGCAGGCAACTACAACCCCCCCGCGCCGGCCATATGGGGGCGGTCACCGACTTCTCTGCGCCGCGGCAAACGCTTCATGCAAACGATCGAGCAGATCGGTTCGCGCTTTGGTGTTGGAGTTTCCGGCCGAGGGCAGCAGCGTCCAGATCAACGGAACGCCAACGTCGTTCCAGATCACGGCGATCATCAGAATGTTGATGGTGGTCTTGCCGAACTCCCAGTTCGTTCGATCCATCGCCAGCGTCCACGCTTTGCCGCGTATGCCCAACAGATCGGCGACCACCTGCGCCGTCATGGCGCCGTCCAGCTCAACGTGCTGGAAGAACCGATAGAACCGCCGTCGAACTGAATCGGTCGTTGCCATGCGCCGCCAGGCGCCACAGGCAAATCGTCCCCTGCCGCATGATCAGCCATGTTCCACGAGAATGAGCCAAGAGCGAAAGGCGCGTTCGACGCCGCAGAAGTCCTGAGACGGAACGGCTGAGCTTGGCGCGAAAAAGAAGCGAAAGGTCGCGACGGGCCGCGTTCGGCTCCCATCGGCATGGCGCGCGAGGCGCTTGTGGAGATTGAAAGGCGGATTCCGGATCTGAAAATCGCCGCCTGACGGGCGACCGCGAGTTCATCGGCGACGCCTGGATGGCTTACCTGCGACAGCGGAAAATCCCCTTTTATCCTGCGGCTTCGCGAGAACCAGCATGTCGTGCGCGAAGGTTACGATACGTGGACGATCGCCGACATTGCGCGGCGGCTGGGCAAGGGGGAGAAAATGATCCTCAAAGGCTGGTGTCGGCTGGGGCAAAGCGTTGGCG
>CAWFZD010000142.1:0-9112 GCA_963820145.1 uncultured Alphaproteobacteria bacterium
ATGTTCTTGCCGCTGCTCTTGGGTTCCGACGTATTGCTATGCTACCGCCGTTCGGGTGAAGCGCGCCGCTTCGCCCGTTCGCAAGCTTTAGGAGGCGCCGCGTCTTTAAAGGACGCGGCGACTTGCTCGTCTCACGCCGCTTCGAGCGCCGAACGATCGATTGCGGCGGCGACTTTTCCGCCCATGATGTCCAACAAGACGCGCACGCGCCCGTTGGCGTCAAGCCGCTGCAAGCAGCCGATGGCGTTGGCGAACGGCCCGGCGATCACGCGCACCGATTGGCCTGCGCACAAATCCCGATCCAGACGCAGCAAGCCGTCATCATTGGTGTAGTCGAGCAGCTCTTCGACGACGCCGTGCGGCGCCGGCTAGCGGCGCCTCGCCCGCCATGATCAGGCTGGCGACGCCGAAGGTGCCATTGACGCTGCGCCAAGGATCGCGAGCCGGATCGAGCGCCACAAACATGTAGGTCGGGAACAGCGGGCTCTTGATCGTGCGGAGCTTGCGCGCGTGCCGGACGGTTTTGGTCATCCACGGCAAGAACACCCGAAACCCTTGCAAGAGGAGGTGAAACTCCGCCCTCGCCTCCTGGCGCGACAGCGAACGCGCGACATACCATCGCTCCTCCCCGACGAGACCAATGGCGGCGCGGACGATTTTCCCATGGCTCGGTAAAAGATGGAAATTCATTGAACATCCCCTCAGCCTGCTATGGCTCGGTCTTCGCTAGAGAAGGCTGCGCGCTTCCCAGAGAAGGCAATGGATTTATGCTAGAACGCCTTCACAATATCAACGTTCAAATCGAGTCTAGCATTTAACCGCATCGCGTCCCCTCGCGACGACCGTCCTCGACCGTTTTCGCCCCATGCGAAGCATGGAGCTTGGTCTCATTTATTGTTCTCACGCGCTTTTTTGCTTTTGCGGCGAACCTAAGTCCGCTGCGGCGCAAAACTCTTCTCGAGAACGCGCGCAGTCTTAAAGCGCCTGAATTTTGGCGAGAACATGGCGAGACGGCTTGCAGCGCGGATCGCCTTGCCAGCGCAGGACTTTGTTGACGGCGTTACCGGAGGCGAAGCTCGCCCGGCGGCCTCCGCCGGGCTTACGCTGCGTCCGTCTTGGGGGTGGCGGCGTGGCGCGGCGATCGAGCCAACCGCTCGGGGCGCGCCGTCACTTGGCGCGACGCGGCGCTTAGCCCGCGCGACGGCTTGCGCAGCGAAGACGCCCGGAGCTTTGGCGGCGACGGCGCGGAGCGCTACGCGATCGCTTGCCCGCGCGCTCATAGGGGCTCCCGCGTCACGAGGCGCGATCTTTGCGACTTTTGGAGCCTGACGACGAGCGGGTCCGCTTGGCGCGGGGTATGGAGGCAGCCTCGCGCCCACGGGCTTCTGCATCGGGGGGCGGCGCGCCGGCTTTGAGCGCCGCCGCCGGGGGATCAATCAACAAAGCGCAAGCGAAGCCCATGAGCGCCATCATGGCGTCGGTATGCAGCGGATAGTCGACCAGCGAGTGGCCGAGCAGCAGCGCGATGATCACGACCGCCGCGCGGATCAAGGCTCGGTCGATCGCCAGAGGTCCTGGGTTTGAGGGTCGCCACGCCCGCGCCGCCTTGCAAAGCAGCCAATAGAGAAACAAAGCCAGCAGCAACGGGCCCGCGACGCCGGTCTCGAGCCACAATTCAAGCAAGTCATTATGGGCGTGGTTGGCGTAAGCGTCCAATAAGTCCTCGGGCTGCTCGAACATCGCATAGGCTTTGACAAAAGCGCCGACGCCCGCGCCCACCGGCGTCAGCGCCGTGGCGGCCTCGGTCGTGACCCGCGCCAGCACAGCGCGTCCGAGAAGGGGATTTTCGCCAAAGCGCTCGAGCGCGTCAGACAAGGCCGATCGTCCCAAAAACAGCAAGGCGAGCGCCATGACGGCGATCACCAGGCGGAGGGAGGCCAAATTTTTGACCTCGCGCAGCGGCGGGGCGGTTAAGGTCAGGGCGGCAAAAAGCCCGACAAGGCTCAGAAATCAACCCGGCGCGCGAGCGCGCCATCACCGCGACGCAGAGCAGGATGAGCAGCGCGAGGGACGCCGCGCCCGCAGTGACAAGCGGGCCTACGCCGTTACGGCTTCGCCGCGCCGAATAGCGGCGCTCGTCGAGCGCGGTGGCGAGCCAAGCCGCCGCCAGCATAATGGCGCAATACAGCAAGGCCGCGAAATGATTGACGTTGGCGAAAAAGCCGACGGGCGCGCCCGCGCTCGTGAAGGCAAAAAAGCGCAGCGCGCTCGTCGGCCCCTCGAGGACTTGCGTCAAGCCGAGAAAGGCGCTCGCCACGGCGAAGGCGAGCGTCACGAGGCTTAACAGCCGGCGCTCGCGCCACTCGAGCGTCGTGACGGCGAGAAACACCGAAAGCGGCGGCAGCAGCGCGAGCAGGCTCAGCCAAGTGGATTGCGGCGCCATGCTGATCGGCGCCCAAGCGGGCGGACGGCCGAGCAGGTCGAAGGCCGTCAGGATCGTCTCTCGCCCCGGCAGTCGCGTCCAGATCGCCGGGGGCAAGGGAATGAGCTGAAGCAAGGGCACGGCGAGGATCGCGACGCTGGCGGCAAGCCCCCCGGTCAAGGCGCGGCGGCGCGGCGCGGCCGTCAGGCGCCAAAGCGTCGCGAGCAGAAACGGGACCGCGAGGAGTTGAAGCAAGGCGTCCGAGAGATGCCCGGCGCGCGTCCCGCCCCCCAGAACGAGACAGGACAGCAGTCCCGCCGCCGCGAGATAGAAAAACGGGTCGACTGCCCAGGCGCGAGCCCCCGCCAGGGCGAAATGCGGTCGACTTGGCCTGGCGAGATGCGGTCGCAAAACCCAATCCTCAAGGGCTCGCCGGGGGCGGCGGCCCGATGCGCTGAGGCGCGTCATTGCCCTCCCCGCAGAGCGTCACTGCAACGGCGCCGCGGGAGGCTAAAGAGCCCCTGGCCGCGACAAGCCAGTCTCCGCAGCCGCGTCGCGTCGGCGGAGCGCAAAACAGCGGCGGATCGCAAAAAGCCGCCTTAAACGAGCCGCGAGAAGGCGCGCCGACCCTCTCCCAGGCCTTCGCATCGACAGGCGCGCTAGAGCCGTCGGAAAAGGCAAGGCGCGCCGCTGGCTTGCGCCCGAGTTTGATTTTATCTCCCGGCGACGGCGCGGCAGGCCCCGGAAGGCGCGTGAAAACTTTCTCGCGATGCAGCCAAACGTCGCCTCGCATCTCCTCTGGCCTCGGCGCCTTCGCGGCGCGGCTGCTGCGCGCCGCCGCCAAAATGAGAATTCCGCCATTTTTCATGAGGCCGACCCTTCAATCTGCTCTTTTAGGCGCGAAGCGGGCCAGAGCCGAGGCGAAACGACCTGATTGCGCTTGGTGATCGGCTTTGCGGGAGGCCTCGCGCTTCCTGCCGCCTGCATTGCTCCCCGACCATCGCCCGCTGAGCTAAATGAGAGCGTATCGATTGGCAAGGAAGATTGGCCGGGGATCTCTTTTCTGGAGAGCCATTTCTGGAGAGCCATTGCGACTTTGCGACAACGCTCCCGCGAGCCCTTCACCAGAAGAGCGCAGAGGCCAAGAACGCAACCGCCGCCACATGGATGAAGGCAAGCAAGGCTTGCCACGGACCCCGCGCGGCGCTTGATCAGCGTCGCCGGCATGCGGCGGCTTGAGGATAGACGCCGGCGGCCCGTAGGATGGACGCGGGCATTTCGTCTCGCGCCCGGCGCGCGCTGCGCCGCAGCGAGCCTTAAGAGCGCTCGAAAGCGGCGCTTTGGCGGGCTTGTCGCTCGAAGGGAAAGGTCGGAACGATTAAGCAATCGCGCCAGACCCATCGGTTGCCGCGAATTCTGATCGCCAAAGCCTCTGGCCTTTTGCGAAAATTGGCTCGAGCGGTCGTTGCAGACGCGGGATCGGCCTCTCGCAGCCGCTTGGCTGCCTCCGCTCGCATTTGTTTTTGAGCCGCGTGACGAAAATCGAACCTTTCGGCCGGGCGAGAACAGGCGCCATTAATTTGACGATATTGGCGGCTCCTAAGAGCATCGGGTCTTGCAATGCGCAAGCGTTCGTCCCGAAAGGCCCAGCGCTCAGCATTTGAGCGTCGCGATCGAGGGGCCGCGGTCGGCGGAGAAGAGGGCATGCGTCAGTCTCTTACCTGCAGAGGTCCGGTTTGGAGGCATGCGCCCGGCGCGGCGCGACGCGCCAAGGCTTGCAGGAGGGGAGAAGCGCGTCGGCGCGGCGGGCTATTCGCCGCTTTCTCAGGGCGCGGCGCGCAGCTCGGGATATCGGCGCATGGCCCTGCGGGCGGCGCGCCCCGGCTCGGCTGCACCGCCGAAATTTTGCGGCGCCCTGAGCCGCCTCGACAAGCGCGGCGCACGCGGCCGGTCAGAGCGGCGCCGTTACGCCTCGTCCGCTGCGCCGAGGTTGTCGCGCCGGCGTTCGGCGCGGCTATGCTTCCCGGGCGCGCTGGCCGCCGGGCTTTTTCGGCGCTCGCTTGTTCGCGGCTCTCTTGTTCGGCGCTCCCTTGTTTGCCGCGCTCTTGGCATTGGCGATCCGCGCCATGACGAGCGTCGTGCGACGCGATGTTGTGACGCGGCGGCGCCGCGATTTTTGGGGTGTTTCGAGCGCGCGTCGCCTCGCGAGATCCGGGTGATCTCCGGCGCGCGCCTCGGCAAGCCCGCATTGCCATTTAAGGAGATCGATGATGGAACGCCAATTTAGACCTCGCCGGGCGAAGCTCGCCGGCGCCCTCGGCGCGATGGTTTTTTGCGCGGTCGTCGCAGCTCTGCTGAGCAGCTGCGCCGAAACGCCGGGCGGGGAGTTCGGCGTTGCGGCGCAGCAGCCGGCGCCGGCTGCCGGCCCGGCTGCGGGCAACGCAGACGTCGAGCGCGCCGCCAACCGATATGTGGCGGCCTCGACGCCCGGAAGCGCGGGCTATCTGATGGGACCGCAGGACGTTCTGGACATTACGGTTTTCCAGGCGCCCGACCTCTCCAAAGCGGTGCAGGTCGCCGAAAATGGCATGATCAACCTGCCGTTGCTGGGTCAGATCCCCGCCGCCGGCAAAAGCCCTTCAGAACTCGAGCGCGACCTGCAGAAGCGGCTCGACGCGCGCTATATGAAAGCCTCGCAGGTAACGGTGTTCGTCAAAGAATATAATAGTCAGCGCGTGACCGTCGAAGGCGCGGTCAGGAGCCCGGGGGTCTTGAGCTTGCGCGGCAATGACACGCTCATGCAGGTGATCGCCAAGAGCGGCGGGTTGGAAAGGGAGACGGCGTCGAGCGAGGTCGTGGTGTTCCACACGGCGGATGGCGCGCGCAGCGCTGCAAAATTCGACATTTCCGCCATTCGCAGCGGCGCCGAAGAGGATCCGCGGATCATGCCGGGCGACGTGGTCGTCGTTAACAATTCCATGGCGAAAACCGGGTTAAATCTCGTGTTGAAGGTGTTGCCGTTGGCCGGCACGGCGGCCTTTTTGTATTAAACGCGCCTGCCGATCGCCTGATCGGCGCGCTCGCCGAGAAAGGACTGACGAGCGCCTGCATGGCGGCGACGTTGCGGGGAAAGACTTTGTCATGCGGCATTGCAACCTGCTGTAATCGCGCAAGCTACGCCTGAACACAGGAAAAGAACACTATGGCGGCTGAAGAGGATCGCAAGGAACTGCCTGCCGAATCGCAGGAGCGGGCGGGGGGGCGATCGTCGATCGCCGGCGTCAGGCGGATCTCGAGGTCCTCGATCCTTACCGCCAAACCGACGCCGACGCCGCCGCCGCCGGCGCGGAGGCGGGCCTTGATCTGCGCGCTATTCTGCGCATTGCGTTCAAACGCAAATGGGTCATCCTCGGCAGCCTCGCCGCCTCTTTGGTGTGCGGGCTCTTGTGGACCCTGCTGCAAAAGCCGCTCTACACGGCGACGAGCCGACTGGAGATCGGCCACAGCGCCCCCAAAATCGTCAAAGGCGGCGAGGGCGCGGTGAGCGACAGCGACGAAGCCGAGCTGGAAACGGAAATCGAATTGCTGAAGACGCGCAATCTCGCGGAACGGGTGGCGTCGATGCTGCACGCCGGGCAGGATCTGGCGCTCCAGCCGAGTTCGCCGTCCAGCACGGCCCTCTCCGGCCGATTCGGAACGGCGGGGAGCGAAAGGGCCGAGCGGGAGCGCGCCGCCGCGGCGGCGATCAGCGGCGGCATCGCCGTCAAGCCGGTCCCGGGGACACAACTCGTGGACATCAGTTACACCGACCCGGATCCGGCGCGGGCGCAAAAGATCGCCAACGCCTTCGGCGAGGCCTATATCGCGTCAAGCCTCGACAAACGCTTTCAGGCGAACGCCTACGCCAAATCGTTCCTCGAGGATCAGCTCAAACAATTGAAATTGCGTCTGGAAGAGGCCGAGAAAGTCCAGCTCGACTTCGCGGAAAAGGAACAGATCGTCGCCACAACCGACAAGGCGTCGATCGCCGACAGCAATCTTGCCGCCGCCAACGCCGCGCTCGGCGGGTTGATCGCCGAGCGCATCAAGAACGAACAATTGTGGCGGCAAGCCGAAAACGCGTCAGGCATCAACCTGCCGCAACTCTTGAGCAACAAGGCGATCGAGGAGCTGCGGGCTCGCCGCGGTCAACTCGTCGCCGAGCATCAAGAGAAATCGGAAACCTTCCGCGCGGATTACCCGGGGATGACGCAGCTCAACAGCAAGATAAAGGAAATCGATCGCCAGCTCGGCGTCGAAGTGAACGCCGTAAAATCTTCACTGAAAGCCGCTTATACCGCCTCCTTAAATCAAGAAAACCAAATGAAAGAGCGGATTGAAAAGCTGCGCTCTGAATCGCTCGATCTGCAAAAACGCAGCATTCAATATAACATGCTCAAACGCGAGGTGGAGACAACTCGCTCGCTCTACGAGAGTTTGCTGCAGCGTTACAAGGAGGTGGACGTCGCCAGCGGCGTCAGCACAAATCATGTGTTCGTCGTCGAGACGGCGCAACTCCCGGGCGCGCCGAGTTCGCCGAACAAGTCCAAGGCGCTGCTGATGGCGCTGGGGCTCGGCCTCGCCGTCGGCGCGGCCGGCGCCTTTTTGCTCGAGCAATTCGACGACGTCATTTATTCGCCGCTCGAGGCGGAGCAAATTGCGGGACTGACGCTGCTCGGGGCCCTGCCAAAGCCCAAGCGAGGGCAGAGCTACGCGGCGGAGCTTGCGGATCCGCACTCCCAGCTCTCCGAGGCGTTACGGTCGACCTGCACCTCGCTGCATTTTTCGACCGGAGAGGGCGTCCCCAAGACGCTGATGCTGACCAGCGCGACGCCGGGTGAGGGAAAATCCAGCACGGCGCTCGGCCTGGCGCGCCAGTTCGTCGCCACCGGCCTCAAGGCGCTCATCGTGGACGCCGATCTTCGCAATCCGTCGCTGCATCAGATCACCGATCTGGACAACAGCCTCGGGCTGAGCACTTATCTTACTCGCAATTGCGAGGCGCCCGCCGCCATTCGGCAAATTGACGGCGCCAATCTCTATGTCATGACCGCGGGCCCGCTGCCGCCGAATCCCGTGGAGTTGCTGCATGGCCCGCGCTTCGCCTCCTTGCTCTCGGTCAGCGCGGAAGTCTTCGATTTGATCATCGTCGACGCGCCGCCGGTGATGGGATTGGCTGACGCGCTGGTGCTGTCGAACGCCGTCAGAGCCACTTTGTTCGTCGTCGCCATCGGACAGGCGCGAGGCCGGCAGGTGCGTCACGCCCTGAAGCGATTGAGCCTGGCGCGCGGGCGGCCGCTGGGGATGATCGTCACCAAAGTCGACACGCGCGCCGGTCATAGATACGCTTATGGTGAATACGGATACGGCTACGGCTACGGCTACGGCTACGGCGCCAAGCCGGAGAGCGGGACGAGCGGCGAAATCGAAGATGCGTCCGAGAGCTCGCGAAAGCTGGATAATGGCGCCGCCGCCTGAGGCTGAGCTTGAGGCGCTGAAGGCGGCGCTGGCTCTGGCGGTGTTCCCGTCAACGCGGCGTCGGCTGCGAAACGCCCCGCTGCCGCAGGGGGTGGCTTTGCTGCTGCGAATCGTCACGGATGATCGGGAGCTTATCGACGCCTGCGCGAAGCGGCTGCAAAGGCGTCCGGAAGAGCTGCAAGAGGCGGCGGCGTTTTACATCGAGCAGATTCTGCTGACGCCAAGGGCCGACTGCTATCGCGTGCTGGGGACGCGGCCAGGCGCCGCAAGCGCGGAGTTGCGCCAAAATCTGGGGCTGCTTTGCCGGTGGCTGCATTCGGACGTCTGCCGCGACCAGGGGCGGTCGGTGTTTTTCGTGCGCATCACGGGCGCTTGGAACAGTCTCAAGACGCCGGAGCGGCGCGCCGCCTATGACGCGGCGTTGCAGGCGCGCCTGGCGGCGCCCCTGTCCTTGGACGAAGATAAAAGCGGGGAAGTCGCAAATGACCCGTCCAAAAGGGGCAAGGCAAAGGGCGCGGAGGGCGAGACAGCGGGCGCCGGCGGCGGACAGAGGCGGAGGGCGCTGGCTCGAAGGGGCCGGCGCGACAGTCTGTGGCGTCGCCTCCTGGCCTTCGCTTTGGGCCCGCGCCTTAGCTGAACGAAAGCCATAATTGAATGGGAGACTGCACTGCGCCGAATAAGCAACGCCGCCCGAACGCTAAAGACATTCAGCATGCCGAAATTGACGATGTCCTTTATGTCAGATCGCGAGGCCGAGGCGCGGCCCCAGGCGGCGCGTCTGGCGATCTTCGCCCTGCTCGGACTGGCGCTTGGCTGGTTGATCGTCTCCCACAGCCTGCTTGCCTTCCTGTCCACGACCGCGCCGGAAACGGCGCTCTCCCTGCGCGCCGACGAGCCCAGCTCGCTCCTCGCCCTCGCCGACGAAGAAATCAATGGCGAAGGCGGCAGCGAGCCCAAAACCTCCGGCCCGCCGCCGCTCGCGCCAAAGCGGTTGCAGCGGCTGCGCGGACAGGTCGAAACCGCCCTGCTGCTCGATCCCCTCTCCGCGCAAGCCTATCGGCTGCTCGGCCAAATCGCGCTTAAAGAGGGCTCTGCGGCAAAAGCCGAGAAGCTGATGCGGGAGGCCGCGCGCCATTGGCTCTACGAAATCCCCGCCGTCCATTGGATGATGGG
>CAWFZD010000143.1:0-4405 GCA_963820145.1 uncultured Alphaproteobacteria bacterium
GCCGTCGCGTAGAGCTCGCTTCGAGCGTCTACAGCGACGAATTTCTCGAAATCTCGCGCGGCGGCGCGAGCTTTTGGCCAGGAAGCGGCCGCCTCGTCGCGCTGATGCTGCGCACGACCGAGAGCGCGGGCGTCTTTCGCCTGGCCGCGAAGGGCTGGCGCCTGCGCAAGACCGCGCAGTCGAACATTCGCGAGATCCTGCCGAAGGTCATGCTGCTGCATTACGTGAAAGCGCAGCCGATGGCCGAGGAGGATTTGGAGATTTCGATGCCGGCCGAGGAGGAGGCGCTGATGCGGCTTGAGGAGGACGAGAGCCTGCAAGGCGCGGCGAGCGCGGCGCCGTTCGAGACGCAGCAGCTCGAGATCGCCGGCGTCATGTTCTGGAGCGGCGCCGCCTGGCTGCGCCGACTGCTGGCCGCGATCTCGACCCGCACCGACGCGCATGCGCCGTGGGTGGCGCGGTGGGGAGGGTGAGGTGGTTCGACACGTTCGCCTACGGCGGGAATCCCCCGAGCTATATTTGTCGACCGCATGCTTCCTCCCTCAGCAAGGATGCTATTCGAGAAGGGTCAAACATCCGTCCTCTCCTCAAGGGCTGAATGTTCATCTCACGGCGGGCTACTATCTTCCCAATGATCGGCTCAGTTCGTTCAATCGCCAATCCAATTGCGGAGGTCAGGGCGTCTGTTTCGAGGTACTCCAGAGAAAGGATGCCGTCGAAGCGGCAACCAAGGTCCTTTACCCCATAACAGTTCGTGATTGTCGTGAGTTCCTGCTTCCGCCATTTCAAGCGGCGGATAACTCGGGTGCGGAGAGATCATTAGAGAAATACCGATGGACGCCCGACTGAGGTAATCTGCATACTCTGTTAGGCTTACCTTCCCTCTCACAATTATATTTTTGACTGGAAAGAGGCGTCCTTCATCAAACATCTCGCCCAGGCACACGATGTTCCACCTCGAAGCCGCAACAGGGTCGCGCTGCTGCCACTCATGCAACGATTTCACATATCAGCTCGAAGGCGTTTCTAATTGCGTGCGGCCTTGCATAAACAAGAATGATGTGCTCCCGGGGCCTTTCCGAAAGCGACGCAGATATGCTTTCGTTAATGGCATATGGATAGCAAAATGCCTCGCTGAAGTTGTATTTTCGCGTCATCTCAGAATACAACTCCTCCGAGTTCACGATTGCGATCGTGTCGTCCCCGTGCCTATACGTTGCCTCAGCAAGCGCCCATTTTGTACTCCAGCCATAGAAGTACGGTTCATCGTCTTGGATGAAATATACAAACGGCAGTTTATTACCAAAATAGCGTTCCTGGTCCCTTTCGAGATTGATGGCGTGCCGCGCTGTCCACCAGGCGGTGGCGACGAAAATGTCGCTTTCTCTCAAATCCAGTCGCCCGTGGGTGCGGTCGCTCGCATCGACGATTTGGGAGGGCTTTTCATCGAGGGATTGGGTAAAAGGCACTCTGGCATATGCGCTCTGTTTCTCATACCCAACCTGGCTAATGCGACTGTCCGTCACGACGATCCTGCGGTCAAATTCACCGCCAAGAGCACTGGCTATCTCCTCAAACAGCTTTATCGCCGTAGAGACGCCGCCGTATGTTTCCTGCGGGTTGACCGTTGGGACAAGCAGGTTGAGGCGTGGTTTCACCACCCTCGACGGATATGATAGCAATGGTTTCGTTTCGCCTAGACCGAGACGTTCTGTCGAGCAAGTCGAGTCGGCGCGAGAAAGGCATGGTTGAAAAACGGCAAGCCTGTGTTTCATATATCGTCGCTGGGCCTTTCGACAGGCAAAACCGTTTCCTTAAAAGGATAAAGGTCTTTTTTCACTACTTTCATCCATTCAAAACCATTCGCCTCGGCAATCATCAAAATTGAACGTTCGATCGCGTGTCCTAGAGTACCGTCTACTTGCCCGGCTTCTTCTGGAAAGTCAGAGAATAATAAACCAAGATGAACTAAGTTTTTAATCGCCGCAGATCGCCCGAAAGAACATAGACCCAGACGGAAACTCCAGGTACGAGGTTCTTGTTCAATTCAACGCCAAGGCGGGAGAGTATACTTTTAGCGAGCTCATAGTCATATCCCCAATTTAGCATTCTCCTAATTTCGGGAAGTGCTGGGGGAACACCACGCCAGTCCTCTTATCCTCGAATAGAGAAAGGTTCGACCTGGCAATCTCAGGCGAACCTAAAAGCGTATCCAACAAGTAATCGCGCCATCCGGCAAGCAGGTCGCCCGCGTGAAGGGATTTCTTGGTGTGAAGGTGGAGGAAGACATCGTATCGCTCGTAAACGTCTTTGAAACCAACGATCTTCGGGCCGATGTCCCGTCCCCTATTTTGGAATACGCGTATTTCAACCCGGCCCTTTGCCCAGGAAGATGAAAGCACGGCGAGCTCGTTCCGCTTTCCCTCATCGTCTGTCGAGAGGAAGAGATCTACCCCATACGGGATGTTCTCCAGCTTCTCTAGTATGATAGGCAAAACCTCGGGGTAAAAGCAGTGGACGATGGCGGCGATCGGGCCAATGGTCGCCTCTCGTGGAGCAAAGCGGAAGGGGGTCTCTAAGGCAAAGTCGTATTGGTCTAAAGGTCTACGGCCAGGCACAACACCGATCGTATCTAGCAGATCATATGTATAGCTATAATATATCTGCGGGACTCCGCTCCCGGTTCCCTTGTATGGTCGTCCTTCGGTTCTCCCGTATTCGAGGTAGTGAGCGATTAGCATCAATGGATGGGAGAAAGCAGTGGCTAGGTCGCGGTTAAGCGATTTATATTCCTCTGGGTCGAAGTCGTCGGGTAAGAGGCCAAAACGCTCCTGAAGTCTCCGCCCACCGCTTCTGTTTGGCTTTTAAATCTGCCTTCGCTTTTTCCATGACGTATGTAGTGCTCTCTGAGCTGCCAGTTCGACCGCAGGTGCAGCAGGTCTGCGTAGTATGTCGCGTAGAACTCTGGGTCAAAGCCTTCAACTCTCCGCGGAAACAAGACGGCGGTCTTGCGGATAAGTCTTTCCAACATTTGATCCTCATAGCAGTTAGCCGCGAACTGGGAGGGAATTCTACACAGCCCCGGGCGCGAAATCAAGAAAGTGTCCGGGTTCATATGAGTTGGGGTCGGGTTCTCTAAGCTGAGGGCATGGAGGGCCGTTTGCGATGCGCCAATGCGCGCGGATCCACTCGTCCCAGCGACGGGTGAGCGGTCCGCAGTCCGAACAAGCCTCTCTAAGTCTCTGTTACATCAGTTCATTCACTATATTTATCACGTCATCCGTCGGCACGGAAAACTCGAATGAGTGCCCGCTGTACACCGACCCTGAAGATTTACTTGGATTTACCATTACTCTTACAAATTTGTGGTTTTTCAAATGAGAAATATAAAAATATTCATTTCCAGTGTAATTGTTTGTCATTATCTCTACGACTGCACCGCCTTTTGGGGTGAATGCCAAATTCCACATAGCAGCGCCAAACTGCCCAATCACAATTTTCGCATTTGAGAAGCTGTGCATCTGCTCTGCGAATGAAAGCTCATGCGGAGCGACACATGTGAATCCGAACCTTCTCGAGCCTTTCGATCAGCTCGTTTTCGTTCTGCATGTTCCTTGCGGAAGGAAAACCTTTTCTCGTGACGTACACATACGACGGAGCGGACAACTTCCAGCTGCGAGGAATTCCAACCATCGGTGAAACGCCGCCTAATAAAGTCAAAAAACGGAAGGCTCAAGGCGGAGGGGTTATTATTTGAGCGCGTGGAGAGCGTGGATGGATATATTAGATTCTTTCATCGCCACGAACCCTGCACTAGTCTCAACTATCGCCTCACAAGGAACACCCATTTGCATAAGTTCTGCGCGAACTCGGCCCGGCAGCTTTGGACAAACCAATATAATTTCGCCGGATTGAAGCTCGTCGAGCATATAGTAGACAGGAAGGTAGGAATTAACTAGACGATGACCATAATTGTTTACGCTTGCCCAATGAAAGCATAGCATCGCCGGCTTATCAGTTTTGATCGTTTCGACGTCGTTTTCGTTTTGGATCCAAGCAAGTCTCCCGTTGAGATTGAATAGTTTTGATGATCTCTCAATATTGCCAGGGGCAAGTGCGGTTGTCAGACATGAATCACCCCAGGCGCTAGAGCGATCTAACAAGACGACACCATTCTTTATATCGACAATCGCATCTCGCTTATATAGAAGATAGGTTGCGCCAGTCGACCAGGCAAGACTTCGGCTTAGAAGCTCAAATTCTGGAAGCTCTCGACCCACTGAAAGCTTATCGATAAAAGAATCCTTGCCGTCATGGAATTCATCAGGCCCAATTAAGGTTATTGCTACGTCTGCACTTTTGGTAACATCAAAAAAAGACTTAAAGTTTTGTAAATCGATATTCA
>CAWFZD010000144.1:0-49427 GCA_963820145.1 uncultured Alphaproteobacteria bacterium
GCGCCCGCGCCGCCGTAGGGAGCCGGGGCGACGACCGGAGCCGGACGCGGTTGCGCGACGGCGGCAACGGCGCGTCCCGCGCCGTCTTGGCCTCCGCCTGCGCCACCGCCGCCTGCTCCGGTTCGCGGGGCCGCCCTCGCCACCTTGCTCTTGCCGCCCCTGCCGCTCGCGGCTCTGACGGGATGCTCAGCTGGGCGGCCCTTGCTTTTCGAACTCCACTTGACGCGGCTTTCCGACATCGATCGTCGGGAGCGCCTGTTGCGCAAAGGCGGAGGAGAAGATGGAGATCGTGAGCGCGCCGACGGACACGCCGTGCAGCAGGGGTGAGCGAATCGTGTAACTCTCCTGATCGACGCCGGAGCGCCGAGGCTGAATGGAAGGGATGCGGCGCGTGGCCGCGTTCAGTCAGTCAGGAGAAGGAAGGCGGCGCGCGCGATGACCAGGAGCTCACCCAGCCTGTTGGATAGCGATCTGCACTCTTGTGAAAACGCCAGCTGATCCGAGCGGAAGCACGCCGTTCTTGAACCGGCAGACCAGCCGTCCAATCGTCTTGAATAAAAGGCGCGGCGCACTCGCGCCCACTGCAAAAGATGCAGCAATCGGCGCAATTGCGCCTTTTCTGCGCCGGCGATTTGTCGCCGCTGGCCGCATCAGCTCGCAGGCATGAGACATCGCGTGCAGCAACCGCGCCCACGGCCGTAAAGTCGCCGAGAGACGGGCGCGCAAACGCCGTTCCGAAAGAGCTGAGGATTTGGACGAGCATCAAAATCGCGACGAGGCCCGGGAGCATCACGCGCAGTGAGCGCGCCGATCCTCGTCTCCGGGCCGTCCCTATCCTCATCGCTCTTGCTCCGCCTGCTTTCGTTCCACGATCGCCCTGCTCCAAGCTGCGCTGCTGGCGATCTCCACCAAGGGTTACGATCTGAATCTCGCACAATCTCGCGAGATTGCCGTTCCCGATAAATTTGAACGCGTGTGCCAATTCTGCAACACTGCCGGAGCGGTAGAGACGGTGGAACTTGGGATGGGCTGCGATCGCCGCGGACGTCTTCAGGCGACAGTGCGCGCTTTTGATCAATAGGTCTCGATGGATGGCGGGTTCGGCCGAAAGGCGCGGGAGCGGAGAGAGATGCGAATTCTCTTGATCGAGGACGAGCCCGAAATGGCGGGGCTGATCGCCGCGGATGTCGAAGATGCGGGGTTTGTCGTGGATCGCGGACGTTGCTCAAGCGACGCGCTCGAATCGGTGAAACAATCCAGCTACGATCTCGTCCTTCTCGATCGCCGTCTCCCCGATGGCGACGGCCTGGCGCTTTTGCCGGCCATCAGGAAAATTCGTCCAGGCATTCGCATTGTCATGATGACGGCGCTCGATGCGACGAACGAGAAGGTCTCCGGTCTCGATTCCGGAGCCGACGACTATTTGACCAAGCCATACAGCAAGGAAGAGCTGATCGCGCGCATTCGCGCTTGTCTGCGACGACCCGGCTGTGAGGCGCAGCCGCCCATCGTCATCGGCGCCTTGTCCTTCGATCTCGCTTCGTCGCAGGTCTCAGTCCGCGGAAGGCTCCTCACTCTACACCGGCGGGAGCTCACGCTGCTCGAAGCCCTTATGCGCCGGGCAAACCGCGTAGCGACGCGCGAGACATTGCTGGAGGAAGTCTACGGGTTTCAGGCCGAGGTGCAGCCGAATGCGCTGGATACGCTGATTTGGCGGCTGCGTTCGAATCTGAAGGCCGCCGAGGCGGGAGTGTCCATACACATGGTGCGCGGAATTGGATATGCGCTGACAAAGGAGCGCAAGTGAAACGAAGTCCCTCCCTCGCGCTTCGCCTCGTCGCATATCTGGTCGCCGCTCAGCTCATTGCGGTCGTGATTGGATGGGTCGTCGCGACCGGTCTCGATGCCTATGGCTTCGTTAATTTCAACGCGTATTTCGACGGACTCAGTTACGCTCGAATACGGGATCTGGTGATCGGCTCATTGGTTCGTGGTGACGATGGCCTCCCCCGACTTGAACCGGCGCCTGAATTGCGCGCGGAACTCGACCGCAATGGAAGCCTGAAATTCGCGGTGTTCGACATTGAACGAAATCAGCCCGTTAGAGGCTCCGCACCGGAACTGATTCAGGTTTTTGCAGAAAATCGTAGCGTCAAGGTGATCGTGATGTCTTTTGCCTGGGCTGACGAATCCGGATACGTCCCCAAAGGCTATCAGGAGTTCACGGACAGGCCCTTCGGCCCAATGCGGGTCGCTTTGTACGGGTCAAGTTTAGATGGGATGACCTCTTTCGAGTGCTTGGCGCTACCTTGAAGTGGATGCTCCCCTATATTCTCGCAGCGATCATCAGTTCAGCCGGAATTGCTCTGCTTGCCGTACGTCAGGGCTTGATGCCCTTGCGCTCCGTTTCCGCCGAGATGGCGCGCATCGACATGAATTCTCTTCAGCAGCGGCTCCCCGATGCCGACGTTCCAGCGGAAATCATGCCTCTGGTTGCGGGTATGAATGATGCTCTAGGACGCCTGGACGCGAGCGCCGCGCGCCAACGCCGCTTCACCGCCAACGCCGCTCACGAGTTGAGGACCCCCGTGGCGATTCTGAGCGCGCGCCTCGGCTCCTTGAAGGACGAGACCGCCAGGATCGCCCTCCAGCATGACGCGCGCCGCATTCAATACGCCGTCGAGCAACTGCTGGCGACGACTCGTCTCAGCGAACGGCCAGCCGAAACCGAACAGCGCGTGGACCTCGGCGCCTGCGCGAAGTCCGTGACTGCGGACCTCGCGATCGTGGGCATCGGAAACAGGCGGCAGCTCGCGTTCGAAGCCACGTCCGCTCCGGTCTTCGTTCGCGGAACCGAATATGCGCTCAAATCCATCCTCGCCAATCTCATCAACAATGCGCTGCGCGCTGAGCCGGAAGGCGGAACGGTGGTCGTCCGCGTGGGGGAGGATGCAACCGTCGAGGTCGCCGATCACGGCGAAGGCGTGGCGGAATTTGATCGCGAGATGATCTTCGAACCCTTCTGGCGCAAGAGCGAAGCGACGCCTGGAACCGGATTGGGCCTCGCCATTGCGAAGGAGCTGACGGAAACGCTGGGCGGGCGCATTTGCGTGGAGGAAACGCCGGGAGGCGGCGCGACCTTCAAGCTGTCTTTCCCGAGAGTGGTCGGGACTGACCAAGCTGTTCTCCCGACACCATCTCATTCTAGGCCAGCGGGGGCATCAACACGCCAAGCCTAACGTGAACCACGGCGTGTCCCCTCGGGTGGATTGGCGATAACGGTCCTCCGCCACCACCGATCCCCCAGCGCTGTATTCGATAGAAGCTCAGCGCCCCCGAACTCCGAGAATCCTCGCCACCTTGCTGGAGCCTTGCTGAAAAATTTTCTGGTCCAAAACCTCACATGATCTCAATGAGTTGCGGACCAGCGGAGCGCGACTGAAAATCATCCGAATTGCCTGCCGTTTCAAGAGCGCTCGGATTCGCACAACAGCCTTCTCAAGCGTCCTGCACCGCAGCAGGAGTTCGCAGCTTATCGAGGTAGTCCGCCCACCATTGCATCATCGAGACGCGTTCATCCCAGTGCTCGCCACGTGCCCTGTTGAAAACAGCACCGCTGGCGCCCTCCAGAACGCAGAAATAGAATTCGCTTCTGCAGTAGCTGAAGACACGACGGCAAAACAGAACCATGCGCCGTCGGATCGTCATCTTGCTCGCCCGGCTCATCGATTGATGCACCAATTCACCCTTTGACTTAGCCCCGTAATTGCCCTCGCGCAGCGGATGCGCGACCCGCCAGGGCTCGCGCCAATCCTCGATGATCACGAAGTGGTCGAGAAGCGACTTGAGACGCGACTTCTCTTTGAAAACGGCGAAGGCAAGGCCCATCACGGGGGCTCCCGATGCGGTCCGAACCGCGGGGAGTCACGCTTTTGCCAATCCGTTAACCGCCGTTAACCCGAATGCGGAGCCCTGTTCAAGTTCAGTCCTATATTGAACAATTGAAAGGCTTAGGTTAATCTCTAGGCAAGCGAATGGTTCCCCCTCCACCTGACGCACAGGAACGGCCCGACCTCGGATGAAAAGGCGGGCCGTTTTTGCGGCAAGTGTTGCAAATTTATCACGCCCCCCAAGAAAATTGGTTTTTTGTCTGTGTTGCGCCATTCCGACACAAAGCGGAGACAACGCTAATACTCTTCTCATGCCTAGTTTCCCGAACCGTGCAACGTTTCGATGCTCGGGCTCAGTTCTAAATTTACAGGAGGGCATCCCGATGAAAAAGACTCTAATTCCCTTAGTGACGCTAGCGCTGGCATTATCGGCCGGTTCAGTCTTCGCCGCTGATCTTCCCTCTCGCAAAGCGCCTCCGCCGGTTTACGTTCCGCCGCCGCCGCCGCCGCTTTGGACGGGTTTCTACGCCGGCGTCAACCTGGGCGGCGGCTGGTCGGCGAACAGCCAAAACAACAGCTACCTGCCGTATTCCGATCCGGGTCTGCCGCTCGGCTCGGCTGTCGTAGGCGGTCCCGCGAACCTGTTCTTCTACCCGGGCGGCGGCCAGACCAACTCCAACACCGGCGGCGTCATCGGCGGCGGCCAGGTGGGCTATAATTTCCAATTCGGCCAGTCCTTCCTGGGCGGCGTCGAAACCGACTTCCAGGGCACGAGCCTCACCGGCGGCAACCAGGGCAACTACGCCGGCATTTATCCGAGCCCCTACGGAACCACGTTCAACGCTGCCGGCATCGTCACGCCTTTGGTGACGGGCAACGGCGGCAACGTCGGACTGCCTTGGTTCGGCACCGTCCGCGGCCGCGTTGGCTGGCTTGCTACCCCGACCCTGCTGTTCTACGGCACGGGCGGCTTCGCCTACGCCGGGGTCACTGCCTTCCAGCAGAGCACCACGGCCACTGGCTGGACCGCCGGCGGCGGCGTCGAGTGGATGTTCATGCCGAACTGGAGCGCCAAGGCCGAGTATCTCTACATCCAGGTCTCGAACGGCAACTGGAACAACAGCGGCTGGGGCGCGACAGTTGTGGCCAATCGCGGCCCCGCGATCAACGTGGTTCGCGCCGGCGTGAACTATCACTTCAACTGGGGCGCTCCGGCGCCGGTCGTCGCCAAATATTGATCGCAAAAGAGCAGTGCGCCTCCCCTGCTCATTTCGACTTGGGGAAGCCCGGCCTCAGTGGCCGGGTTTTTTCTTTAGCTTCGACGCCCATTCCCTCGCGCGCGATACTCCCGCCGGTCCGGCATGACGCCGACTCGCTGAGAGCCGCACGCCGAGCAAACGAAGCGCCTTAATCGCGGGATGTTCGGAAACAGGGTTTCGGGAGTTAAGCCGATCGCTTGGAAGCTGAATGCCGTCGACCGCAGACAAACCGAATTGCAGCACGTCGCCCACGCGCCGGCGACGCCGCGGGTTTGAAGGTCGGCGATCGTGGGAGGGATGGGCATGGGCGCGTCGATTTTGGCGGACAACGAAATTTTGTGAATGTTGTCGGAAGAGTTGTCCCGAGCGTTGGTCGCGCTTTTGATGTTTCTTCTAAGCTATTGATTTTAGTGGTGCCCGGGGGCGGAATCGAACCACCGACACTGCGATTTTCAGTCGCATGCTCTACCAACTGAGCTACCCGGGCGCACGCGGCTGAGCCGCGTGGAGCTGCGCTTATAGAAAGCGTCGCGGCGCTTGTCCATAGTTTTTCGACCCGTCTCTTGCTGTTATGCGCAAGATCATATGAGGGCGCCGGGATTAAGCGGGAATAGCCGGGATTGTGCGGGAATGATTGGGCTTTCAAGGCATTGAACGCGGTCGGGTCGCGCAAGATCACATGAGGGAAATCGGCGCGCGGTGATGATGCGAAGTCGCTGGAAATAGGCGCGGACGGCGTGCAACTCTGAAGTTGATAGGCTGTTGAGGCGTCGCCTGGAATATCGCTGAAGACCTAGAAGAATATGGGACTAAGCCCCGCTAGACAATAGTCTACAAAATCCGTCAAGGTGGAAATAAAAGAACGCTTCAAAGACGGCGTGAAGCATCATTTTAAGCCGCGAGCAGGCACAGCGCGAACCTGATCATTTTTGTGTCGAGAGCAGGCCGCCGACCTTGGTCCCAAGCCAGGAAAGAAAACGATTTCCAATCAAATCGTCGTCAGGGCGCTCGGCCGTTTCTGCGGGCGCTTGCGCCGGCGTCGCGATCTCCACCGGGCCGGCAGCCGTCATCGACCAAACCAGTGCGAGCGCCCAGCCGATCACCGTCCATCCCAGCAGCACATTGAAGGCGACGACTGCGTGGCCCTGCGGATGGCGCAGGCCGATCGCGGCGATCGACGGGAGCAGGTAGAGCGTAATGACAAACCATGCCGCCGGAAATCCGGCGAGGGCGATAGCGCCGAACGCGCATAGTCCCAAGACGTCGTCTCTCGGCGTCTGAGGAAAGAGCTCGGCGACAAAGCCCGAGCGATCGATGAGGATCAGCGCCAAAATAACCCCAAGGACCAGGAACTTAAACGGGCTCCAGAGAACGTAAAGCAGCGGACGCATTTAAAATCCCTCACAACCGATTGTCCCACCATATCACGCGGCCGATGATTTTGAACTGGCGCAGATCGGAACCGTCGAGCAATTCGGGTCCATAGGCGGGATTGTCGCTCATCACAAAGACGCCCTTTGGCGCGGCGACGAGCCGCTTTACGCGCAGATCGCCGCCCTGCAGGAACACATAGACGTCGCGATGGTCATATTCGTTCCTGCGGCGTGGCGGTTTCTCCGGAAGTATCGCGTCAGTCTCGTTCACCAGGAGAAGAGCGCCATCGGAGATCGTGGGCGCCATGCTGTCTCCCGCCGCCCTTAACAGGCTGAGCTTGTCGTTCGGCCCCGCGAGCTTTTGCAGCATCCAAAGCGGAAACGCGAGCTGTTCTTCGACCGCCGCGACATTTGCGCACGAGCCCGCGCCCGCCGCAGCGCGCAGGTCGAGACGCGGAATCGCCCTGAGCGCTTTCGACCCAAGCTTGAGTGGCGGCGCACGGTCGTCGCTGATGCAAAGAATGTAATCGAGCGAGACGTTCATCTTCTCGGCGATCTGTCGCAGCAAAAATCCCGAAGGGTCGTTTTGTCCGCGGCGCGCCCGGCTCAGCGACGATTGTGAAACCCCAAGGAATTCGGCCGCCTGATCCTGCGATCCAAGCTCGTCGGTGAGCTTGGTTATGCGCTCCGCGATGTTGGGCAGGAACAGGTTCTCGGTCTTAGCCATGGGCGCGCTCAATCAAACATGATTGACGCGCAACCAAACATATGCTTTTTTCAGCCAAACTTGGGTTGAATTGCTTCGGGGAGAGAATTATGGCCGCGCAACCGGCGGGCTGGCATCGCAAGGAAATTATCGCGGCCGTGGGCATGAAGGGCTCCAGCCTCGCGGCGATCGGTCGCGAGGTCGGACTCAAGCGCCAGTCGATGTCCTGGGCCCTGATCTCCCCGCACGTCAAAGCTAACCGGGCCATCGCCGAGTTTCTCGGCGTGCCGCTGCATGACTTGTGGCCGCAGTGGTTCGACGCGGACGGCAAGCTGATCTCCACCGCCGCGCTCCCCCGCCCGGCGGCGAAATGTAGCCCGCGCAAGTCGCGTTTCTCAATCCCCAGAAAATACGCCGCCTGAAAGCGGTTAACGCCGCGCCCTTGGGGCCGGTCGCCACAGGATTGTCATGACCGCAACCACCATCAACATCGCCGATGTCGACGCGTCCGACCGCCTGCGTCCCGTCGATCTCGCCCATGCCGAGCTGATCGCCGCCTCGATCGAGGAAAAGGGCCTCATCCAACCGATCGTGGTGCGCCCGAAGGCGGGCGCCGGCTATGTGCTCATCGCCGGCGCGCACCGGCTATACGCCATGGAGCTGCTGGGCTGGGAGACGCTCGTCGTCGGCGAGACGGTCATCATCCGCGAGACCGACGAACTCTCCGCCAAAATCGACGAGATCGACGAGAACATCGCGCGCCACGATCTCAATGCGCTCGATCGCGCCATCTTCATCGCCGAGCGCAAGAAGCTTTACGAGCTAAAGCGCGGCGAGACGCGCGGACGCAAGCGAAAAGACACTGAATTTAAAGACAAAGAAATTGTCGCCAAGTTGGCGATTATTTCCTCGCCACGGTTTTCCGAAGACACCGCCGCCCGCACGAACCTCTCGGAGCGCGTCATCCAGCGCGCCTGCCAGCTGGCGGAACGGCTCGACAAACAGGCCATCGCCGCCATCCGCGGCACCATGCTGGAGGACAATCAGGTCGAGCTGCTGGCGCTCGCCGCGCTCGAACCCGTGCAGCAACGCTCCGTCGCGCTGTCCATCAAATCCGGCGCGGCGAAGAACGTCTTGCAGGCCAAATGGGCCACCGGGCTGGAGCGTCAACCGTCCAGCGATCCGCAGGCGCGGATCCTCGCCAATCTGCTGGAGAATTTCGAGCGCGCCTCGAAGGGCACGCGCGCGACCTTCATGAACACCGTCGGGCTGGTCTACGGAAAGTCCGAGAAATGAGCGACTGGCTCACGCTGCAGCAGCTCGCCGACCTTGCGCTGCCGGGATTCCCGGCGACGCGACGCGGCTGGGATTGCGTCGCGGAGCGTGAGAGCTGGGATGCGCGCGCCGGCCTCGTGCGGCCGCGCGGCGGCAAGGGCGGCGGCCTCGAATATCACATCGACATCCTTTCGCCGGACGCTCTGGCGGCGCTGGTGGCGAAACGCGTCGGCGTCGTCGATGCGACGGGCGAAACGGCTTCGGGCTGCGACGAACAGCTGTCGCTGCCGATGGACGAGAGCCGCGACGCCCGCATGGCGGTGCTGGGCGCAGCCGACCGGCTCGCCCGCGACGGCGGCATGTCGCGCCGCGACGCCGATCGCATCTTCGCGAGCCTCTACAATATGGAAAGAATAGACGTCGCGCCCTGGGTGCGCGGCCAGATCAGGCAGACTTCGGCGAAGACTTTGGAGCGCTGGCGCTCAATCGCCAAAAGGGACCGCGCGCGATTGTCGGTCGATCGCGGCGCGGCGCGTCGGGGTAAGGGTGCGTTCGACGCGGTCGAGGAGGGAAAGGTTCGAGCGTTCCTGCTCGCCCGCGTCGCTCATTCACAGTTTCTGTCCGCCCGGCACATGCAGTCTTTGCTGCGGGACAAGTTCCCGCACGTTTATGGGCCGGGCCAGCCGTCTTTGCGCAGCCTGCAACACTATTTAAGCCAGCTTAAAACGCAAAATCAACAGTTGCTGACAAGGCTGCAGAATCCCGACAAGTGGAAGAGCGCCTATCGCGTCTCGGGACGCAATTCGCACGCCGTCGAGCGGCTGAACGAGCTCTGGCAGATCGACGCCTCGCCGGCGGACGCGCTCTGCGTCGACGGGCGCCATTCGATCTACGTTTGCATCGATATTTCTCGCGCCGCCTGTGCGTCTATGTCTCGCGCACGCCGCGCGCCGAGGCCGTCGCGCTCCTCATGCGCAAGGCCATCCTCGAATGGGGCGCGCCGGAGCGTTTGAAGCTCGACAACGGCTCGGATTTCATCGCCAAAGCCTCGCAGCGCCTCTTCGCGTCTCTGCAGATCGAAGTCGAATTCTCCGGGCCATTTTCGCCGGAGCAGAAGGGCCATGTCGAGCGCGCCATCGGCACGCTGCAGCATGATCTGATGCCGCTGCTCCCCGGCTTCGTCGGCCACAGCGTCGCGCATCGCAAGATCATCGAGGAGCGCAAGGCCTTCTCGGCGCGTCTCGGCCAGGACGACGCCCGCGCCTTCGCCGTCGAACTCACCGCCAAGGAGCTGCAGGAGCGCTGCGACGCCTGGGCGCGCGACGCCTATGCGCACCGCGCCCATTCGGGCCTCGACGGCGTCACGCCCTTCGCCAAGGCCGCGTCCTTCGCGGGCAAAATCCGCCGCATCGAGAATGCGCGCGCGCTCGATCTGCTCCTCGCCCCGCTCGCCGGCGCCGACGGTCTGCGCATGGTCGGCAAGCAGGGTGTGCGCATCGACGGGAGCTTCTACATCCCCGACGGCGTGCTGCCGGGCGAGCGCGTCTTCGTGCGCATGGACCCCGCCGACATGGGCCGCGCCTATCTCTTCTCGACCGACGGCGAGACGTATCTTTGCGAGGCGATCTGCCCGGAACTCGCCGGCGTCGATCCGGTCAAAGCCGTCGCCGCCGCCAAGGCGCGCCAGCAACAGGTGCTCCAAGAGAGCGCGCGCGAGGTGCGGGCCCGCATGCGCGAGATCAGGCCGCGCGACATGGTCGACGCGGTGCTGCGGCAGGCGGCGATCGACGCCGGCAAGCTCGCCGTGCTGCCGCACCGTTCCGAAACGCTGGAGACGCCGGCGCTGACCGCCGCGGCGCAGGTCTTCGCTCCCGCTCCCGCGCGAGACGAACAGATCATCGCCCAGGCCGCGCAACACGAAAAGGTCGCGCGGCTGCCGGAGACGCGGCAGCTGCGCTTTCGCCGCGCGCTGACGCTGGAGGCGGCGCTGGAGCGCTCAGAAACGATCTCGACCGAAGACGCGCTGTGGCTCGGCGGCTATCAGGCCGGTCCGGAATATCAGGCGTTGCGCGAGATGTTCGAAGATTTCGGAGAGGCCGCGTTGCGTAGCTAGCCCTTTGAAAAAGGCAAGACGCGCCGCTGGAACGGCGCGTCTTCGAAAGGTGAAAGGTAATCGGGAAAAACCATGTCAGAACCAAGTAAAATAATCAAGCCGCCGGGCAATTTCGCTGCACTCAAGAACGTCGCCGCCTTCTTCGAACTGGTTAAATCGCTCCAGGACCGATCGCCGACGCTGCCTAATCTCGGCGTCATGCATGGGCCGTCGGGCTACGGCAAGAGCTACGCCTCGATCTATGCGCAGATCAAGACCGGCGCGATCCGCGTCGAGGTCGGCGACAGCTGGACGCGCAAAAAATTCCTGATTTCGATCCTGCGCGAGGGCGGCGTCTCCGAGCCGCGCGGCTCGCTCGCCGATCTCACCGAACTCGTCATCGGGCTGCTGGCCGAAGACGCGCGCCGGCCGCTGTTCATCGACGAGGCCGACAAGCTCGTCGACAAGGGCATGATCGAACTGGTGCGCGAGATCGCGCAGCATTCCAACGTCCCGGTGGTGCTCGTCGGCGAAGAGATGCTGCCCCAGAAGATCGCCCGCGTCGAGCGCGTGCACAACCGCGTGCTGCGCTGGTTCGGCGCCGAGCCCTGCGATCTCCCCGACGCGCGCCAGCTCGCCGACATCTTCCTGCGCAACGTCGCGATCGACGACGAGCTGCTCGACGACATCCGCGTCAAGGGCGACGGTCGCGCGCGGCGCATCGTGGTCTCGCTCAACAATGCCGCGGACTGGGCGCGCAACGGCGGCGTCAAGGCGCTCGACCTCAAGACCTATCGCGGCGTCGTCTACACGGGCGAAGCCCCGCGCGCCCGCAGCGGCAGGCTGCAGGTTGTGGCCTCGACTCCCGCCAAGAGGAGCGCGGCATGAATGACCGGAAACCCGAGACGTCGCAGCCCTTCGATCTCGAAAAGCTGGTGAATTTCATCAAGGTCAAATCGACGTTCGGCGCGCCGCCGCAGCAGATCGTCGCCGAGATCGAGAACGGCCTCGTCGCCGCGATCTGGGCGCTGCTGTCGCATCTGCCGCCGCAGGCGCGCGTGCAGGTCGCGACGGCGCTGTGCTGCAAGATCACGTCGCGCGTCGTCGCTTTGCTCGAAGGAGGCAAGACATGAGCCGTCTCTTCATCGCCTGCACGCCCAAGGAGCGCGCGCTGATCGAGCATATCGCGGCGCGCTATTGCGACGTCAAACGCTACGGCGCGCCGACCACCGCGGCGGCGCTGATCCACGCCGTGCATGTCGCGCATCCGCTCGATCTGCAGGCCCTCGCGGACTTGCCGATCGGGCTCCTCGTCATGGAGGTCAACGGTTTTTTCTTTTCCTTTCAACCCGCGACGTCGCGCTTCGAGGACGGCTTTGCGCCGCGGTTCCTGCAGCGGAGGGCGGCGTGAGAAAGCCCCTCCTCGTCGAGATCGCGGCGCCCTCCGGCCCCGAGCACTACTGGCGCGAGATCAGGGCGCGCCGCAAGGGATTCACCATCCCCGACATCGCGCTCTGCTCCGACGGCGTTTGCTACACGACCGTCAAGCGCTACGTCTGGTGGCTCGAAAAAAACGACTTCGTCGTCAGGA
This sequence comes from uncultured Alphaproteobacteria bacterium, assembly GCA_963820145.1. GTDB lineage: Bacteria > Pseudomonadota > Alphaproteobacteria > Rhizobiales > Beijerinckiaceae > Methylocystis. The sequence goes on from CAWFZD010000144.1 coordinate 12,187, forward strand.
TCGGCCAGCGCAAGTCGGGCTATGCGACGCAGACGCTCTATGCGCTCAAGACCGATCGCCGCGAGGCGCCGATCGAGCGCGCGAAAGAGCCGTCGCCCACGGGGCGGCAGGCGATGTGGACGGCGATGCGCACCCTCGCACAGTTCACCGTCGCCGAACTCGCCGCCTGCGCCTCCACCGACGAACGCCCGGTCTCCGCGCGGGCCGCGCATCTCTATGTGCAGCGCCTCGTCGACGCCGGCGCGCTGCAGGTGCTGCGCAAGCCCGCGCGCGCCAACGGCCGCCCGCTCGGTGCGACCAGCGGCCTCTATCGCCTCGCCAAATCCGCCGACACCGGCCCGGAAGCGCCCAAGCTTTTGAACGCCAGTCTCGTTTTCGATCCCAACAGACGCCGCATCCTCGGAGACGCGGTGGTTTCGGAGCTTCGCTCATGACAGAGGCCGTTAACCTTAATTCTTCGCCGCAGCGCACGAAAACTTCGTTCCTCGCCAATGCGCAGGCGGCCTATGGCGACGCGTTACCCGACTGGGTCGAGGAGCTGGCCAAGCAGGCCGACTGCTTCTCCGGGGCGGCCGTCGCCAAACGGCTCGGCTATTCGGGCAGCGTCGTCACCAGCGTCTGCAAGGCCAATTACGGCGGCGATCTCGCGACCGTCGAAGGCAAGGTGCGCGGCCTCTTCATGGGCATGATCGTCGAGTGCCCGGTGCTCGGCGATCTCTCCAAGCACCGCTGTCTCGACGAGCAGAAGAAAACCTTCATCGGCACGTCGGCGCTGCGCACCTCGCTGTTTCACGCCTGCCGCGGCGGCTGCCCCAACGCGCGCATCGCTGGAGGCGTCGATGGCTGAGCTGATCTGCGATTTCAAACTCTCAGAGGACATCCATCGCTTCCTGGCCGTCTGCGAGGATACGCTGGCTCACCTTGGCGCCGACGTCGAGATGCGCGCCTCCTTCACGCGCGTGCTCTGCGGCTGGGGCGCCAGAGCCGAAGCGCTGGAGCAGAAGGGCGCGCATGTCGATCTGCCCAAGGGCCCGCTCTATGTCGGGCTCTGCGACATGGCCGCTGAATTCGACGCCTTCCGCGGCCAGACGGTGCGCTTGAAGCCCAAGACGACGACGGCCGTCGTCGATCTCCTCGACAGACTCTCTGCTCATGGCGCGCCGCCTGGAGCTCGAAAACTACGCCTATGGGCGAAGGCTCGATCAGCTCGAAAAACACCAGGACTTCGCCGCGCCGCGGCCCCTGAGCGGGCCGCTGCCGCCGACGGTGATCGACCTGCGCGAGATCATGACCGACCAGCAGATCGCCAACGCCAGACGCCGCGCCGAGGGCGCGACCGCGAAGGAGGAAAGCCTATGAATGCGCCGGTTGGACCTCTCAAAAACAGGCCCGCTGCCGACGATGGCCGAAATCGCCCGCGCGGTGTGCGACCGCTACGGCGTGTCGCGGATCGACCTCATCTCGGATCGGCGGTCGAAGAGGATCGTCGGGCCGCGCCATGTCGCCTGCTATCTCGCGGCGAAACTCTCGCGCAAATCGACGCCGTCGATCGGCCGCGCCATGGGGGGACGCGATCACACCACGATAATGCACGCGCTCCGGTCGATCGAGGGGCGCCTGCAAGACAATCCCGAACTCGCCGCCGAGATCAATGTGCTGGAGGAGCAGCTGCGCGCCGTCGCGTCGCGCCGCGGCGACGCCCCGGGCGAGCCGATCTGCATCGCCGATCTGGCGCGCCGCGTGAAGAGCGGCGGCTATCAGGCCGCGCTCAGCCTCTCCATCGACGAGATCATGGCGATCTGCGACGCGCTCAACGAGCATATCGAGCGGAGCGAACCCGAGCCCGAGGACGCCGAGCCCTCTCACATCGAGGCCGCGCGCCGCTACATCGCCGCCTCGCGCCGTCTCGACGCGTGGCCCTCGCACGCCGACGAAAGCGAGATGATGCAAACGATGGCGCTGATGCGACGCAGCGGCGATCCGCTCTTCAACGATCTGCTCATCGCCGAACGCGACGTCGCGACCGCGCTCTACACCCGGGGCGAACGCGCCGCGCGCGAACGCCGCGCCATCGCGCTCGCCAATCTTGCCCAACGCATCGAGGAGATTTCGCACAATGGCTAAAACCGCGACGAAGGCCAAAACCAAAGCCGCCGATATCGAGGTGCCGCAGACCCGCGAGGAGCTTGCCGCCTGCGTGCGCAGCATCGGCGAGAGCCAGCGCGCCCGCGAACGTCTCAAGGGCGAGTTCAACGGCGAGGTCGCTCTCCTCAAGGCGCAAGATGAGTCCGCCGTCGCGCCCTATCTGGCCCGCGAAGAACAGCTCGTCGCCGGCGCGCAGACCTTCTGCGAGGCGAACCGCAAGGCGCTGACGCAGGATGGCAAGGTCAAGCATTTCGACACCGGCGCCGGGAAGGTCGAATGCTGTCAGCGGCCGCCTTCCGTGCGGCTCAACAACGGCTGGAGCGCGGAAGCTGTCATCGAGGCGCTGAAGAGCATGCGCCTGTTCGGATTTATTCGCATCAAGGAGGAGCTCAACCGCGAGGCGATCCTGGCCGCGGAGCCGGCGCAGCGCGCCAGGATCGAGGGCGTGCGCGTCGCCTCGGGCGGCGAAGACTTCATCGTCACGCCGATCGAGCTTGAACTTGGAGAGAGCAAATGAAGTTCATCGACCCGAACAAAAAGCTCTCAAAAAGAAGGAGCGGATTTATGAAGCGCCTGCGCTGCATCGCGACCTTCGGCGAGATCTACCTGCTGCTGTGGATCTATGTCGTCATGGTGCTCGCACTGCTCCCCGTAGAGATCGTGGCTTGTCTCCTGGCGCATCTCGTCGAGCTCGGGGAAAGCGCGCAGGAGGCGATCCTCGCACGGCGCGACGCGCTGGCGCGGCGGCTCGCGCATGGAGAACTCCGATGACGACGCCTGCGCAAAACAAAGCCGTCCACGCCGCGCTCAACCGGCTCGGCATAGACGACGGGCTCTATCGCGCCATGCTGCGCGAGCAGTTCGGGAAGGCCTCCTCGCGCGATCTTTCGGACGAGGAGGCGCGCCGCTTTCTCGACGCGCTCAACGCCAAGGGCGGCGGCCGTCCGAAAACGGCTGTCGCCGACGGGCCCTTCGCGCCGATCCTGCGCGCCTTGTGGATCGCCGGGCACAATCTGGCGCTCATCGACAATCGCGACGATCGCGCGCTGATCGCTTTCATCGAGCGCCAGACCGGGCTCGCGCATCCGCGCTTCCTGCAGGATGCGCGCGAGGCCGCCAAGGCGATCGAGGCCCTTAAGGCGTGGCTCGCGCGCGGCGGTGTCGAATGGCCCGCGAAATCCACGCCGGCGCTGCTGAAACAGGCGGTGCTTGCAGCCATCGCGCGGCGGCTGGAGACGCTCGGCGAGCCTGTGGTGTTCGGCGCCCATTACGACGAGCTCACCGCGCAACAGCTGGACGAGCGCGCCAATGCGCTGGGCGCGCAGCTGCGCGCGGCCGCGAAGCGCAAGACCAAGCCGGAGGGCCGCGTGATGGTCGCCTATTCATTTAAGGCGCAATTTGCGGAGCCGATCCTTGGCGGGACCAAGCGTCAAACCATCCGCGCCAATCGCAAGCGCCATGCGCGTCCCGGAGAGTTGATGCAGCTCTACACCGGCATGCGCACGCGCAATTACCGGCTCTTGATGAATCCTCGCTGCGTCGCAGTCTTCCCCGTGGTCATCCAACCGGACTGCGCTTTTGTCGGCGCAGGATACCCCGGACCGGCGCATGGCGAAACGCGCGCCGCCGCCGAGTTTGGAATAGGCCAGCTCGCGGAGGGCCTGTTCATAGCGCCGCATCTCGATTCATTCGCCCGGGCTGACGGGTTCTCCTGTTGGGAGGGCATGAAGAATTTTTGGTTCGCACGGAATCCAAGAGTTCAGCAGAGGGATATTTTCGTTGGAACGCTACTCGCTTGGGAGAGGCCGAATTGAAGCGTCTCGCACTGTTCCTCACCGTTCTCGCGTCGCCCGCGCTCGCGGGTCCCTGCGAACTCCAGCGCATCGCCTATGCGCCGAAGGACAATCTTGAGGCCATCGACGTCGCGCTGATCGGCTCGGCCAGGACGCGCATCGACATGGCGGCCTATGTGCTGACCTCGATCCCCGTCGTCGACGCGCTGAGCGCCGCCGCGGCGCGCGGGGTCGCGGTGCGGCTCTATCGCGACGGGCGCGTCGTCCATGCGCCGCGCGCGCTCGCCGCAGCCTTGGACAGGCTCATCGGCCGCGCAAATGTCGAGGTCCGCTACAAGGCCTCTCCCGCGCCCTTCATGCATCTCAAGGCCTATGCGATCGACGGCGCGCTGCTGCGCGAGGGCGCCGGAAACTTCACCCATGCCGGCCTGCTGCGCCAGGACAATTCCCTCGTCGCGCTCGCCTGCAAGGAGGCGGTGACGCGCTTTGAAAGCGCCTTTGAAGCCATGTGGAGGCGGTGATGAAGGGGATGAATGTCGGCGACCAGGGCCAGCGCTACGAGGTGCGCTTCGAGCGCAAGGACGACATCACATATCGCACGCTCGGATGGACCATGACGCTAAAGTCCGCGCGCGACATGCAAAAGACATGGCGCAAGGCGCCCGGCGTCGAGCGCGTCTGGATCGTCGACCGCTGCGCCGATCACCGCAACGGCGGGAGCGTAGTGGCATGAAATGGACCGAGCGGGCGCACGCCGAGATCGAACGGATTTACGCGCGCTGCTCGGATCCGGCGATCCTGCTCGATTCGCCGCTCTGGCGCGCGAGCGAAGAGCCGCGCGCATGAAAAAGCTCCACATCACCGATCATGCGCTGATCCGCTTTCTGGAGCGCGCCGGCGGTTTCGATGTCGAGGGCCTGCGCGCGCAGCTCGCCGCCTCGCTGCAGCGCTCGCATGACGCGGCGACGCTCATGCGAGCGGAGAAATATCGCGTCACCGTCGGCGCGCACACCTTTCTCGTGCGCGGCGACCGCGTCATCACCATAACGACGTCGGCGGAGCAGCGATGAGCCAGTCGCCGCCGCTCGTCTATCACTATCTGCCGCCGCTGCTCGACGAGATCGCGCAGGTCGCCGGGCTACGCGCGGCGCTGGCGCTCTCCTGCGACTATGGCGGCGGACGCGTCTATATTCCGGCCCGGGTGGGAGAGACTCACTGGCTCGTGCGCTGCGTCGGGCGCGAGGCCGCCGATAAAATCTGCGCACATTTCTCGGCGACGATCCATAACGAACGCGAGCGCTCCTCGCATGGCGTCGCGCTGATCGTGCCGCTGGGCGACCACGCCTTCTACCAGCGCGCCAGAGCCGCCGCCGAACGGCTCACCGACGACGGCAAGTCGCAAAACGAGATCGCGCGGCAGATCGGCGTCTCGATCCGCACCGTGCGCCGCGTGCAGGCGAGGAAGCGCGACATTGACCGCCGCGCCGGATTCGACGGCAAGCAGGGCCGCTTGTTTTAAACGCCGGGGCATTGCAGATTTGATCCCGCGCAAAACGCGCGTGGCGGACAACTGTCCGCCCTTTTCCGAGCCGGCCTTCCCCTAATTTGGCGCTGCGTCAAACGAAGGGAAGCCCGGGTGTCCATCGCCAGAACATCTCCGATCATCGCTCTCGCCGCGCTCGTTTGCGCGGGGCCGGCGCATGGCGATCCGCTCTCCGATTTCCTGCGCTTCATTTTCGCGCCCGCGCCGGCGCATGCGCCTCTCAAGCGCGCGGCGAGGTCCGTCAAGGCGCCGAAGGCCGCCCCTGCCGCGGCGCTTCCCGCGGGCTTCATTCCCATGTCCGCGAGCTTCTATGGCGGGGGCGCCGATGCGCGCGAGCTCAGCGCCTTCACGGCCTCTGGCGAGCGCTTCGACCCGCCGGCGCTTACCGCCGCGCATCGCAGCTTCCCCTTCGGCACGCTGCTCGACGTGTGCTTCGCGCGCTGCGCGGTGGTGCGCGTCAACGATCGCGGCCCCGCCGCCTGGACCGGGCGCGCGCTCGATCTCTCGCGCGGCGCCGCCAAGGCGACCGGGCTTCTCGCCCCTGGCGTGGGCTTCGTCCGCGTCAAAATCATCGGGAGAAAATCATGACCTATCTCGCGCAGCCGCTTGGCTTCGATGCGCATGACTTCGCGAACTATGTGATGACGAAGAGCTGGAAGCATTGGCGTCCGTCCTTCGTGACTCTGCACAATTCCGCGGAGCCCAATATCGCGCAGTGGCGCCATCGTGGCATGGGCCTGCGCGAGGGTGAGCAGCGCGTGAAGGACATCAACGCGGGCTACAAGGCGAAGGGCTGGCACTCGGGACCGCATCTCTTCGTCGCGCCCGATCTCATCTGGGTCGGTTGCGATCTCGAAGCCGACGGAGTTCACGCCTCCTGCTTCAATCACGGGTCGTTCGGCGTCGAGATGGTCGGCGATTTTTCATACGAGCCCTTCGACTCCGGCGACGGCGCGCTCGTGCGCGACAATGCGGTCGCCGCTCTCGCCGTCTTGCATAAGGCGCTCGGCATGCGTCCCGACGGCTATGTCTACGGCCATAAGGGCCTGCACTTCCATAGGGAATGCGTCGCCGATCATCACGCCTGTCCCGGCAAGAACGTCGTCAAGGCCGACATGGTCGCGCGCATCCTCAAGCGCATGGGCGAACCGGCTCCGGAGGCGGCGTGAGCAAGGGGCCGGCTTTCGACGTCGGCGACGTCGTCCGTCTGAACTCTTCGGCCGACCGCATGACGGTCAGCGTCGTGAAGGAAGGCGGTCGCATCGAGGCGCGCTGGTTCGACGAGACCGGCGATCTGCTCGGCGATGAATTCGATCCGCGCGAAATCACGCTGATCAAGAAGGGAACGGCTGCGTGAACGATCTCTACGACTACGTGCGGCTCGCCTTCTGGGCCGTCTTCGCCGGCCTCGGCGTCGAGGCCCTCATCAAGATCGGCCGCGCCGCGGCCTATGCGCTGCGCTACGGCGCGGACCTTTAAGGAGCCTTGAAATGGATGGAACGAAACCCTGGTGGCAGTCGCTCGGCGTGTGGGGAACGATGGTCGCGATGGCGTCGACGGTGGTCTCCGCCGCCGGCTACACGATCTCGCCCGACGATCAGGCGCAGCTCGCGCAAGGCCTGACGCAGGCCGGCGGTCTCGCGGCCTCCGCCGTCACCCTGGTCTCCTCCGCGCTGGCGCTCTACGGGCGCATCCGCGCGACGAAAAAGATCGGCTGATGGGTATTCAGGACGATCTCAATCTGCTTGGCGCGCTGCTGCCGATCATCGCCGCCGGCGGCGCGCTTATCCCCGGCGTCGGCCCGACGATCGCGGCTGCGAGCACCGCCTTCATTGTCGCCGAGGACGGCATCAAGGTCGAGCAGGCGATGATGGTCTGGCTCAACTCGCCGGGCGGCGCAAAGACCAGGGCGCTCATCGATCAAATCTGCGCGCGCCTCGGTCTTTCCTTCGACGCTGCGGCCGGCGTCATCAAACCGGAGACGCGCGAGGATGTTCAGACCGATCTCGACAGCGGCGATCTGTAGCCTGCTCGCCGGCTGCGTCCCCTCGGGGCTCAGCCCGGCGATCCCCAAATGTCCGCAGCTCGCGACCTATACGCCGGCGCAGGCCAAGGCCGTGGGCGTGCTGCTGCGCGGCCTCCCGAAAGGCGATCCGACCGCCAAGGCGCTCGTCGACTATCGCAATCTGCGTCGTCAGTGCGGCGCGAACTAGAAAGGTCCCCGCATGATCTCCCGCAGAGCTTTGATCGCCGTCGCGCCGCTCGTTGCGGTGGGCGGCTGCAGCGCCCAGCAAAAGGCGCTGCTCTCCAAATTCGCCGCGACCGCCTACGCCGACGTCAATGTCGTCGCTGCGTTTCTGGAAAACCTTGCGCAGAAGGTCGCTGCCGGCGCGCTCACCGCAGCGAACGCCGCGACGCAATTTGCCGCACAGGGCGCGCCCTATATCGTGCCGGGGTGCCAGCTCTTCGTGTCGCTCGTCAAGCTCGCGGGCCAGCTCGCCGCCGCCGATCCGACGCTCGCCAAGAACGCGACGTTTACGACGACGCTCGGGCAGGCGACGACGCTCGCCAATAATTCGGTGATCCAGGCCGCGGCGGCGAACGGGACGGTTCCCTCCGATCCCGTCACCGTGCTGACCGGAGTCATCCAGCTCGTGGCGCAGATCATGACGCTGACGAGCGGCCGGGCGACCCCGACCGCGGCGGCGAGCGCGGCGTGAAGGACCTGATCTGCTTTGCGGGCGGAATCGCGCTCGGCGCCGTCCTGGCGCTTTCGCCCGCGTGGATCACTCTCGTTTCTTTTCTCTTCTGGGGCGGATCGCGGTGACGATGGACTGGGGCACGGCAGGGCAATGGGCGGGCGTCGCCGCCGCGATCATCATCGCGGTGTGGGGGGCAATGAGCCGACGCAACGACAAGGCGATCGACGAGCTGAAGCTCGATCGCAACACGCTGTTTCAGCGCGTCGACGGGGTCGAGCGCGCCGTCGCCGTGATCCAGGCCGACATCGAACATCTGCCGACGCGCGAAGAGATGCACGGGCTCGAGCTGAAGATCGTCACCGTCGACGGCAAGCTCGACGCGGTGCTCGACAAGATCGGCACGCTGATCGCCCAGAACCAGCGCGCCGAAGAGCGCGTCATCGACGCCGAACGCGCCGCGGCGGCCGCCGAAAAGAAGGCGCGCACATGAGCGCCGCGGACATCCAGCGCGAACATGCGCGCCTCATCATGCTGCGCGACCTCGCCGAACAGCCGGGCAACCGCTGGAACAGCGCGCTGCTGCGCGACGATCTCGAAGAGCGGTGGGCCATTGCGCGCACCAGAGAGTGGGTCGAAACCGAACTGCTCTGGCTCGCGCAAATGGGCGCCGTCGAGACGACGCGCATGGGCTCCGTGCTGATCGTGCAGCTGCTGCAGCGCGGCCTCGATCATGTCGAGCGGCGCTTCGTCATCGAGGGCGTCAAGCGTCCGAGCCTGGAGCGATGAGGTGGCGGCGGGACGCGGACGGCTATCCTCGATCGACGTGCTGCCCGACGGGGCTGAAGACGACATCGCCTGGGCGATGGCGCAGCTCAACGAACGCAAGCGCACGCAGGCCGACATCCTCTTCGAGCTGAATGACCGGCTCTCGGCCAAAGGCATCGAAGGCATTTCGAAGTCGGCCTTCAATCGCAAGGCCGTGCGCGTCGCCCATGCCTCGCGGCGGCTTTCCGAATCGCGTGCGCTGTTCGAAGGTCTCGCGCCGCAGTTCACCGCGGCGCGCGTCGATGAAACCAATCTCGTCATCGGCGAATTAATCAAGGTGCTCATCGCCGAGATGCTCGACGCCGACGCGAGCGAGTTTTCGCCGAAGGGCGCGATGGAGCTGGCCTCCGCCTATAAGGCCGCGATCCAGGGCCAGAAGCTCTCGACCGAGCGGCGCGCCAAGGCGGTCAAGGAATTCGAAGACAAGGCGCGCGACGGCGTCGAGAAGGTGGCTTTGAAAATGGGGCTCTCCGCCGAGACGCGCGACAGGCTGAAGGCGGAAATCCTCGGCATTCCGAGGGCGCCATGAATGACTGGCCTTTCGATGAGCTGGAGCCGCACGCCTATGGCGTGATCCTCGCCGATCCGGCCTGGCGCTGGATCGCGCGCTCGAAGAAGGGCGAGGCCAAAGGCGCGTCGCGGCACTACCGCACGATGTCGCGCGCGGCGCTTTACGCGCTGCCGGTCTGGAAGCTCGCCGCGCCCAATTGCGCGCTGTGCCTGTGGACGACGCAATCGATGCTGCCGATGCAGCTCGACCTCCTCAAGCACTGGGGCTTCACCTACAGGACCTATGGCGTCTGGGGCAAGCGCAGTTCGTCCTGGACGCCGGGCAAGGAGAATCCGCGCTGGGCTTTCGGCCAGGGCTATTGGGAGAGGAGCTGCGCCGAGGTCTATCTGTGGGGCGGCATCGGCGCGCCGTCGATAAAGTCCAAAAGCGAACGCAATTTCATCGAGGCCGCGGTGCGCGAGCATTCGCGCAAGCCCGAAGACATCTACGCCAAGATCGAGCGCATGTTCCCGCTGGCGCGCAAGCTCGATCTGTTCTCGCGCAAGACCCGGCCCGGCTGGGACAATTGGGGCGACGAGCGCGACAAGTTCGATGAGGAGGAGCAAAAATGAGCGAAGAGGAACTGGAAACGAAAATCGACGAATTGATCCTCGCAAGCAGGCTTGAGAGTGATGCGAAGGATTGACGAGATCAAGTCCGACATCGCGATGCTGCAGATCATTCCGGGCGAGTGGACATCCAGGGAGGAGGCGCTCATGGAGGCCCTCGTCAATGAATTGTGGGCGACCGAGGACGCGCTCGGGATCGTAGCCGACGACGAATGAGCGCGCCGCTCGACATCCGCTCGCCGCGCGCCGATGAAACGGCTGGCCGTCTAGGCTGCTGCGTCCCCTTTTGTCGACGGACTTTCTCACGCGAGAAGTTTGGGGACTGCGAAGAGGTCATTTGCGGAAAGCATTGGCGTCTCGCGCCGCAGGCGTGGCGACGTCGCTACTCCCTCGTCCGGCGCAAAATCAAACGTCATCCTGAAGATGAAAGGTTCTATCAGCTTTCCAATTGGCTTTGGAAGCGACTGAAACGTCGGATCATTGAAGTCGCGATGGGAATATCCGCATGAGCGCGCCGCTCGACATCCGCTCGCCGCGCGCCATCACCGAGGCCGAGTGGCAACTGCTGCGCGAAGACAGCCTGCGCCAGCTCCCCGCCGACTTCGATCCGCAAAATCCCGAAGGCGTCTTCCTGGGCTACCAAAAGCGGCTGCTGAACACGACGGCGCTGCATCGCGTCACCATCTGCGAAAAGAGCCGCCGCACCGGCGCCACATGGGGCGTCGGCGCCGACGCCGTGCTCACCGCCGCGAGCGCGACGCAGGCGCGCGGCATGGATGTTTTCTACATCGGCTACAATCTCGAAATGGCGCGCGAGTTCATCGACGTCTGCGCCATGTGGGCCAAGGCTTTCGCCGAGGCCGCCGCTGAAGTCGACGAAGTCCTGTTCGAAGACGCGGCCAATCCCGACAAATCGATCAAGGCCTTTCGCATCCGCTTCGCCTCGGGGCATCAGATCATCGCGCTCCCCTCGCGGCCGCGCTCGCTGCGCGGCATGCAGGGCTATGTCATCATCGACGAAGCGGCGTTCCACGACGATCTCGCCGAACTGATGAAGGCGGCGCTGGCGCTGCTCATCTGGGGCGGCCGCGTGCTGGTGATCTCGACCCACAACGGCGATCAAAACGCGTTCAACGGGCTGGTCAAGGAGGCCAAGGGCGGCGCCAAGGGCTACGGCTATGTGCGCTTCGACTTCGACGAGGCGGTTCAGGACGGTCTCTATCGCCGCGTCTGCCTGCGCACCGGCGAGCCCTGGAGCATCGAGGCGGAAGCCGCGTGGCGCGCCGGCATCATCCGCGAATATGGCGAGGCTGCCGACGAAGAGCTGTTCTGCATCCCCCGGGAAGGCGACGGCGCCTTCCTGCCCGCGCCGCTGATCGAGGCGCGCGCCCGTTCGGGCGTCCCAGTGCTGCGCATCGCGCGGCCGCCCGAATTCACACATTGGTCGGCGCAGCAGCGCGAGGCCGACATCCACGACTGGTGCGTGCGCGAGCTCGCGCCGCTGCTTGAAAAATGCGATCCGCGCCTCTCGCATTTCCTTGGCGGCGACTATGGCCGCATCTCCGATCTTTCGGTGCTCTGGCCGCTGGCGATCTCGCGCACCATGAAGCGCATCACCCCCTTCGTCGTCGAGATGCGCCGCATCCCCTTCGATCAGCAAAAGCAAATCCTGAAATTCATCTGCGACCGGCTGCCGCGCTTCTGCGGCTCGAAGCACGATGCGACCGGACTCGGCATGTCGATCGCGGAATTCGCGGTGCAGACCTATGGCGAGCTGCGCACCGAGGCCGTGATGCTCAACATCCCCTGGTATCGCGAGAACACGCAGCCGCTTAAAACCGCCTTTGAAGACGACATGATCGAGATTCCGATGGATGCGGAAATCCATTCGGATTTGCGCGCCGTCGCCGTCAAGGCCGGCATCCCGCATATCCCGGCGCTGCGCAACGGGCAGAACCGCGATCGCCATGGCGACGCCGCGGTGGCTTTGTTTCTGGCCCATGCGGCGACGCGCGCGATCGCGCTCGAATATGACTATACGAGCGCCGCGACGCTGCGCGAAAACGCACGCGCCGACGACGACGCCGACGATATGCAACTGCCGCAAGGAGGCCTCTACTGATGGACAGCGATCTCATCGCGCCGCAAGACGTCGCCGGCATGCATGGGCCGTCGCCCATTCTCGGCCCCGACGGCGCGCCGCTCCGCGCGAGCATCAGACCCTCCGAAAGGCGCAGGCTCGCCGAGCAGGTCGCGGCTCCCGAACTCATCGGCATGCGCACGCTGTGGGATTCAGAGCGTCGCCTCCGGCCTCAAACCCGACCGTCTCGCGATGCTGCTGCGCAACTCCATTCGCGGCGACCATCGCTGGTATCTCGAACTCGCCGAGGAGATGGAGGAGCGCGACCCGCATTATTTCTCGGTGCTCGGCACCAGGAAGCGCGCGCTCTCGCAGATCAGGCCATCCGTTCTCGAAGACCCCAAGGACGATAAGAAGATCGTCGCCGCCGTCGAGGAGCTGCTCGACGATCCCGGGTTGCCCGACGTCATCGAGGACATGCTCGACGCGCTCGGCAAGGGTTATAGTTGCGTCGAAATCCTGTGGGGCAAAGGGCCGCAGCCCTGGAGCAAGCCCTATTACGTCTGGCGCGATCCGAAATATTTCACCTTCGACTTTGTCTCGCGCAGCGAAGTGCGGTTGCAGCAGCTTGGAACCGTCGACGGCGTCGAGCTGCCCCCCGGGCGCTTCATCGTGCATGTGCCAAAGCACAAGAGCGGCATCCCCATTCGCGGCGGCTTCGCGCGCATGGCCGCATGGTATTTCCTGTTCAAGAATTATTCGATCAAGGATTGGGCCGAGTTCCTCGATATTTACGGCATGCCCATCCGCATCGGCAAATATCACCCCTCCGCGACGCCCGAAGATCGACGCAAGCTGCTCCAGGCGGTGATGCGCATCGCCTCCGACGCCGCCGCAATCATCCCCGAGTTGATGATGGTCGAACTGCTGGAGACCAAGGCCGCGGGTTCCGGCGCCTCGACGCCCTTCGAACAGCTCTGCCGCTTCTGCGACGAGCAGATGTCGAAGATGATCATCGGCCAGACGATGACGGTCGAGAACGGCGGCTCGCTGGCGCAGGCGCAGGTGCACAACCAGGTCCGCATCGACATGCTGCAGGCCGACGCGCGCCAGCTCGCCGACACCTTCAACCGCGATCTCATCGCATGGTTCGTGCGGCTCAACTTCGGCGACGGCGCCAAGGTCCCCCGCGTCGTCTTCCCGGTCGCCGAGCCACAGGATGTCGCGGCGCTCTCCAACGCGCTCGCCCTGGTGGTGCCGCTCGGTCTCAAGGTGCGGGCCGACGAGGTGCGCGAGAAACTCGGCCTCAGCAAGCCCGACGCCGGCGACGAGCTGCTGGAGCCTCCGAAACCCTCAACGGGCGACGCCCCCGACGACGCGAGCAAGGCCGCCGGCGACAAGGGGCTCGCCGACGCCGCCATGAACGCGGCGCATGTCCCGCCGCTGTGGCGCTGCCCTTGCGGCTGCGGCAAGAGCTATTCGGCGGTCGCGCTCAACGCCCAGGCGAGCGAGCCCGACGTCGTCGACGCGATCGGCGCCGACGAGGCGCAGGATTGGGAGCCGCAGCTGCAGCCCCTTCTCGACGCCGTCTTCGACGCCGCGCGGGAGGCCGCGTCCTTCGCCGAGTTTCAAGAGCGTTTGAAGGCGCTCTACGCCGAGCTGCCGACGCAGGTTTTGGAAAAGCGCCTATCGATCGCGGGGCTCAAGGCGCGCGGCTTCGGGCTCGCGGAGGGAGACCGTGGCTGACGCCGATCCCTTCGCGCCCGAGGCCTTCAAACATCCGCCCAAGGAAGTCACCCGCTTCTTCGACGAAAAGGGGCTGCATCCGTCCTGGCACTGGCAGGATGTGATGCTCGACGAACATGCGCATAGTTTCACGGTGGCGAAGACCGCCGGCTTCGACGTGCTCGGCGACATCCACGGCGCGCTGCAGAAGGCGATCCACGAGCGCCAGGACTTCGACGAGTTTCGTAGCCGTCTAGAACCCCTGCTCAGGGCCAAGGGCTGGTGGGGCAAGCGCGAAGAGCGCGATCCCCTGACCGGCGAAGTGAAGGAGGTGCAGCTCGGCTCGCCGCGCCGGCTGCAGACGATCTATTGGGCCAACGTCAACACCGCCTATGCGGCGGGCGAATGGGAGCGCACATGGCGCACGCGGCGCGTGCTGCCCTATCTCGAATATCTGATCTCGACCGCCGTGCATAAGCGCCCCGAACATCTCGCTTGGGTCGGCACGGTGCTCCCCGTCGAGGATCCCTGGTGGGACGAACATTATCCGCCCAACGGCTGGGGCTGCCAGTGCCGCGTGCGCCAGCTCTCCGAAGATGCGGCGAAGGCGCGCCCGCGCTTTGGCGACACGCCGGAGGATTTCGGGACGCAGCAATTCGTCAACAAGCGCACCGGCGAAGTGATGCGCGTGCCGAATGGCGTCGATCCCGGCTGGAACTCCAATCCCGGCAAGACGCGGCAGAAGACCGCCGGCGATCTCCTCGCCGGCCGGCTCGACGCGCTCGATGAGGAGAGGCGCCGCATCGCGAGCGCCGATCTCGCCGGCTCGGCGCTTGGCCGCCACATCGCCGAGGGGACCTTCAACTTCGATCCGACGTCGAAGGACCCGGAGATGATCTCGCGCGGCGACATCGCGACGCCGATCGCGGCGATCCCGAAGCGCCTCGCCGAACCGCTCGGCGGGGGCAAGACGCTGCGCCTTTCGGTGCGCGATGCGCTGGCGATCGGCGAGGAGCCTGACGCCTATGCGCTGGCCCAAAGGATCCTCGACGAGGGCGTCATTGAGGACGACGTCGTCGCGGCGTCGATCGCCGGCGTCCAGTGGCGCATGAAGCTTCGGGTCGAGGACGGCGGCGTGGTGTTTATCGACGGTCTTGCGAGCGAGCCCTAAGAAGCGCGTTTAGGGCGAAGGACCGCCCATCGCAGGGGAAAATTCCTTCACCCCCTCCAGCGGCCTTCAATGAGCCTTCAAATTCGACTTTAACGGGGAGCGCGCGGTCGGTGTGCGTCACTGCAGCGCCGGGCTTTCCGCCGTGAGATAAGCCGGGGTGATCGGCCCTGCGAAGCCGTTGGCCTGCCACCATGGAACCGTCGTCTCGGCGAGCGCCAGCAGCGCCGTTACATCCGCCGAGGCAATACCGCTCAGCGGATCGCCGGCGATCGCATTGAGCATCGCCGTCGCCGCGGCCAGGCCGACGGCGCTTGATGTTTGAAACGCCGTGAACTGCGGCGTCGCGATCAGCGCGGCGAGCTGCGCCCCGGCCTGCTCAGCCGGGGTGAGCGTGACGCCGGCGCCGAGATTGGCGAGCTGCTTTTGCGCATAGCTGATCAACTGCGCCCACTTGCCCTCGTTGGCGAGATAAATTGCCGCCTCGACGACAGGCACGTCGATGTTCGGCCCCGCGACGGTCTGCGTATTGACCGCGGCGAGTTTCTGCGCGGTCGTGAAGGTGGGATTGGCCGAAGAAATACTGGCCCAAAGCGTCGCAAGAGCGTCCATGCTGGCTCCTATTGATGACCGGCGCGGAAGGCCGTGTATATTTGTGCGACTTCGGCTGCAGATATTGGGCGATTGTAGACGCGCACGTCGTCTTGCTGCCCTGTGAAATTATAACCGTTGTCGAAAGACGAACTCCCAAGGCGGAATGCGCCGGCGGCAGAGTTGATAGTTTGCGATATTGAAGCGCTCGTTCCTACAGCAGCGCCATCGACATAAAAATTGGAGCCTGACGAAGCGCCTGTTACGCAGTAATGATGCCACGAGCCATTATTATAGCTGGCAGACGCGCCAGCCCCGTGATTGCTGCCGTTATAGAAACCCCAACCTATCGTAGTGTTCACCACTATGTAGGAGTTTACGTTCGTGCCATATGACGGAGTTTGGGAAATCAGGAAGGCTGGGGTTGAACTGGTCCATTTCACCCCTCCACAATAAGAAAAACTGCTCGTGCTGATTGAAAGCGGGTATTGCGACACCATGTTGTTTCCGGTGAAGATCGCGGCTTGCGCGATTTGACCCGGTGTGGTTGTCGTCCCGTTGTTCGTTAAATTAACCCCTTGGCCGCTGCGATCCAGAACCGTCGTCCCAGCGATGTCCGCCGCGTCCATCCGCCAGTAGCCGATGAGGCCCCGAGGCACGGTGATTGGAGCGCGCTTCGGAACGGCCCGCAGATAGGCCGGCGATTGCGCCAGCGCTGGCGCAGTGAGCGCCAGCAGGACGAGGAAGGCGCGCATCAATTGTAAATCTCCGGAGCGAGGGTCAGCGTCTTGCTGGCGCCGGTGACGCCGCTGGGTGAGGCCGCGTAGACGGTCCAGTAGATGGTCGCGCCCGAGGTCAGCTTGATGAGCGGCGCAGCGCCTCCGAAGGGATAGCAGGTCGCAGCCACGCCATCGGCGTTGACGATGCCGTTGAACGAGCAATTGTAGGTGGCGAGCCAGTTGGTTGTGCCGCTGGGGTAGTAGGACGCGCGGTCGCCGTAGGACGATCCGAACGTCGGCGAGGCAGACCATAATTCGACATTGACCGAAACGCCGCCCCAGGCCGTCGCCGTGCTGTCGTTGGAGATCAGCCGCATGCGCGGGATCGAGGCCGCGCCGGCGCCGTTGGCGATCGAGAAGCTCGGAACGGTGATGCCGGTTCCGGTCGCGTTGTTCGCAATGAGCTGCCCGGCGGCATAGGCTGTCGTCGCCGAGGTAAGGGTGAGCGTCGAGCTCGGATTGGTGACGTCGCCGGAGACCGGCGCAATGACGCCCCCATTGGGCGCTCCGGGAGACGCCCCTGCGATCGAGCCGGACGGGAAGGTCAGGATATTGGCGTTGACGCCCTGCACATTGCCCGAGGGCGCGGTGCCCCATGCCGTGGCAGCCCCAAGCGTCGCGCCGCCCCATTGCGTAGAATTGATGGTCCAGGGCGCTCCGACTTGCGTCACGGGGAACGTGCCGCCGGCGCCGGTCACGAGCCAAGGCGTCGTGTTCGGCGTATTGCCAGGCTGCACCGTCCATATGCCGCTCTGCGTCGCGCCGACGGTCTGGCCGGTCCAGCTCACCGCCTGTATGGTCGGCCAATTGGTGATGTGCGCCAGCGCGCCGCCGTCACCGTTGAGCGCCGGCTGCAGGGCCGCCGTCGAAGCGCCCGCGGGCAGCGGCAGAGCGGCCGCCGAGATAGGTTGCGTCGCCGGCCAATTGGTGATGTGCGCCAGCGCTCCCCCGTCACCGTTGAGCGCCGGCTGCAGGGCCGCCGTCGAAGCGCCCGCGGGCAGCGGCAGAGCGGCCGCCGAGACGGGTTGCGTCGTCGGCCAGTTCGAGACCGTCACCATCCCGCCGCCCCCGCCCGAACAGCCGCCGACGCAGGTCACGAAAAACGGCGCGGAGCTGCTGGCCCCGAGGCCTCCCGGGAAACCCATGATCCAGGGGCTCGTCCCCTGGTCGACGGCGCCGATCACCGTGGTCGAGGGCGCCAGGACGACGCTTTCCGACACCGGCGCGCCGGCGGCGATGGAGAGCGTCACCGGGTTGGAGGTGCTCGCCTCCGCCCACACATGCGCCGTGCCGGTGAAATTGGCGGTGTCGTTCGGCGCGAGATAGGCCGTCGGCGGACCCGAGGGCTGCGCCGTGCCGGCGGAGTCGGTGCTCTGCGCGAGCTGCGCGTCGAACGCGCCAGAGGTTTTCCACCGACAGCGGCGCGGGCCCTAGATCGGTCCAGACGCCGGGGCCGACGGTGACATTCCCGGCTTTCGCCGCGCCCGTCAGCGCCAGCAACGCGGCCAAAGCGCCTATCCAAAAAAATCGCATGAGAAGTCCCTGGCTGGTGTGCTGGGGACGAAGCTACGGGATCGCGGTTTCTCGGGCGGGCGGACAGCTGTCCTCATCAAAGCGGGACGGCGGCGCGTGCAATTGTCCGCACACCATGACGCAAAAAGCAACCCAATCCATCGGCGCCGGCGTCGCTCTCAACTTCGAGGGCGAGCCGCCGCAATGGATCATGTTGACGCCGGCCGGCCCGACGATCCAAGGCAACGACGGCCGCCGCTTCGAGATGACGGCGCCACAGGACGTCGTCGCGCTTTTCGCCGCGCAGCGCCTCGCTTTGCCGATCGACATCAATCACGCCGAGTTTCTCAAGGCCTCGCGCGGCGAGGCTTCGCCCGCCGCCGGCTGGATCGAGGAGATGCAGCTGCGGGACGGCGCGATCTGGGGTCGCGTCGAGTGGACGCCCTCCGGCAAGGAGGCGCTGAGCGCGCGCGCCTATCGCTACCTCTCGCCGGTTTTCGAAACCGCCGCGGACGGCAAGACGGTCGCGGCCATGATCGGCGCGGGTCTCGTCAACCGTCCCAATCTCGCCGATGCCGCGCTCAATTCCAAGGGAGACCTCATGAAAAATCTCTTCGCCAGGCTCGGCCTCGCCGAGACCGCGACGGAAGCCGACGCGATCGCCGCGGTCGACGCGCTGAACGTGCAGCTCAACGCGTCGCGGGCCGCGGCGCCGTCGCTGGCGGATTTCGTGCCGCGCGCCGATTATGACGTCGCCCTCAACGCGCGCCGCGACGCCGAAACGAAGCTTGCGGCGCATCTCGGCTCGCAGCTCAAGAGCGAGGCAGAGGCCCTGATCGAGGGCGCAATCAAGGACGGCAAGATCGCCCCGGCGACGAAGGATTTCTACGTGAGCCTCTGCGCCAGCGAGCAAGGCGTCGCGCAGGTCAGGGAGTTCCTCGGCAAGCAGCCGACGATGTTCGTGCCGGTCGTCGGATCCCTCGCGGCAGCCGCCGAACGGCGGCGCCGAGCTCAACGCCGAACAAAAAGATGTCGCCCGCAAGCTCGGCGTCGACCCCAGGCAGTTCGCCGCACATCTCGCCGCGCAGACGGCTTAAGGCAACCCTATCGGAGATTTGATCCATGGCCGCTTTGCAGGCTCCCTACCGCGTCAAGGAGCGCGCCGACCAGCGCACGCGCGTCGCGCCTGTCGCCGCCGCCGTCGTCTGCTGGGAGGGCGGCATGGTCGCTCTGCTCGGCGCAGGGAGCGCCGCGCTCGCGCAGCCCGCTTCGGCCAACAGCGCGCTCAAGGTGATCGGCGTCTGCGATACGACCGCCGACAACCGCCTCGGCGCCGCCGGCGCAATGACGGTCAACACGCGCGTCGGCTGTTTCCTCATGAACAATTCGGCGACCGATCCCGTGGCCGAGGGCGACATCCTCTCGCCCTGCTACGCCGTCGACGACAACACCGTCTCCAAGACCAACGGCGGCGGCGCGCAGCCCTTGGCCGGGACCGTCTTCGACATCGATCCCGTGACGGGCAACCCTTGGGTCAAATTCAGCTGAGCGCTGGGAGTTTAAGCAATGGCGACAATCATCACTCCGAGCGTCCTGAACGCGATCTTTCAGGGCTTCTCGTTCATCTTCAACGACGCTTTAAAGAGCGTCGAGCCCAGCTACGAGCGCATCGCGATGATGACGTCGTCGGAGGGCTCCGCCGAGAATTACGGCTGGCTCGGGCAGATGCCGCGCATTCGCGAGTGGCTCGGCGACCGCGTCGTCAATTCGCTCGACAGCTTCGGTTATCAGATCCGCAACCGCACCTTCGAGTCGACGGTCGGCGTCAAGCGCGAGCAGATCGAGGATGACCGCTACGGTCTCTTCAAGCCGATCTTCGCTGAATTCGGCCGCTCGGTGTCGCTGTTCCCCGATGAGATCGTCTATGGGCTGCTCGCCGAGGGTCATACATCGATCTGCTTTGACGGCCAGAACTTCTTCGACGTCAATCATCCGGTGAAGGACCAAAACGGCAATAACACCTTCGTCTCCAATTATCAGGCGGGCGCCGGTCCGGCGTGGTATCTCCTCGACACCAGCCGCGCGATCAAACCGCTCGTCTGGCAGACGCGCCGCCCCTTCGATTTTGTTTCCAAGGTCGATCCGCAAGCCTCCGACATGGTCTGGCTGCGCAACGAATATCAATATGGCACGGACGGGCGCGCCAACGCCGGCTTTGGGCTCTGGCAGCTCGCCTATATGAGCACGGCGACGCTCAACCGCGCCAATTTCCGCGCCGCCTTTGAGGCGATGACGACCCTGCGCGGCGACTATGGGCGGCCGCTCGGCATCAAGCCGAACCTTCTCGTCGTCGGGCCTTCGCTCGCATTCACGGCGAAGGACCTCATCAAATCCAAGTTCCTGCCGACCGACGGCTCTCCCGGCGTGATCGGGACGCCTGGAGTGGGCGTCATCGACAACACCGACATGGACCTCGTCGAGGTCTTCACGACGTCCTGGCTGCCGTAAGGGGAGCGCACGAATGGCGAAGACCGCAAAAGAAGCGCCCGAACCGGCGCCGGCGCCCGCGGGAGCGGCGGGAGAAATCTACAGCGTGCGCGGCCCGGAAGACGGGCGCTGGCGCGCCGGCCTGAAGTTCGGGCCGACGCCCGTCGAGATCGACCTCGGCGCGATCACCGCCGAACAATGGGCGCAGATCGAGGCCGACGACTACCTCGTGAAGACGAAGGCGCAAGCGCCGGCGAAATCCCAGAGCGAAACCAACTGATGGCGAAACCGCTCGCATAGCGAATCCGAACGAGCGGACGGGGTTGGGAGTAGGCGCGCCTCACGCGGTTGAGGACCGCAGGCCCGGCGGTATAGGGGGCTCGACAGCGCCCGGGTCACCCGGGCGTCGCACGTTTCAACGAGGGAGACGATGATGGCTGGTTCCCCGAACATCTTTCCGATCGACCCCGACGCGCTCGCCGCGGGGGTGGCCGAAGTCGCCGACGACGTCGCGCAGCGCGAGCATGCCGAAGCGGCGCAGCCGCCGGCCGTCGAGAGGCCGACAGTCGGACGCATCGTGCATTTTTATACGACCGCTGA
Source organism: uncultured Alphaproteobacteria bacterium (assembly GCA_963820145.1). Classification (GTDB taxonomy): domain Bacteria; phylum Pseudomonadota; class Alphaproteobacteria; order Rhizobiales; family Beijerinckiaceae; genus Methylocystis. The sequence continues at coordinate 33,256 of CAWFZD010000144.1, forward strand.
GAGCAGACAATACAACGGCGTCGGCGCGGGTCCCTATGCGGCGATCGTGACGCAGGTCTTCGATGGCTCTCCCTACATCAACCTGCAGGTCTTCGCGCCGTTCTCCGGGGGCGCCGACGAAGGCTCGGTCCTCCACCAGGACGAAGCCTCGGCTCTCGGCGCCCTTGGACGCTACTGGGTCTATCCGCCGCGGACGGCGTGACCGATGACCGACTACGCGCTCGCCACAGACATCGCCGCCAAATGGGGCGATCAGTTCGCGCTGGCCTCGCAGGATCCTGCGACCGGCGCGACCGATCCCGTCCGCGTGCAGGCTGCGCTCGACGCCGCGACCGCGCGCATGAACGGTTTTCTTGCGCAGCGCTACAATCTCCCCGTCAACGCCTCCCCGGACGGCGTCGCGTTGCTGAAGGACCTCTGCTGCGATCTCGCCATGGGCCAGCTCTGCGTGACGCCGGGTCTGCGCAACGAACTCGTCGAGACCGCGGTGACGCAGGCGCTCGACTTTTTGAAGCTCGTCGCCTCCGGACGCGCCGCCATTCCCGAACTGCCCCCGCCCGGCGCGCCGGCGCCCTCGCCGCAGGAGGCGGTGCTGATCGCCGACGATCGGACCTTCACGCGCCATCGCCTGCGGGAGTTCTGAGCGATGGACGGCGTCTCCTTCCAGATCGAGACCAAGGGGCTTGAGGGCGCGCTGGCGCGGCTCAACCGGCTCGGCGCGCTCAACAAGACGGAGCTGATGGACGGCCTCGGCCGCCTCGGCCAGGAGCAGACGCGCCAGCGCATCGAGGTCGAGAAGACGTCGCCCGCAGGCGAGAAGTGGACGCAGACGATCGAGGGCCGCAAGGCGCTCTTCGTCACCGGCGCGCATCTCGCGCGCTCGATCGACTATGTCTCGACGGAGAGCGATGCGCGCTGGGGCTCGGGATGGATCGGGGCCCGCGTGCATCAATATGGCGCGACCATCAGGCCCAAGAAGGCGCGCGCGCTGTGCTTCATGCTCGGCGGCAAGAAGGTCTTCGCGCAGCGCGTCACCATCCCCGCGCGGCCCTATGTCGGGCTCTCCGAAGCCAATCGCGCGGAGATGGTCAAGACCGCCGAACGCTTCGTCGATCTGGTGGCGCCATGAGCGGCGCGGCGAACCTCGCCAGTCTGCGCGACGTCATCGTCGCGGCGCTGCGCGTCGCCGTGCCGGGCGTCTCGATTGAGCCGCATGGCGGCATGTTCACCGCGTCCGACATCGCGATGTTCATGACCCGGACGCCGGCGATCCGCGTCGCGATCATGGGCTGCGGGCAGGCCTATCGCAACAATCTCGGGATCGTGCTGCCGGTGAACGTCTCCTGCGTCGTGGTGACGCGCGACCAGCTCAATCCGCAGGGCGGCTCCTTGCGACGCGACGTGCAGGCGCTGCTGATCGCCAATGCGCTGACGCTCGCGGTCATGAGCAACAGATGGGGGCTCGACGGCGTCTATCAGCCGGAAGACCTGAAATCGGTCAATCAATATTCGGCGGATTTCTTCGAGAAGGGCCTCACGCTCTACGAGGTCTCGTGGACGCAGGGCGTGACCCTCGGCCTCGACGCGCCGGCGGCGATCGCCGCGCTCGCCAAGCTTTACATCAACGAAGTGCTGTTCGCCGATCCCGCCCCTATCGCGGGCGTCGATCCGCTCGTCGACCCCAAGAACTATCCGGGGGCGGCATGATCGAAGAAGCGCCGTTGCGCCTTCAGGAGACGATCGACAATCTCTCCTTCCAGGTCGCCGAACTGCATCGCAAAATCGCGGCGCTGATCCAGCCCGGGACGGTCGTGAGCTTCGATCCCGTCAAGGGCAGCGTCATCGACGTGGGCTATCAGACGCACAAGGTGCCGCAGGGCACGCATGCGGGGCTCGGCTCCGATTGGAAACCCCTGAAGGTCGGGCAGCAGGTGACGCTGCTATGCCCCTCGGGCGAAGTCTCCAACGCCTTCGTGATCCCGGGCGGCTATCACGACAAGAACCCGGCGCCGTCGTCGTCATCGAGCGAGGACATTCGCGCGCAGCGCGGGTCCGCGTCCTCGCCGGTGCGGCTGCGCACCACGGACAGCGCAGCCTTTCTCGAAGCGCTCGGCAACGCCGTCCAGATCGACAAGAACACGGTCACCGTCACGGCGCCGAAGATCATCCTCAAAGGCACGGTCTACCTCGGCGGCTCCGACGCGTCGAACCCGGTCGCCATGAAGGGCACGATCGACACCGGCGGCTACGCCGACACCGAAAATCTGGCGCAGTCGGCTTTCGTGAAATGAGGTTTAAAGGAGGTTTGAAATGGGGCGCATAAGGATCGGCGGCCAGCCGAAGAAGCCGGTGACCAAAGCCGGCGCCAATGTCCCGACGCAGGATTACGTCGTGGTCAAAGCCCCCGGCAACGGCGGCTATCTGCACGGCGCGAAGCGCCCGCTCGGACAGGTGTTCGCGGCCTCGCCGAGGGCGATGACGCATCTGCTGCTGCAGCAAGTCGTGGCCCCGGCGCCGGCCGGCGCCGTCGTCGGCCAAATCCTCACCGCGACGTCGACGCCGCCACTGCCCGCGGTCGAGATCATCGTGCACACGCCGCGCGCGCCGGCGAAGACGGCGGCTCCGGCAGCGGCCGCCGCAGCGGCTCCCGTCGCGCCCGCGGCCCCCGCGACGCCGGCTTCGAGCGGAACCTGAAGACCGATGCGCACGGGCCTCGACGCCAGAACCGGAGCGATCCTGCAAGGCTGGGACGAATGCGCCCAGTCGATCGGGTTCATCGCGCGGACGGCGATCGGCTCGCTCGTGCTCGGACGCTCCTTCGGCTCGAAGGTCCCTGCGCTGCAGGATGCGCCGATGAACCAGCTGGCGATCATGGCGCATTTCATGGCCATCGCCGAGGCGTTGCGGCGATGGGAGCCGGGTTATCGGCTCACCAATGTCAAAGTGATTTCGCTCTCGGCCGACGGCGTCGCCTCCTTCACGCTGACCGGCGTCTATTATCCCAACGGCTATCTTGGCGATTATTCGATTGCGCTGAGCGGCTATGGCGTCACGGTGCTGACCGGAGGCTTCCCGTCGTGAGCCGCTTCCAGGCCATCAACCTCGCCAATCTGCCGCAGCCTGCGGCGATCGAGCAATGGACCTTCGACGCCATCGTCGCGGCGCGCTTCGCGACCTTCCTGCAATATTGGGCCACGGCGGTCGAAGCCGATCCCACGCTGCCAACCTACAACGTGCAGTCGCTGACCTCGAACCCTGGCAGCTTCCTGCAGTTCACCGATGCGTTCCGCGAAGGCCTCGTGCGCCAGCGCGTCAACGAAGCGGTGCTGGCGACATCGCTCGCCTTTGCGGTGGGCGACGATCTCACGGTGATTGCCGCCAATTTCATGACGGCGCGAGCGCCGGGCGAACTCGACCCGTCGCTGCGCGCAAGGGCGCAGCTCGCCTGGGAGGCCCTCTCGATCGGCGGCTCCTACGGCGGCTACGCCTATATGGCGCGCACCGCCGCTCCGACCGACATCGTCGACGTCGAGGTCTACGGCCATGAGGTCCCGGGCGTCGCGCTCGGCGAAGTGCGCATCGTCTGCCTTGGCTCCGGCGCCAACGGCGCGGTCCCGATCGCGGCGCTCAACGCCGCCCGCGCCGCCGTGAGCGCGCGCGCCGACCGCAAGGTCAACGACCTCATCCATGTCGTTCCGGCGCAGCTCACCCTCTATCAGGTGGCGGCGACGTTGATCCTCGCGCCCGGCGCCGACGCCGCCGCCGTGCAGGCCGCGCAATTTGCGGCGACCGCGGCCTATACGTCGGCCGTGGCGCTCGTCGGCGGCTCGCTCACGCTCGGCGGCCTGCTGGCGGCGATCGGCTACAACGCCAGCGGCCTCGTGCAGGGCGTCGAAATCACGCAGCCGTTTTCCGGCGCGATCGATCTCGCCAACGCGCCGCAGATCGGCGGCGGACCGTTCCAGGCGCCGATCTGCACGTCGATTCAGCTGCTGACGCAGGGGGCGCCATGACCCTCGCGGCGCAGCCCGGCGACACCCTCTCGCTGCTGCCGTCCTCCGCGACGGCCTATATGACCGCGATGTCGATGACCTCAGCGAGGATCCTCGACACCGACACAGACGCCATCCGGCGTGAGAAGAACCCGTCGATCTGCGACTTCCAATTCGTGCCGTTTTTGGCCTGGGAGCGCAGCGTCCACTATTACAAGGCCGCCGACGAAGCGGGAAACCGCAGGCGCATCGCCACATCCTTCGTGGATCACACCCTCTATGGCTCGCCGGCGGCGCTCGAAGCCGAGATTTCGCTGGACGTCGGCTTCAGCGTGCAGATCGTCGAGTTCTTTGAGGACCCGGCGCTAGTGTGGCCGTATTTCTACATCGACGTCCTCGTGAGCCCGGGCGCCGCGCTCCCCGACGGGGCGGCGATCTGGAAGTCGGCGATCTTCCGCAAGAACGTGCGCGACATGCCGGCGGCGATCCGCGCGCGCCTGCAGCAGCTCCCCGCCAATGTCTACGCCGGGGCCGCCACCTGCTTCGGGATATCGATCGAAACCCTCCCGCAGAACGCGCCCAAGCCGCCGCCGCAGATGTATGTCGGCGCCGCCACCTGCTTCATCGTCTCGTCCGAAATCCTGCCGCAGAGGGCCTCATGACCGCCGTGCCCGACACAGACCTCTACAACACCGCCGTCACGACCTATTATCTGGCGCGCGACGCCTCGATCCTGGCCGGCGGCAATCCGCCTCCGGCGCTGTTCGATTTCCCCGCCGGGACGCTCGCGGTCGGCGACGGCGGCGGCGCGGTGCCCACGCTCTCGGCGCTGCTCGCCAAGGGCGGCCTTATCAACCAGGTCGCCGCCGGGCAGTGGATCACCGGCGTCTCGGTCGATCCCAACAACGCCGATCAGATCGACATCGCCTGGACCATTCCGGACGAGGTCAACGGCGTCGAGATCGGGCCGTTCTGGATCCGGGAATTCGCGATCTATGACGAGCTCGGCAATCTCTGCGTCGTCGGCACCACGCAGATCGAGAAAACCACCAGCGCGCAGGGCCAGATCAACACGGTCACCGCCGTCTCCGCGGTGGTGATCTCATCGACGGCCAATGTGGTGATTGCGCCGCCGTCGACCAATTTCGTGACTTAGATCATCGTCCAGGAGCTCATCAACGAGAACCAGCCGACGGCGCGGACCCCGCTGACGCAGACCGATCAGATCGACCCGGAGGGCTGGCTGCACCGCGTCTTCGGGCTTCAGCCGGCGTCGCAGCCTCCCGATCCGCCGACCGCGGCGAATGAGCCGCCGGCGCTCGGCTACGGGCGGCCGGCGACGCAGAGCGAGTTCGACAATTTCGCGCCGACGGCGGGGCGGTTTCCGTGGCCCTGGCCGACGCTGCAGCAGCTCGGCGCGATCCTCCGCAACATCGTCGAAAGCCTGCCGGGCGTTTCTCCGCCGCTCACCTACACCGCCGCGACCAATCTCTACGGCATCCTGGCCGCCACCATCGCCGCCTATGGCGTGGGGCGTCAGGCGACGACCGCCGAGGCCGCGGCCGGCGCCACGACGCCCAACACGCCGACGCCGGCCTTCGTCACGCCTGAGGGCCTTCGCGCCGGCATTCCCGGCGCGACCGCGCCGCTCACCTATACCGCCTCGGTCAACGCCTACGGGATCTATGCGGCGACGACGGCGGCCGTGGGCGTCGGGCGCAGCGCGACGGTCGCCGAGGCCGTCGCCGGCGTCACCGCCCCCGGCACGCCGACGCCGGCGTGGATCACGCCCGAGGACCTCGCTGCGGCGCTTCCCGGGGCGCCCACGACGCCCTTCGCCGTCGGCTCCTATGTCTGCGCCGATTATCCGGGCGTCGACGTCGCTCCCGGCAATACCGCGCCGGGCTCCGCGCTCACGCTGTTCAACCTGCCGGCGACCTCGACCGCCTCCACGGTGCTCCCCGGGACATGGATGTTCCTTGGGGCGGCGGGCGCGGTCGACGGATCGATGGGCCGCGCTTTTCCGCCGCATCGCCTAAAGGAGCCTCCACGTGCTGCAGCTCGCCAATCCGCCCGATCCGCAATGGGTCGCGCCCGACGACAGCGCCTTCGACGTGTCGATCATGATCGGCGGCGCCGCCGTGCGAACGACCATCGTCGCGACCGATCCGAACTTCGCCGACGGCGTCCTCGTCGCGCATAGCGCCATCGCGGCCTATCAGCCGCCGCCGCCGCCGACCGTCGCGCAACTCGTCGCCTATGCGAGCAATAAGCGCCTCGCGGTCGAGCAGGGCGTCGCCAGCCGCAACATCATCATCTGGAATTTAGCGCCCGAAGGCCAGCCCGCGGTGAATGTCGAAGTCACGATGACGGACAGCGGCCAGATCAAGCTCAACGGCGCCGTGACGCTGACCTATCTCGATCCGACCGCGACGATCAGCTGGCTGAATTCGACGGGGCCGATCGCGCTCTCGGCGACGCAGGTGCAGCAGCTCGCGATGCTGGTCGCCGCCTTCGTGCAGGCGACCTACGCCACGCTCGCCGCGATCGAGGCGGCCATCGAGGCGTCGCCCGCGACGGTCACGACCTTTGCCCAGATCGACGCGCCCGCCGCGCCGCTCCCCGCGTGGCCGACCAACTGAGGACCAAACGATGGGCGCGCCGGCGCAAGACAGTTGGAGCGTGCAGCTCGGCGAGAGCCTCGATCTCACCGAGCAATACGCCTATGCGGCGCCTAACGATCCGCGTTCCGACGGGAGCTCCTTCACGCTGGCGCTGCTCGACGGCGAGACGCCGCAGCGGTCGGTGCTTTCGCTCGCCAGCAATGACGGCGTCAAGTCTATCCAATGCACGGCCTGGACCCGCAACGCGACGCTCACCCTCGTCTTCTCCGCCTCCGCGCAGGCGGTGCTGCAAATCCCCGCCGGCGCCTATTCGGGCGTGCTGCTGCACAACGAGCCGCGCGACGGCTTCTTTGGGCCGCGCATAACCGCCATCGCCATCATCACACTCACGGTCAACGCGCCATGATCCAGCTTCTTCGCACGTTCCTCTTCCTGCTGTGCTGCGTGGGGCCCGCGCTCGCCGGCGGCTTCGACGCCGGGCCGACCGGCGGAACGACGACGCCGATCGGGCCACAGGGCAATCCAGGCTGTGCAGTGCTGTTCACGAGCGGCGCGCCGGCGGCGTCGCTCGGGCAGCCTTGCGACTTTGCGCTCGATCCCCTGGCGGGGATTTGGTATGGCCCCAAGGATCCCGTGAGCGGTTGGTCGGCAGGCGTCGCGATGCGGCCGACGCTGACGTCTCCCGCCGGGCCATGGACGCCGTCCTATCCCTCGCTGGCGATGTTTCAGACGGCGCTCTCGTCGCTGTCGGGCGTAGCGGTCGGAAGCTTCGTGCGGGTCGAGACCCCCGGCTGCCCGCTCGACTATCTCGCCGTCGCGGGGGCGACCGGCGTCTATGGCGAGCTGTCCGGCGCCGGCGTCTTTTGGGAGCCGCAATATTCCAACAACCCCGTCAGGATGTGCGAGTTCGGCGTCGTGGGCGACGCGAGCTACGAGGTTAACGGCTCGGTCGGGATCATCGCCGTCGCCGACGGCTCCAACACAATCACCGTCACATCGGAGGGCGGCACGTCCGGGCTCGGCGTGGGCGGCCTGCTGCCCTGGCGCATCACCTGCTATCACTGGCATTCCAAGGGCTGCGCGCTGCCGGCGGGCGCCACCATCACAGTCGCCGACGCGACGCATCTTACGCTCTCGACGCCGCTGGCGGCGGGAACCTACGATCTCTATCCCTATATCGCGCTGAGCCCGTCCAACATCACCGGCACCGACAACGCCATACCGGCGCAGGCGGCGCTCAATTATGCGCTCCAGCACGGCTACCAGCATGTGCTCGCGCCATCGGGGGTGATTTACATTTCGCAGCCGTTGATGCTCGGATGGGGCAACGCCTTCACCACGATCTGGCTTCAAGGCGACGGCGAGCTGTTTGCGGTCGGGACGCATGGGACGGCGTTTCTTTGCGTGAACGCGCCGCTCTGCCTCGTCACGCAGGGCGGCCGCAACGACGTCGTCTCCGATCTCTCCCTGCAGAGCTACGGCATAAATTACAATCAGTGGCTGGCCTACGGCTATTTCCTCTCGCCCGACCCGATCGACTACATGCCGCCGGAAGTCTATGCGGCCACCTATGCGACTTCGCGATATCTCATCAATGCGGGGAATCGCGGAGGATCCTTATTCAGGCGTCGCCGGGAGCACCTGTCTCTATCCCCCGCTGACCTTCCCGGCCTGGACCGGGCTCACGACGCAGTGCGGCAAGGGACACACCAGCAGGCTCGAGATCCGGAACGTCTCGTTCGACGGCTTCACCGCGGGCTTCATGAATGGTTATGCCGACGGAAATCAGGATTTCACTGTATTTCGCGGGGTCAACTGCGATTACAACGTCGTCTGCGTCAGCATAAACGCGACGCAGTCGCGCAACGTGCATGTCGAGGACGTCAACGTCAACGGCGCCTGGACCGTGTTCGACATGCTCACCTTCGGGCTCGGAACCGGCACATGGCAGGGCCCGATCATCAACGCCAGCGCGTCGGGCATATATCAATGGGTCAATGGCTATGGCAACGCCGGAGCTCTGCGCTTCGTCGACAGCTATGCCAAGGGTTCCGCACGGCTGGCAACACGTCATGTAGCCCGCAATATGGCGCGCCGCTGATCTTCGACGGCGGCGGTTTCGTCTCGTCGGAAGCCGACAGCTTTTCACCTGCGTCGCTCATCACGGTCACGGCCGGAACCGGCTGTCAGATTTCCTTCGAGCACGGCTTTCAGATCACCCTCGCTCGCATCGGGACTTTGGTCGCGGGAGGGCCATATGTCGAGCCGATCGAATTGAAAATCGACGATCTCGAGGTCGTGTCCGGTGTCTTTGCGGGAGCGGAAGTCGCTGCGACCGCCTCTGACGCGCAGGCGATCAATTATTCCGGGCTGCTGCTCTACGGGGTCCCTAAATACGCCTTCGGTCTCGACTGGACGCATGTGCTGACGCAGACCGGGATGGGCTGCGCCGCCGCCGGCTGTTCGGCGGGCGACGCGCAGCGCTTCGCCGAGATCACGCGCGGCGGCACGCGCGTCAACCTCAACCAGGCCACGAAAGGCTTCACCGGCAATGGCCCCCGCGTCTGGCGTATGGATGTGCCGGTCCCGCTGACGATCCAGAACAATTCGAGCTGGTTTTCCGTCGCGCCCACCACATCGGGCGAGACGCTGTCGGGAACCTATCTAAACTCCCAATATCTCAACGGCGGCCGATATGCGCCGGCCAATGGATGGATTTTTCAAGACGAGGTCTCGGGCACGAATTGGGTGATGAGACCTGGGGCCCCCAGGACAGCGCCGGCAATTGGCCGTTCACGGGCAAGCAGCAAAACAACGCGATCCTCTACACCAGCGTCGACTGGACGCCGTTCGATCCGCTCGCCGACGGCGTGACGCATCAACAGGGCGATTTCTATTCGAGCAACTTCCCCGGCTTTGCTGCGGGCGCGCCCATCGCCCTGATCCAAACCGGGCTGACCTATTGGAGCTGCCGTTCCAGGGCGATTTCTCCGACGCGTCGACGACGGTCTCCAACGTGCAGCCGTCGCCGTCCAACGCCTATGCCGGCAATCTGTCGGCCTATATCTCGCCGGGCGATCAAATCTGCGGCCAGGAGAGCGCCGCAAGTCCCTGGCCGAACGGCGCGAACAACAGCTGTATGACCGTTGCGACCGTCGCCAACGGTTCGCCGGGTTCGCTGACGCTGACGGCGAACGCGCCCGTGAATTGCGCGGGATGCGCCTTCGATCTCTATCCGATCCACTGAAGAAGGAGCTTCTTATGCGCCGATTGGCTTTCCTGTTCCTCCTCGCGCCGTCTTTCGCGCTGGCGCAAACGACGACGATGATCCCGCCGCTGACGCAGCAGCCCCTGGCCATGTGTCTGGCGGTGGCGAAGGCGAATTTCCAGATGGAATATCAGGCGCAGCTGCGCAACCCCGGCGGTCCCGCTGCGGCCTTTGAGGCGCGGAGGGCCGCGATACAATCCTGTCTCGACGAGCAGCGCCAGCGTGCGGAGGCCGCGTCGGTTCCCAGGTGAAGGGTGAGTGCGGCAGGCGGACAGCTGTCCGCGTCAATTCGGGCGCGGGCGCGATTAAGAGTGTGACCACAGCGGCCGGGCGCGTCAAGCGCCTTTGAATGAGGCTTGAAATGACGGCGACACCCCTTCAATTTCTGCACGGCGCCGAGGTCATCGAGCTTGCGACGCCGAACGGCCTCGTCGCCATCAACGATCAGGCGGCGGTCGGCCTCGTCGGCACTGCGCCCGACGCCGATCTGGACCTCTTCCCCCACAACGTCCCGGTGCTGCTCAACAGCGCGCCGCAGGCGGCGGCGAGCCTTGGCGCGGGCGGCACGCTGAAACAGGCGGTGAGCGACATCTACCTGCAAGGCGGCGCCAATGTCATCGTCGTCAACGTGCCCTCCGACCCCGATCTCGACAATCAGCTCAACAACATCATCGGCAGTTCGACACTGCAGACCGGCTGCTATGCGCTGCAGACGGCGCGCGCGCTGGTCGGCGTGCAGCCCAAGACCGTCATCGCGCCGGGCTTCACGTCGCAGCGCGTGGCCTCGGCGTCGAGCCCGAGCGTCGTCGGCGCCAATCCCGTCGTCGGCGCGATGCTGCCGATCGTGCAATCGCTGCGCGGGCGCATCTACGCGTCGACGCTGTCGGACAGTTACGACGACGCGCTGCTATGGGCCTCCGATTGGGGCGACGCGCGCGTCGTCTGTTTCTATCCCAACGTCCTCACCTGGAGCACCGACGACGCCGCCTATATGCAAAATCCCGCCGACGCCGCGATGGCCGGCTTGCTCGCGCAGGTGCAGCAGAAATACGGCTTCTGGTGGTCGCCCTCCAACCATGAGGTCAACATCGGCGGCGTGTCGGCGCCGGTCAATTATGACGGCACTTACACCTGCGAGGCGAACCTCCTCAACCAGAACAAGATCGCAACGATCCTCAACATCGGCCAGCAGACCGGCAACGGCTATGGCGGCTGGCGGCGCTGGGGCAACCGCAATCTCTCGACGGACCCCAATTGGGTGTTCGAATGCGTGCGCACCACCGCCGACGCGATCTACGACGCGCTCGACCAGTTCACGCTCGCCTGGGTCGACGCCGACCCGACGCCGCAGGTGCTCCAGGACATGACCTATGCGGCGAACCAGTTCTTCTTGTCGCTGCAGAACCAGGGCATCATCGTCGGCGGCAAGTGCTGGCTCGATCCCGAGCTGAACACGGCGCAGCAGATGGCGGCCGGCATCTATTGCTGGAGCATCGATCCGACGCCGGCGGCGCCGATGGAGCACATCGTCTACTACGCCGGGCTCAACGACAACTACTACACGCAAGAACTCGACGCGCTCTCGGCGCTCATCGTCAACAGCTCCAGCGCGAGCGCCAACGCCTAAAGGGGCGCGAAGATGGCCGGCACGCAACTCGACTACATCATCCAGCAGTTCAGCATCACGCTCCAGGGCGGCGTCCATGCCGGCGACGGCGAGAGCTGCAGTCTGCCCAAGATCGAAAAGATGATGGAGAAGTTTCAGGGCGGCGGGATGCTGTTCCCGCGCCAGCGCGGGCTGGGCTACAAGGAGATGATCTTCGAGAGCGAGTTCTCTTCCTTCGACCCCAAAATCCTGGCGCTCGGCGGCCTCTATGTCGGCAACCAGGACCTCACCTTCTCGGTCGCGGGCTTCATGGACGGCGACGCCAACGCTCAGCACACCGTCAACTGCCAGATGACCGGCGAAGTCATGTCGCTCGACCCCGGCAAATGGGAGTCCGGCAAGAAGGCCAAGCTCTCCTTCAAGGCGGCGCTCTCCGCTGTGACGCTGAACATCGACAACGCTCTCGCGTTCCAGCTCGACGCGCAGAACGCCGTCTACAATTTCGGCGGCACGGATATCTATGCGGCGGTCAAGGCCGCCCTGAACCTTTGAGAGGACGCCCATGACGACTGCTCCGACGACGGCTCCCGCGACCCCTGCGGCGGCGGCTCCCGCGACCCCGACGGCTCCGCCGGCCCCACATTTTCAGCCCGGCGCGCGCTTCCAGTTTCCGCCGCCGCGCGTGCAGCCCCCGGCTCCGGGCGCTGCGGCCGCCGCGGCGCCAGCTCCGGCTCCCGTTCCGGCCCCCGCCGCCACCGCCGCGGCTGCGCCCCCTTCGAGCGATCCGATCGTCAATCCCGGCGTCACGCCCGACCCGATCGTCAATCTCGACGCCGGCGCGAGCTGGCCCGGCGAGCAGATCACGCTGATGCATCCCTTCATCTTCAAGGGCGTGACCTATACGGTCATCGACATGCGCGTGCCGACCGGCCTCGATCTGCGCAAGGTCTACGCCAAGGGCAAGAGCTACGGCACCGTCGACGCGGCGATCCATCTCTCCTCGGCCAATGGCGCGCCGCTGCTGGCGGCGGCGTTCCACGCCATGCGCTCCGACGACGCGCAGGCGCTGGTCTCGCAGGCCGCGAGTTTTTTGTTCGGTGCGGGATCGCAAACATCGACGACGTCCTCGACGACATCGGGCTCGTCTACCACTACGGCCGCGACTGGCTGACCGCACAGCCCGGCCCCGTCATCGAGCGCCTGCATAGGCGGGCGCTCGCGCATCTCAAGATCATCTACGCGAGCGTGAGGCTCTCATGAGCGGCGCCATGTCAGTCGAGATGATCCTGCGGCTGATCGACCAGTTCACGGGTCCGGCGCGGGGCGCTGAGGCGGAGCTCGATCGGCTCAAGACCAAGGCGGACGAACTCAATCGGGGGCGAGCGGGGGCCGGCGTCAAGGCTTCCGAGTGGATCGAAAACCAAAAGCAGATACAGGCGGCGACCGATAAGGCCGAGGCCTATCAAAAGCAGATGGAGCGCGTCCACGCCGCCGAAAGCGCGGCGCTTGCAGGCTATGCGGCGCGTCAGTCGGCGCGCGCCGCCGAGCAGCTCCTGCACCATGGCCTGGAGGCCGGCTCCGAAGGGCTGCATTCCGAATCTCGCTCGGGGCGCAAGGCAACAGCATCCGGCAGGTCGAGGAAATCCAGGAGGAGGCCGCGAGGCTGTCGAGCAGGTTCCGCGCCTTTTCGCGGACGCAGGTCGAGACGATGCTGGGCGACGCCCAGACCTTCGTCGGCTCACTCGAACATGCGACGCAGGCGATGCCGGAGCTGCTCAAGCTCCGCACCATCCAGCAGGGCATGACGGGCCGTTCGAGCGACCGGGATTTCGGCTATCTCGCCAAGGCGCTCGAACAGGGGGGCGTCGCCGGCGACGCCGAGAAACTCAAGGCGCGCGTCGACACCTTCGCGCGCTGGATGGAGGTCTATCGCGAGACATTCTCGGTCGATGCGATCAATCAGTTCTACGCCGGCCTCAAGGGGCCGATCGGGCGCAGCCTCTCGGAAAACTTCCTGCGCGGCGCCGGCGGCCATTTCATCCAGGAGCTCGGCGGCCACGCGACCGGCAATGCGCTCACGCAGCTCTACATGGCCGTCGTCGCGGGACGGGCGCAGCCGCGCGCGCTCGCCGCGCTGAACGAGCTCGGGCTGCTGGATCAGGACAAGATCGTCACGGGCGGCCCCTTCGGGGTCAAGGCGGCGAAGCCCGGCGCGGTCGCGGGATCGTCGCTGTTTTCGACCGACCCCGACAAATGGATACATGACGTCCTTGGGCCGGCGCTCGACAAATTCAGCGGCGACAAGCGCGAGGAGCTGGAGGCGTCGCTCTTCTCGGACGCCACGGCGCGCAACATCGCCGATAAAATCCTCCACCAATGGGCGACGATCCAGAAGGACGCGGGCTTCGTCGCGCGCGCGCCGGGCATCGCCGCCCATGAGCAATGGTCTTCGCGCGACCCGACGTTGGCTGCGACGGCCGCCGCCTCGCAGTGGGACAATGTGCTGCGTGAGGCGAACAGGCCGATCGCGCCGCTCCTGACCGAGATCGGCAAGATGACGGCCGGCGCGCTCGACGGCCTGGCGAGGTTCAACGACCGCAACCATTGGGCTGGCGTCGTCGAAGAGGGCGCGGCGTTGGGCGCCCTGACGCTTGCGTCGCTGAAGGCCGCACGCTTCGGGATCACGAAGTTCGGCGAGTGGTCGGGCGAAGGAATGGCCAAGGGCCTCGGCACGGGAGCGCCGAAAGCGCCGTGGCTCGGCACGCCGCGCGACTTCGGCAGGGGCTTCACGCAGGCCATGGGCGGCGCCGAAGAAGTCGCCGCGTGGGGCAAGAACGTCGCCAAGGGCGTCGGCGCCGGCGTCATCCTCGGCCTCGCCGACATGGCCGCGAATTACGCGCTCGACAAGGTCGAGCAGCACGCCTTCGGCTGGACGCCTGAGAGCAAGGCGCGCAACGAAGAGGAGATCGCCCGCAAGGCGCATGACTGGTGGCGCTCGCATGGCGCTGGACAACCCGCCCTGGTCGCGCAAGGAACAGGCGCGCCGCGCCAACTCCGACGCCGCCCGCGCCGGTCTTCACGCCGCCGCAAGCAGCGGCGCCCAGTCGATCCCCGCCGGGACGCGCGCTGCCGACCTCGCCGCGCTCGATACGCACCCCGCCGCGGCCGCGCCCGCGCCCGCGCCACAGCGACGCGCAGGTCGACACCTCGGCAACCGGACGCCGCCGCCGAGCGCGAAAGGCCGCGAGGCCGGCGCGGAGATCAAGCAATCGCTCGACGTCACCACGGCGCCCAAGGTCAACTCATCCTCGATCGACGCCTTCATCGCCAAGCTCGGCGAGGCCAAGGCCGGACTGGCGGCGCTCGGCGCGTCGGCCGCGGCGCTCTCGGCGCGCGGCGTCTCGCCGGGGCTCGGCAGCCTGCATGACGGACCGGAGGCGCATTGATGGGAACGGTTTTGCTGCAATGGGGTCCGCACGTCTTCACGGTCGGCTCGATGTCCTACGAGGAGCTGCGCCAGACCGCGCAGGGGCGTTGGGAGAAGCACCCGATCATCGGACGGCGTCCGGCGGGACAATATGTCGGTCCCGGCGAAGAGCCGCTCACCGTGCGCGGGACGGTCTATCCGCTCTCGATGGGCGGGTCCGAAGACGCGCAGGTGCAGGCCGTGCTCGCCGACTGCAGCTCGGGCCGGGTCTATTCGCTGGTCACGGCCAACGGCGACATCATGGGGTCCTACCGCCTGGAAAGATGCGAGGCGGTCGGGACCTATCCCCGACCCCAACGGCAACAGCCAGAAAATCCAATACGACTTCACCTTCTACCCGCATGACGACGGGACGGGCGAAGTCTATGCGCCGTGGCCGTGAGGTGAGTGATGCCGACGCCCTATGTGACGAAGCAGAACGACATGGTCGACGCCATCGCGGCCGTGACCTACGGCACCGAGCACAACGGCGCCACCGAGGCGATCCTCGACGCCAATCCTGGCCTCGCCGAATTCGGGCCGGTGCTCCCGGCGAACCTCTCCATCATCCTGCCCGATCTGCCGAGGAGCAGACGCAGCTGCCGACCGTCCGTCTGGTCATGACGCCGATCGTCCAAGTCTCGATCGGCGACGATCCGCTGCCTCAGGTGCAGGCCCGCGCGCTCGAGGGCTCGATCGTCGAGAGCGACGGCGAGAAGGCCGACGAACTGACGCTCGTCATCTCCGACTACGACGGGATGTGCCGAAGCCGACAACGGATCAGACGGTGACGGTGGCTGTCGGCTGGAAGGAGACCGGCATCGTCATCAGGTCGGCGATTCGTCATCGTGAACGTATGACAAGCGCGGCGGCAAAGCCGTCTTTCACGTCACCGGCCATGCGGCCGATCTCGAAAAGACCCTTAAGGGGCAGAAGACGCGGAGCTGGACGGCGCCGAAGACGCTCGGCGACATCTTCAACCAGATCGCCTCCGACAACGGGCTTACGCCCGCGATCGACGCGAGCGTGAAGAGCATCCCGATCGAGACGATCGTGGCGCAGATCGCCGAGAGCGACATGCATCTCATGACGCGCCTCGCGCGCCACTATGGGCTGCTGGCGACGGTGAAGGACGGCGCTCTCGTGGCCGTCCCGCGCGGCGCGGGCACAACCTCCAGCGGCGGCGCGGCGGGCTCGGCGACGATCGCTCCTCCCA
>CAWFZD010000145.1:0-9330 GCA_963820145.1 uncultured Alphaproteobacteria bacterium
CTTCGGTCGAAAAATGGCCCCTCTCAGCCTCATTTTTTGCGATTTTCCTCCTTCTGATCGACCTGAGGCCTCGAAAATTCATTTAGTTTTTGCAGCGGCGCGATCTCCGCAGCGTTTTCACACAGCCTGGACCCAAAGCCGCCGTCGGAAGGGCTGATCAAGATCGGCGCGAAGGTCGTCAGCCATGGCCGCTACGTCGCCTTCCAATTGGCGAAGGTGCCCATTTCACTGGACCCCTGTTCGCGGACATTTTGCGGCTGATCGCCGAGCTACGACCACCGCCCTTGGCGTCCACGGCGTAGAGCGTTTGCGCGTCATGAGTTCTAGCCAAACGACGGGAAGGTGCGTCCAGACGAAAATCAATTTCGCGAACTTCGTTTCTCGGAAGGCCGGCCGGACGCCATCTTGTGCTGCGGCGGCGGCCTCCGCGACCACACGGCCTTGTCAAAAACTCCAAATGGAACGAGGATGGTTTCCGGACGGGGGCCTTCCGGCGAATCCCAGTTCAAAATGGCGGGAGCGCCGGAGCGACGCGGTAGCAGTCGGACGAGTCACCGTGTCATTCGAGCGCCTGCGAACGCCTCAGTTCGTTCGGGAGGCCCATGAGATGGAAGATGCGGGCCATCCGCTCGATCGGATTATTCGACGGCTCGATCGCCTCGGTTCGCGACCAACGCCCATCGATCTCATCAAGGCGATAGACATCCCGTTGACGCCTTCGGACGTCGCGCCTTTCGTGCAGCTCAAGGAGACAAATTACAATCGCAGCCTTGTCGTGGGCAGGGAACACTATGAATTGCTCGTCATGACATGGGGAGAGGGTCAGGCCAGCGTTCCCCACGACCACGGCGATTCGGCTTGCGTCTTGCGAGTTGTTCAGGGGACCGCCGTCGAAGGCAGCTTTCAGATCGCATCCGATGGATTTGTCGATCTCCATTTCGAGGAAGTTCTGAGCGCAGGCGAAGTCGCTTCGCTTCAGGATACAGGCGTTCACTGCGTCCGAAACGGGTCTAACCAGGGCGAAGTGCTGGTGACGCTCCACGTCTATGCGCCGCCGCTCTCCGGTTGCCGTCGTTTCGCGCTGCGGCCGTCCCATGCCGCCATGATCGCGCAAGAACATCGGCCGACGGTCGCAATTGTAGGAGGCGGATTCAGCGGCGTTATGACGGCGGCGCATCTCTTGCGCAATGCGACATTCCCGATTTTACGTCGCGCTCATCGAACGGCGCGGCACGCTCGGCGAAGGCGTCGCCTATTCGACGCAGGAGCTGGAGCATCTTCTCAACGTTCCCGCGGGCAGGATGAGCGCATTCCCTGATCGTCCCGACGATTTCGTGGCATGGGCGACGCGGCGTTATGGAAATGTGAGCGACGCCGATTATCTGCCCCGGCGCTGGTTTGGTGAATATGTCCGCGACGCCCTTCACGCCGCAGCAAAGGACGGAAGCGGGGTAGCGAAGCTCGACATCGTTTTCGATGAGGCGAGACGTGTCACCAAGCGGCCCTCAGGGGGCTGGATCCTGCATATGGGTCGGGGTTCTTCGATTTGCGCCGACGCGATCATCCTCGCAATCGGGCATTGTCCACCGTCCGATCCCTTGAGCGGCAAATGGCTTGGGCCACGCACGCGCTTTATCGGCGATCCCTGGCAGCCATTCGCGATCGACAAAATCCGACCGGCGGAGCGCGTGCTGATCCTCGGCAGCGGACTGACCGCGGTCGACGCCGTTCTCTCGCTGTCCCGCCAGCGCAGGACCGGGGGAATCACGATGGTTTCTCTCCGAGGACTGTTGCCGCTGAGCCATGCGCCAACTCCGGTCGCCGCAGCGGATCTCTCCCGGTTCCTCCATCCTCTGCTGGAAGCGCCTGCCGGCGTTCGCGCGCTCGAACTCCTGCGAACTGTCCGCAACGCCGTCCGAGAGGCGGGCAAGACTGGGGGAGATTGGCGGGCCGTCGTCGACGGCGTCCGACCCTACACGGCGCGGCTATGGCAAGCTATGCCGCTCGAGGAACGGCGTCGCTTTTTCTCGCGCATTCGTTCCTTTTGGGAAGTGCACCGCCATCGCATGGCGCTCGCGGTGGGCGACAAATTTACTCAGATGCTCGCCGAAGGGCTCCTGCGGATAATCGCGGGCCGCATCGAGGTTGTCCGCGAGGATGGCGGCGGCGTCACGGCGATTGTCCGAGAGCCCGGATCGGAAAAAACGACGCCGCTGGCGATTGATTGGGTCGTCAACTGCACGGGGCCGAGGCCCTCGAACAGTCCCGAGTCCAGTCCGGTGATTGGGTATCTGCTGGCTCAGAGGCAACTGCGCCTCGATCCTTTGAAGCTCTGGGGTCGAGACGAGCGCGCAAGGGAATATCGTCTGCGCGGACGGGCAGATTTGTCCCAATTTGTTCGCCGTCGGGACTCTGCGCAAACCGGCCTATTGGGAAAGCACCGCAGTCCCCGAGTTGCGCAATCAGGCAGTGGAAGTTGCGCAGCACACGCTGCAATATCTTGACCGGTTGCGGGCGACGTTCCCGTCAAGCGCCGTTTGCACAGCTCGCGCCGGCAAGGCGACGATAATAGGCTAATACTGCAACGTTCTCCCAATTTGCTGCCTTTTCGGAAGGCCGCGCGGTCCCTCTGACCGCTCGGGGTCACAGAGTGCGCCGCGCTCCAGGCCTATCGTCCAGATCGCGGCTCAATCTTGGAAAGGTCCGCGTTGGCGCGTCTCCCACCTGCCAGGCCGCCGGCATCTTATCCGCTCGCGAGGGTGAACCAGTCATGCGGAGGGAAGTCGAATTTAAAGGACTTCTGTGCGCGGCCCTCGAATCGGCAGGCGTGATCTTTGTCGAAGAGAACGGGGAAGGGCCCGGGGGTGAGGCTGCGCAAGCCATCGGGAGCGGGCGCGCCAGGGCTACATCAATCCCGATCGAAGAATTGAACGCCGAGAATGACGAGTAGGCGTGAGCCGGAATAGCGCGAGGATGTCGCCGCGCTGGCGATGAAGGCCAAGCCGAGCGTCGATTTTGGTTGGTATCGGCGGCCGCCACGCCACACAATTTCAGCGCGAAGTTTGCAGGTAAGGATTAGTTCCTTTACTATCTTGTTTAAATCGTATGTGTTGGAGGACGCCGTGCCGCATCTGGATCAATCTGACCAAGAGACACTAGATGAATATCTGACAATTGTGTTGTCTAAGTTCAAAAATAATGATCTAAGCTTAAGGGTCACAAAGGATGAGCTGGAGGAAGCAATCAGTACTGCCTTTTCTGACCCCAGCAGCTTGAAAGCTTATTTAAGGGGCGTCATAGAAAATTTAAGCGACTATAATTGAGCGCTATTCAGCCAATGGCCACCTCGCCGACATTCTTATTCCCCAATAACGGGAGAATGCCCAATAGGCTGTGTGAATGCAAAACAGCATCCCGCCCACGATCGCCGATCTCCAATCCCAAGGCGTCGCCGGTGGATGGGTAACGTGCCGCAATCCGGTTTGTCTGCGGTCGAGGCCCACGAGCCTTGGCGCGGTGAGCGGCCTCGCCTCGCCTCGACTTGGCGCGTCGTAGTAGCCGTCAGGGAGGCGTCGTCAGACACAGTCCCAAGACCGCGCCGCTCCCGGAGCATCTCTCATTCCGCCTTCGCCAAAATGCTGTAACGACACACTGCGAAACCCCCAGGAATCGTGTTTCGGCTCACCTTATTTGCCGAACAATTGGAAATGTCTATTTCGATCTCTCGATTGATTAGTTGCAACTAGACAGAATTGCCAGCCGCCTGTTTCATAGTCCGGATAATAATTTGGCCCAGGAGGCGCGTCAGACGGCCATCCCCAGTAATCACACGCTGCCTCAGGCTTTGTCGGAAGGAACTTACACCAACGCTCCCCCCAATCGTCCCACAACTTACAATATATGTTGGTGAATGATTTGCCTAAAGGAACTTTAACGCAAGCAAGTTTGCTGGGATGAGGTCCTCCATCATGATCTAAGTCCTCCTTGCGTCCCTTAACTGCATCTGACGGCGCAACCTCACCGTTAGAACATATCGAAGGCATCCCTGTTGGTTTGGGAACTTTTATTGGTTCAGCGCGGACTTTGGACGCAACTACAAGAAATACTCCCGCAAACAAAAAGAGAGAAAAAAATTTACGTAACGGTTTCATCCTGCGTCCCCCTGATATTTCTCAGCGCTCTTCTGAAACCTAAGAATTATAATGACCGTTTCCAGGACCTCGGTGAGCGCACTGCGTCCGACCAAGGTAACGCTGGAGCGCGGGCAAAGGTTGCAACTCATTGTTCACAAAAATCTGCATGAAAGGGGCCTGAACGAAGTCCCCAGACGCAAAAGCGGCCCCCCGTAAATCCGGGCGGGCTGCTTCTTGGCGTGGGGTCTGGGGGCGCCGGACTGGCGCGGGCATAGAGCGGCGGGGATGGGTTCATAGGGCTGGTTCTCATCAGTGCGATGAACAACCTCGGATCGAGACTAAAAGCGCCCTTCAACGACATTGCCAATAATCTCGCGCCGTAATCGCCTGTCCGCCTCCGCGAGGAAGCGTCCCGCCGCTCGATTTCCGGAGTCGGAAAACAAGCCGCCACACAGAGGCCAACGGCGGCACGGGCGAAGATGACCCTCTCTAGTCATCTTGCTTCAAACATTCTCGGGGATACGGGGGCAGACAGCTCCCGTAGAGAAACTCTTCGCGCAAAGCGCGCTCTAAAGAATAGCTTCACTTCGCCTTCCTGGCGGATTCGATAGCTTCGCGAAGCTCACGTTCGACGTCGTGCAAAAGCGCTTCAGCTTTCGCTCCGTGGCCGTCCATGTCGTAATGATTGGCGGCGCGAGCCCTTTCCATTTCGTGGATCGATTCTTGAACATGCTTGTGCACTTTATCCAGATCGCGCCAATCGCGGACAGGTTCAGCGAGAGCAGCGCAAGGGGAGAGGGAGAGAGCAAGCAGCGGAAGGAGAAGAAGCTTTTTCATGGGACCCTCTATGGTCTTTGGCAGGGAGGAAAGACCGGAAGCGGTCAACCACCGGCCATTTGAACGGGAAGTGTGTCGAAGTGTTGATGAGCGACGAGCCGCGGCGGACAATGCTGCCCGAGCGCGGGATTGCGAAGGCAGGCCTCAGGTCAGTCCTCGTCCTTCTAGAGGCGCTCATCCGGAATGCCCGATATCGCTCGGAAGCGGAACTCAACCAGCGCTGGTCGGAATGTCGGCTGATCGGCCCAGCCGCCGCGTCCTCTGTCGGAGCGCGCGTCCGCTTACTGAGGAACTCCGGCCGCCATTCGCCGGGGCGATAAAGGCCTATGCGTGGCATTGGCCCGGCAGGCTCCACGCCCGCTCTTTTGCCAAATAGGTCAGCCCGCGACCACTCCCTGCCGCAGGTCCTTCAAGCGCAGTAGCATGGTGAGCATGTGTTCGAGCTTGCGATCGAGATGAACCTCATAGCGGCCGAGCATCAAGCCGCGACGTTTGAGATATTTTGCGGCCTCGCGTCGCCCTGCCGCACGGCGGCCTGCATAAAGGACAAGGCTTCCAGCGCGTATGGCCAAGATCGTCATTTCGAGGGGCTCCTCTTCGTGATGGGGAAATGATGCACGCTGGCCTGGTCGGCGGCCTGACGGCGCCTGGCCTGCTCCTCGATCTCATCATCAAGTGAGGCGGGCATGCTCGCGGCGACACGCTGCAAGCCCAGGAGACTAACGGCGGCGCCGATATGCCGTAGCGGCGCAACTCCTCGACGGCCCGCTGGTCGCCGTCCCGCGCTAAAAGCCGCAGGTGATCGACAGCCTGCAGGGCGGCGTTGCGCAGATAGAGGTGCAGCGCCTGCAGCGAGTTGTCGGGGGCGCTCATGCGGCCTTCTCCTGCTTCTGGAAGTGCGCCAAATCCCGCTCGGCCAGGGCGATCAGATCGTCAAAGCGCCAGAGATTGGTGTGGTCCTCGCGCTGCTTGCGGCTCATGGGCGGCAGCTCAAGGCGGGCGTCGCGGCGAATGAAGGCCAAGCAGCCCATTGCGAAGCTGTAGCTGCCGCAGCGAATTTGCCTGGCCTCGCTGGCCTTGGCGGCCTCTTCAGCGATCAATCTCCGCACTAGGTTGAGTATGAAATCCTCACCAACAGCAGCCCCATTGACGATGATAAGTGGGTGGTGACTGTTAGCGACCTTTGTCATGATACTGGTGATGACAAAATTGTAGTCATCATCAACAAGCACTCTTCCGTGATAGCGTTCTGCAAACGCCACTGCAATTGATAATTCTGTAATGGTCGCAGACACGCGGCCGTAGGTAGGCTGGTCCATTTTCGTAATCCTGGTTTTGATGTTTTCGTTGAGGCGTCCATAGCCGGTTCCTTTGCGCTCCTCTTCAACATCCGGGCTCTGCCAGTCTTCTAGGCGTTGCCGTGGGGGTCGACGGGGGATATATAGCGCTAATAACGATGGAAGAACAGCAAATGACTCTCGGCATTAGCGAGACGATCACGAAAGAACACGGGAGCGGGCCGCCTCCGGTTGCTAAACCTCGGCTGCTCTCGGGCGATACAGCGACGAAGCAGCGACCGTTGGGGCGACCCTGGGCGCCGGGGCAATCGGGCAATCCCGCCGGCCGACCTCGGGGGGCCTGGTCGAAGCGCACGAGCGGCGTCGGGCTCGGCGGCTTGATGGCGCGTCGAGGCAAGGCGGTGCTGAACGCCTGCATCACGGCGGCGCTGGCGGGCGACGTCGCCGCGCAAAGACTGATTCTCGAAAGGCTTTTGCCCCGCGAGCGGCTGATCCGTATCGAGTTGCCGAAGGTGCGCGGACCCCAGGACGCCTTGAAGGCTTTAGCGATCCTGCTCGATTGCGCGGCCGAAGGATCGATCACGAGCGCCGAGGCGGCCAATCTCAGCGCCGTGGCGCAGCGTTACATCGACGTCTCGGCGGCGCAGGCGCTCCAGGAGCGGCTGGCGCTGATCGAGAAGCGGCTGAGCGAAACGCAATGATTAAGGGGCATGCCGCCCTCTCGCGCCGCTTGGCGAAGATCGAGGCGCAGCTCGGCGACGGCGGCGGACGGCACGATCCTGATCGCGGCGGGAATGCGCGGCCTGCATCAAGCCATCGAACAGATGCGGGAGCGCCGCGAGCGACCAGCTCTCGCCCTGCAAGGCCCCCGCCTGGAAGGCACGAAGGCGCTTCCTTGCCGACATCGAACGCGTCAAGGCGATGATCCGAAACGCGACCAGGCGGAACTCCTAGCCTCGAGCAAAACGCCATGCGGAGGCCACCGGTGAGCTTTCCGGCGGCGGAGATGAGGATAAGTGACGGACGGCGAGGAAAACTCACCAGCGGCTTCCCTGCCCCGGTAATCGACATCCAAAGCGAAGAGGCCACACCCGAAAGGAGTGCGCCATGCCAACAAACTGCCAAGGTCTAACTAGAATTCTACTGCAAAGCCTGTGGCCGTCTGGCGTACATCCGCAGGTGCTGCTGGGCAAGTTTGCGGGAGACGAACTCACGCTGTGCGTCGCGCCGGACATGGACAAGGATTGGAACCGGCGACCGGGCGAGAGTGGCGCCGACTTCGAACACCGGATCGCCTGCGACATCCGGGAGGCTCGAGGGTTGCCTAGGTTGCCGCCGGTGGAGGAGATCGAGGAAGACCTCGAGGAGAGCGCCCAGGCTCCCAGGCGCAGCAATCAGCCGCCGAGACACATAGGCCCACGCAGGGTGGTGGCGGCGTCCGGTGCCTGAAATCGATCGACGCATCCAGTGGGCGCGGCTCGAGCCTGCCGTCAGGCGTAATCCCGTAATTGCCACTTGAGAAACGACAGTGGCCCAGAAACCCTGAGGAAGGGCCTGGGCCACCTACAACTCTTGAGCAGAGTTAGAAACAACTCTTGGCCCGTTCTCTGCGGATTTTAAACAGGTCGATCACGTTTCCGCAATCAACTTCCCCCGTGGGCTTAGGCTCCGGCTCTGGCGGATAGCTGTATTTGCTCAACAGATGTCTGTAGGCCGGATGAACAAGCTCCGACGGCACTGCAAGCTCATACAGGACGTTCGGGTTATCCCAGAACGCCTTTTCCCTGGCTCGCTCCTCCTCCGTCATGATGAACGTCATTTCAGCCTCTCCTCTTTCGTTGGCGCTCCACAACCTGCCAAAAGGGGAACCGTGGGTTGTATTATATGATGAGAGAATTCTCATAAGACATATAATAAGACTAGATACTGCTGGGACTGGGGTGTCCAGGTTTCTAAAAATCCGGGACTCGCCGCTCCAGGTCACCGTCGAACTCAGCCGGTCCAGGTTCGATCAGGAGGGTGATACGGGGGGACTTACCTTTACAACGCTCGGTTGTAATTAGCCTCAGCTCCTCCAACTCAGCCAGGGCTCGCGATTTCTCGCGCGGTGGGACGCCCCAGTCCCGCAACGCCAAGTTGGAGAGCACTACAAGAGAACGGCGCCCCCTCTCCAAGCGAGTAGCAACAGGCAATCCAAAACGGCTCGCGTATAGGCGTGTTTCGTGTGAGACAATCGGTGTGACCATTCTAGTGGAATTTTAATAAACGTCCGCTTCTTTCGCGCGGCGTTTCGGCGCGCGAACTGTCTTTTCAACACGTGTCGTGGGAACATCATCACTGTGTATATACAGCGACTCAAAGTCGTCGACCTCGTCTCTCACGCTATTTTCCTCTTCTCTTTGTGTAGGTGTGGCTTTAGCAATCGCCTAACCTTCCCTCCACATTTCTCTGCCACGCTTGTCTCTATAACGATAAGGATAAGGGAAAATCTTCACCTCTGTGCGTAGCTCGAAACCACCAAGCACAGCGCGTGAGGCTTCCGCCATACATGCCTGCATACGGCTAACTTCTTCATCAATCTTGTCTATTGGCGCACAAATTAGGAAGGCGTCGTGAACTGGCGCACAAACTTCAATTCCACGCTCAGTCGCCATGCAAGCCGCCAAGCGCATCATTTCGCTTCCGTTTGCTTGCATGGGGTAATTTCTCAGTGAGCGCGGATTTACGCCGTCACCGCCAACGTGGACGCGCCAGTTAAAGACAGTCGGCAGGTAATTGAGTAGTAGCGCGTGATCCAAGCCTGCGTCCGAACATCGCCAGAATTTAGGATAGAGACGGTGGTGCCCTATGAGCAATGCGCGCGCCGAGAACAATGGCAATCCAGTGCGCTGGGACAATGTGTATTCGCCCATCCCATATTGGATGCCTGGACGCACGTCTTGCCGTGGTCACGGACTTTCTCGTGCAACTCCTTGTTGATACGCCGGCGACCAGATCAGCCTGTTTCGCAAATTCCAAATACGGATCACCGCTCATATAAGCGGCAATGATAGTTGGATCTT
>CAWFZD010000146.1:0-15626 GCA_963820145.1 uncultured Alphaproteobacteria bacterium
CAAGCGAAATCAAACAGTTAGACCCCAAGCCACCGCTCAAAACCCCCAATTCCTTGTCGCATCGTGTTGCATCCAATACGGCTGATTTCCAACGATTTCCAAATGGGCGCGGCGGCTCCGCGCGACATGCGACGCGACATGAAACGCAAAACGCCCCGCCGTACATCCGGGCGGGGCGCTTCATGGCGTCGAGCTGGAGGGCAACTCTTCGCTTGCTCAAATTATAGGCGAAGCAAGTCAGCGTCGCAAGAAGCGTCAACTCTCCCCGATCTTGTCGAGTTCTGCCGCAATCGCCGGATCGCTCAAGAGCGCGTCAACCTCAGCATCGCCGAGGCCCTGGGGGTCGATAATCGGCGACGCCTCAGGATGGAAGTGATTAAACGCCGCGGCGGCGATGCATCCCCAGTCCGCGCTCAGGTCTGGCGTCGAGCGCGTCAGGCGTCGCTCGGCTTCGACCAGATCGCGGAGCTTTCGCAGAAGCTCAGCGTCGTCACGGCAGGGGGCGTTGACGATCACGGCGATTTCGGCGTTGACGGCGTCGCATATCAGCTCGGCTTTGGCCTCTTCGTCGCGATCGAGCGTCGCGGTCCACTCGTCGAAGATCCTCCTGTGACGCTCTATCGCGTCGGCGAAGGCGGGGCGGGTTGTGGTCATGGTCATTTCTCCCCTTTGACCGAAACCCGGCGCTCGGCCGCAAAAGCTGCCGCCAGCCGCTCCAGCCCGTCTTCGAGATCTTGGGCGAGCCGATGGAGGCCGAGGCGTTCATCGCCACTAAGCTCCGATCCAAGGATCGCCATGACCAGTCCGGAAGCTCGCGAGGTCATCCGGCCGAGTTCATCTTCTAAGTCAATGGGCCGAAGGGGTTTTTCGCCGTCGCCCATGTAGTAGGTCACATGATAAAAGAGCCGTGCGGCCTTGGCGATGGCCGCGTCGCCGGCGAGCCGCTGATGCGCCGCGACGGCGTGCAGATGTTCCAGGTCCGCGCCTTGGTCCTTAAGGCGCGCAAAGAGATCCGCGAGGCATTCCCCTCCCGGGGCGTCGGTTTCGGTCTGGTCGGTCATGTTTCTGTCCTCCTGTTATTCCGCCGCGGCCAATCCGGGCGGGAATTCTTGCGGAAACCACCATCCGCCTCGCCGGCTCTGGGGCGGGCTCTTGCCTCTGGTGGCCTTGTAGAAGTCGCTCCAGGCGCGCCATGCGGCCGTGTCGGCTGGCACGAAGACGAGAGGTCGGGATGTCCGAGCATCGCGCCAGCGGCCTTCCCGGAGCCATCGGCGAGCGCCCATGACGTAGCGGCGCTCCCGGCCTTCTGTGGCCTTCCGATAGGCCCTCGCGCCGTCCAGGATCGTCTCGGCGCTCGCGCGCCTGACCGCGCTTTCCCAGTCCCCGCGCGCGGCCGCTGCATCCATGCCGTCGGTGCGCTGCGGAAATGCGGCCACGAATTGCTCGAAGGCGTCCTTGGGTACTTGCCGCGAGCCGTTGGGTTGCATCAGCATTCTCTTTTTCAATCATGCCTAATGGAGAGGCCCGAGCTAGGGCATAGGTCGACAGCCCCGGCCGGATGGCCAAGCTGTCCCCATGCCCTGCGATCTTGCCCAGCGGAGCCGGCCGTCGCATCAGGCCCGGCAGGTGCAAGCGGCGCCCTGCCGATCGGTGGCTACTTTCGACGCTGCCGTTGCGCCGCTCTCCGGGCTTCCACCTTTCGGACTGCCCTTGGCCTATGGAGAGGCCCCGCAGTTGGCCAGAACGTCGCGCCGCTGCCGTCTAAGACCGACCAGCGCGACGGTCGCCCCCGCGTGCGGGAGAGACGATTTCGGGGCGAGGAGACGACGAGCGGCAATAGAGCTATTGGACGCTCGCCGCCTCCCCTACTTGCCGCGCCTGGGGCTGGGGGGCTGGGTGGCGCGACAAGGTCTCGTCAGGGCGGCCGGCGCGTTGCGGCCGCGGCAAAGAGCGGCAGGTCGTCGACGCTCACAACCTCGTCGTCGCAATCCGGCTCAAGGTCGGTGTCGCCTTCGAGGAAGTCCAGGAGCTCGACGAGCGCATGAGCGACGGCGCCGAGGCCGGGCAGGTCGTCCAACTCCGGGGGAAGATTGCCGAGCGCCACCAAGGCGCGGTCGACGCGGCGGAGAAGGCCGGGAGCCGCTTCGAAAAAGAGGCGCGGAGCCTGCCGGCGGCGCGGCAGTTCGATGATGGTCATCTGCGCCCCCCGACTTTGAAAATCGCCCACACGATCGCCCACGCGATCGCGCAAAGGCCGGCCCAGCCGAAAAGGATTTCGCGGACGACGCTCATCGCTCGGCCTCCCAAACGCGCGAAGTCGAGCATTGCGGCGCGAAGGTTTTCGAGTGCGGCGATTCCGGCCTTGGCCGCGATCGCGAAGGCGGTCCAAAGGACGGCGAAGGGGGCGAGGAAGTAGAGGGCTGCGGCGGTTTGGTCCGGCATGGTGAGCTCCAGACAAGGCTGTGGCGTTCGTCGAAAACAGGTGTTTCGGCGTTCGGGTTGTGGTAGGTTTTCGGTTCAGTGGTCAGAAAATACGGGATGCTTTTCTGACTGTCAATCAGAAAACTGACCAGGAATCAGAAATGCGAGCGATACAATCCAAAATGGCCAGGGCGGCCCTTGGGCTCACGGTCAAGCAGCTCGCGGAAAAGTCCGGCGTCTCACATGACACGATCGTTAGGTTTGAGGGCGGCCAAGAGCTTAAGCCCCGCACCATCGCCGCCATCCGCGCGGCCCTCGAGGCGGCCGGGGCCGAACTCACTCGGGATGGTGGCGTGAGACTGCGCGCCACGTCGAGCCCCGCCCCGGAGCGCCCGGAGCCGCGTCCAGCGCCAGACCCAGGGCCGGAAGACGATGTCGAGTAGGGGCGTGACCGCAGACACAAAAAAAGAGCCCCCAGCCGAGGCCAGGGGCGCGGGATGAAAGCTTCTTGTCTATGCCGGCGTCGGCGAGCGTGGGGCGAACGTTTGATGGTTCCGCGCGAGAACCATCTTTGCCGTGGCGCCCACCGTGTTCCCCGCCGGACACCGGCAGGGCGCGAGACGAGAGCTTCCAATCAATTCCGGCCTCTGTCAGTGATGCGCGCGAATTACCCTCCCTTTCGGGAGGTAATTTCGGCCCCGTCTTGCCGAGCCCCACGGTCTCTTTCTGCTCGCGCAGCATTTCGCCGAGCCAGGCGCTAAATCTTTTCGTGCGGGGCCGCCGCGTCGCCCGTTGCCACCGGGCGCGCGGAGAGCGTCCGCAATCTCATTGCACATGCTAGCGCCGAGAACGCGCAGATAGGCGCTCAGTCCAGGAACGCCGCCTTTTTGCAGCTCGCCAGCGATCTCTTCGGCGCGCTGCGCGAGCGCCAAAACCACCCGGGCGGCGTCGCGGCCGGCAAATTATGCCGCGTCCTCTGCCGCGGTGCGAGAGATCAGACTCGCCGCGCTCGCGCGCCGCCTGTTGTTCGAGCAGCGCGATTTAAATCTCGATTTGGCGAAGCTTGTGCCGCTTAATCTTGCCTTCGACGCTTTCGTCGCGTGGCGTCTCGGGGTCGTCGGGCACGGCGCCGAGGCGCGTGTTGAGCCCGTTGCGGCCCAGGCGCTGGCTTATATCGAGGCGATCGAGTAAGCTGCTCGTCGGCAATCTCAACATTGATGCGAGCAGAGCGCCCCGATCCAACAATGGCCGCGCCGTCTATCTTTCCTTCACGAAGCCATTGCGAGACGCGTCCCTGCGTCACGCCTTTGAGCGCGGCATAGTGCTTTTTGGAGACGACCTTCGCCATTTCAATTTCCCCGCTCGGCCTGCTTCCTCTCGAACTTTTCAGCCGCGTCCGCCGTTTGCTCGAGAAGCTGGCGGGTCTGCGCCGACGAGGTGCGCGAGGAGATACCCCCTGCGACCGTAATCAAAATCCCGCACAAATACTGAACCGCGAGCGCCTCCGGGAACGTGGTCAGCGCCAGGCCGATCAGCTTTTCGCCGCTCTCGGCGCCCGTCTGGAAGGCGACTTTCAGAACCTCGTCATCGTCCAGGGGGTCGTGCATGGTCAACTTTAGGTTTCCTTTAGCAGCTAAACTAGCGAAAAATCGGGCTGCTGCGCTCCGCCCCCTCAGCAAACGCGAGGAAGGACCCGAAGGGGGAGGGGTCCCCTCCTGGCCCGTCCTGGCCCAGAGAACGCCGCCGGCTCGATTTCATCTCTGCCGCCACCCCTGCCGCTCTCGGCTTTGCTTCGGCGCTGTAGGGCTCGCGCTGGCCCGCCTGTGCGTCGCGCGCTTGTCTCTGCCGCCGCGCTCCGGGGCTTCGGTCGCGCTCTTGTCTCCGCTTCCCGCCAGGCCCGCGACTGAGCCGCGAGTGAGGCCGACTGATCGATGAAGCTTTTCGGGAGGTCCCGCTCACGGCGCAGCTCCGCTCATGCTTACGCCAGTATCGCCGGGACGCAACGCGCCAGAGGTTTGCAGCTCCTGCGTCACGCGAGTCGTAAAATCCGAGGTCGGCGCAACCTCGACGCGCAGGCGCACATCCGCGCTTCCTTCGAGCCTTGTCGGCGGTAGCGGCGCGTCCGTAAAATGCAAGCCGCGCATGCGATTGAAGACGTCGGAAGTTTTCTCATTGGGCGCCGGCTTCGTTTCCCAGGGAAGCGTAAATCGATTGCGGTTCCAAGGCTCAAATTCCGCCTTCCAGTTGTCGATCGTATTCCGCGGCGTGCCCGTTGCGGCGCTGAAAAGTCCGTCACGGTTTGCGATCGCATAGGCCGCGAGACCGGAGAGGCCGAGTAGACCAAGGCCGCCCATCCGGCCGAGGAAGCCGCCGCCGAGACCGGCCATCGCTGTGGCGCTGGCAGGATTGCCCGATAAGGTCTGTGTTATCGATCCAAACTTTAACGCAGCCTCGAACGCGGAAACGGCCATGATCGCGCCGCCAAAGGCCGAGACAAGTTGCATCGTCTTGTCACCGCCTTCGACGAGACCCTAAATCAGCTTGCCGGCCGCATCGGTGACGGGCGTCATCCAGCCCTCGTTTGCCCGGCCCAACGCCGAGTAGAAATTCATGATCGCGCCTTCGAGGCGCGTCTCAGCGCCCGCGAATCCGGCCATGCGCTGCTCGCCAATTCCGTGAGCGAAGCCCTGCGGCACGTGTTTCAATGTGTCGTAGAATTCTTGATATTTTCCAATGCCCTGTTGCGCGACGATCTCAAACCTTCCGCCTTGCTGCTTCGTGAAAAGGTCGTTCGCCTGCGAAGCGGTCGGCTTGCGCCGGATGATCTCTCGCAACAGGCCTTCCGTATCGACGGACTGCGTCGACGACTTCCAGAACCGCTTGGTGATATTCGAGAGCTGCTTTGCGTCCGTCGCGCTCATATCGGGGAAAAGGTCGCCGATGGCGCTAACGAAGTCGGCTTGATTATCCCGCGTTTCGGGGTTCTGCATTATCCCCCGGATTTTTTCTTTCATAGCCGGGTTGAAACGAAGCCCGAGTTCTCTCTTGGTCGCAAGCTCCAGATTTTCAGGATTCATGGTTTTTGACATGTCAGCATATTTGCTGAAGTCGATACCCATCGCGTTGAGCGCGATCATTCCCTTCATCGTCGGCGAGACGAGAGAGCCTGCGAACGATCGAATAGCAACCCCGGCCTCGTCGCCGCGAATGCCGCCGCGGCTCATCATCGCGCCAAGAGCGCCGATGGTCTCAAGGGATAGGCCGGCCGAATGCGCAGCGGCTCCGCCATACTTGTAGAGCATCTGCATTCCTTCGGCGTCGAGTCCGCCGATTTTCGCCGTCTTAACCATGAGGTCCGTCGTATGCTTGGCGTTCTTAATCGCCTCGGCGGCCTCTTCCATATTTTGCCCGGTCGAGAAAAGCGCCAACTCCAAAGTCTTCGCCGATGTCGGGAGATCGACGCCCATCGCTTGGCCGAAGTCAGCGGCCTGCTCGATAATTGGTTGGATTTTGTCGAGCGAGATACCGCGTGCCGCGAGTTCCTTCTGCGCCTCCAACACTTGCAGATCGTTGAATTTGGTCCTCCCGCCAAGACGGATCGCTTGGTCAATAAGCGGCTTTTGCTGCGCCGGGCTGATGTCCAAGATAGCGCGCGAAAAGCGCACGAGGTCGTCATATTCTTTATAAACTTCCTTCGTCTTTCGCAGGATATCGGTGACTTTTTCGAGGCTCTTTTCTGCTGCCAGCGCGACGCCAACGCCGATCGCCGTAGCTGCCGCAGAATGTGCGGTTGCAGCGGCTTGCGCAGCCTTGCCGCTGGCGTGCATTGCGCGGTCCATTCCGCGTTGCGCGTTCTCCGCGCTGTCCTGCATCTTGCGCAGTTTTGCCGCAACTTCCGCGAAGGTCGCGCCGGTCTTGTCTTGCGCGGAAATTACCGCTTTTGTCTCGATCGTTTTGACCGCCATAGCGCGTCCTTATTTTTTCGAAGCTTCGTGGAAGAGCCGATACTGATTGAGCCAATACACAGCCTCTTTCAGCGTCAGAAGACGGACGGCTGAAATTGGTTGTCCGTATCCGCAGACGAGGGCTCTTCCGACTTGGTCCCAGAGGCTTCCTCTTGCGGCGTCGTCATCATTGCTTCGCGGAAAAAAAATTTGACAGTTTGCTTGCACGCGAGCGTATCTTTCAACCCTAGGCGCGGGAGGAAATTCACGTCGATGTCGCTCAAGCGTTCGAGATACGAGCGAATGGCCTTGGCGTCCTCTTGAAAAAACGCCTTACCTTCGCCGAGTCCGATCAGCGTCTCGGGCTCGCCGATATCGAGAACGTCCTCGTAGCGCGGCTCGCGGAATTTGATCTCAGTGATCATCGCGCCGCCGATGCCCTTGATAGGCTCGGATAGAATGACGGTTTTCCCGCTTGACATAATGATCTCCTAGTTCGGCGTTTCCGCGGTTTCGTCGAAGCATGCGAGGTAACGGATCACTGCATCGGCCGGCGTCGGCTCGCGGCGCCCGGCGAAATATTCGGCGCGCGCAGAGTGACGTGCGTGATCAGCGCGCCGGTCGCGTCTTGGATTGGCTCGAGCAGCTGGATGGTGATCATCTCGCCATATCTCCGCCGAGAACGATTGCCGCCGCAATATCGATCGCCGGGCTCGTTCCGCCCGTAAACGACGGAACGACGCATGTGCGAATCCAGCCGGAGGTTCCTTCCAAATTGAACTTCGTGCTGGCGCTGCCGGCCGCAGTCAACGGCGTAATCGCGGCGCCCGGAACGTCAGTCCAGTTGCCGGTTCCGGTAGGGCTCGTTTGAAGCTTGGCGGAGACAGAGAAACTCGTCGGCGAGCCCGAAGGCGCGTCGACACCGATGATCAGCATACCGGACCGATAATCGAAATTGGCGCCGGCGCCGCCAGCGCTGTTGCTGTTGTCGGATTCGGTCGCGAGCGCGCTGCCATACTGCGTCGTCGTCGCAGCGATCGAGAGCAGAGGCATGGAGCACGCGAGTTGCGAGCCGACGTCTTCGATAGCCCAGAACATTGGTTATTCCTTCGTTAAGAGATTGTGCGCGGCGGCTGAGCTTCCCGGCCAGCCGCCGCGCCCGTCAGGGGGTCGGCGCCCTCACGATGTCGCCCCCCGGCGACTTTGAACTTTTGAGAAAGGCTGCGCGGCGACCGGCGATGCGATCGGCCGCCGCGCTCGCCTGGACCGGCAGCCCGCTCAAAGATGCCGGTGGGCGATCTGAATTGTTAGAGGCGCGATCGACATGCCCGCGCCAGATGGCCTCGGCCTCGGGCCCGTGCAAGACGTATTCGATCTCGTCGCCTGGCCTTGGCGTTTCCGGCGTCTTTTCGGCAAGGCCGGCAATGAGCGCATTGGCGAGGCATTCGACCGCGGCCCAATGAGCAGGATCGTCTAAGAGGCGTTGCGCCTCGCGCCAGGCATGATCGATGAATGCCTGCTTGTCTGTGCCGGCTGCGGCGCGCTCGAGTTGCGCGAAGCACTCAAGCATTCGCCGGTCATCCTCGGCGCTATGTTTCAGCGACAGTGGCAACCCGCGCCTCGTGCGATGCTTCAGCTCCGCGCCCGGCCCGGCGCAACAGATTATCGCGGCTGATAATTTCGAGCCGCATGAATCGACGCGCCCGAGGCTCAGGGGAGCGTCAGGAATTTCAGGAAACTCCCGGAGCGGGAGACGACAAGCACCCTCGCGATACTCGCCGCAATAGCCGCTGTAGGAGGAGTGCGCGTCGCCGCACTCTCCACGCAAGTAACGCACACCAATTACAACGTCACGCGGCTTTTCGCCCTGCGCCATGGCCGCGACGAAATGCCCGCTTTCGTGAAAAGCAACCGAGGACTCCGCGCCGACAATTTCGACGCTAAACCCGTTGCGCCTCTCGAGCGGCGGCTCGTCGCTGGCCATTGCCGCGGGATAAGAGATCATCAGGCTCCCCATTCCGCGCGCTTGGCGGAGGCGTAGGCGTCCCATCGCTGGCGGCGAGCCATTTCCTTCTCGACGATGCTCTCGAGCGCGTGTAAGCCCCCCTCGTGACAAACCGGCAGGCGTTCGAGCTCCACTGCCTTCGTCCAGGCTCCCGACGCGAGCGAATGATGCGCATGGAATGCGCGCGTCTTCTCTTGGGCCGCGTCGATCGCGTCACGCGCTGCGGTGGCGAGCTTAATCCATACAGATACATATTCGCGCCATTCCGCATCGGCCCGGCAATCTTCCTCAAAGCCGATGCGCTCGAAAATTTCAGACTCCGCGGCTTCGAGCCTTTCGATCTCGACGTGAGCCCTCGAGGCCGAAACGTCATGCTCGACGATCTCGTCCGTCGCCGCGTCGCTGTGCAGAAGAGCCCGCCGCGTCCCGCCGTGCGCCTCCAGCTTGCCGGTTTGACGGTCGCGCTCTGTGCGAATCGCCTCGAGCGCCGCCTCGAGCGCGGCGACGGGGTCGGCGGCCTTTGCGGTGGACTTCTTGGGAAGAAAACGATCTAAAATCCCCATGGCGCCCTCACTTCGCACGATCGGAGGACGGAGCGCCAAACCCGGAAGAGTAGCCTGCAGGATCAGGCACGCGCCGGCCTTCAGGGCGTGGCTTGCCATCGCCGTGCAATTTCGCGAAATCCGAGCGCGATCAGCCGATCCGCGATATGGTCAGGCCAGCCGGCGATTTCGCCCTTGTTATACATACAATGCTGAGTTCTATCGTGTTTCAGATATTCCACGATTTTCATCGGGCTTCCTTTCGCTGCGTTAGCTGTTGCTTCGGATCATGGTGCGATCATCGCCTATTTGGCGACCCGCGTCTTTGTGTGACTCATGCAATCCGTGCGATCCGTGCGGCGCCTGGTGACGAATAGAGCGCCGATCCGGGATTCCGGGATCAGGACGTCCCCCCCGCACATGATGCCTATTTCAGCAGCGCGGACACGGCGGGACGCTGTGCTCGGGTCGCAACCCATGAGCTTGGCGATGTCCTTAATCCGAAGCAACTTCTCCCCCACCGCGAAAGGCGGCGCGACGTCGGGGATCGTCCGCTCGGCCTCGTCGCCCTCAATCTTGGCAAGCTCGGCATAGAGCTCGGCGAGCGCGGCATGATGCACGGCGATCTCTCGGCGGAGGGCGGCAGGGCTCATCGGTCAGCCCCTTGTGCGGCGCCCTGGGGCTCGGCTTGAGCTTTTTTCCGCGCCCTGTAGCGCGTGACGGCTTCCCGGTTGCATATCCGGCAAAACTTGCGTTCCGCATGATAGTAAAGGCTAGCGTCCCCGTGTGTGCACCTGGAGCCGCGGATAGTCTTTTTCTCGCCGGGTCCCGGAAAATTAAGACAAGCGTCATCGCCATAAACAATTCGCGCCAGGTCGTCATAGCCTAGCGCTGCTTCCTTCGCTGTCCGAAATCCTTGTTTGCCGAGCTTTTTCCCGCCTTTAGCGACCTTGGCCGCGAAGTATTGTTTTTTTGCGTCATACCAAATGCCACGATACCCGTGTTTGTTGTGGTGACACTTCAAGGCCGCGACGTATGAGGGCGATGGGGCTGTTGGGCGCTCCATTTCCCTTTCTTGTATATTATCCAAGGATGGAGTGAGCCGCCCGGTCTGCGGATCGCGCCCATGTGCCTCTGCTTGGCGCGGCTTGGCGATGCAGCCTTTCTCACCAGTCAATGGCGTCACCTTCAATTTCGTCGTCGCTCGCCTCGCCTATAATTTCCTCGGCGTTCAGCCGAAGCGCGATCAATCGGTCCGTGGTTTCAAACGCGCGCCAATAATTGAGGCGTATGGCTCGCGCCGTCGCGAGGACTTCGGCCGTTGAGGGCGTGAACGTCGAGATCGCGATCGTCTTGCGCATCATGTCAAAAAGAACAGCGCAGCCGAATCCGTGCCAACGCTGATAGTGTCGACAGCCGTCATCATCGAATTCTCCGTCAGCAGAGGCTAGCGCATCCGTCATCGCATCGATGTAGGTCGCGTTTGCCGACGCCTTCGCCGCGGGAATTGCCTCGAGCATGGTCGCGACGATCAACCGCGCCTCGACCTCCTGAGCCGGTAGCCAAACGGCGGCCCAGAGCTCATTGAGTTGGTCATGGAGAGTGAGGCGATCTGGAATCCGGGAGAGACGGTAGCGCGCCTTCTCTTCGTCGCCGGCGCGAAGCGGATGCCATTCGCGCAAAGCGTCTTTCACCACCTGGGAATTTCTGCGCGCGACGAGCGGGCCGAGATTGCCGAAGCGCTCGCGGAGCTTCGCGACGACATTGCCCTGCGGCGCGATGATTGTCGGCTGCGCTGGTTGCGATTGCGTGGAGACTGCACGGTTCATTCGGGGAGCCTCCCCCGAAACGCGAGGTCAAACATGCTCGGCCGAGCCTGGCGCCCGCCGTCTTGGCGCTGCTCTGCGCTTTGGAACGGCGCGGCAGATGGCTCGTCAGCCCAGCGGCCCGCGTTTAGCCAGCTCGTGGCGTGCGGCGTGAAGCGCTCGCGCTTCGCTGGATCAGGCTCGAGCGCGCGCTCCGCGGCGAAGCGCTCGGCGCCGGCGAGTAGCTCGGCGGGCGTCGCGCCGGTGTCGAGCGCCTTGTCATAGGCCCGCTGCGCCGAGACCTTGGCCACCCTCTTGGGATAGGCGGCCCAGAATGAATTGAAGCCCTCGAGATTATCTCTTTTAATTGCCGAGCGAGCGGTTGCAGGCTTTCCCTTTTTCGATGGTTTTTTTTCTCCGATCGATGGGGGCGGAGAGAGTCTCTCTCCTTCAGATGGTTCCTTCAGATGGTTATTCAGATGGTTCTGTGCGAACGGTACTTCGCCTTTTTTTGTCGTTTCGTTCGCCTTTTTTTGCGTTTTAGTTCGCCTTTTTGCATCGGAAAGGGCGAACTGTGGTTCGCGTTTTTCGTCTTCAAAAGGCGCAGCAAGGTTCGCGTTTTCATCATCAAAAGGCGAACTGCTATTCGCCCTTTGTATCGCTTTGTCATCGGAGCGCAGGATCGGCTCGTAAGTCGAAACATTGCCGCGTCCCCTGCCGGCGATGACGCGAAGGTGACCTTGAGTTTCGAGCGCATCGAGGCACATTTGGACGCCGCGTCGCGTCAGGCGCGAGGCTTTTGCCAATGTCTCTTGCGTGGGCCAAGCATTGCCGGTGCGTCGATTGAAATGTTGGCTCAGGATATAGGCGAGCCTGAACGCGCCAGGCGTTATTTCGCGGTCGGCTGAGACCTGGTTGAGCCAACGAAAGAGGTTGCGCGTGAAGATGTCGCTCACGAGTTGGCCATCCCCGTTCAGAGGAAGGCGAGGGCCGCGACGTGCGCGGCGAGCTTCAGGGCTTGCCGAAGCGCGGTCCAGAAGCTATTTCTGAAAGCGGACGCGCCGGGAAGCATGTCCTTTGGGGAGCCGCCGAGAGCACCACGCCTCGGCGGCTTTCCCATGTCTGGGGGCTGCATTGCTCAAGCGCCCCCCTGCTCGAGGCGGCGTAAGCCTTCCAGGATCGTCGACCGACGCGCGCACCAGGCGTTGCCAACCTTGAACGCGCCGGGAAGGTGTCCACGCGAGACGGCGTGATAAACCTGACGCTCCGTCCAGCCCGTGAAGCGAGCAATCGCTTCGACGCCCCTCATCAAATCGTCGGAAATCGATTCTGGCGCGGGCGCTTTCTCAACCTGGGTCATCATTTGCTCCATAAGATGCCAGACACGCGTCACGTATCTTGAGCGCAGGCAACGGACGCGGCTCGGTCCGAATGGTCACCTTCTATCCCAACTATTGACCTAGCGCAAGATGCGCGCTACGTATTTGGTGGCGTAAAGGGGGAGAAAATGGAAACCAAGGGAATCGGAGTGCTCATCAAGGACACTGGGGAAAAGGCGCGCGCCCTCCAGCACTGGAGCGACTTAGGAATCCTCCACGCCGTGCCGGACACAGATAAGAAAGGGCGTGGCCGCTACCGGGAGTATGTGGCCGCCCCATATCACGGCGAGCGCAAATGGGCGCTGGTCGCGTCCGCGTTAAACAACCTCCGCGTTCCCTTGGGCGAAATTCGCAGCATCGTCGACGTTATGCGTAAAGTTGGTGAGCCTGATTCCCGCGGGTCTTCTTTATTTGACGCTGCTCTAACTGGCAGGGGCGACGCTCTTGTCCTTATCGGTAAATCGATGCTGGACGGTAAAACATGTATTGACCATTGCTTTATGCCGGCTATCACGGAAAAAACGCTAGCGCCGCCGCCTCCTGGAGCAAAGGTCGATCCAGCAGCCGAAAAAATCCTCGGCATGGTCGCGACATTTATGTCCGAGCACTCGAGCGCCTATTCCTTGAACCTAACAAAAATCTTCGAGCCGCTGCGAAAGTAAGAGGCGCTACCTGTCCATCGAATGGCCCGCTTGACGCCGAGCCCGCGGCGGCCATGATCGGCGGATGAGCGTCCGCAAGCGTGTTTGGAAAGGCCGAGGAGGCGAGCCGCGAGAGGCTTGGGTCGTCGACTATGTCGACCAGGCCGGCCGGCGCCATATCAAGACGTTCTCCAGGAAGAAAGAGGCGGACGCCTATCACGCGATGGCGCGCGTCGAGGTCAGGGCGGGAACGCATACGGCGGATAGCGCCAGTATCACGGTGAACCAGGCCGCGGCCCTTTGGCTCGAATCATGCCGAGGACGGGGCTTGGAGCGGTCGACGGTTGACGCCTATGCTCGCCACATCCGCTTTCACATCGCGCCCTTTATCGGCGACGCGAAGCTCTCCAGGATTTCGGCCCCCGCCGTCCGCGACTTCGAGGATCGATTGCGC
This sequence comes from uncultured Alphaproteobacteria bacterium, assembly GCA_963820145.1. Lineage (GTDB taxonomy): Bacteria > Pseudomonadota > Alphaproteobacteria > Rhizobiales > Beijerinckiaceae > Methylocystis. The sequence goes on from CAWFZD010000146.1 coordinate 13,192, forward strand.
CGCGGAGATGACGGGGACAGGCCCCGATCCGCTCCGATGATCCGCAAGGTTTTGACAAGCCTGGCCTCGCTGATAGAGGACGCGCGCGAGCGGGGACTGATCGCCGTCAACGCCGCCCGGCAGATGCGAGCGGGGAGAAAGCGCGGATCCGAGGCGCAAGCCGATCGGCGCAAGAAGGGGCGGCTCAGGATCGGCGTCGACGTTCCGACGCGCGCGGAGATAAAGGCCATTGTCGACCATCTAGAAGGCCGCTGGCGGCCGATTATCCTGACTCTCGTCTTTACCGGCTTGCGTTCATCGGAGCTTCGCGCCCTCCGCTGGCCTGACCTTGATTTGAAAAAGAGCGTCCTTCACGTTCATCAGCGGGTCGACCAATACATGCGCTTCGGGCCGCCAAAATCGGCAGCGGCCAATAGATCGATACCACTCCCGCCGATCGTCGCGAATGCGCTTCGGGCTTGGCGGCTTGCCTGCCCAAGGGGCGATCTCGACCTTGTGTTTCCGACCGCAAACGGGCGGCCGATAGGCCATTCCGATCTTGCCATCTTTGGCTGGCAACGGGCCCAAATCTCGGCCGGTGTCGCCAACGCGGACGGAAAAGCCAAGTATGGCGGCCTCCATGCGGCGCGGCACTTTTTCGCGTCCTGGCTTATCAATTCTCGAAATGACGGCGGCCTAGGACTGTCCGCCAAGGCGGCCCAAGTCAGGCTGGGCCATTCGAGCATCACGATGACGATGGACGTTTACGGCTCTTGGTTTCCGAGCCCTGACGATCATTCGGAGCTTGCCGCGGCGGAGAAAGAGCTTCTTGGCTAGACGCGACATAGACGCGACACGGGTTAGCAAAAACAGAGGCTTAGTCAAAATAGAGAGGACTGCAAATCCTTGTACCGGGGGTTCGATTCCCTCCGAGGCCTCCAAAAAATAGACCCGACACGGGATCAGAATTTCGCGCCGTGAAAATAGCGGCGGCTTCAGCCAAACTTGGCGTTTGAGAATGGCCGTTGTGCAGCGGTCCCCTGACTTTCGAAAAGTCGGACTTCTGCTCACGGGGGCCGCGACCCGAGCCGCCGCCGACAGCGCCATGCGCCGCTCCTGGAGCTTTGGCTTCGCTCTTTTCCTGGCCGCCTCTGCAACCCGCCCGCCTCGAAAGCCGGGTGATGAAGATCGAATGAGCCGAACAGCCTGAGCCGCGGACGGGCTGTAACGCGCATGATTTATACAGCGTTGACGAAGGACCCTCGATCTGTTCGGATTGTTGGGAGAGGCGCGCGGGGAGTTTGCGTTGCGGTTGCGGTCGGCCACTGTCGCTCTTCTTGCGCTCGCGCTCTCGTGGGCTGCCTCTGACGCATGCGCTCGTAGCCGGGAGCGCATCAGCGGCGCCTATTCGGTCGACGGACTGGGTCTCGGCGAACCGGTCGTCCCGGATTCCTGGGCGTATAAGCGTTACAAATGCGCGCGCAGCGAGCAATATGCGGAAGCGGTATTTTGTAAGTTCAAAGAGGTGAAGGATGGCGCCGTTCAAAGCACGACGATCCTCCATCGGCTGGACAATACGGCGATCTATATAAACCGGGATATTTCTCCGGCCTTCTTCGACATCGCTGGCGTGGAAGACGAAATCGGTCGCCTTTCCAAACGCTTCGGCAAGCCGCGGCAGATTTTGCAATCGACCCGCGGAATCATCGCCATTTGGGGCGGCATTGAGCTGCGCTCCGTGTCCCCGGCGGCGGCGTCCGTCCTCGCGCGCGGGAAAAGCCCGAAGCTCGGGTTTCTCGTCGACTTTCTGGACAATTTCGAAGACTCGGCGCGTTCCGGATCGCCTGTCTATCAACTCGAGGGTGGGCCGGGCTTCGTCTGGGCCGCGAGCTTCAAGAGCGGCGCTCACAAATCTTCGCTCAGATTCTTCGCCGCCGATCCCGCCCAGATGCGGAGGCTGCCAAGCCCCTATGACGCCCCGCCCTCTGACGAAGCGACCCCCCCGGCGGCGCCGGGCCCGGGCGGAAGCGCCACACAGGTGCAGATGAATTTGGACGGGGGCGTTTATGTGGTTCCGGTGCGCTTCAACGAGGCGATAACCTTGAATGCCGTGGTCGACAGCGGCGCAACCGACGTCAGCGTTCCCGCGGACGTCGTCATGACTCTGGTGCGCACGGGAACCATCACGGACGACGATTTTTTAGGCGAGCAGACCTATAGGCTCGCCGACGGCTCACAAGTCCCGTCCCAACGCTTTCGACTGAGATCCTTGAAGGTCGGCGACATCGCGATCGAAAACGTCGAAGCCTCGATCGCCGACGTGAAAGCGACGATCCTCCTGGGCCAGAGTTTCTTGGGTCGCTTCCACTCCTGGTCCGTGGACAACAACCGACATCTGCTCATTCTTCATTGAAGCGCCGCAAGATGCGCGAAGATGAGAAGATCGGCCTTCGCCG
>CAWFZD010000147.1:0-9310 GCA_963820145.1 uncultured Alphaproteobacteria bacterium
TTAGAGAACGAAAACGTCACGGTGCGCGCCAAGCCGAGCGGCGAGTGCGGGGATTTGAGGTTGACGGTGGCGAAAGCTTCCGACGCGCGTCCGGTTTTCTCCGCGGCGTTGGAGCGCGAGGGCGACGGCTGGTTCGCCGGGCGGACGCCGCCTCTCAAGGCCGGCGCCTATCGGGTAAATGTCGAAGGTGTTGGCGTCGAAACAGTAGAGATTTTTCGCCGTTCTCGCCACGACGGCGGCTTAGAGGGAGGGCGTCATGAGCGATCTCGATTGGCGCTCGATTTCGGCAAGCGAAGACATCCTTGTCGTCGCCGCCGGACGTAGTCTGGCAAGCGTTGTGAAATCAGCTCCGCGAGACGTTGGCGGAATGGGGCGTGGTCGTGCGCGCCGTCCAGGAACATGGCGAAGCCAAACGCTATCATTACGTCTATCGCGCCTCGGAACTGGAGGAGATCGCCAGAAAACGTCGAGGGTCGCCGGAGCGCGAAATCCGTCGAGGTCGCATGCGAGTTGCATGAGTGGCGGTCGAGCGTACGGTCGCGAGGTCGCCGGCCGATCGCGCCGCCATCCGCCCGCGACGACTTTGGTTCGATCCCGGAGGCGATGGCGGCGACCCGGGTCGTCGATCTCGACCCCTTATCGAACGTCGTCGCAATCGGTTTCTCGGACTGGGAAGTCGCGCGGGAGATCGAGGAGGAGGCGATCGCCGACCGAGCGGACGAAGACGGCGAATACTTCGACGACTTCGGCCCTTTGCGTGGCGGCGGACATGAGGATAACGGCTCTCCCGACGAGCTTGCGCACTCCGTCCAGAGGGGAACGAAAGCTATCGGGGCTGGCGCGGAAGTCGGAGCCTCTTAGGCGGAGGATACGCCGCGGCTTCCCATCACCGTTTCGGCCGAAACCAAAGGGGAAATCCGGGTCGGTGACCGGGAGGTTGTCGCCTTCCGCGTCGAGCAGACAGCCAAGGCCGCCCCATTGCGAGCGTTCGCCAAAATCGGAAGCAACGCGGACTCGAAAAATCGCCGTATCGCTGTCGGCGGAAAACGACGTCGTAACCATCGTCGACCAGACGACGCCGACGTTACGATCCCGCCCCCGGTCCGGACGACCCTCGAGAAGGGTTCTTCGTCGTTCGCGGCGCACGCCCCGGCGTCTCGCCGACCTCTCCGTGTCGTTCTGGCAGGGCGGCAGCGAACTCGGAGCGATTTGCTTAGTAATGGAAGTGGCGGCCAGCGCGGCCACGACGACTGGCATGTCCCGCGGAGCCAGTCGACTTAGCGGGCCCGACGCGCAAGACGATGACAAGCTGACCCTGCTGGTCGAACAACGAACCGAGGGTGGCGAGACCCGCTATCATTACAAATTGCATTCCGAGGCGTTAAATCTCGATTTCGTCACCAAGAAATCGAAGCCGCTGCGGGATCGCGGCGGCGGCTTGGCCGCGTCCACGCTGAAATATTTCGACCACGTTTATTCTCGCCTGACGCAGAAACTTGACCCGCTCGCGGTAGCAAATTTCGAGCGCGAGGTTCGCGCGCTCGGAGTTCATCTGTGCAAGGAGCTGTTCGATCCCGAGGTCGTCGAAACGCTTTGGGTCGTGCGCGAGCGCATCGTCGCAGTGCGAATCGTGTCCTGGGAGCCTTACGTTCCTTGGGAGCTGTTGCGCCTGCACAATCCGAGGACCGGGGAGACGGACGAAAAATTTCTCGCCGAATATGGTCTCGTTCGTGGCCTGGAGGGAGAAACGCCTCCGCGGACGCTCTCGTGCCAGTCCTTGCGTTATCTGGTCGCGGATTACCCTTGTCGCACATTGCCCGCGGTGGGCGCCAAGGAGCGCGAGTTCCTGAGTGGCGAGGGGCCGGGAAGTTTGCGAGCGCTGGGCTTTCGCGCCGAGCCCGTGCCGGCCACGATCGACGGTCTATGCGAGGCGATCGAGGCCGCCGACTTCGATTGCCTCCATCTGTGCTGCCATGCCCAGGCGAAACATCAATCATCGAAACGTCCACGCTCATTCTCGGCGACGTCGAGGTCGACGGCGAGCCGCGTCCGATCGAGGCGAACACCTACGTCATCGCCGCCGAAGCGGGCCTGCAATTGTCTCGCCGTTGTCGGATCGTATTCCTGAACGCCTGCGAGACGGGACGATCCGGCCCATCGCTGACCGAAGAGGGCGGCTGGCCGATGTGTTCCTGCTCGCCGGTGCCGGGGTTTTCGTCGGAACGTCGTGGTCCGTCCGGGACGAGCCAGCGAACTCGATCTCGCGCGCGCGTTTTACCAGGCGCTGCGCGACGGTAAAACGCTGGCCGAGGCAGCCATGCGGCGCGGCGCGCGGCGAGATCCGTTCCGGACGCATCATGGCTCGCATTCAAGGTCTACGGCGATCCGCGCGCGCGTCGGCCCGTCGAAACGTCGTGAGATCCGCATGGTGGATTGGACGCCGCCGGCATCCGCCTCGTTGGCTTCGATCCGTTGGCGCGACGTCTAGCAGAAATCGAGGAAGTCGAGTCGTGGCTGGACATGGACACCGCCGCCGCGATGGCCGCTGCGAACGAGGAGCAGCCGATCCGGCCTCGACGACAATGCTCTGCGAGCATGCACGCTTGTCGCCGAGGCTTCGTTCCGCGACATGACGACGCACGCGCCCCCGCCGGACGCCACCGGTTGGCGGCGATCGAAGTTGGCCACGCATCTTGCGCCGTGTCACCCGAGGGACCCCGACCCTGGGAGCGTCGGCTATTTGTCATCGCCATTCGAGCGCACTGCTCGAGTTCGGCTCGGGCTGCCGCGACTGAGCCGACCTTCGACGAAAAGCCTCTCCTCAGCAAATTACTCGCGCTCGATGAGGAAGGATGTGAGGCGCAAGAAGCGTCGTCTATGCTCGCGGTTCCGACGCAAGCGAGCCTTGCCGCGCGAGAGGCCAAACTGGCTCGGTATCGCATCCTCCTCGAAGCGGCCGGACCAAGCCCTCGCCTTTCCGAACGAATTGCGATCCGGGCTGGCTTCGCCGCTGGTCGTCTCGCCCGCGATTGGCGACAGCTGGAGGACATCGCTCGGGCGATTGCGTTTCTCTACGAAGCTGCGGGGTTTTATGAACGTGCCGGCTCGATCGAGGAAGCCGCAGAGGAGCGGCGCGAGGCCGAAGATCTGCGTGACGCGGCCGCGCACGACATCGACGGGGCCTCGGCCGGGGATTTGCGTCGGCTGATTGGGGGCGCTCTCGCGCCATTAGAGCGCGCCAGGGCCTTTGCGCGCTCGCCACAAGTCGCGACCGACGCGAATGCGCCCTTCGACGCGGCCTATTTCGCGGAAAAGGCCGCAGCCGAGCTGGAGAGCGTCGGTTTTCCCGATCCCGGAAGCGTGGGCGTCGAGGCAGCGTTGACGGCCTGGATCGCCGAAACCGCCAAGCGCGTCGCGATGGATGGCGGCAGGCCGGAACGGATGATCAGCGACATTGGGAAGATGTGGGCCGACATTCTCGCGGCTCGTCACGGGCGGGCTCGGACACGGACGCCGCAGAGGCGGAGCGTTCGGAACATCTCGTCACGGCGCTCAGAGAAGCGATCGTCGATGGGCGGGTGAACCTCTCGGCGGCGCATGACGCGATCGCCACGAAGCTCGCGGCGATCTGCCCGGCCTGGAGACCTCTTCGCCACGCCCGGCGATCGAAGCCGGCTGCGACCGAGAGGCACAGGCAATTTCCAATCGGCTTCACGTCATTCAATTGGAGGCCAACGACGCGCATTCGGCGGACGACACGGTCGCGCTCCGAGCCTCGTTGGGTCGGGCCGAGGCCTGCTTTTCGGAAGCGCGGCGCCTCGGCGATCCGTTCACCATCGCCCTCGCCTGTTTCATCCGCGCCTATGTTCATGACTTCATGGATGCGACCGATCTCGCGATCGCTTCGGCCATCGAGGGAGAAGCGATCCTGCTCGGTGACGCGCCGGGCTCGCCCGAGCGGCCTCTCGAGCGCAACCTGTTCGCCTTGTTGCTCGATTTGCGTGGCGTTCGCATCACCGCGCTCTTGCGCCGCGGCGAGGACGAAGCGCGATTGTCACTCGCGCGAGACTGTGTCGAGTTGCTCGAGGCGCGCCGACGCCACGTTGCCGATCCCTTGCAGCAGGCCGCTTTTCTCTCGGGAAGGACCTTCTTCTATGAAATGAATGCACACGCCGCCTTTCGGCTGGAGCGATGGGACGATCTCATTGCGGCGATGGAGCTGATGAAGGCCCATTACAATGCGACGAGAGGCACCGCGCCGGCGGCCAATTCGGACGGCGACGAAATCGAAATGCGCCTCGCCGAGGCAACGCGGATTCGCGCTCGCGCTGCAAAGGGAAGCCACGCATGGAAAGCGGCTTCCGCCGAGATCCGGCTTCTGATCAATGCGCGCGCGATCGAGCGACGAACCACGACAACCGCACCCGAGGTCAGCGTCCAATCGCTCCAAGCCGCGCTCGCGGTCGACGAAGCGGCGATCAGCTGGGTCTGGGTTTCCCGAGACGTGCTCATCGTCGTTGCGATCCGCCAACAGGGAATCTGCGTTGATCGCGTCGCGTTGACGATCGAGGAGGTCGAGATGTTCGACACCTACGTGACCCTTGTGAGCGCGAAGCGCCCCGACCGCTCCGCTCTCGAAGCTTCTGCGACGCGGCTGGTGTCGGCGACGTTTCCCGAAACGATCAAGAGATTCGTCGCCGACGCGCGGCGGCTGACGCTCTCGCCGCATCGCGCGCTCCATCTCTTGCCCTTTCACGCCCTCCAATGGAACGATGGCACCTTTCTCATCGAGCGCGCGGCGATCAGCTACGCGCCCAATTTCCGCTCCCTTCTCACCCCGAGCGACATGGCCGTCCCCGAGACCGACGGCGGCGTCGTCGCGATCGGCGTCGACCACTACGTCGTGGCCGGCGAACATTGGCCCGACCTCCGGTTAGCAGAGGCGGAAGCAGAGGCGGTCGCAGCGATTTGGAGGCGCGACGGCCGACCGGGCGAAGCCTTAGTGGCGGACCGGGCCACCGTCTCGGGTTTCGATCGGTTGCAAGGGCGGCTCGCCGATTGTCGGCACCTGCACATCGCGACACATGGGGTCAGCATCTTCGCTCCCGAGGCGGAGAACGACGCTTACGCGTCGCGGCTCGTTTTGCGCGACGGTTCCCTGAGCGCATTACGGATTGGACAATTGCGACTGAGCGCGGATCTCGTCGTGCTGAGCGGTTGCAACACCGGCCAGCGGACCCTGAAGGGACGTGGGCTTGAGCAGTTGCCGGGCGACGATATGTTCGGCCTCCAGGCGGCGTTCTTCGAGGCCGGCGCCAAAGCGGTGATCAGCGCGCTCTGGCCAGTTTATGACGCCGTCGCGAAGCGGCTCATGACGGAGCTCCACACGAAGTTGGCGGCCGGGATAGCCACGGACGTCGCGTTGCAGGCAGCGGTGGTCGCTGAATTGAGACGCGCGGAAACGCGACGTCGAATCTTCGTCTGGGCGCCGTTCTTTCTTAACCGGGTCCAGAGGTGAACCGTCCAGCGGAAGGCCGAACCGGCTCCCGCCGCCGAAGTGTAAGGGGAACGTCGATGGAAGCCTCCGAGGAGCCCGGCCCGGCGCCCACGCGCGAGCGAATCATCGAATGTTTGCATGCCTTTCTCCCGCTGACCGACGATGAGGCGCGAGATCGTCTCGAACGCGACGCCGGCGTCTTGCTGCACCCGGACACGGAGGCCATGCTGCGGAAAGAAGCGGCGTCCGCGCGCGCGGTGGAAGACCTGGAATACGCGGACCTTCTGGAAACGCGGGCGGACCAGCTCGCCGCCCGTCGCGCGCGCGGCGGCTCTCACGCCCCGAGCGATGAGCCAACGGGCGCGGCGTCCAAAAAGGCGGAACTCGCGTTTTTGCTGATGGAACTCCAATCCATGCAGTCGATCCCCGAGGGGCGACGGGACGCGAATTGGCTCAAGCGGCGGATCGCATTGTGCGAGTTCCGTGCTCGAGCGGTTGCCAGAGGAAGCGAATCGCTCGGTCTGGGCGACGATCCAAGGCGCTCTGGGCAACGCTCTGAGCGCTCTGGGTGAAATCACGGGTGATCCGAGCCTCTTCCGCATGTCGGAAGGTGCTCACCTTCGCGCCCTGGACGCTCGCCCCCGCGCGACGGCTCCCGACGAATGGGCGAAGAGCCAGGACAATCTCGGCGTGAACTCTACACGTCTCGGGGAGCTGACGGCCGATCGGGCTGCGTTGGAGCGTGCGGCGGCGGCTTTTCACGCGGCGTTGGAACACTATTCGGGAGCCGCTTTGGCGACCGAGCGGGCGCGTGTGTTGACCCATCTCGGCGTCGCGCTTCGCCTGACGGGCGAAGCAGACGCCCTGAAGCGCTCCGAGGCCGCCCTCCGCGAGGCGCTCACCCTCCTCGATCACGACCCCGCGAGGATCGAGTGGATCGCGGCGAAAACCAGTCTCGGCGAAACACTGCACATGCGGGGCGCGAACGGGGACCGAGGCGCGCTCGAGGAGGCCGAGGCGCAATATCGCGAAGCGCTGCGGCATTGTCATCGAGACCGCTGGGGGACCGTTTGGGGGGCTATCCAACACAATCTCGGCACGGTGCTCGAAGCCATCGGCGAGCGGATGGGCGACGCGAACCGGCTGCGAGCGGCGGAAGCCGCCTTCACGATGGCGCTCTCGGCGCGCGAACGCGCGAACGCGCCGATAGAGTGGGCGAAGTCGCAAAACAATCTTGGCAATCTCGAACAACGGATTGGTGAACTCGACGGTGATTTGTCGGCGCTTCGGCGAGCCGAAGCCGCCTATCGCGCCGCCCTGGACGCGCTCATTTGCGACCAAGCGCCGCTGCTTCGTGAACACGACTCTGCACAATCTCGGTGGGTTGAAGCGGGCGATCGCCGCGATGACCGGGGACATCGACCAGGCGGCGGCGGCGGAAGCGCTCTACCTTGAGGCGCTGCGGGAGCGCCCGCGCGCCGACGTTCCCCTGGACTGGGCCTCAACCCAGAACGAACTGGGCTCTGTGCTGCGGACCCTCGGTGAAGCAAAATCGGATGTCGAGACGTTGCGCCGCAGCGAAGCAGTGTGTCGGGACGCGCTGCTCGAGCGCACTCGGAGCGAGCGACCACTCGCCTGGGCGGTCACCCAGACCAATCTTGGCGCGACGCTCGCGGCGATTGGCGAACGTCTCGGCGGCATCGCTTTCCTGCGAGAGGCCGAAGCCTGTCACCGACGAGCCCTTGAGGTGCTTGACCGAGGCCAAGCCCCGATGGATTGGGCGATGGTTCACAACAACCTCGGCAACGCGCTGTCGCGCCTAGGCGACTGGCTCGGCGACGCGACGATCCTGCGCGCCGCCGAAACCGCGCTCCGAAAGCCCTGGAGGAGCGCACACGCGCACGTGCGCCGATGGAGTGGGCGGCCACACAGAACGATCTGGGCGTTCTGTTGGAGGGGTTGGGCGCGCTGACCGGTGAACCCGAGATCCTCCGTTGCGCCGCGGTTGCCTATCGCGAGGCGCTGAAGGAGCGCGCGCGCCATCGCAAACCGACTGAATGGGCCGGAACCCAGAACAACCTTGGCGCCGTTCTGCTGAGGCTCGGCGACGTGACGGGCGACGAAACCGCGCTCCGAGAAGCGGAAGCTGCGTTTCGCAAGGCGCTCGACCTTCTGCCGCGCGATCGTGTTCCGATGGGCTGGGCGAGGACGCAGAACAATCTGGGCGTGGTCCTGGCGACGCTCGGCGAGCGTGATCACGATCCAAAACTCCTGGAGATGGCGGCGACAGCCTATCGCGCTGCGCTCGAGGAGCGCGCCCGCGAAAAATCGCCGATGGACTGGGCGGCGACGCAAAACAATTTCGGCGCAGCACTCGTCCGTCTCGGCGATCTGACCGGCGACGCAGCGCGGCTGCGGGAGGCTGAAATTGCCTACCGCGAGGCCTTGACAGTCCGCATATCGGAGCGCTCGCCGATCGAATGGGCGAAGACGACATACAATCTCGCGCGCGTTCTCGATCGCCTCGGCGCCAGCGGCGGCGATCAGCGGCGCGAAGCGGAGACGGCGTATCGCTACGCCTTCGCCGCGTTCGACGCCAGTGGCGACGAAGAGAACCGACAAATTACGGCGGTCGCACTAGTCCGGTTGTTGACGAAACGCGAGGCTTGGGACGACGCGCTCGCTGTCATCGATGCGACCCTTGCAAAGACCGACGCAGCGTTGGCAGACGCGGCGCGCGGCCAAGATGGGTGATGCGCGTGGTCGAAATCACAAGCGAACTCCATGGACAGAAGAAGTTCTCTGCCTATGGCGCTGACCGGGCAGTGATCCTTTCGACGCGCTGGTGGCGGCCGAGGCCGGGCGCGCTCGGTTACTTGCCGACACGCTGGAAACGGACGCCCTCTCGCCGGACCGGCTCGCTGATCCAAAGGCGCGCGCCACGCTCGCGGTGGCGCTTGAGCGGGCGCGGGCGCTGAGACATCGGTTCGGTGGCAGCGGACGCTGTCGATGGCGTCGCGCGGCGGGATCCGCCCCGGATGACCAAGCCGCACTCGAACGCGAGCTGCGGCAAGTCGCCGAGGTCATCGATGCGTTGCGTCGCCAGTATGGACCGACCCGCCGCACTCGGAGCCTCGACCCCGAGGAAATCGCGTCCGCCGCGCCGGAGAATGGCGCGTTCATTCTGCCGGTCCTGACGGACCATGAAGCATTCGCCTTCGTTCTCTCACCGGGGTGCGATCGGCCGAGCGTTCTCGACTTTGCTTATCGATCGCCGCGAGGTTTCCGCGCATCTCTGGCGGCCGGACGGCGGCTGGCTCCGCATCTATCGGGAGCATTTCGTCATGAAGCGGGGGCGCGACCCGGCGATGGCCGAGGCCTGGCGACTTCAGATCGAAGCCACCTCCCGATGGCTTTGGGAGAGCCTGATGGGGCCGCTTCATCACCATCTCTCGAATGAGCTCGGATTGCAGGCCGGGGCGCAGGTGACCTTGTCGCCGCCGGGACTGCTTGGCTCCTTGCCGTTGCACGCCGCCGGACCAAGCTCCGAGGCCACCTGCTTCGACGATCATTGGACGGTGACCTACACGCCGAGCATTCGCGCGCATCTGATTTGTCGAGACCGATTGCGACGCAACCGAGAACTGTCGCCGAAGCTTCTCGCCGTCATCGATCCCTTCCTCGCGGGACTCCGCCAAACCTCTGCCCTCGGCGGAACGGGAGGAGAAGATTTTGCGAAGGCTCTTCGGACGAAGCGCTCCGGCTACTGACTCGTCATGAGCAATACGTACTCGTCAGGCGCGCCTGCAGGCG
>CAWFZD010000148.1:0-5276 GCA_963820145.1 uncultured Alphaproteobacteria bacterium
GGCCCCGTCGATGATCAGTATCAGGCTGCGTTCGAATTCGGCAAGGCCACCCCCTAAACCGCGCGGGTGCGGGTCAGCCATTGAGCCCCATCTCCCGGCTTTGCAGCTTCTTGATCCAGCGCCGCTCCATCTCCAAAATATCGTCGAGCTGCGCGCTGCTGCCGGCAACTTCTAGGATCGACATCTGATAGTCGCTGGGTTCCCGCAACATAAGCTTCTTGTCTCCGCCATGGCCGGTTCTGGCGTATTCGCTCCACCGTTGCCAGAAGCCATCGGTTCCGGACGCGGACCCCACGCACCTGCTCTTTCGTCCGGGGGCAGGTCAGCAGATAGACGCCCTTCGCATTTTTAAGAATTGCGACCCAGGACTTTGGCAGGCTCTCGACCTTGGATAGGGGTTCAATGAAATTGAGGAAGCCGGGGAAATCAGGCTCCTTGAACTCAGGCCGCAGTTCGGTGATCGCTTTGACTTGATGGTCGGCGCGTTGCGCCCACGCTGGGCTCCCGCCCCCCATTCAATGAAAGTTTGCCTTCGAGATCAGCGAGCCGTTCATCGCGCTTCAGCGCATAGCGGTCCCACTCATTGGCGCGGTATGTTCCGTCTGATGCGGCCATGCGGTGTCCTCGGTAGAAGGCCCTCGTATTTCGCGGCGTATAAGCCCGCGAACATCGTCGCGCCGTCCGGCGTGCCGACAAATGAGGCCCACGTCGAGGCGCGAGAGAGTCTCTGCCTCTTCGCGAGGGCGTGGATTGACTGGTAGAGCTCGAAAGCGGGCCTGTTATCGCGCCACAAGTCATAGGGCGTTCGGCCAGGATCGGCGCTCTGATCTTGGTGCCGGAGCAGGATGGTGGCTGCCGGATCGATAAGGTTCTGCGCAAGCACCGCATTGAACATAATCGGCATGGCTATCGGCGACCTTTCTTACATGGACCAATAATTACTTCTCTCGCGCTTCGGGTTCCCCGAGCGCCCCTCCCGCGTTCTCCCTTCCGCTGGGCCGAGACGGCGCAGCGTCCGCCGTTAATGGTCTCTTTATCGACTTGGGCGGATCGTATGAAAAGACTGGGGGCCGTAAGGATCGCCACCATGAAAAATGCAGCTTTCGTTACGTGGGCAATAGCCTTAGGCGCTGTGCTCGCGGGTCGGTTTGCCCAGATATGACGGTCGCAGCAATACGTCGACTTATAAGCGTCCCAGACGCGCTGGCAGAGGCAATCGAGAAACACGCGCTTAGAAAATAAAATGCAAAAACGCCCCGCCGTTACATCCACGGTTGGGGCGTCTTTTGAGGTGGCCTCCTTCGGGGAGGCTTGTCTATGATTTTAATGACTATTCCGGGCGCCAACAGCCTCAGCAGGGCGCAGCGTCCATCTTCGCGCGCAAATCCTTCACCAGTGCGTGGTCGACGCCGAGGACTTCGGCGACCCCTCCCATATGGCCGCTTATGAAGGTCTACCGATCCCGTCGGGGGCTTTCGCGATACCCATAGTGGCGAGAATCGACCCCGCGAACAAGCCGAGCGCTCGGCCTTCAATACGGACAATGGTCTCTTTGGGGAGCCGCATTCTTGAGCAAATCCGCTTCTGCTCCGCTCTCAGCCCCTGGAGCAATTCAATTTCCGCCTGGAGTTCTTTCATTTCGGTCATGGTTAGACCCTCTTGCGCGTGTATGTCTAGCCCAGCGCCCAAACCAGCACCCCAAAGAAGTCACTGGCGCGTTTTTTTGAGGGCGGCGGTAGGTCTTTAAGGCCCCATGGTAAACAGAACGCAAAGCAGCGAAAACGCGCCAAAGCCCACGACGCCCGCTGCCCAAGCGACCTGCAACAGCGCCGCCATCACGCGCTTGCCGCCAGCGCCGCATACTGGAGCCCAGCGCGCTCGGCCAAATCGCGCGTGATGCGTTCGGCAAAAAGCTCCGCGCTCTCATGGCGCTCGCGGCTCCAGCTCTTGCAGCCGGCCGTGTCGCTGCTCAGCGCATAGACCAGCTCATTGTCGCCGTTGAACCTGCCAAAGAACGGGCGGATGCACGCCGAGATGCTCGGCTTCGACAAGGCGGATGGCGTGCTCGATCATCGGTGCGGGCCTCGCTGGCGCGTTTTTCGTCTCGCCGGCTCGCATATGGCGGCGCGCGCCGTTTCGCGCGTCCAGGGCGCTCGCTGGGGCGCGGGACGAGCGCTCATCGCAACCAGCCCAGCGCACGCCCAATGCCCACAGCCGCCAAGGCGATGCAGGCGGTGGCGAGAGCCCACTCAAGTTTCCGCACGGCGACCTCCGTCTGTTGCCCAAAGAGACCGGCCGACGGCGAGCCTGAGACGCCGCCGACCGGTCCTTGCTCGCATCAAGCGCGTTGTGCGGCCGCGCGAGCGAGCATCTCTTGTAAAAACCGGCGGGCGTGAAGGACCAGCTGCCCGCCCGCCGGCCTTGCCTCGGAGGAGAGCCGAGGACCAGACGCCGCAGGGGAAATGAGACCCCGCGACGCCATTCGCTGAACCTTGAAACCGGCAGGCGGTCGAAAGGATAAGACCGCCTGCCAGCCCTCACGCATCGCGATCCGCCCGGCGGATGCGTGAACACCGGGCAGATCAGCGAGCCGAGTAGAAGCCCCTCGGCAGGGCATTGACGGGCGACGACGCCGAATGAGGAAAACGCCGCCGCCCTTTCTCGCCTCCGAAGGAGCGCGGAGGCTAAGCGCGCCGCGGAAATGACGTTAACGCCGCGCGCCATTCGCTCAACTCTGCACAGTCACATTGACTTGCCCCGGCGTCGCGCTTGAAAGCGTAAGGCCGCCGCCGCTCGGCCACGGCAGCCCGCCGGTCGCGCCAGCCCAGAGCGTGATGCTATTGGCGATTGGCCCGCCGCTGAGCTGTATGCCTTTCAAATCCCACCACGAGACGATCGCTGGACCGGGGCCGAGATTGGCGATGTTGACCATTTCGGCGCTCGCGAGACCGGCGGGCGTCACAGTTTGCGGCGTCGCAGTTGTTGCGACGGTCGTTGTTGAAGGCGTGCTGCCAGGTGAGAGCGCCATGTTAGTTGTCTCCTTGTTCCAGCGGCAGGGGCGCGTCGGCTGAGAGCGCCAGAGCCGCAAGCGCCAGCACCCAAGGGTTTGAACGCCGCACATCGCCGCTCACATCAGCGCAAAGCAGCTCCGCCACGCGCTCTTTCGCGTTCTCAGACAGCATGTCATGCTGTTTGAGAAAGCGAAGACCCGCTCGCCGCTTGGCGACTTGCTCCTGAAGCTCGGCGAGGCCTTCGATGAGACAAGTCGCCGCGCCCAGCTCTCGGATCACGTCCGCCGCGCGTTGCCGTACGGAGAAATCGGCGCGCTCAACGTCCTGCCGGCGGGAAGCTGTCGCCCTTTGAAGATCGGCGCGCAGGCCGCGCAAGCCCTCGATCTCCGCTTGAAGCCGCTGCTCTTGCGCCGCCCGATCATTCGCCGGTCGCGCAAGCTCCAAGACGCTCGCCTCGCCGTCGCAGGCCAGCTTGTCGATATACTCCTGCGCAATGTCGTCGGCCGGAAGCTGACGCAACGCTTCGAGCGCTGAGCGCGCGTCGATCATTCGATCAAAGGCGTGGTTCTCGGCGACGCAGGCAGCCTCGACAGCGCGCTCGGCGGCCTGGCGCGCTCCGATGGCTTCCGCCAGCGCGGCGCGGGCTGGAGAGGGCTCGCTCATGGCTCACCTCCGCCCTGCGATAATGTCGGCCAGCTCGCGTTCGGCGCGGCTCAAGTCGAGCGGACGCGGCCTTTGACGCGCAATGCCGTTCGGCCCGACGTAATGCCCACTCATCGTGGAGTAGTAATAGGCGTCGCCAGGGCGCGCGTGCCGCTTGTCCATCGCCGGCATCGACGATGCGCCAAGCGGGCGCGAATTGGCCTCACGCTGAAGCAGCTTGACGAGCTGCGCATACTCTTCGGGCACAAGACGCGTCTTCAGGAACTGACGCGCCGCTTGCGGTATCCCGCCAGCGCCCATCGCGCCGCTCTTCTTGCCAGCAAACTCGTCGGGCATTTCATCGCGCTCGTAGTTTTGAGGATTCGATCCGCTCGGACCTGACGGCATTGAAGACGACGGGCCTTGGCCACCGAGCGCACCGCCCGTCGCTGACCTCACGCCTTGAACCGCGGATTCTTGCCAGGAGCCTTGCGGATAGCCCGTGCCGCCACCAGAAGACCAGCCACCGCCCCCGCCACTACCGCTCCCGCCAAACATTGAGCCTGACGAGAGGCCGCCTCCGCCCGAAGTCGTCTGCGCCAAACCTTCAGGCTTTGACGGCGGCAACGGCGCATTGCTCGGGCTATATCCACCCTGACTCGCCGCCGCGCCCAACGCGCCCGCCGTCGGTGACGTCGAGTGGCTCGGCGCGGAATATGTCGCGCCCTGCGCGCCGCCTTCGCCCGTCGCCGTGGGGCCATATTTCGAGGCGATCGACGACAGGTTCTCGCCAGCCGCGACGGTGTGATATTGCCCGCCTCCCAGGTCGAGCCGCTGGCCAGGGTGAATAAGGTTCAGGTATGCCGCCGATCGTCGAGCGATTGGCGCTGTAGATGTCCTGCCAACCACCCGCGTCCTGCGCTCCGCCTTGGCCTTCGAGGCTGCACAGAAATTCCCCGAGCGCACGAAGATTGACGTCCTGCGCCATGCGCGGGGGAGCGCGCCGCGCCGGAGCAGGCGCAAAATATTCGAGCCCTTGGTCCCAAGCTAGGGAAAAAATATCCATGGAAGTTGGAAAGGCTGAGTGGAGAAACAGCTTCGCGTGGTTCGTGCCCTTCGGGCTTGGCATAGGTCGTGTCATTGTTGTTGTCCTTTCGTCAGGTTTCGAAGAGAAACATCCGGCCCGTTGCGGCCGTTGTCGACAAGCGCGACATGATGGCCGCGCAAATCGTGTTGGATCGCGTCGTAACCTTCGCCTTCGCGCCATTTGAGGGTGAAGGCGTAGCCGCCCGAAAGATCAGCAGCGCTGCCGTCTTGGACGCGGCGAATGGCGTCGGGGTCCCACAGCACGAGATCGCCGAGCAGGAAGGGCGGGGTGAATTGCACGCCCATAACGACGCCGACCACAAGCTCGGGATCGGCAGGTCGATCACAAGGGACATGTTCGGCGACGATCGGCACGCCGCAAAAAGACTGGGCCGCCTTGCGCAGCTCATCAGCAGGACGCAGCACGCGATAAACGCCATAAGAGCTGGGCGCGTCCGGCAACTCGTCCGCTTTGTAAGGGACGATAGCAAGACGGTGCCGAACGAGTACACGACAGTACCAACCAGTAGAGGACAC
>CAWFZD010000149.1:0-20136 GCA_963820145.1 uncultured Alphaproteobacteria bacterium
GTGGATGGCCATTCTTGGTCTCAGGCAGGTAGGCGGTGCAGGCATTGAGGTCGATGTCGGACCAACGCATGGAGAGAATTTCGCCACGACGCATGCCCGTGTGGATGGCGAAGTGGACAACATTAGCGACGAACCCATTCCTGGTCCCGGCGAGGGCGCTACGGAGCCGCTCCAACTCTCCGGCTGTGATTCGTCGTTCTCTCGCCAACGCTTGAGATGGCTTAGCGATGTCGGCCACGGGGTTTTTTGCGAGCGACACGCCCCATTCTCTGCGGGCAATTTCCAAGCAGTGTTGAAGGACGGCCAGTTCACGGCGGACCGACGAAGGAGAGACCGAAGAAAGGCGATCATCACGGTAGGCGGTGACTGCTGCGGAAGTCAGCCTATCAACCGATAACGACGCTAACGGGTGAGCTTTGATCGTCCGAAGCAGATACTTCTCTGCGGGAGCGCTCTTTTTTCGAGGCGTGATCACTTCCTCATATCGCTCCAATAGCGAGAGAAGCCTCAGCGTCCTGAGCGAACGTATCGAGTTAGGAAAGTCGCTGCGCTCCAAGGAAGCCTCGGCTTGCCTCGCCCAAGCCTCGGCGTCACTCTTGAGCGTGAAAGAACGGCTGAGCGGAGCGTGTCCCTTTAGCCGAACTTGTGCCTGCCATTTTTGCCCCCGCTTTCTGAAGGTTGCCATAGCCCGTCCATCGCTGTGACAGCGGTGTGACAGACTGGTTCTTCAGGGGAAGGAGGCCCTTCTAATTCCTTGATTTTATTGGTGGAGCCAGACGGAATCGAACCGACGACCTCTTCAATGCCATTGTCAAAATTGGTGTTTCCTGGCAATTCCGGCAGCTTCCCTCTCATTCCAAAAACCCTTGCGTTCTGGGGAGATGCGGCGCATTTCCATTTCTCGCCGTTCCTGCCGATAGATTTTCGGTGGCTATTTGGTGGCTATTTGGGATTGCCGGCATGAGGCTGACAAAGCGCAATATCGACGCCCTCACGCCCCGCGAAAAGGCCTATCCAGAATATGACGATGACCTCGCCGGCTTTGGGCTCATGGTCTACCCGAGCGGCGTTAAGTCGTGGATCGTGGAATATCGACCGCACGGTGGCGGACGTGGCGTAACAAAGAAGCGAGTCACGTTGGGGAAGACCGGAGCCCTGACGCCCGATCAAGCCCGCAAGGCCGCCGCCGATATGCTCGCTGCCGTGCGCCTCGGCGCGGACCCAGCGACCGAAAAGGCCGAGCGGCGAAAGGCGCTCACCGTCGCCGATCTTCTAACCGTCTTCGACGAGCAATACGTCGCGACGATGGTGAAGCCGGGAACCGCGATAAGTCATCGCATAGCCCTCGCCGAACTGCGCCGCGCCCATGGCGCGCTCAAAGCCGAAGCCCTCACCAGAGCGCATGTCGCGGCGCTTCACGCCCGCATGGCCGATCGGCCATATGCTGCGAACAGGGCCGTGGCAGTTTGGGGGAGAGCGTTCACATGGGCGACCTCGCGCGGGCTTGTAGCCGAGGGCGTCAATCCGGCGAAGGGGTTGCAAAAATACCGGGAGCAGGGGCGCGAGCGCTATCTGACAACCGACGAGCTCGCCCGCATCGGCGACGCCTTGCGGGAGGCCGAAGCCGATGGCCTGCCCTATGCCGTCGACGAGACCAAGCCCGGCGCCAAGCACGCGCCAAAGCCCGAGAATCGGCGGACCATTTTGGACCCCTTCGCGATCGGCGCCGTTCGCTTGCTGATCCTGACCGGCGCTCGCTTGCGCGAAATCTTGCACGCCGAGTGGTCGCAAGTTGATTTGGAGCGCGGCGTGATCTTCCTCGCGGACAGCAAGACGGGCCGGAAGCCGATCTACCTCTCAGCTGCCGCGCAAGCTGTCCTGGCGGGCTTGCCGCGCATCGCCGGCAATCCGTTTGTGCTCCCGGGAGCCAAGGACGGCAGGCCGCGTGCGGACCTCAAGAAGCCGTGGGACGCCATTTGCCGGGCCGCGGAGCTCCAGGGGCTGCGTCTTCACGATCTACGCCACAGCTTCGCCAGCGTCGGCGCCGGCGCGTCGCTCGGACTGCCGATCATTGGAAAATTGCTCGGGCATTCTCAGCCCGCCACAACGGCGCGGTATGCGCATCTTGACGCCGACCCTATGCGCCGCGCCGTCGAGACGATCGGCTCCACGATCGCCGCCGCTCTGGACAGCAAGCCCGGCGCTGGCGTGACGCCGATCGGCAAGGCGAAGCGGAAACGGCCTTGAGGCGTTTCTCCACAGGCAACGCGACCTCGACTATCGCCAAATCTAAAAAGCCGAATATAAGAGAGAGCTATTCCCGCTCCGCCACGGAGCTTTGCGAAAGGGGATGGCAATGCAACCCAATAGAAAGACGATTTTACTGACGCCGAAGGAAACGGCGGATCGGCTTCGCGTTTCAATATCCTGCCTCGCCAAATGGCGCATGGGATTTACGCAAGGGCTTCCCTACGTGAAAGTAGGCGGGAAGGTGCTTTACGCCGAGCACGAAGTCGAGAAGTGGATCGCTGCACAAATGCGCGAGTCGACGAGCGATACCGGCGCGGAAGCCGCCTAATCGCCGGCTAGTCCAAACGGGCTCGCGCTTGTCGACGCGCGCCTGAATATCCCGAAACTCCATCAACCTAGAGACCCACGCCAGGGGGAAGAAGCGATGAGCATGACAACCAAGGTGAAACACAATGTCCAAAAAGCGAAACCCCGGCTCGCTGGCGGCGGCCGGGGGTCTAATCTCAACGGGTATCTCACGCCCCGCTAACATACGCAAAAACGCCGCACGTTTCAAGAGCCACGCCGCGCTCGTCTTCCTGATCGGGAGGCCGGCGCAATGACGACCCCGCCTCTCTTAATGCTCGCCGAAGGCCGCAAGCCGCGGCTGCGCAAAGCGCATGTCGAGCGCCCGAAGGAAATTGTGCTGCACATGGCCGTCGCGGCGCTGCTGCGAAAGCACGCGCGCCAGGACTTTCAATGGACCCATGTCGCGAACGGCGAGCTCCGCGACCCGCGCACAGCGGCAAAGCTGAAACACATGGGCGTCCGCTGTGGATGGCCAGACTTCATCATCATTCCGCCGACCGGCCGAATTCATTTCCTCGAGCTCAAACGCGCGGGCAAATCACTCACCGGCGAGCAAGACGCGATGCGGCTTTGGGCCGCCCGCCACGGCCTGCCGTTCGTGGTCGCATACGACATGAAGCAAGCCCTCGCCGCGTTGATCGAATGGGGCGCCCTGAGGCCGGAAGTCCTGTGGAGCGCGCCATGACCGATTTGCAAGATTGGTACGACCGACCGCTCAAGCCGGGCGCCTATCCCCAGCCAACACCGCTCCTGGAGTTTGAGGCGGACTACGAGCGGGAATACGGGCCTACGCCTACTGCGACGCGCGGCGAGCTGCTCGTCTCGGCATGGCGCAAGCGCAAACTGCCCCCGCGCGACTATCTCTCCGGCGAGGTTCTGTGCACCACGTCGCGCGCGCTACTGATCGGCCCGACTGGAATTGGCAAAACTCTTTTCGCTCTCGATTGGGTCGCGGCAATGGCCGCCGGCGCGGATTTTCTCGGATGGGAAGGCCGACGCCGGACCCGCGTCATGTATCTGGACGGCGAATTGCCGGCCGAGACGTTCAAAGAGCGCATGGAGCTTATCGGCGATCGCTACGGCGACGACATAGAGCTTTTTGGCTACAGCCGCGACGTGCTTTCGCCGGACGAAATGCCGCCGCTTAATACCGACGCGGGGCGCGCGTGGCTGTGGCGGGAAATTGAGATTGTTAAGCCCGACCTAATCTCGTTTGACGCGATTATGTGCCTGCTCTCCGGCAATATGAGCGAAGAAGAAAGCTGGGCTCCAGTCAAAGACCTTATGCGGAAAATTTCCGCCAAGCGCATTGCGCAACTCTGGTTGCACCATACCGGCCACGACACCACGAAAGGCTACGGCACCAAAACCCGCGAATGGGAGTTGGACATAGTTATCATGCTCTCAAAGCTCGAAAGCGAAGGCGACGAGCCCGATCCATCCGCCGCCTTTCAGCTCGAGTTTACTAAGTCGCGAGCCAAAACGCCTAGGAACTATCTTCAATTCTCACCCAGAACCGTCCGCGCGACTGAAGCTGGATTTGTCGCTGAAGACGGCGGACCAGCGAAGCCGAAGGCTAAAGGCGAGATTGCCACGCTCATGAAAGCCTTCGCCGCGGCCTACGACCGCCTCGCCGATGGCGTCGAGAAATCTGCCGGCTTCGACGGTGCGCAAGTCATCAAGGTGAAGGTCGACGCCGTCCGCGATGAAATGAAAAGCCGCGGCTACCTGGACAAGGACGAAAAGGGCCGCGTGACTGCCGCGAGCCGGAAGGCGTTCGGGCGGGCGAAGATGGCGCTGCTCGAGGCTAAGCGTTTCGTCGAAGCCGAGGGGCTGATTTGGAGGTGAACAATCACCCGCGTGACACGTGACAAACCCTAGGGAGGGTATTGTCACGTCACGCAGCGTGACAGGAGTGCGTGACAGATGTCACGTAGGAAAAACAAGGAGAAAACAGGCATGTCACGCAGGATGTCGCGCAGGATGTCACGCGGCTCCAAAATCGGCATGTCACGCAGCAAAGGAAAGGAAAATGACCGCCTCGAACGCCCAACTTTCGACGACCTTTTCCGTTGGAAAAAGGTTCCGCGTCACCATGACGGCGGACCTTCCCCGGCCGAGCCGCATCGATTGCCGATGGTCGCCTGACCTTCCTCGGCGGCTCAAGCAGCGCGACATCGCCGACTATCGACGCGGGCGCGACGCCTTCTTCGCCGAGCTGGGCGCCGCGCTCGGGCTGCGCGCCGTCGTCGCCGAGCCTTTCCCCGGCGGCGCTCGGATCAGCGTCCCGGAAGCCGCACAAGCGGAGGGGAGAGCGTGACACCCGCCGCCCTCCGCAAAGCGCTCGCCGAGGCCGAGGCATTGGCCGCCACGTTGCGCGCGGCGCTCGCCGAGGCCCAGAGCAAGTCTGGCCAGGCGCTAACGGTCCGCTCGTCAGTGCAAATGCCACAGGTCGCGCCGCTCATCCGCGCGAATGAGCAGCCCGCCGGGCGAGCCGCGGACATGTTTGGGGTAAGTGAGAAAACCATGCGCAAACTCGCGCGTCGCCATGGCGCCGAGAGACGCCTCGGGGGCCGCGTCCTCGTCGACACCGACGTGTTGCGCTCGGTTCTGGAGGGCCAAATCTTCCACGAATTTCCAAAATCTTCCACAGACATCGGCGCGCAAATCACTGATCATCGCACTCAGACATCAGACGGCGAGAGCAAGGAGCCGCACGGTGAAGATTGTTGAAATTCTGATCGAACATATGAACCCCATCGGCCGCTACAACGCCCGCGAAATCGCGGGCTTCGACGACAAAATTGCTAACCGGCTTATCGAGAGCGGCCTGGCACGCTTGCACAGCGACGGCCGGCCGGCGTCGATCGGCCTCCGCATTCCTGAGGCGCCCAAGAGCGCCTCTTCTTTCCCTGGCAGGGAGTGAACCATGTCGTTGAGCCATTTTCTCGCGCGGACCGGCGTCGCAAAGTCTTCTGGCAGCGCCGTCGAGCGCCTCCAGGCCGCGCTCGTGAAGCTCCACGAAGAGCGCGAAGAAAAGGTGCGCTTTCTCGATACGCACGCCCACGAGCGCCGCCGGCTGTTGCTCGAAAGCGACGAGGTCGACACCGTCCTTCGGCACGACATTTCTGCCGATCGTACCCGCCTCTCGATAGAGATGCTTGACGAGATCGAGAATGAGCTCCGCGAGGCGATCCGCCACGAGGAAGACAAAGTCGCCGATTCGGCCTGGCGCTCCTATTCGGATTTGTGGTTCAAACTTGCCGCGGAATGCTGCGCCGCGATCGACGTCGCCAACGAAGCGCAGCAGAAATTCTTGCGCCACCACGAGCTGGCGCGCGACGACTGGGCTGCCGCATTGAAACTCGAGCGCTCGCCGACCGTTCACCCCGGCGGCCTGAACGCGCTCCCGCACATTCGTGAAAAAGAGCTGGCGCGGCGCGATCGCTTCGACGCGTTCGTCAAGGCGAACAGCAAATAAGATTGGAACGAATGCGATGACCACGAACAATATCGAACCGCACCTTCTGCGCGCCGCCGATCTTGTGCCGGCGAGCGTCGACGACGCCGAGCGCACCGTCGAGGCGACTCTCTCGACCGGCGCGGATGTTAAACGCAACGACTGGCTCAACGGACCCTATGTCGAGCGGCTGTCAATGAGCCCAAATTCCATAAGGCTCGGCCGGTTGCAGAGCGGCGTGTCGTTGCTCGACGCGCATAATTACGGGGCGGGCGTGAGCGCCGTTCTCGGAAGCGTGGTGCCGGGCTCGGCCCGCCTTGAAAAGGGCGAACTGCGCGCTCGCGTCAAATTCTCGAAGAGCGACGCCGCCGAGAGCGCCTTTCAGAGTGTGAAGGACGGCACGTTGCGACACCTGAGTATCGGCTATGTCACACACCAATACGAGACCGACGATCGGACCTCGCCGCCGACGCGCCTGGTGACCGACTGGGAAGTTTTCGAGGCGAGCCTGGTCCCCGTTCCCGCCGATCCGAACGCCGGTTTTCGCAGCGCGGATGTTGCGCAGCTGGCGCGCCGCGACGACCTTGCGGCGATCGCCGGAAAGCTCGGCCTCAACTCGCAATTCGTCGAGACGCATGTTCGCGCCAATACCCCGCTCGACCGTTTTCGCGTCGCGGCGATTGAGGAAGCCGCCCGGATCGACCGCAGCATCCCGACCAACGGCCTCAACTTTGGCATGGATCGCGATCCTCGCGGCACCAGTTACGGGCAGGACGCCTTGGGCCTCGCGCGCAGCTTCCCGACTTACGCGCCAAAGCTGACGGGCAAGGAGCCCGAGCAGGGCGAGCTCGCGATGCGCATGATTGCCGCCGTCGCTGTCGGCAAGAAAATGGGTGTTGCGCCGGAAAACATCGCCGAACGCTACAACATGGGAGATCGAGTTGTGCGCGCTCTACAGTCGAGCGTCGGCTCGAGCGGCGGATACTTGATCCCGATCGAGCTTTCCGCTGAGATCATCGATCTGTTGCGCCCGCGCACCGTCGTCCGCAAGGCGACGCCCAACAGCCGGCAGATTTCGATCCCGCGCGGAAACATGACGATGGGGCGCCTCAACACCGGCGCGACGATCGGCTACGTCGGCGAGGGCGCATCCTCTGCCTACACGCAGGAAGTCATCGGCGACATCAACTTCACGGCCCGCAAGGCCAAGGCTATCGTGCCGGTTTCCAATGATCTCATTCGCTTCGCGCAGGGCTCGGCCGACGCGCTCGTCCGCGACGATCTGATCCGCCAGCTCGCCGTGCTTGAGGACGCCGCTTTCCTGCGCGGCGGCGGCACGGTTTGGTCGCCTAAGGGAATCCGCAATCTCGTCGCCTCGCAAAATGTCATCGCCGCCACCCCGAGCTTCAACCTCTCGACGGCGATCTCCGACATGACGTCGCTCGTCAATCTGCTGGAATCGGCCTATGTGCCGATGAGCAATCCACATTGGTTCTTCTCGCAGCGCACGAAGAACTTCTTCTATGACGCGCGCGACTCGGTCGGCGGCTTCTTGTTCCGCGAGGAGATGGATCGCGGTCGGTTCCGCGGCTATCCCTTCAGCTGGACGCAGCAGATCGTGGACAACCTCGGCTCGGGCGGCAACGCTTCCGAGGTCTATCTCGTTGACATGGACGAGTTCATGATCGCCGACGTTCCGGGCTTGATGATCGACACCTCGCAGGAGGCGACATATTCGGACGGCACGAATTTGCATTCGGCCTTCGACCAGGATGAGACGATCATTCGCATCATCGCAGAGCATGACTGCAACGTGAGGCACACCGCCTCCATCGCCATACTGACCGGCGTGACCTGGCAGTGAGCGCCGCCTTGCGAAGGGTGACGCGCAACGAAACCGACGCCGCACCTTTTGCGGGCGCGGGGGCCGCCCAACATCGGTAAGCCTTTCTCCTCGCGGCGTCGGAGCAGACATGAATGAGGTCAAGGAAGGCGCGCCCCCAGCTATTCAACCAAAGCGAGAGAGGATGCAATGGTCACCATCGAGTTATCGAGCCCGATCAAGGACGCGACCGGCGCGGCCCCGTGAGGCGGCACAAGGGCAATTATCACCATGGCAAACCAGACCCAAGATATAGATAGGGTTGGACAGGTCGGCGACGAAATCAGCATGACCACAGCCATGATTGAGGCGGGGGTTTATGCAGCGCGAGAACATTGCCTAGGCGAGGGTCTCGAAGATTTGGTTTCGAAGGTATACATGGCGATGAGACTCGAAGAACTAGACGCCAAATGTCCTCGCATCGTTGATGAGATTGGAAAGATAACTCAAAAATAGCTTTCCTATTGCTGTTGGAGATTGATCTGCGATATTTGCGCCAAGATGTTGGCATGGAACATTAAATGAGTCATTAAATCGTTGGTCTTTCACGGATACGAGAGTAAGAGACGGCTTGTTGAACATTCTTGTTGAAACAACTTCTTCATTCGAAGATGTGACGTGAACTCTGCCAAAATTGTCTGTCCCGACAAATATTTGCACGCCCTCCATTTTACTTGGATCAAATGGCTCGCGTATCGTTATCGTTGCGTCACCTGCTTTAACCCGCTTTGTTATATCTTCAATCCCGTGTTCATCAGAATTGCGAGCGTGGTGCATATAGGAAAGCAAGGGGTCATCTTTCCGCGCTTTTTTAGCCCTGCCAAACCAGGCGGTAGCTTTCCCATTGCATTTGCTCCCCTGCTCCAACTTCGAATAGACGCCATTCCCTGCTAAAAGGAGGTCCAGCCAAGCGCTGTCCGCTTCGTCGAGCGTTCTGGCGCTCTCTAGGCGTTTGAGAGCCTCGTTGGCCTTTTCTAGGCGCGCAACGGCGTGACGTATCGCAGGGGAGTTAGTCATGTCGAAAGATGAGAACGTGGGTGATATCGAGTTACGCCCCGATGGGTTGGGGCGCTTCCGGCGGGCCGTTCACGCGGCGGCAGCAAGCGGACCCAAGCACAAAGTTACCCAGAAGACCAAGGAGCGCCCCGCTTCAAAGGGGCGCGTGCATAAGGAGAAGACGCGCGATTAATTGCGCCCAAAAATCTGTGAGGGCGAGCGCCTCGAAATTCAGGCCTCAAATTGCGCCCCACCTGCGCGCCCGCAGAAGCCTCGCCGAGCTCTTCTCACGGCCACCGCGCCCCGGGCCTTTTGGCGCGCCAGCCTCGCGCATATCCATGCGGCGCTCTTCGCAAATCGAGCCACAAGGCTTGCGCGCGCTCTCGGTGCTGAGGCCTGGCGTATCGGCGATCGGCGCGCAGTTCGCCGGCCATCGCGCGAGAGCGGTGCGGCGTCCTTTTCTCGATTTGCTTGACCTCGCCAACCCATCATTGGCCACCATCGCAAGCGGCGCCGACGTGTCTCCAATCTCCCCAAATGCGGTGCCGCGCTTCGTCCAGTCCGATCCTGCCAGCACACACCGCGCGCGACAAGCAAGCCTCTACAGCGTCTTTGTCGACGGCCTCATCCCAAGGCTGCAACTCGAGATTTCGAGGATCGGACGGTGCGCCGCCGAGCGCGAGCGGGATGCGGTGATCGAGTTCGAAGTCGGTCAGAAGCTCTTCGGGAAGCTCCAGCTCTCGAATGAGCTTGATCTTGATGCGGGCGGTGTAACGAGCGGAAGGGCGGACGGTCTTCGTCCAGCCCGGGACGCATATCGTCTGCTGGATGGTCTCTTGCGTCACGGCGGGATTAATCGGGAGGTCGGCGGCGAGCGCTGGCGCGACGAAGAAAGCCATTGCCGCGATACCGCGAGCGACAGCTATCAGCGATTCAGTCCGCGCAACTGCGGGAAGACGCGCTATTCGCTTGCGTTCGCGCATATCGTTACAGCGGCCTTCAAATGCATCGCTCGATTATTGGGATAGCGCGCAACATCATCCAAGCAGGCGCGCATAGTTGCGCCGGTCAGCTTGGGATGGTTCACGCGCAATAGATCCGCCATATAATCGGCGTAACGCTGCTTTGTTTGTTGCGGCCGCTCGAAATAGTCACCAACCGTTTCGTTATCGGCGTCGCTTGCTTGCACTTGCGCGAGCATCGCGAGTGAGACAAGGCACACGTACACCGCAATCACTTTTGGTCTCCAATTTTCGGCTTCCCGGCCTCACTCGCCTTTACGCCCAGCTTTGCGGCTTCCTCAGCTCCGGCGTTCGGCCCCTCGGGAGTGCAGTGTGTAGTTGGAGGATCGCCGCATGTGCGCCCTATGTCCGACCATCCGACGCAGCGACCGTTCGGCCCGCGATAGCCCGGACCGCCACGACAACCGCAACCGCTGCAAGCTTGCGCGGCGGAGAGTGGCCACAGAGTCATCGCGACCACGACGGCGAGTGCGGTCGACCGGAAAATAACCCGCATTTTCGTCTCCCAATGTTGGGAGAATGCCCGATAGGTTGAGCGAATGCAAAACAGCATCCGTCGCACAATCGCCGATCTTCAACCCCATGTGTCGCCGGCGCATGGGTGACGTGCCGCAATCCGCATTGTCTGCGGTCGACCGCCGTCGCCTTCGCGGCTCCTTCAACGCCCCACGCGCCTTGCATTGACAGCCGACGGGCGTGTAGCCACTATGCGCAAGATCGAATTTTAGGCGGGGTTTGGATATGGTCTCTGTGGCCGCGTTAATGATCCTATTCGGGTCTTTAGCGATTTGGGCGCTATCGCGTTCGCAGCCAAAGAACGAAAACGAGGAATCGATCTCTCAGGTAGTTGCGACACCTCACGCGACGCCAGCGCGCAGCGGTTTCGGCCTCTCCAGCATCATTCTCTTGGCGACCATCGCGGGTTTTCTCTATTTCCTCTTCGCCGCGCCGGCAGGTTTCTCTGAAAGTGACATTGAGACCGCGCGGCAAAAAATACGCGACGAATATGCAAAGAGGCCGGGCATCGAAGTTCTCGAGGTGCAACTCATGCGCAAGGCCGGGGATAGATCGACCCTTGTCGGGTTCGTGCGCGTGCGGGGGACCGGAACCTCGCGCGAATTAACCCAAGACTGCGAAGCTCTCATGGGCGACAAGGCCGAATTTATATGGAGATGCAAGTAATCCACACTTCTCCACTGAGGTCGCGCGACGGACGGTCACGAAACTCATGACCGCCTCCGGTAGGCGGCGGAGATGGCATATGCGATTGCGACCCCGCGTCGCTGCATGAACACGACTTCTGCGACGTGTTGGCGCTGCGGGACGCTCTCGCCGCATGCTTCGCCTTGCTGACCGAGCCGTCGACTGGCCGCTTTCGAGGGCCGCTGGCCACCCCCCCTTCGGGTCCTTTGCTCAAAACCCTCCGTGGGCGGGGCGCAGCAGCCCGTTTTTTCGCTAGTGAGGCTGTTTGAAAACAGGGTTAATTTGACTAAAGTCAATTCCACGGCTGACGTGCGGAGTTAACCTGGATTGCGGTTAACCGGGTTAACTGTCGGTTTACTTTTCTCACCGGATGCGACCGCAAGGCTCCTGGGTTGACCCGGCGGCCGGCTCGGCGAAATGCTGCGCGAGCAGAAGGAGACCGTGGGGCTCGGCAAGACGGGGCCGAAATTACCTCCCGAAAGGGAAGGTAATTCGCGCGCATCACTGACAGAGGCCGGAATTGATTGGAAGCTTTCATCCCGCGCGCAGAAGCTTGCTGCCGTTCCGCGCGCGACGAATTCGAGGGCGACAACGACGCCGCTCTGGCCTTCGTCTGGTCGAAGAACTACCAGCGCCGGCATTTGACCGATGGAGCCA
Organism: uncultured Alphaproteobacteria bacterium; assembly: GCA_963820145.1. GTDB lineage: Bacteria > Pseudomonadota > Alphaproteobacteria > Rhizobiales > Beijerinckiaceae > Methylocystis. The sequence continues at coordinate 11,819 of CAWFZD010000149.1, forward strand.
AGCAGCTCGCGGCGTGGCTCTAGCGCTCTTTCATGACCGCCAGAAGCCCGTCGAACTTCTTAGTGTAGTCACTACAGGAAAGGCCGGCTGGCGGCTTGGCCGTGTCGACCCCTTGCGCGGCCGCATCGTCCATCGCCCAAACCATGACGGCGCCGTAAGCGCCGTATTTCGAGGCCATCCGCTCAGACCAGAGCGTGCGGTAGGAGTTCGCCCGGCCGTTCTCTCCGCAGTAATGAAGGACGCGGAGATCCTTGCCGGCGATAGCCCCGATCGCCGCCATTTCCTGAGGCGGCGGAACCTCACGCACGATGACGCTCGGGGCGGCCGGGGGCGGGGGCGCGCCCATTACGAGGGAAAGAATGACCACTGAGATTTGCATGGTTTCTCCTATTACCTAGCCGCCGTCGCCGGTCATCATCGATATCGGGCGGCGCGCGCGCTCGGATGGGAAAGCATTCAATGCGCTATTCTCGACATGGACGATCTTCACGCCGAGTTGGCGGAGATCGACGAGAACTTGATCCGCTGCCAGCTTACGCCAGCACAAGAAGCCTCGGCGATCTTCCGGCGCAAGGCGATCTACGAGGCGCTGCACCCGGAGACGAAACACGGCGGAGACCGCAAGAGCGATCAAGTGGACAATTTGGCCACTCGATCCGAGCGCTTCACCGCCGCCACGTCGGACGCTACCGGCAAGGACGAGCGCACCGTGAGACGAGCTGCCGCTCGCGGCGAAGCCCTTGGCGATGACCTAGAAGCTGTCGCCGGCACAAGCCTCGATAAGGGCGTCGAACTGGACGCGCTGGCGAAGCTCGCCTTAGGCTTTCAACATTTCTTTCCCTTTATTAATGAAGTAATTTTTAAGACGCTCATCTTCAATGCGCTCTTGCGCATGCATTTCTACCTCCTTCATTGATCGGCATTCATCTTTTTTTAGAAGGTCTTTCAGGTAATCGTCTGCCTCAATTTTACTTTCTATTTTGTGTGGCTCTACTTTCTTCATGATTTCTACTCCCTTGTGGGTCTTCCGCAGCCTCACGCCTGGGCCTTCCCCGTTCTCATCCTGGAAAATCACGCCCGCCGCCTCGAGGGCGGCGCGGATCGCGGAGAGGTTGTTCGGCAGCATTTTAACAGGGCCGTCATTCGCCTCAGCGCGTCGCACTGTCATGACGCCGACCTTCGCCCCTTTCGCCAAATCCTCCACCGTCCAGCGGACCAGAGCCCGAGCGGCCCGTATTTGCGCTCCTGTGATCATTCGTCGCTCGCGTGGTAGGATATTGACCACTCCATAAAGGCGTGGTAGAGAATCGGCCGTCTGATCATTCCCCTACCACAACCCGAACGCGGAAACCACCATTTCCGCGCCCGCCGGAGGTTTGCCTATGTCCGACCAAACCGCGGTCTTCCTCTATTTCCTCGCCCCCTTCGCCCTCTTATGGACCGCCTTCGCGATCGCGGAGGGCGTGAAGATCGCCGCCACCGTCCGCGCCGAGCGCCGGGAGCGCCGGCCGTGAGGGTCTTCCTCACCCGCTGGCTCGCCGCCGCGCGCAGGCTTTTCGCCTATGCGGAGAAAGACGTCGCCAATCTCCGCAGCCTTGTGAAGCGTCTCCGGCGGAGGCGCCGATGATCACCGTCAAACTCGGCGAAGCAGAGCACACCGCGTTGGGTTGCCTCGTCGACGAGGCGATTGCGAAATGGCGGGCGAAACGCGACCAAGCGACTGGCCTCGAACGCCTCGCGCGACGGGCGGGCCTCGCTAAGCTCGAAGAGCTGCGCGCCAAGATGCTCGACTTTCCCAAACCGGAGGCCGAGCGATGAGCGTCGTCCGCGAAATCCTCGTCGGCTGGATCGGCCTTTCCGGGCTCGCATGGCTGATCGTGTGGTGCTTCGGCAAGATCGGGGGGCGACGATGAGCCTCGTCCAGCTCCCCACGCGCCGCGGAGCCTGCCGCGTCTTCGCGGAGGTCGACCCCAGCCTAGCGCCGCGCGTGAAGCGCGCGCTCAACGCGCTGGACGCGCTGCCCGAGTGTCTTGGCGACCTTCCGGGCTATGGGCCGCTGTCTGAGTCCCTAATCGCGATCGCCGACTCCCTCGAAGGCGATCCCGACCTTGAACCCGATCACGACGACGAGGTTGTGAGCGTCGACGACCTGCCCTTGTTCGCCTTCGTCGCGAGGGCCCGGCCGCCGTAACGGCTCACGACGGCGCCGCCGATCCGGGCCCCATGCATCCGTCGACGCCACGCCGCACCCCACACTGCCCGAGAGTCCAATCCTCCACATGAGGCGCAAATCCGATCCGCGAGGGTCGGGCGGCAGGACAGGGCGAAGTGAGCCGGCGACTTGCAGCCGGCCGCACAGAGGCACCTGAAGGCGTGCCACGCTTCCCTAAGTCGTCTGCCCGCTTTGGGGAGCCACTGATGGAAGACGTAGCAGCGGGAAAAGGGCGAACCGCCATCCTTGTCCTGCCGGTCTCAAACCGGCTGAAACCGCTTGGCAGAGGCTAATGCAACCGAACCCGGCTCATACCGCCATGCATAGCTCATTGCGCCCTCTCGGGCGTAGTGCGTCCGCCCCGCCCCTCTCACCCGCCATAGGCGAGAAGACGCTACTGATAAAAAAAAAGAGCCTTGGTGAAGCCCAATGGCGCCTACGCAAGCACCCAAGAGACCCCTTCGAGCGCTTCCTCGCCGTCTATCCCGAGCGCGACGGCGGCCATGATGTAGAGGCCACGCGCCATGCCTGGGATAGCGCCTTAAGGCGCGCGAGCGCTGAGACGATCATTCGGGCCGCCGTGGCCTATGCCGAGGCCACAGAATGCCGGGAGCGCCGCTACATCATGTCGCCCCGCCGATGGCTCTCCGAGGCCCGTTGGCGCGACGTGCGGGCTCCGGGGCGCGATACCGCGCCGCTCGTTTGGGTCGCGCTGGACACGCCCGAATGGCGCGCCTGGGCCGCGTTCTATCGCTCCGCCAAGGGCAAGTCGCCGCCGCTCGACCGCCGGGGAGGCTGGCGCTTCCCGAGCAAGCTCCCGCCCGCCACGGCATGACCCTTCGATTGCGCCTCATGGGGCGCAGCACGAAGCGCCACGCTTCGAACCCCAAGGAGGACAGAAACATGACCAAACGCCCGCTCACGGCCGCCGAGATGGCCGCTCTCGACTTCGAGCCCATGTGCGCCGAAGACCACGAAGCCTGCAAGCCGCCGAGCAACGACGAGTGGACCGAGCTCGCCAATCCGCATTTGGTAATTTGGCGCCTTGCGTGGATCATCCTTGGTAAGACAAAGCCGCAGCTTGTCGAGATGATGCGCGAGATCGATAAGGATGACGAAGTAGCCAAGCAAACTATGGATGGTTTCCTAGGCGCGATTTCTTTTTTTGAGGCCGCCCTTGATGTGCTGCGAAGGGCCGAGGCTCGCATACTTTGCGCCGGGTCGGTTCTGGAGATCGAAGACGGCGAGCCCCAGGGCCTTACCGACGCGGAGACGAGCGCGCTCTTGAGCGATCCGGCGATTGCGGCAGAGCTCGACAAGATCGGGTGACGCTTCTTGCGACGCTGACTCGCTTCGCCTATAAGTTGAGCACGCGCGCGGTTTGCACAAGCCGACGCCACAGAACGCCGCGACCCTGAGGCCGGATGAACGCCCAGGCCGCGGTGTTTTTTTGCGCTGTGGCTATTCGGTGGCTATTTCGCCGAAGCCAGCCTAATCAAATCAAGTAATTTTTATCTCTAATTCATTGATTTTATTGGTGGAGCCAGACGGAATCGAACCGACGACCTCTTCAATGCCATTGAAGCGCTCTCCCAACTGAGCTATGGCCCCACGCTGTCGCCGGGTTTGGGTTTCCCGGCGGTCTTCGCGACAGCCGTCGCGCGACCGGCGCTCTATAATGGAGCCGGACCGGCGCGGCAAGAGCGGCGTTTCGCCGCCTGCGGCCTTCCGCGCCGCGCGAAGGCTTCCTGCAGGAAAGCGCAAGCGCTCAGCGCCCTGGTCCCGCTCTGGCGCGAGGCGCCGCAAAAGTGTAAAGGAGCGCCTTTCCGTTGAGACGCTAGTTCATCCAGCGGCTTGAGGACATGATTCGCCGGCGCGCTCCGCGCCGGGAGCGAGGGCCGAAACGAAGTGACCAAGCACAAAAGCCTCTCCGATTATGCGGCGAGACGATTCCGTTTTGCAGGCAATGCCTTACTCGAATTCTGGGACCCTTTTTTCGCGCAGATCGACAAGCTCAAGACGGACCTCGAGGCCTCCGGAACCCATTTCGTCAGCTTCGCCAACTACGACTATCTCGGCCTCTCCAAGCACCCGCAAATCGTCAGTGAGGCCAAGCGCGAGCTCGACCGCCTCGGCGTCGGCGCCCTGGCGTCGCGCCTCGTTGGCGGCGAGCGCTCCACGCATAAGCCCTTCGAGGCGGAGATCGCCAAGTTCCTCGGGTTCGAGAGCGCGCTCACGCTCGTTTCGGGCTATCTCGCCAATGTGACGACGATCGCCTGGCTGATGGGCAAGCGCGATGCGATCTTTATCGACGAGCTCGCGCACAACAGCATCCTCGCCGGAACCGACGCCTCCGACGCGCGGGTCATCAAATTCAAGCACAACGATCTCGATCATCTGGATCATCTTCTCGCCCGGCATCGCGAGGAGTATCGCTACGTTCTGGTCGTCGTCGAAGGCCTCTACAGCATGGACGGCGACGTCTGCGATCTGCCGCGACTTGTCGAGATGCGCGACAAGCATCAGTTCTGGCTGATGCTCGACGAGGCGCATTGTCTCGGCGTTTTGGGAGAGACCGGACGCGGCCTGCCGGAGATGGCTGGCGTCGATCCGGAGCGGATCGATCTCCTCGTCGGCACGATGTCGAAGACGCTCGCGTCCTGCGGCGGCTATGTCTGCGGCCGCAAGAAGGTCATCGACTGGTTCCGCTACACGCTGCCGGGCTTCGTCTATAGCGTCGGGCTCTCGCCGGTGATCCTGGCTTCCGCGCGCACCGCGCTGCGGCTGATGCAGGAGGAGAGCTGGCGCATCGGCCGTCTCGCCGAGAACGCGACGTTCTTCCGCGACTACGCCAATGAAGTGGGACTGTCGACGGGCCACGCCATCGGTCGCGGCGTCGTGCCGATCCTGTTCGAGGACGACGTCGACACGATGTGGGCGTCGCAGCGGCTCCTGGACAAGGGCTATTACGTGCCGCCGATCGTGCAGATCGGCGTGCCGAAGGATCAGCCGCGGCTGCGGTTCTTCTTCTCGGCCAGTCACACGCGAGACGAGATCAAGGGCGTCGTGGACTGTTTGCGCGACATGCCGCCGGCGTCGCAGGAAGCGCGCCAGATGGTCGCGACCGCCATGGCCGGCGCCTGACCAGGCGCGGGAGCGGATCATGCGCGGCTTGGGATAACCGGCCGCTGCGTCGATATGCCGCTGATCACCGGTTCTTAAACACGGATAGGCTTTTCCTATGGCGCAAATCGAAATCGTAGAGGCGAAGGGCCTCGCGCATTTTCTGACCTACAACAAGCTGCCGCGGCTCCTGTATCGCGGCATGGAGGGCTTTGCCCCGCCGCTCGACGTCGAGCGCTGGACGCTGCATGGCCACAAGCTCAATCCGCATTTCAAGCTCGTCGACGCGCAGGAGTTTCTGGCGCGACGTGACGGCCGCTGGGTTGGGCGCATTTTGGCGCAGGAGTACCGGCCGGAAATTACCCCGGTCGAAGCCTCGCGTTTTCAGTTCGGCTCGCTCGACGCGGAGGATGATCTCGAGACGGTGCGCGCGCTGACCGGCGCCGCCGAAGCTTGGCTCAAGGCGCGCGGCGCGACCGTCATCCATGGCCCCTTCTCGCCGTCGATCAATGGCGAGATGGGCATGCTGGTCCAAGGTTTTCATGAGCGCCCGGTGTTTCTGACCCCGTGGCACCCGGCCTATCTCAGCCGTCACCTCGAGGCGCTCGGCTATGTGAAGGCGCGCGACGTCTATTCCTACAGCATCGCGAATACGCCCGGGGCGCCCGACGTCGCCGCGCGAATGGCGAACCGCAAGGAGTGGAAGGACCGGCTGAAGACGCGCCCGATCGACTTCTCGCGCCTGAAGAAGGGCGAGACGCAGTTGATGACCGATCTCTTCAACGACGCCTGGCGCGACAACTGGGGCTATGTTCCCTTCACGCTGGAGGAGTTCAATTCTATCGCCGACGCGCTCGGCTTCGTCACGCCTCCGGAATTCACAATGGTCGTCGAGCTCGACGGCAAGCCCGTGGCCTTCGCAGTGGCGCTACCCAATCTCTTCGAGATCATCGACGATCTCGATGGCCGCGTGCTGCCCACGGGACTGTTCAAGGTGATCTCACGGCTGCGCAACCATACCTACGAAAGCGCCAAGCTCTTGCTGCTCGGCATGCGCAAGGACTTGCAGGGCAGCGCCACCGGCGGCGCCATATTGATGACCATGGTCGAGGAGATACGTCGCCGCGGGCGCGGCCAGCCCGTCGCCGAGATCGAGGCCGGCTGGGTGCTCGAGAACAATCTCGCCATGCGCAAGCCGATCGAACTCTTCGGCGGCAAAATCACCAAGACCCACCGCATTTACGAGAAGCGCCTAGAGGCGAAATAGCCAGGAGCCGCAGACGCATGACTTCTCTCTCAGCAGCGCGGGCGCCGACCGTTCGCACATCGAGCGACGCAATGCGATCCTCGCCAAATATCCGCAGGTGCGCGAGCTCTTCGGCGCGGACATACTGACCTTCAAGATCACGGTCGCGCTCTTCTTCCTGCAGCTCGCGATCGCCGCCTTTCTGGGGCGTCTCGGCCTCGCCTATTGGCCGTTGACGCTGCTGCTTGCCTATTGCGTCGGCGCCTTCGCCAATCACGCGAATTTCGTGATCATCCACAATTCGATCCACAATTGCGTTTTCAAAAATCACCTGTTGAACAAGCTCAACGCGCTGCTCGCCGATCTCTCCAACGGCTTTCCGACGGCCATGGGCTTCCGCTGCTATCACATCAAGCACCATTCGCATCTTTCGGCCTATGACTACGACGCCGACGTGCCGAGCCATTGGGAGGTCGAATGGGTCGGAGACAGCAGTTGGCGCAAGGCGGTCTGGCTCTTTTTCTTCCCGGCGATCCAGCTCATGCGGCTTTCGCGCCTCAAGGGCACTGTGCCGATCATGGGACAATGGACCTATATCAACATCGCGGTGATCGTGGCCTTCGACTTTTTCACGCTCTGGGCCTTCGGGCCGAACGCGCTGCTCTACTACTTTCTCTCTTTCTGGTTCTCGGTCGGCGGCCTGCATTTCCTGAGCGCGCGCTGGGTGCAGGAACATTTCGCCTTCGCGCCCGATCAGGAACCTCGACTATTACGGTCCCTTGAACACGCTGGCGCTCAACATCGGCTATCACAACGAGCATCACGACTTCCACGAGATCCCGTGGTCGCGACTGCCTCAGCTCAGGGCGATGGCGCCCGATTTCTACGACGATCTCGCTTGCCATCGCTCCTGGATCGCGCTGCTCTTCACCTTCATCTTCGATCCGAGATACTCGCTGCGCACCCGTTCTCAGAACGTCGAAGCGGAAAGTCTCGCAACCCAGCCGGCGGAGTAAGCCCATGCCCGTCGATAACGCCACACCTGTAGACAACGGCACGCGCTTCAGCGATCCGCTTGCCGCCTCGCCGCGCATTTTCGAGAGCGATCTGCTCGACAAGCTGTCGCGCGTGCATCATCTGACCCCGGTGATCCTCTATGTGCCGATCATCGTAGGGCTCATCATTTATTCGGCTCCGCAATTCTCCGCCGGGGCGATCGTCGCCGGGCTCGCGATCGGCTATCTGCTGTGGACCCTGACCGAATATTTTGGTCACCGCTTCCTCTTTCACCCCGTGTATCCCTTGCCTTTCGGACTTGGGCCGCGCTTTCAGTTCCTCATCCACGGCGTGCATCATATCTACCCCAGCGATCCACTTCGGCTAGTGATGCCGCCGCTGCTCTCCGGTCCGATCATGCTGATCGCGCTTTGCGTCGCGCGGCTGCTGTTTGGGCCGAGCTTCTGCTGGGCGCCGCTCGCGGGCTTCATGGTCGGATATGTGATGTATGACTGCGTGCATTATTGGACGCATCACGGACATCCGAAGTCGCAATTCGCCCTCTACGTTCGCCGCCTGCACATGCTGCATCACTTCCGCGACGCGACGCGAGGCTTCGGCGTGCACGCCTTCTGGTGGGACTATGTCTTCGGCACGGCCTATCGCAAGGACGACGCGCTTGGCTCGACGGCGGTGTGACGGCGTATCGCTCGCCCCAGCGAGTTAACTCCATCACACCGG
>CAWFZD010000150.1:0-10609 GCA_963820145.1 uncultured Alphaproteobacteria bacterium
GATTACTTAATTTGCGCGATCAATGCAATGATTATGAAGGAAATTGCTTAATCATGTCGCGCCTGTGTCGCGCTAGCCTAGAAGTGCGCGTTCCGCCGCCGCCAGTTCAGACCCGTCGTCGCCGCGCGGGAAAAGATGGCCGTATGTGTCCAGCGTCATGACGACGGAGGAGTGACCGAGGCGGGTTTGCGCGGCCTTCGCGGACAATCCTAAGCCGCCATCCGCGACCGAATTGACGCACCATGAGGCGTAGAAGTGCCGCAGGGCATGAAGGCCCGTGTATTTTGCCTTACCCTCACTGTCGACGACGCCAGCCTTGACGCAGGCCGGGATTAGTCCCCGATTTATGACGTTGGCGTGGCTTTCCGGCGTTCCCTTGCCGGTCGGGAAAACCAGATCGAGCTCGCCCTTCGGGCAGGCGAGACGCCACTCGCGCAAGGTGTTCGCGATGATCGGCGGCAGTGGAACGGTGCGCTCGCCCGCTTCAGACTTCGGCGCACCAAAAGCCTGATACTGGTCGACACGCTGGCGGACATGAAGCTCAGCCTTCTGGAAATCAATGTCGCGCCAGCGGAGCCCGCGCAATTCAGATGATCGAAGCCCCGTGAAGATCGCCGTTAACAGGAGCGGCCTCCAGCGACCCTCTAGCGCCGCGACGAGCGCGCGAATCTCGGCCGGCGTGGGGATATCCACTCCGATTTTAAGCTTGCCCCTCTGGCGCTTGTCGGCGCGGCGATCAGCACCTTGCTTACGACGGCCGCGCAACTCTCTAACGACGTTGTGGGCCACGTTGCCGCGCTCATGCGCGTCCGCGACGATAGCGCCGAGGCTCCCGATGATTTTGCGGACCATAGCCGGCGAGCGCCCAGCGCCCCGCAAGTCATCCTCGAATTTGCGGACGAGCGGCGCCGATAGCTGCGAGAGCTCGGTCGCGCCGAGAAGGGGCGCGATGTGGATATCCACGTGCCGTCGATAGGGCTCGACCGTGCCGCGCTCAAGGCCGCGCGCCGCGCATGAGGCAAGCCAATTTTCAGCCGCGGCTGCGATCGTTATGCTGATGCTGTCCGCCGTATGCGTTCCGGCTCGGACCTCGACGCGCGCCGTCACCTCATAGGCGTCGGCCTCTTTCTTGCGCTGAAACGTCTTGAGATGGCGCCGGCCCGCCTGATCGACATAGTCGAGGACCCACGCCTCTTTGGCCTCGCCCTTGGCGTTTTTCCAGGCTCTCTTGCGGACGCTCATGGGCTGATCATGACCGCCGCGCGCCCGGCGTCAATCCGCCTTCGCCGCAAGGCCGGCCCAGAGGGCGCGTTTTAAGGCCGAGACGTTAATCAGCCCGGCCCGGCGATAAAGGGGGCTGTCTTTAAGCAGGCCGGGGATATGATCGGCGGCGCATACTGAAGAAACAAAGCCGGATGGACGCGCAAAGCTGTCGTCAAGCTTGGCATGTTTCCAGATATCAAACGAGCCGAACAAAGACGCTGGCGCAAAGACAAGATATAAATCCTCGCTGCTCGCCTTTATAATTATCAGAATGTGCAGTAATTTTGCCCGCTGCTCGTCAATTATTATCTTAATATCTGTCGGGTCCATGCCGAATTGCGCAAGCTCTAGCGCGAACGCCCAAAGCCAAGCGTCTTCTATTCTGTATTCAACCTTTTTTCCCTTTCCTGGCGACGCTGGGACTAAGCCAATTCGCCGGAAATGCTGGATCGTCCCGGAAGCCGCCCGCGGCCCTTCGCCGGAATGCTGTAAACCCCCGCAAGCGATTCCTCGATCTGGCCATAGCTAAACATTCTCATTCGCTCCAAGCGCCGGGCAAATTTTCCTACACGACGCGGCGCTGCGCCACAAGAGCAAAGGTGCGCTTGCGCTTCTATCGCTCGCCTGCTATTTAAGCGTAAACGCAAGTTTGCGTTTTACTCGAAAGGAAGGATGGCCATGGCCGAGCAGAAGCGAGAGCTGTTAGCGCCTAAATCGCTCCAGGGCGAATGATGCGGGGCGTCGAGGAGATCGCCGATTTTTTGGGCTGGAGCCGGCGCACGACATATCACGCGCTTTCGGCCGGCCACCTGAAGGGAGTTTTCAAGGTCGGACAAATTTGGTGCGCTCGGCGCTCTACCTTGGCGAGGGAGATCGCGCGGCTCGAAGGGCAGGCGGCGTGACGAATGGACCAAAAGGAAAGGGCGCGCCTCGGCGGGGCGCGCCCTCTGGGTTCTTGCGTCGTCGCTTGGCTCGCGATGGCGCACTCCATAGCGAAAATCGCCCCAGCCTCCAGCGAGTCTCGCCGCGCTCGCGTCACTCGACCCCGCGCTCGTCTCTGCGCTCGCCGCCATCATCGGAGGGCGCGCATGAGCCTTAGCGCCCTTGTTTCCAGGAACGCTGGCCAAAGCGCCAGAGAGCCGCGTCTCGCGCAATGGCCATGCCTTTGTGACCGCAAGCCTTCGCGTTGCCAGCGGAAACGAGGTGCATTTCTGGCGCCTCTTCGTCTTCGGCGAATCGGCGCAAGCCGAACTGGCGCGCCTCGGCGAAGGTGACGCGCTCGCCGTTCAAGGCGTTCCGAAATTCGAGCTTTATCGGCCCGAAGGCGCAGAGCCGCGCCTATCGCTGAGCATCGTCGCCGATCATGTGCTCTCGCTCCGCCAACCGCCCAAGGAGCGCAAGAAGCGAGCGCCGGCCGAGCAACCTCCCGGTCTGCCCCTCATGCCCCCCGAGAAATCGCCGCGACCCGGCGAGTTTAAGTCGAGATGCGGCGCGGCGGCGCCGGAACTCGACGATCAAATCCCGTTTTGAGGGGCGCGCGATGAACAGGCCCGTTCGAGAAATTCCGCCAAACGTCGAGGTATTCGAGCCGCGCCCGCCGGCCATTTCTGACGAGGCGCTGGCGCTGCGCTTCGCGGAACTGCACGCCCATGACCTCCGCTACGTCGCCGCATGGGGAAAATGGCTTTCTTGGACCGGAACCCATTGGCAGTTCGACGAGACGCTTCGCGCCTTTGATATGGCGCGCGCCATCTGCCGCGACGCCGCGTCGGCCTGCAACAAATCGAAAATCGCGGCCATGCTGGCCAGCGCTAAAACCGTTGCCGCCGTCGAGAGATTAGCCAAATCTGATCGGCGCATTGCAGCGACTATTGACCAATGGGACAGCGACCCATGGGCGCTTAATACGCTGAAGGGCGTTATCGACCTTCGCACGGGCCTGATCCGCTCGCATCGCCCTGACGACTATATGACGAAGATCACCGCCGTCGCGCCGGGCGGCGACTGCCGCGCTGGATTGCTTTCCTTGAGACCATCGCTGGCGGAGACCGCGAGCTTGTGGCCTATCTTCGCCGCGTATTGGGATACGGCTTAACCGGCGACGTTCGCGAGCACGCCCTGTTTTTCGCTTATGGCACCGGCGCAAACGGGAAAAGCGTCCTGCTCTCTACCGTCTCGGGAATCCTTGGCGACTACCATCGCGCGGCACCCGTCGAGACTTTCACCGCCAGCAATTCTAACAGCCACCCGACCGACCTCGCCATGTTGCGCGGCGCGCGCCTCGTAACCGCCACGGAAACCGAGGAAGGACGCCGCTGGGCCGAAAGCCGCATCAAGCAATTGACCGGCGGCGACTTGGTCTCGGCGCGCTTCATGCGGCAGGACTTTTTTGAGTATCGACCGCAGTTCAAATTAGTAATCGCTGGAAATCATAAACCGTCGCTGCGATCCGTTGACGAAGCCATCCGGCGGCGCTTTCACCTTGTCCCGTTCGCGGTCACGATACCCGCGCCTGAACGCGATGCTGATCTGACCGAAAAGCTGAAAGCGGAATGGCCGGGCATTCTGCAATGGCTCCTCGAAGGCTGTCTTGAATGGCAGCGCGGCGGCTTTAAGCCGCCGCAGGCCGTGCGGGACGCAACAGCGGCTTACATGGAGGCCGAGGACGCCACGGCCGCCTGGATAGACGACAAGTGCGACCGCGTCCCGTCATCATGGGAAAGCCTCGCCGCTTTGTTCGCGTCTTGGTCGCAATGGGCCGAGCTGGCGGGAGAGACAGCGGGAACACAAAAACGCTTCGCGCAAACTCTCGAAAGCCGTGGATTTACAAAGCAAAAGAGGACGCGCGGCGCGGGTTTTTATGGCTTGCGCGTGATAGCTGAGGAAGGCGCTCGCCCCTATTGGAACCGGGATGAATAACGCAAATGACGCACCGACCTGTAATCACCGTGTCGCGCGTGCGCGCGCGTAACGCCGTTAATAATCCCAGCGTCATTTGCGTCATTCGTGACGGCAAAATGTCAGCAATTTCCAAGCGCGAAGCGAAACGGATCGATCTACTGATCGCCATGCCCGGCAAAGAGGCATCCACCCCCCTAGGCGGTTTTCGCGCAAAAGTGAGCGTTCAAGCCCCAATCGGGGCCAGTGGGCGGCGCTCGTATAGGCGTTATAAATCCGGGACTTGAAAGGAATGGAAAATGGGAAGGCAACGCAAACCGATTGGGCTTCGCTTGGTCGAGGGCTCGTATCGCGCGGATCGTCACGGACCCAAGCCCCGGCCGGACGCGCGTTTTCCTCCACTGGGCGAACCGCCCGCTCACTGGAAAGCCGGGCTGAAGGGAATCTGGGCGGAAGTTTCCGCAATGATCCCGGCAGGCGTCGCGACGGGACATGATCGTATCGCGCTCGAATTAACCTGTCGCCTTGTCGAGCGAATGCGAGCGAAACCCACGAGCTTTACGGCGGCGGAAGCGAGTCGAGCTTAGGTCCGCCCTCGGCGCGTTCGGCTTGTCGCCGGCCTCGCGCGCGGCCATCGCGCCGCCGCCCGCCACCGTCGAGGACAAATATTTCTGATGGGCGATGAGATGAGCACCTGCCGAGTCAGAAAGGGGCCGCCCATAGCCGAAACGGAGGCGGGATGTAGGGACATGCCGGCGAGCGAGCAAAACGCACAGGTCGACTCCGCAGGCGATTTTGTCCTATTCGCCGACGCCATAAGGGAGGTCAGCCCCGACAAGCGGCCTCTTTTCCTGGCCTACCTGTCGCGAGCCTGGAACGAAACGGCCGACCTCGCGGCGCATGTTGAGCACCTGACCGGAGAGCTGGACAGGTTGCGACGACCTCCGCCGACGCGCGCTGATAGGCTCGCCGAACGCGATGGCGCAATCCGCGCTCTGCTCTCTGCGGAGCCCTATGCGAGCTTGTCGCCGAGCGCGGCGTCCAAGATGTTGGCAGGTGCCCTTGGGGCCTATCTCAGCGGCGGATGGCCGCGAGAGCGCGACCTCGATCATCTGACAGGGGCGAGCGAGCATCGCCAAACGCTGCATCGGATTGCGAAATTGAACGGCGGTCATTCTCTCGGGCCGAGGCAAATCATCAACATCCGCGACGGCTTTCGCACCTACTGACTTTGCAATTTCGCCGCGTTCCAATTGCACGACCTTCTTGCGATCTCTCATGCCTGAGAGGTGAAGAATGGGAATCCTCCAAACAATTTTCGGAAGCAAGAAGGGCGCAAGCGCCGACTGGCTCGCGACGATCAGCGACGTGGAAGCTGCACTGGCGCGTCTGGATCGCGAGCGCCATGCCGCTAAAGCGATGATCGCCGACGCGGCCTCAAAGCGGCGCGAGCTGCTGCTGACCGCGACCGATCAAGAAATCGACGCAATCGACCGGGGCGCAGACGCCGGGCGTCTCACGCTGGAGCGGCTCGAAATCCTGGAGCCTCAATTGCTGGAGCGTCTCGCATCTCTCCAGTCGGACGCGCGCCGCGCGCTGCTCGCCGAATTCGAGGGAGCTTACGAGATCAGGGCCGCAGCGCTCGACAAAGCGATGGGCGCGCTTCTGACTGTCTTCGAAGATTATCAGGCGCTCGTTGGGCAAATTAGCGCGGCCGGTTTTGAGATTGAGTTGCGCTCCTTTGTGACTGCGACGCCCCTTTTGAACGGCGGCCTCGCGGTGACGCCGGAGACCGTCGAGCTCTTTCGCCGCGCCAGAGAAACCCTCGCCGATAGGCGCGCAGCGGCAGAGACGCGCAGGGCCGCACCGCCAGCGACCCCGGCGCAGGCACGATACAAATCGCCGCCGTTTATCGTCCACCCCCTCACGCCCCGCCCGAAGATCGAGCACAGGGTTTCAGAAGCGCCCCTGCCCGAATATCGGCCGTCGCCCCGCCGGGCTCCGATCAAAGCCGAAGGAAAGACGCCCTTCGGCTTCATGAAGATCACCGTTTTACGGCACGGTTTCGAGATCGAAGGGAAGCCGCGCGTCATCGGCGACGAGATCGTTCTTCCTAACGCCGAGGCCGACAAATGGCTGCGAACCGGCGGCTGCGAGGTCGTCGAGCGCGGCGAAATCGGATCGGAGGCCGCAGAATGAGCGTTTTTCCGAATACCCAAGTCACCCTCGGCATGTGCAACGGGTTGACGATCACGGCAGTGCTCGACGGCGCGGACCTTTCCAGCACGCGGACCGTGACGCTCGCCTACAGCTACGCGCGCTCCGCCCCTTCCGACTTCCCGGTCTCGCAGCCCGGAAGCTTCGTCCAAACGAACCCGAGCGCCTTTCCGCAAACGATCCCGCCGGGGCCTTTCGTTTGCTACGCCGCAGAAGCCAACGCGCTCGTCGCGGCTGGCGTCGCATCTTGAGAGGCGGACATGCAACGGAAAATTTTCAGCGACATCTGCGCGAAGTCGAGCAAGCTCGGGCCGCGCGAAATCCACGTCATCGCGAGCACGGAGACGAGGGACAGAGTGGGCGATATCATGCTCGCGAGCGGCTGCAATCTCTCCAACTATGCCCGCAATCCAATCGTGCTCGCGCAGCATGATCCTGACCATCCGATTGGCACGGCCAAGGCCAGCGTCATCGGCAACCGCCTTCAGGCCATAATCGAATTTGCGCCGGAAGGCGCGTCCCGAAAAGCCGACGAATACTGCGCGCTCGCAAAGAGCGGCGTCATTTCAGCTTGCAGCATTGGCTACGAGCCGCTTGAAACCGAGCCAATCCGAGGCGGCGGTTTTCTCGTGAAGGCATGGGAATTGCTGGAGCTTTCGCTCGTTAGCGTTCCCTGCAACGCAGAGGCTCTAATCGCGCAGCGCAGCTATCGCGGCGGATCGTCCTGGCCTCAGCGCTCCTATTCGCGCCGGGCGATGACCGCAGCCGAGCGCGCCGAAGAAATGGCCGAGCTGGGCCGGAAGGGTGCGCAGCAAGAAGGCGAGCTTCTCGTCGCGCTCCAGGGCACGCCTTATCTCGGCCCGGCGCTGCGCCAGATGGACGTGCGGGACGCGTCGCGACGGTCGGCGGCGGCCTATGACAACGATCCATTCATCAAGCGCCAGATGCGCGAGCGGGAGATGCAAAAGCTTCGCAGCGACTGATCCTTCCGCTGCGGGAAAAGCGCGTTTGTCCTTGGCGCGCTTGGGATGGGGGCGCGGCGCTTTCCTCGGGTGCCGCGCCCTTTCTTATCAGGAAAACGACATGAGAACGCTGGACGAAATCACATCCGAAGTCTTCGCCGAGGCCGGAATTGCAAGGAGCGACGCGAAAGCGATTCTCGACGAATTGCTCCAAGGCGAGCGGCTTTCCGTGCTCGCGCAGACTATGAGCATTGCTAGGAGATTGGGCCACGATGACATGCAGGAAGAGATCGCCCGCTTAGTCGCCGCCGCGTGCGCGGGGCCGAAGCATTGAACTGAAAGACCTTTGACGGCGGGAAGGATGGCGCCGGCGACGCGTGAGCCGCACGACTGATCCTTCGACCATAGCTTCTGAAGCCTAAGCATGGCCATCAACAAAATCAGGCTGTATATTAACGTGATGCAATCACCAACTAATCACACTCCCGAAACCCCTCACGCCTCCGGCGCGGAGTTCGAAGGTAGAATTTTGGAGGCCTGCTCTCAGCGCGCTTGTCGGCGCGATAATCGGAGGTGCTATCCCCAGCGTGCACCACATGGTTAGGCTCGCACTTGACAGCTGAAAATCAGCGAAGGCAGTTTCTGGTTGAGCACGCGCAATCATTCGCCGAATTTTACGCATCACTAAGGCTTAATCCGAATAGCGTTCCACAAGAGTGCCAATCGAGGTTAGAACAATGTCGTCACGATCAGATAAACGCTATTATGATGTATCTAACTCTTCCAACATCAGTGCAAGCGCAAATTATGAGATCGCGAGGCGAGCACGCAAAGGAAGTTGCAGAGCTTGGCTGCGCGGTTGGTTTGCGACCGGAAAGCGAAGTTGCTCTGTGTAGAGCTTTTTTAGAAGTTAGAAAATGGGTGAATGATGACAATAAGATGGAGTCAGATTTTAATTTTATTCTTCCATGTGCGGATTGGAAAATAGAAGAAAAAGCGTGTAGAAAGCCTTAAATTAAATAGTCGGCTTAGGTTCGCTGTCGTCCTTCCCTTCCACTTGCTGTAAATCACGCAAACTTCAGAATGGTGGCGCGCGGCCCCCGTTATCTTTTCCTCACCCTCACTCCCTCTCCCCGCCGCCATCCTCGGCGTTGAACTCAACGACGAGCTAGAAGCCGTCGCCGGCAAAAGCCTCGATAAGGGCGTTGAGCTGGACGCGCTCTTCAGCCGATCGCGCGCTTGAGATACTTTTCTCGTGTCGCATCGGCGTAGCGGCGCGCGCTCTCTCGAAGGTCTGGTCTAGCCCTCTTCCCGAGGCCGGTGATCTCTCGGATATAGCCTCCAGCAACACGGTCGCTGAATGAGCGGTCGTTATCAGCATCGCACGCAGTGACGCTAATCCCGTCCAATGCGTCGATGCGGCCCCGCTCGTCAAAGGCAACCTCAAAGCGATACTTGCGCAAATCGCCCTTCCTCGTTTTATCGAGGAGCCAGCCTTTAGCCTTACCGCAGCCAGTGCGAGGATAATGAAAATACTCGCAATAGAACCAATCGCGCTCCATGACCTGGTCGGCGTTGCTCATGCTCTAAACCTCCGCGCAGCCTCACGCCTGGCATGGCCTCTCCCCTGGGAACCTTTGGTAAAACTCCTCCCACTGGCGGGCGTTTTCAGCCTTGAGAAGGTTCCCAAACTCGATCATGTCGGCGCCGTCGAGAAGCTCGACGAGCTTGTCGATCTGCTCGAAGTCGCCGCCGAACGCGTCAAATACGTGCTCAACGGCCAAAGCGGCTTTGGTTTTCAGTTCCGGCTCTTCCGACATTCACTTCCCCTTCCTCAGCCTCGCGCCCGCCACCGCTGTTCTCGGCGATGAACCCGATGACAAGCTGGAAACCGTCGCCGGCACAAGCCTCGACAAGGGCGTTGAGCTGGACGCTCAAATTTTTTTTTTGTCACAGCGTTCCATGCAATCTCGCATGCCCTCTTCACAGTCTTGCCTATGGCTTCGTTGGCAAGACGGCCCATACTGCAACTGACATGTCATTGCGCAGCCCGCCCAACCTCCGGGATTGGGGTCAGGGCTTTGCGCCCGCGCCGAAGCGTTATGAGAACCAGAGACCGCCGAAAGTGCCAAGGCGATGAATGCGATGCGCATTGGCTTGCTCTCCCACATCGACAATTAGACCCGGACTTAGAGCGGTCTCCGAGCGAAGTGAATCCGGGCGCGTTTCTCCGAAAGTCGGCTGCCGCGCTGTTGCGGTAAGTCCAATTCGGTTTGAACGGATTTGCTCTAATGAAGCGCGGCTTATTTCGTTCCATAACTGTTACTGTGGCAATTCGCCTCATTCGCCCTTAACCCTTCCGCAGCTTCACGCCCGCCTCGCCGCCGTCCTCGGCGATGAACTCAACGCCCGCCGCCTCAAGGGCAAAGCGGATCGCTGCGAGGTTCTGATGAACCGGCAGACTTCCCCCTTCGAATCCCTTAACCGTGCTTAGCCCCACCTTGGCGCTCTCGGCGAGCTTGGCTTGGGACAAATCGAGTAGGCCTCGGGCGGCGCGGCATTGGGCAAGCGTCAAATTCATAAGCGGTATTAGGTTAGCAAGCACACGTAGCGGAATCTTGGCGGAGTTTCCGCAATTTTGCGACAGTAGCGGCAATGAAAGCTGAATTGGAGGCGTGGGGAGTTCGCTTCGTGGACCTGGACGATGGCGGGGCACCGGGCGTTCTCTATTCGAGCCTGAGAAAGACGCTGCGGGGAAGTGTGACTCCGGTAAAAAGGAAAGGTGGAGGCGGGGGGTGTCGATCCCCGGGGGAGACCCTGCAACTGGTTCCCTGGCGCTGGCCGTAACCGCCCCCACAAAAGAGGGCTCAGATGAATGAATATCTGAGCCCTCATTTTTAGTCGTCGAATAAATCTCTATGCGTCCCCGATTGAGGGAACCTTCTTAGAAATAGCCTCTTAAACTGACCAACCGTATCCGAGACTTTTATCAAAGTTAGCACTTCCTGAACTTGTCGCTTCAGTTTCTCTATTCCATATCCTTCTGTTAGGTGCTGGTGAAATCGTGCTCTTGGAGTCCCTCGTTTATTAAGTTTAGGGTTTAGTCTGTCAAGTCCTTTAATACCGCACCATTTTCAAGCGGATGATAGACATATGACCTTGTGAATATAGCAAAATGCTGTGGCCTATTCTGAATAACTACTCCAGATGCAGTTTGTGTGAGGCGTTTGCTTCCATATGAGCGGTTCAATTCATCGTAATACTCGTCT